>NZ_CP136910.1:3785000-4440000 GCF_033100115.1 Anaerocolumna sp. AGMB13020 | reverse complement strand
ACGAAAACTTCCAATTTCATCTGGTATTTCTTTCATGGTCATAATAGCAAGCAAAGCTTCACCGGCTTTGGATCTCTCCGTAAAAATTGTATTCATTAGTTTTATGCAGAAGCTGTCCTCACTAACAGGATTGGAATCTCTTAACTTGATATCCTTTTCTATAGCTTCAATTTTTGACCTATACTCTGTTATTTGAGCTGGATAAATACGATGAAATCCTTCTTCATATTTATACTTTTCATTTAAATAGCCAGCCTTTAACATTTTTAACCTACCCACTTCTGTATCAATATCCATCTTCTCTTTTATATAGGGATTTCCAGTAGCCAATGCTTTTATCTCTGCATAAGACAAAACTGTTTCATCAATATCCTCATATGTACGTTCTATAGTCTTGTTCGTCATGATTTGTGCAATAATTTTCTGTTTTTGCTCTACTAGCTGCCAATTATAAGCATCGTAAGTATCTTTCGTTACATAACGATACATAGCAACCTCATCATTAATATTTCCCTGTCGTAAAGGACGTCCTGATCGTTGCTCCAGATCACTTGGTCTCCATGGGCAATCAAGATCATGTGCAGCTACTATCCTGTCTTGTATGTTTACACCTGTTCCCATCTTTTGAGTACTTCCCACTATTACTCTTTTTGTACCATTCCGTAAGTACTCAAATAGTTTTTCCCTCTGTTTTTCTGTGTTAGCGTCATGTATAAAACATATCTCTTGTTCTGGCATTCCTAATCGTATCAATTCCTCTTTTATGTAATTGTAAATATTCCATCTCTTATCCTTATTAGGTGTTCCTATATCACAGAAAATAATCTGTGTACCTTTGATTTCTGAACTCTTAACATACTCATCGTAAACAATCTCAATACATTGATTAACTTTACTTGCTGGTTCATTTGGTGCTTTGGGATCAAGTAATCTGGGATCCGTTCCAAGTTTTCTTGCTTCATTCGTTACCTTAAGCATATTATCAACATGCGGATATACTTGTCCATTTCTTATTGCTTCAGCTCTTTCTGCAAAGCTAGCCATTACTTTTCGTGTATAATCAGACGGTTCAGATACTATAACTTTGTATTTCCCCCCCTTAATCTTAGGCACTGGCAAATCTTCTAACATTTCAGGAAGCTGAACATCTGCTATCTCCCGGAACATATTCATCAGTTCTGGAACATTAGTAAACTTGGCAAAGCGGTTCTTAAAGCGGTATCCCGTACCTTCTGGCGCTAATTCTAAAGAGGAAATAACTTCACCAAAGTTCGCAGCCCAAGCATCAAAATGTCCAATCCCTTTTTCCTTCAAGGTATTATTCTGTAAATATCTCTGCATAACATATAATTCTGTCATAGAATTAGAGATCGGAGTCCCAGTGGCGAAAACTACCCCTCTACCACTATTGATTTCTTGAATATACTGACACTTGATAAGCATATCAGTTGATTTTTTTGCCTTAGTTGTAGATATTCCAGCAACATTTCTCATTTTTGAAAATACAGCACAGTTTTTATAATAATGTGCTTCATCTACAAATAATGCGTCTACTCCTAATTCTTCAAAATAAATGACATTGTCTCTATCACTATTACGCAAAGAAAGAAGTTCAGTTTCCAGACTCTTTTTAAACTTTTCCATCTGTTTAATTGACCAGTTCTCGCCATTTTCTTCGTGTATCCTTTCTATAGCAGCCTTTGCTTGGTCAATCTGCTCATGCAACATAACTTGCTCTCTCTCTGGTGATATTGGTATTCTCTCAAACTGTGTATAGCCAAGTATTATTGCATCATACTCACCTGTAGCAATTTTACTTATAAAGGTTTTTCTGTTTAATGGCTCAAAATCTGCTTTTGTAGCAACAAGAATATTTGCTGCAGGATATAATTTTATGAAGTCATTTCCAATTTGTTCAGTAAGGTGATTAGGAACACAAAACATCGACTTGGTAGCAAGACCTACTCTCTTAAGTTCCATAGCACTAGCTATCATTTCGTATGTTTTTCCGGCACCTACACAATGAGCAAGCAATGTATTCCCACCATATAAGACTCTTGCAATCGCATTTTTTTGATGATTTCTCAATTTAATTGCTGGATTCATACCAGGAAATTGCAAATGGGAACCGTCATATTCACGTAGTCTTGTAGTATTAAATAGGTCATTATATTTTCTAACATACTTCTCACGCCTACTAATATCGGACCAGAACCATTCCTGAAACTTTTCCTTAATTAAACTCTGCTTTTCTCTGGCTAATATTGTTTCTGCTTTATTTACAACATAGTAATAATTACCGTCTTCGTTAACCAACCTGTCCTTTACAACAACAGTTTTTAAATTGAGAGTATCTTCAATTATCATATAGGCATCCATCCTACTTGTACCATAAGTCTTTGATGCACGAATACGATTAGTCACATCATAAACCTTATTTGTTACAGCATAAGCAGATGTAAAATTATTGTATCGAATAGCTGTTACTCTTTTTTTATCTTTGTTCCCTACCTTTAGTTGATAAGTCTTCGGAGTATCTAGCAGTTCATACATAAATTGATTGAGATCCTCTTCATCAATCCATGTTGTACCTAACCGTACAGTTATTTCACCTGCCTTCAAATCCTCCGGTTGAACTCTCCTTAAGGCTTCCACATTTATTTTTAAATCTGAATTAATTTCTGCAAATAATTCAGCTATTTTAAGCTTGGACCGTACATTTCCTGATAAATATGAATCAGCTGTTTCATAACCAGCATACGGATCTTCTGTATCCTGTTTCTCTGGATTAAGGAATATCTCACCATTAAGATCTTTTATTACCTGGTCGTTTGTAAATCCACCTAAGTTTGCAATATAAGGGATATCAACTCGTCCCTTTTCAGTTAGTGACACTATTAATCCTTCTCTGGCAGTTTCAACATGATCAATTAATTTGTAAGGTTTAATTGTACGCTTGGTAAAGATATCAGCTTTTACTACCTTATTATTCTTATCAACATATTCTAATGATAGGATCAGTGGATAATCAGCATCAAGTTTAAAAATATTATTATTTTTTCCACTAAGTACACCATATTTATTTACAAATGAATTATATAAAGAGTGAAGATCTTCCTGCAATTTGTATAATTCATTATCTGCACAGTTTTGAAGCTGTGCTTCTATTATTTCTCTGGCTGCTTTTCTAAGGCATATCAATCCCTTTAACTGATTTAGTTTAGGAATAGGTAATAACACTTCCTTCATTTCTGAATTCTCTCTATAATAGACTTTTTCATCTACAATAGCATAAGAGTAATTCTTAACACTTGGATCAGCCAGAATGGTGTGTATTATTTCCTCTTCTTTTTCCATAACTATATTCTTATTTTTATCAATTCTTCCAGTAAGCTTAGTAACTGCAGCTAAGAAATCTTCCTGTAAACGCTCCGGATCCTCGTTGACTAAAGTTGTATATTTACTATCTTCTCCAAACATTTTATTATCAAATACCATTTTACCAAGCATCATTTCCGGATGCTCAAGATAATATTGATTAACAGGAATTTTATCATCCGTAAAACCAGTAAATACCCAAGAGGGTTCACTTACTTGTATTCTATCTCTCTTTTGTAAAAACAGAATATCACTCGTCACCTCAGTATTGGCATCCTTAAAAGTAATATTTGGTAGTCTAATGGCTCCAATTAAATCCGCACGTTCTGCAAGATACTTACGGAATGTTGGATTTGCCTTATCCAAAGTGCCTTTACTTGTTATAAAGATTACTAATCCACCGGCTCGTACCTTATCAAGTGACTTTGCAAAATAATAATCGTGAATATGATAGTTGTATTTGCTGTAACGTTTGTCAAATACTTTGTAATCACCAAAAGGTACATTACCTATAACCAGATCAAAAAAGTTATCAGAGTGATTAGCATTTTCGTAGCCGCATATCTGTATATCTGCCTCCTGATAAAGTTGCTTTGCTATTCTACCAGAAATACTATCTAATTCAACACCATACAACCGTGTTTGATTCGTAATATTCTCTGGGATATGGGAAAAGAATCTTCCTGTTCCTAGGGCCGGCTCTAGAAGGTTTCCACCCTTGAATCCAAACTGAGCTAAAGCTTTATATATACCTTTAATTATTTCTGGAGGAGTATAAAATGCTGTGGTTGTAGATGCTCTTGCACTCTTATATTCCTGTTCAGTTAGTAGTTCCTTAAGTACTATATACTCATTTACCCAGGATGAATTTCTTTCATCAAATGCAGCTGCTAAACCACCCCAGCCAACATACCTGTTTAATATAATTTGCTCATTCTCTGTGGCATAGCGTTGTTCATTTTCTATTTCTTTTAAGAGCTTAATAGCTGCAACATTATTCTGAAACTTCTTCTTAATTCCTCCTTCACTAAGCAGATCTTCCTGATACTTATAATTAATTTTTTCAATGTTACTTGCTTTTTGTGTTACGGTTCCCTTATCTTCTTTCACTAAATTGGCAACTTCTTTGTGAGCAACCTTGTCCTCATTGATTGGTATTATATACTTATTATCAAGAATCATCTTTTCAAGGATTCTGTCCAATTGACTCCAGTGTATAATTTCGTTACTTAATTTAGAATTCTCAGACCAAGATATTTTAATGCCCATTTGCCTTAGTGTTTGAATCCCAATAAAGCCCTCATTCCCAGTTTCATCATAATAATTAGTTTTATCATAAGCATTCTGCAGATATTTTACTCTTTCAGTATAAGGTACATCAGTGTTATAAAGCCTTGTTATACCCGATTGACTACCTTCAGTACCTGTACCATAATTTACGGCTTTGATAAGAGTTACATCATCTAACATAGACTGCCCATAGCTTCTATTAATAAAAAAAGAAGAAACCGTTTTAGTTTCTCCTTCAATGTTTTCATGTAATTCTTTTAAATTAAGTTCTAATTGTAAACCACTTCCCTGAGGACTATTTCCTCTGCTTGGTCGTGGATCCTTTGTCTGTGCTGATAAGCTTCCATTGTGTCGTTTGGATTCTTTATTGGGTCTTTCTCCAGCATTTTCGCCTGTAATCTCTCCATCTTTTCCTCTGCTTGTTCCTGTATCTTCAGCATGGTTTCTCTTAGTGTGCCGTCTATCAGAATCTGCTGTAACTCCACTGGTTTCTCTTCTTCCCAATACTTCATCGCCAGATTTCCGTATTTGGTCAGTTGTTCCATTCCCTGGTTCTGCTCCTCTTCTACCACTCCGAACCAAAGTCCCTCCCTCTCTTCGTACTCCATTTCCATCCCGTTCGCTATCATCTCTGTCATTCTTTTGTCCATCTCGTTTCTCCTTCCTTATATCAAATATGATTTCTTTACTGGTTAATAATATTTCTCTTGCAGCCTTAACTGTATAATATCCAACTGTACCTATTGTTTCACTGTTAACTTCTGCCGATTTATGTATTAATATCTTCGGATCAACACCATGATATCGATATTGTATCATATAATTAATACTGTTGATAAGGTAATCTGAAAGTAGGGCAGCTTTATTTACTGGATTATTTGTCTTATTATATGCCCCTTTTAATTGGTCTGTTATAAGCATTTGTCTAACATCATCTGGAGTTAAAATGAACTCACTATTGTAATCCTTATATTTTTCCATAAAACGATGGTTGAAATCATCCAGCTCTTCTGCGCTAATAGACCAATTCATAATTTGCTTATTCCCCCATAACTGAGAAGAATCAAAAAAATGATCTATACCATATTGATTTTTAATTAATACCGGAATACTCTTTTCATTTCTTCTTACTTGTCTTCCAATCGACTTCCAGTCATCATAAGAAGCCAGTTGCACATAATTAGGATTCTGTGCATAAGCAGTAACAAGAGTTGCAAAGTCGTACTTATACATATTACTGGCATATTGAAGAAACGCTTTCCATTTATCTGTATCATCAAGCATTTCCTGTACTGTTTGGTAATATAGCTGTCTCAAATTTTCTAGTTTACTCATGTGTCACCTCTCTTTTCCCCTCCTTTTATAAAACCTCAAGATTATTTGAGATTTTATAAAAAAGGGGATATCGCTTTTTTGCAATATCCCATCACTTACTCTATTTATCTTTCGAGTTCATCTTTAGATTTGGTAAAACTTTTTTCTTTATATTTATATAATTCCGCTTTTAGCTGATTATTTTCTAATGTTAAAAATTGTGTCTTTTCTCTTTCTTCTTTTAATTCAAAAGCTAGTCTCGCATTAACATCATATACATTTTTAATTCCTGAAATAAAAGTATCCATATTGTTTACATATGGCAATGTTTCTTGTTTTAACCTTTTCTGATAACGTAAATCTTCGACTAATTCAGATATACCTATTCTGCTATCTTTAAATTGATTTATAGAAGGAATAATTTGTTCTATAACCTGATCTCTAATTTTTTTAGTATTTTCATCGATATTATTTACCTGTGGTGTCATTTTTGATGTATCCTCTTTAACAGACCCGATTTTATTGCTATCTTTGCGAAATGATATAAGATGTGCAACCAAAGTTCCTGCTACTGATATTAGTGCTACTACCAGTGCCCAATAACCATTATTCATACTCTCTTTTCCTCCGTATAACAAAATTAAACATAATATAAATCCTATTATAATTGGAATATTTTCTCTTTTCAACCTTAGATTACTCCTTTCAGGGCAAATTATTTCAAAGTGCTATTACTAAACTTGGTGGGTACGATGTCCATAAGTATTAATTATGAAATATCTACCACTTAGATATTTCATAATAGAATCCTTCTCCTTTCATACACCTATGCCCCTATCCAGAGTATATACTGGAAAGGGGTGTCATGGCATAGTTGTAATTTTTGTGATATGTAAATCCAAAAGTTTGGTTTAGACCTTTCTCTGTACTTGTGGACATGATGTCCACAAGTTGCCTACCCTCATCTCTTTAAAACAATAAGAGCATTTTTCTTTGTATCAAAATCATATGGAACAGCTGAAAAATGCTGCTTCGAATTTGATGTTTGAAAAATAGTATCGTTACAATTACTTGTATCTAACCCTATAATATACATTTCATCTATAGCATTGAATTTATAAAGCTTTCTTCTTTGTCGTTTATTAGCTTTCATTTTTCTTCTATCTACGACTCTCTGATGATTTAAGCATCCTCTTCTTACTGGTCTACCATAAGTTAAACGTCTTTTATTATTACTTGCAAAAGCAATCCTAATATCTTGGTAGTTCTGAGTAACAACGCTTAGTTTCCCTTGATAATGTTTTGCAAAGGGATAAACTATTGGAATAAATAATTCAAACACGATTATCACCTACCTTTCTATAACTTGTGGACATGATGCCCACAAGTTGTTTTATGTAATTAATCAATTTCGTAATCTTCATCTTCTTCACAATCTAGTTCAAATAAAGAAATCTGCCCAATGACCTGGCTAGTACTGCTAACTACATCAGTACCTACATCATTATCTAATAAATTTTGTACCTGCTCTCTTGCACAATGCAAAGTCTCTATGTAACTTGTATTCAGGTTCCTCTGCATATAAACTAATTCTCTATTCTCTACAGCGTTCTTAAAACCATTAATATAGTTTAAAGAGGTTAAATGTGTTATTTCTTTCAACTGAGTTTTATTAAGTCGATTAATATTAGAAATAAGGTATTGATAATCCTCATTATTCAAATATATATTTAATATTTTATTAGCACTATCAATTATTTCTTCTTTTTTTGCCATATACTTATAGTCAACTTCTGGAGGAGTTTCTTTATAATATATTTCAGGGTAAAGCTTTTTCTCTTCAAGTTGTCTTTTAAATGATATTATATGATTACGAACCAGATTTAGATTAGTACCATCGGTATGAAACGGATCGTTACATCCATTTATATATATGTCTTCCCAACGATTAAAAGATTTCCTTAACTCTTCTTCAGAATCCACTTCATTTCTTTTCAATATCTCACCTGTCTTTCCTAAGATGTTATTATTCTTTATTATGTGAGAAGTAAAATTCTAAAGCTTTATCAATAATATTCTCAACTTCTTTGGCCGATTGATTTTCCTTAAAATACTTTTTTACAATGTTGGGTTTAACCTTAATTCCCTGTAATGCTGTTTTTTCTTGTTTGTTCTCATTTTCTACCATTACATTTTTAATTCCGTCTTCATCCAGATTATTGGCTTCTTCTAGTTTTCTAAGAGCTGCCGCTTTAACTGGGCTGACCTTCAGTTTACTATTATTAAGAATATCAACTAGATAAAGTTGATTTTCTTCACTTAAATAAGATAATTGTTCACCTGCTGTAAAACTAATGCTTTTTTCATCAATAAACTTCTTAAGCCCAACACATAACTTATTGATTCTTATGTATCTGGCTATTGTCCTTCCATCTAAATTATATTCTTCTCCTACTTGATCCCTAGAATTTGACTTGTGGACATCATGTCCACAAGTTTCATCTTCAATAGAATTCTTAGAATCAAGTATTTCTTTAACTTGATTAATAATATCAGTCCGTCTACCTTGAGATTTTAATGACTTGTAGTGCTCATCTATCACTAAGGCTCTTTCTGAATAACTTAAATCTGCAAATGATCTTTGTAAAAGATTAGTTTCAATAACAACTAACATTGCTTCCTCATCTGAAAGCCCTTCCATAATAACAATTGGTACTTCATCTAATTCAGCGGCTATTGCTGCATTCCAACGATTGTGTCCAGCTAATATTTCATATTTATTTGTTTCAATAGTCTGATCTTTAAATTGAACTGAATCACTTATAAATGTTCTTACTATGATTGGCTGCAGTATGCCGAACTCTTTAATACTACGCACCATTTCATCAAACTTTCGCCCTGTATAAAGCTTAAACGGATGATTTTTAAAAGGTATAAGGTATTTAACATTAGCTTTCATAACCTTGTCTTTATCATCGCTTTTAGTCTCTTTTAATTCACCAAACAGAGCATCTAATGCGGTTAATTTATTGTCGGACATAATTGATGACCTCCTTGGCTAATTCCTTATACGCTATTGCTACAGGGTTCTCAGGGGCGAAATCAATGATACTTAATCCTTCATCATCAGATTCACCAACTTTTACAGAAGTAGGAATTTTCGTTTCAAAAATATTAATACCAGATCCATATGCTTCATTTATATTCCTAAATGTTTTTTTAGATATGTTAGTTAGTCCATTAAATTTTGTAAGTAGAATACCTTTTATATATAATTTTGTATTAATTCTTTTTAATATTCTAATGAAGGTTCGTAGAAACAATTCTAAACCTTTCGATGCCAAGTAATTACTATCTACCGGAATTATTACACAATCACAAGCTGCCAGAGCATTAATAACCAGCATACCCAAAGAAGGGTTGCAATCAATGAGTATATAATCATAATCTTCTCTTAATTCGTCAAGTATACTTTTAAGTATGTATTCTCTCTCCATTATACCCACCAGCTTTAATTCGGTTGATGATAAAACTATATTGCTCAATAATATGTCAAAATGCTCGGTATGTTTAATGTATTCCTCTTTACCTGGTAACTCCTTCATTTCGATAGCTCGATCCATGAGATCCCCTATTGTAAATTGCTCACTATCGGTATTGGTATAACCCAATGATGTCGAAAGACTAAACTGGGGATCGAAATCAACTTCTAATACCCTCTTTCCATTTTCAGTTAAAGCCCGTCCTAAATTCTTTGTTGTGGTAGTCTTACCTGCTCCACCTTTCTGATTTGCAACTGCAATGATTTCACACATAATAATATCTCTCCTTTTATTTTATTTAACTCATCTCCTTACATATGTATAAGGTGGCGTTGCGCAACACCACCTTATATGGAGAGAGTATTTACCCCGTCGTGCCGATAGGACAGCAATAAAAAAAGATATTGTAGAGTCTAACTACAATATCTTTGAATATTATTTAATATATATTAAGAATTACTTACTCAATTTGATTCCAAAATCTAAAAATAATAACTCTTCATATTCCTCATCTGTAAGATTTAAAACAGCTTGACGACCTTCAAGTGTATGATATATAACTTCAATATCATTTCTCCAAAACGCTATATCCTCAAATTGTTGGCAATTTATCATAAATTTTTCCCAATCGTATAAATGCTTCATATTTCCAATTACTTCTTTTACTAAATTGCCCTTTTCAAAAAAACACAACTCTTGAAATGGTCCAATTGTATCATATGAGCATCGTGTTATCTCATTTCCTAAATATTCTTTCATTTTACATTTAAATGAGATATCTTTACTATCTTTAATTTTCATATTGTAATCAATATTCCAATTATATACCTCTAACTCTTCTTCAAAATTTTTCTGAAATTCCTCTTCGGATCCATCTAAAAATTCATAATTATTAGTAAATTGTTTTAATAAAGTCTCTTTCAGTTTTTCTTGAATACAATCAAAATTCTTTTTTTCTATGTAACCAATTTCATAATATTTTGGATGCATAGGATCTAACTTTTCAATAAATCCTCGTTGATAAGATCTTTTAAAAGAAATCTTTTCACATCTTAATAGAAGAAAATCATAGAATTTTGTTAATACTAAATTATTTAATTTCTCTATATAATACAATTTATCACCTCATATGATATTTTATATTCGAATAACTTACATAGTGCAGTATATATATCTATAAAATTCCCCATGCAATTTATCCATGGGGAATTCATAATAGAATTTATTTAGTAGACTTTCTTATTAAAGTCAGCACTGAGAGATATGAATTCCCTTCATATAATTTTACTCCAGTACCAATATAAATAATATTACTACTTGCATAACTATAATCAATATCTTTGAATTTAATTGTGCTTTTTTTACCAGACGCAACTACATTACTATACATCGCTGGATAATCATAAGAGTTTATGTTATTATTATAACTTGCATATATCTCAATATCATCTTTATGGTCATTAATCCATTGATTTAATTGTTCGCTATAGATTTTACTGCTCAGACTAAGATTAACCTTAGATACTGAATTCTCTATCATCCATTCTAACCCTTCAATGATACTTTCAGTTGATATTTCCCCATTTATTGATGCGTCAAAATAATATATCTTATTTTTTGAGTTGCAAATATTAGCAAAATCTATCATATGATCACCATGACTAATGTAATCTGACTTATTATTAGTATTCATTATTACATTATCATAATTCTTGCTAACGGATCCATCTATCATTCCAATAGTTATATCTTTATCTGTTTGTGTTATAAAATTTAGTCTAACCACTATTAATGCTAATGTTATTACTATTAGTAATGTAATAGCAATGAATATTATCCGCTTTCTATTCATAAACTTTAATTATAAAGGGTAGGTGTCCCACATAATGAATGAAAATCAGATAGTCCTGCACTATGTCCTGCTTTATGAAAATGAGGAAATTGAAGTCCAGAGGAAGTGTGCTTTTCAATATCTACTTTTTCTGTTTTAAATCCAGCATTTGTAATGACTTTAGCTGCATTACTAGCCGAATAAGTATACACATCAATCGGCTTGTCTACAGTTGCTAAGGCAGATGCACTGTTAAGGTCCATACCAGCATAGACAGCAATATATGTATAATTTTTAGTTACTCCCATTGCTACTTTCTTAGTTACAGTATTTGTAATCAAAGCTGGATAATAATATTTTTTTAGTTCTGGCTCGGCAGCAATTACTTTATATGCCTCTTTTCCATCATACCAATCATAACCATATTGTGTAGCAACACTTTGTATAGTTGTGATAACTCCTGCAACTATAAGAGCAGAAATACAAAAACCAATAATTTCTGCAATAGCCCATCCTGCAAAAATTGGTATTTGTCCCGTATATGTATAACTTCTAACATCACTTAAACTGCTATATGATTCGACCATTGTATTATCTTCAAATACATTTATATCAACTTTACCTGTATCTGTTATTAGTTCGTTTATCTGTAGTACATAATCATGTTGCTCTTTACCGTTATCTACAATTAAGCCAGCAGCACCATCTGCATAAATTTCCATTACAGCATTAAAATCTTTATCATTAACAGTTAATGCCAAAGTATTATTAGCATCCATGGATATATTTACTTTCTTACCATCAACATATACTTCATTTTTAGCAATTTGCTCATCATTATATATTGTCATTGTTGGTCTCTCAGGACTATATCTCTGCAACTTTTCGTTTCCGATAGTTGATCTAACATAATTATTAGTTTTAGCATATGCATTATTTTGTAAGCTAACACAAAATATTGCTACTATTAATAATAATGCAGTAAATTTATAAAATTTTTTCATATAAATTCATTCTCCTTTTTACTATTTAATTGTTTTTTTTAGATATTTTGCGCAAATATTCTATAATATAAAGAATCAATTCCTTAATATACATATAATAACATTTTATGTTATTATTTTCAATATTTATTTTAACTATAAATAAAATACTTTTAATAGAAGAAAACAATGTATCAGTTAAAATTTATTGTAATTCAACTATATATCACTATTTTAGACATTAATAATAGTATAGTAAATAGACATTACTGTCCACTGGCTACTTTTGTTACTAATAATGAGTATTAATCAACTTTACTAAATTTTATATTCAATCTTTTATTGTTAGATCATTAATAAGGTGTATACTCCCTGTCGTTCAGCTAAAATGACAATAAAATAAGATATTGAGTTTATACCCAATATCTTATTAACTCTATATTTATTTTCAACTAACATTCACTCCTTAATTATATAGACGATATGTCTGCACAAATTTCTGGATAAACATTCTATTAGGTTATAAATAATGATAGTAATTATTGCTCGTAATCTTATTAACCCAATTACATACCAATACAATAGACTCAAAGTTTACATTATACCTTGGCGTCCCCCGGCGCGACCGCCGACTACTGTCTTTCCTCTCACATTATCCCAGGTAAAAGTCTCATTCTTATCCTTTGTCACCAGAAAATTACCTGCTCGTTGTGTCAGCTGCGCAAAGTTTACGACATAATCATCTTTTCCCTCGTTGTACACATAAACGGTTGCCTCCGGCCCCATAAATCCGATATCTGCATCTCCTGAAAGAACCGCAGTCATTGTCTTATCTGCACCAAGTCCGTTTACCAATGCCACATCAAGGCCTTCGTCTTTAAAATATCCCTGTTCTATTGCTACATATTGAGGTGCATAAAAAATAGAATGTGCTACTTCATTTAACTGAACCTTTATCAGATTCCCATTACTTTTGCCGCAACCGGATAAAAGCACTGCTGTAAATACAAATACAGCCAGTGCTGCTAATCCCTTTTTCTTCATTTCATGTCTCCTTGAAATTAAGCTGTTACAATATGTATATTAGAGGTTTAAGGTTTTGTTGCCTGTCTTTAATATTATAATATTACTACTTTTACTGTTTCACTTATTATATATACATGTAATTATTTCATTGACTCATCTCCTTACATAAGTATAAGGTGGTGTTGCGCATCACCACCTTATATGGCGAGAGTATACCCCGTCATGCTGATAGGACAGCAATAAAAAAAGATATTGTAGCGTTTACTACAATATCTTTGAATATTATTTAATATATATTAAGAATTACTTACTCAATTTGATTCCAAAATCTAAAAATAATAACTCTTCATATTCCTCATCTGTAAGATTTAACAGTATAATAACCTCTATTCCTTATTCGTAATTGATTTTATTTTTCTGGTATTTCAGTTATATCAGCTACAACAAAGTTAAATCATATCATCCATCTAGGAAATATGATGACTTTTCTTATTAGACAATTTCTTAATTCCAGTATGACACAAGAAAGAAATATCATTTTAAACTCTTTTGTTATCAAAGCTCTGAAAATTATGTCAGAGAATTATCAGTTCTGGATGTTTGTCGCTATAAAGGATTGAAAACTACTACTCATATATCCCCTCTGCCGTAAACTTTCCTTCTTTTTTTAATGTAGCATTAAAAAACTCTAATATAATTCTATTTTCAAGCTCAATAGACTTTCTTGCATCAACCTTAGCAACTTCTCCGTTTAGTACGGTAGCTAGAAAAGGGGAGCTTAAAGATAAATCTGTCAGGGTTAAATGTTTCGTGCCCTTCAGATATACATCATAACTTTCCTTGCATATTTGATTGGATATTTTATTGCCTGCATAGACACCCGTATCAGTACCATCCTTTAACTGTACCCATACCTGGTCTGAGTAAATATTAAGAATTGGTGTGTTATACTGTTCCCTGGTGGCAATAAATTCATCCAGATTAGCATCATAGGTCATCTCACTAAAATATGGCCCATCTATATTTATTACAGCGCTTACATCGTTACGCGTTCTTCCCATCTGCACACTTGCAGCTGCACCCATGGAATGTCCAAACACACCTATTTTATCGCAATCTATACTATGATAAAGTTTCCTGGTATCATCATTCTGGAATTGTGTATTATTAGACGTATTTGCTTCCTTTGCATTCTTCAGTATACTATCAATCGTCAGATTAATATCCTCTGTACGTATGTTCATCCATTTCTTTATTAATTCGTTTTTTTCAGCATTGGTATAGTAAGCCTTCCTATTGGAGTTTATAACTTCACTCATATATGCCTTATCAACAATTGTTCTTTTACCATCTGATGACACCGTATAAAAAGAGTGCCCAGGATGATCAATTGAGCAAACCACATAGCCATGGCTGGCTAGCTCCTCAAAAGCAGAAAAATTGCTATTTTTTATCCCAAACGCACCATGAGAGAATATTAGCAAAGGAGATTTTTCATCGATATCCTTAGGATACCAGAAACCGACATTCACCTGCCTTTTACCACCAGTAAAATAATCTGTAATGGTATCGCTTGTAAAAGTGAATTTGGCTGTGGCAACTTGGAATGGTCCAGTAGGCTGCAAAGGCTTATGTTGCGGAAACAGAAAAGCCGGTATTAGTACAACGGCAAAAAGCAAGCTCCTTGTGATAGCTTTTAGAATCATCTTACGCGGAGGAATTTGCTTTACATTTATCTTCGTTGAAGTTAATGCATAGATACTCTTTACAGCTAGAAATAATAATAAAGCACCTAGTAGATACCAACGCATACTCCACTCAATCACTTGCAGTATACTAAGAATCAGAAAAATTATAAAAGTAAAAAGGCGTGTATAACTTTTTAATTTGATGTTTATGGATTTTGTAAATAGACAATAACTCGTAAATGAAATTTCAAACACTACAATTAACAGAAATATCAAACCTATCATAATAATCTCCTCAACTAATCTGTTTTAATATTTATACAGTACCATAGCAAAAACTGAAAGTAAATATAGGCCGAGCCAGGTTGATACTATGTACTGATAAGCTGTATAAAAATAGCGGTAAGTTGAAAAACTTACCGCGAAAGTATATTACGCTATTCATTTCTTTTGGTTCTCATGTTTTCCAATTGTTTATTGATATCATTCGCTGTTTTGCGATCAATCAACCAGATAATTAATACGACTAGTACACGAATTAATAAAACCTCGAGCGCTAATATGGTGCTTTGCATCACGCCAGATACCTGTCCTATTATATTACCTAAGGTAACGATGACAACTTCCAGCAGAAGAAAATGTATTACCTTTCGAATATATCTACTTTTTTGAGATAACTCTTTTTTTGAATAATATACCAGATTAGTAAGATTCCCTGCAAGGGCAAATAAGGCTGCCAGGATAATTATTCTGAAGGTAAGGGCTTGCGTTGGATTAAGAAATGCTGTTAATAATATAATAACTGAAAAAATGATAAAATAATTACGGAGCATTTTACTAAATAAATTTGATTTATTCATTTTATCAGCCTCCTAGCCCAATCTTATTTTTTAACTGTGGTACATATTGTCTTGATATAATCACTTTTTCTTTATTGTCAAGAATTGCTTCAAATCTGCCACTGATTGATGGCCGAACCAAGGTGATTTTCTCAATATTCAAAATAGTCGATTTAGAACAACGGAAAAAACGGCGATTCTCATACATTTGCTCAAGCTCATATAGCTTTTGCTTCGATTCATAGACCCCATTCTGGCAATAGATAAAAACCTTATTCTCAACCGCTTCAAAATAATACACATCGCCAAAGTATAGGCGATGGATATCATTTTCTATGTATCCTATCAATTCTTTATCCTGCTTTTTAAAGCTATTTATGCAGTTTACAATCTCGTCCGTTACTTCATGGCACCGAATAATTATCTCTTCTTCCTGCTCTTTTCCAATGGTGTCTATTGTAATTTTCATTCTAGTATACCTTCTTGTTATTTTTATATTAACGATTGATTACCAAACTAAATTTGTCAGATTAATAGTGGTCACAATAAATTCTGTTTCAGCTTGTATCCGTCTCATTCATAGATTAATGCTTGTTTCTGCCTTCATTATTTCAATGTATAAATGAATGTTTGTCTCTAATTTGCTTCCATATTTTAAAACTAAGAAGGAATTACTGATTACTGATTGAAATAGATATGAACATATAATAAATTAAAAATAGCCATATTTCAATGAAATTCCACAAAATTCAAAAGATATGGCGCTGGAGCTTGCTGCCAAACATCTATTCTCCTGAGGATTTACGAAGAGGGTTGAAATGGTATAGTTGTAATTCGTTTGATATGTTTAATCCAAATCTGAAAAAAACAGACTACCATAAGTGAACTGCTTCCCGTCAAGTAGACAATTAAAAAAATATAAATCTTTCTGCCAGTAAAGGATAACTTACTGGCAGTTTTTTATGCTGCCTGTAGATATAACTCATGTTTCTCCATCGGAGTTAATACACCTAGATTTCTTTGTAAGCGTTTATTGTTATAGTATTTCATATATTTCTCGATCATTTCAACAACTGCTTTCTTACTCGTAAAACGTTTTCCATAATAACGCTCTCTTTTAATAATTCCCCAAAACCCTTCCATTGGCCCATTGTCAATGCACTTTGCCACTCTTGACATACTCTGAGTCATTCCTGCTGATTCAACTTTTGAACGGAAAATCCTGTTTGTATATTGAAATCCTCTGTCACTATGAAATAGTGGGCAAACACCTGGGTTGGTCTCAATCGCAGCATCAAATGTATCAAAGACTAACGAATTATTGTTGTTGTCACGAATGATGTACGATACAATCCGACGGTCATACAAATCAAATATGGCGCTAAGATAGACCTTATGCTTTTCGATGCCAATGTAATAGTGAAATTCAGTTACATCGGTAAGCCATTTCCTGTTGGGTGCATCCGCTTTAAACTCGCGGTTGAGTAAATTTTCTGCTATGTAGTATGGGTTTACTGCTTGTCTTGTACATCCATTACTAGAGTACTTGATTGTTGATTTTATATTCCGATTCCGGCAGATTCTCAATACGCGTTTATCATTTACTTTTATATCATGATACCGTTCCAGGTCATCCCGGATTCTTCGATACCCTTTATCTGGGGATTCCTCATGGATCCGTTCAATGATATCTGCTATGCGCCTGTTTTCGGTTTCGCATGCGGGGATATTCCTGTTTATCCACTTATAGTATGCAGAGCGGGAAATACCACCAAGCTTACATAAAGCATGTATAGGATAGCCGTATTTTTCGTTTACCTCTTTGATTGCCTGGTAAATACTTTCATGGCGAATCAGGCTTAATACCGCCTCCTTTCTATCTCCTCGAGTTTTTTTAAGAAGGATACCTCCATTTCGGCTCGTTCTTTTTCTGCTCTCAAAATCTTGTTTTCAGCCCGGAGTTTCTCTAACTCGTTCATTTGTTCTTTCGATTTCCTTTTTCCACGACTATCATTTAAAGCTTCAACTCCATCTGATTCATATTTAATGGTGTAATTGCGTGCCTGCTGATAGGATATCTGGTGTTTTTCTGCTGTTTCTCTGTAATTGTGATTATGTGCAATACAATACTGTACTATTTCCACTCGCTCATCAAATGTGGTGTTTCTACCTTTGGTCATGATACGGCCTCCTGTTCCGGAAGCTTTCAGCTTCTCATGACCATTATACTTCAAAATCCAGTTTCGTAGTTGGGATGATGAACGAATTCCATATTTTCTGCAGAGTTCAGAATAGGAACCCTTACCATTTAGATAATCTAGTACAGCATTTTTTTTTGTATCCGAAGAATAAGCGGTATTCTGGGAAGTAGTAATAAGACCTTCTTCTCCCAAAGATTGATATAAAGAAATCCACTCCAAAATGCGTGTCCCGCTGATACCTAATAACTGCGCTTCATGATTAGCAGAGGTCTTACCTGATAAATATCTTTGAACAATATTTATCTTTATTTCGAAAGAAAACTTAGCTTTTCTTCCCATAAAAATATGCTTCCTCCTAAGTAACAAGTTTTTTATTATTTCACTTGTCTACTTAGAGGGAAGCATATCAAAGCTAGTCTGTTTTATCATTTCAGAATAAATCGATCTATCATTAACTTTGTATATTCGCATTTATTGTGCCACAATTACGCTTATAATACAAATAACCTTTACAGTTCCATGCATGTCTTTAAAGATAATTCAACCAGCCCTCTCTTTATTTCATCTCTGCTAGTCCATTGACGCGAATCCCATTCAACACCACTTAAATCGTCACCGCCAAATAAAATTTGTCCTAAGACTACGTTACGGAATCTTGATACCGCAAAAAATGCAGCAGCTTCCATCTCTACTGAAACACACCCTTCCGAAACTCGAAGTGCAATTTTATCTTCGGTTTCTCTGTAAAATGCATCAGTAGTCCATGTCTTTGCCTTAATATAAGGGATGTTTTCATTGTTAAATATTTTCTCAATAGTGCTTATTGCATGTTCATTGCATTCTATTTCTCTCGCAGGCTCTACATAATGATAGGAAACCCCCTCATCTCGAACTGCTGAATAAGGTACAATTAAATGACCTACCTGAATACCTTTTTGTAAGACTCCGGCAGCACCACAAACTATAAACTTTTTAAATCCCATTGCAATAAGTTCTTCCAATAAAGCAGCAGAGCCTGCAGCACCTAAGAATCCCTGAACAATTGCAATGGACTTCCCATTACATCTCGTTTCATATATAGGTAAATTAACCGTAGCGGTGTAGAATGTTGCAACTTGCTTTAACCTGTTCGACTGTAGCATTTCATCGATTATATCGCCAAAAAAAGTTATTACACAGTATTCTGAAACATCCGTTTTGAGCGTCAATTTGAATGGGTCAATTTTAGCGATTGGATTAGGATCGTATTCCAATATGGGAAGTTCCTTTTTTAATACATACTTCTTTTCTTCCTTTATCTTTTCTTCCTTTATCTTTTCTTCCTTTATCTTTCTTTCATTTATCTCTTTTTCCATTGATAACATTTCCTCTCCAAATATATAATTGTAATATCTCAAATGTCATCATTAATCATATTGGCTACTCCCATAGCCTGATCACCTCCCATGCACTGGGACAAATAAAAAACTCGTCCCAAAAACGAATCTTATTCGCATCGGGACGAGAATCAATACTCTCGTTACGGTCTGTACTTCAGACTCTTACCACCCATTTCGCCATACAAGCATATGCGCCCTTATTCACAGCAGGGAACCGTCATACTCTACTCGTTTCCTTTCGATATGATACTCAGGAGGGATGTTCTGTATATTTCTACTTATATCGGGTTCACACTATCTCCGATTCACTGTTAATTTCAAAATAAACTTACTGTCTCCGTCAATGTATTTAAAATAGTATACCATAATGCTTCCATAAATCAACTGCAAAATGTAAATTTTTAGCTTTACATTCCTAACTAACAATACCAAGCTTATATTAATTATTAGTTTATATCCCTAAAAATTCATCAAGCAACTTGAAAAACAATTCAAATGCACCTTTCATATCTGACTCTGGTGCTGACGTACTGTCACGTTAATGCACTCATTCTTGTTTTCTGGAGTTTCAAATCCTTCAGGGCTTTTTATACAATAAAACCTAAACTCCATTACAAAAAAAGGAACCAAACTCCCGTTTAGTTCCTCTCTTACTTGGATTATGTCTGTCAACGTTCAACACGACCGAGACAGGGTTTGACATTTGCTTCTCTTTTCGTTAGTTTACATCGTACTCCTTGCTCTCCAGCAATGCAATGTATCCTTCAAACACAATCTATAAAATCTATCCCATTCATAACCACAGCTCAATTATTTGAGTGTATATGAAAAATTAGTAACTGCTGTTCCTGAGCCCTGTAAACTAAAACTTACTGTTCCTCCTGCGCTAATGGTATTATTGTAGGACATCGGAGTAATAATAATCTTATCACCGGACACCGCCTGCTGTGCATTCCAGATACTGCTTATGTTAAAATCTGCTTTGTTCACGGTCAGGCTCCAACCATTGATGGCTGTACTGGAGGAATTAGTAATAGTGAAATTCATGATATAACCTGAATTCCAAGAATTAACTTCAGTACTTAATGCCATTGTCCCTGTACCTGGTGTCGGTGTAGGAGTTGGTGTTACCGAATCTCCTGCCCCTTTTACAAGTGCGGTTACTATAGACGGAAATACCCATGTAAGAGTACTTCTGTTAAATATACCAAAGGTTTCACTTTGATTGGGCACAGAATAGTTATTATCCCACCATATAAGTGGTATTTTCCTGCTTTTTGCTGCTTTAGCAAAATATTCAGCCAATGCAATTCTTGAGCTTTCATTGCTTTTGTTAATGGAACCACATTCACCAATAACAACAGCAATTCCTTTGCTAATGAACTTGTTATATACCGCATTTAACTCACTGTCTAAAGATGCTTTGTCACTATCACTTCCCCAGGAAGAGGTTCCATTAATATCCATAGCAAAAAAATAAGGTGAGTACATATGCAGTGATACAATACAGTTTTTATCATTATTGGGTATTACCAGATCATCTACTGCCGCAGTAACGGAAGAAGCTGCATAGGTCGGCACCATTATAAATCGATATGTATTATTTCCTCCGGTCATACGTATGGCATTAACTGCTGCTAAATTATATGCATTTACGATAGCACGAGCCTGAGAAGTACCACCGGACCATTCTGTTGGATCCCCAACCACTCTTGGTTCGTTCATTGTCTCAAAAATTAAATGCTCATCATAATTCTTGAAACGTGTGGCAATCTGGGTCCAGACCTTTTGCAGAATTGCAGTATTTGTACTTTGGTTTGCTGCATTTGGTATCATCCAATTAGTTTCATGATGAAGATTGATAATTACATACATACCATTGTCAATACCGTAATTAACAACTTCCTGCACTCTGTCCATCCAGGCAGAATTAATTGTATAATTCGGTGCCGGACCAAACTTCGTATCCCAGGTTACGGGAATACGTATCGTGTTAAAACCTGCTTTTTTAACCTGATCTACCATTGCTTTCGTCGTAACCGGATTTCCCCATGCCGTTTCGTAATCGGTTACAGTCGGGTTATTGACTGTAATATTCGTACAATCAAGTGAATTTCCTAAATTCCAACCCAATTTCATATCCTTTGTCAGTTCTAGCGCAGTAATTGTTTCTAACCTGCTTGCAGCCTTTAAAATGTTAGGCTTATACCCCCCCATACCGGTTAACAGCACCAGTACTAATAAAATAACGCCTACCTTCTTTAAAGCTCTCATAATAACCTCCTTATTGTTTATTTTTTACAGTTACTATTTAATTTTAACATATTTTTCTATATAATCAACAAAATTAATGGATATTTTTTACTTTTTTTATTTTATTTCCCTGCATTTCTGCTTAATCCTGTCATTTAATGCGAATAGATGAATTCAGTCCCCCCAACCTTATGCCCCATAGCACTGCTTTTATTACTGTACTCTATCTTAGTCATGTTATTTATTAATTTGTGAGACTTCTTTTCATCATTCACTTTAGCCACCAACTGCTCATAATACCCTCTTAATTTTTAGATGCATAAACCTCTTCGCCTTCCTGTAAAAACCAACCCTGGGCGGTCTGTTCCCACTCACCGCTTGCCTCATATTCCGCCAGTCTTCTTGCTGCTCTTTCCACAATATTCTCAGGATATCCATAAGCCTTTAACAGCTTAAGTGCATTACCTGTATAGGAGATTCCTTTCATTAGTTTGTAATCAAATGATATCTCATCCGCTAAGACCTGCTCCGTGAAATAATAATTATCATATACGCCCTCTAACAGTCTTGCAAGGTCAATGTCATGGGTAGCTGCCAAACAAATCGCCTTCCCTTCACCAAGACTTTGTAATATCTCAGTGGATGCTGCAATTCTCTCCGGTGTATTGGTTCCCCGAAAGACTTCATCAATACAGCAGAGTACTCTTTCTTTCCTGGAAGCCTCCAGAATCCTTTTTAATGATTTAATCTCTGCAAGAAAATAGCTGTCCCTATTTTCAATACTATCCCTTAAAGTCATTGATGTATAAACCTGGCAGAAATATCCCTGGTATCTGCGGGAAGTGGACAAGTACAGGGTCTGTGAAAAAATTCCGTTTAGAGCCACTGCCTTTAGAAAAGTGGATTTACCGGAAGCATTACTGCCTGTCAGAACGATTCCCTTTGTTACTCTTATGGAGTTAGGGACAGGCTCCCGGACTCCCGGATGATATAATTCTTCTGCTATAAGTCCTTCAGAATCTTTACTCCCTTCCTTCTTTAATTCCGGTATCGAATAAAAGGGAAGCAGCAGCTTATAATTAGCAACTGCTGTCATTGCATCCAGAAAACCTAAGATTTCAAACAGCCTTCTTGCTTTGGGAAAATTCTTTCTGACTTTGGTGGTGATGCTTCCCGTAGCCAGAACATCAGCATGAGTCAGTATACAGATATAATCAAGTACCAGTTCATATACATCGGCTACGATTCCTGTTCCCGAGACCAGAAATACTGATTGCAGCCTGACGCCGCGAAAGCACTTAAGTATATCCAGCAGCTCAAGCTGGTAAGGCTTAAGCTCCGGTGAATTTATCTTTACGATTCTGTCAGCTGCCTTTAGCATCTTTGAGAAATTCTTAAGATACCACTTGCCAGAATCCGGTATTCTGAATAAAGCTTTATAATAAGTATATAGCGACACAAACAAAGCCAGCACACTCAGACACCCTCCAACCCAGGGATTTATAAATAGAGTTAGGATTGCCAGCATTGTAAATGCAAAAATACCCACATGAAAAAGTGCCGGAATATGCAGGGCTGTCGTACAATGAAGAAGCATTTCATAAGCAGATGCGCCATATACCTTACCTAAACGAAAAAATACCCTTTGAAGATTTAAGCGAAATTCTCTGTCCTCTTTGATTTTTTCTGACATCTGATGCCTCTTTGCCAGGAGCATCTCCTCCGCCACAGGTTTTCGAAGCATTGCATAGAGATACTCCGCTCCACAATTAGACTGGGTTATATTCATATCGTTATAAATGCAATCCAGCTCCAGATCATTCCAGGTTATGTCATCTATGCCTCCAGCTTTTAATTCTGTGCGGTGATAACAGGCGATTGATTCCTCTTCCTGTCTCCAGTTATCGGTTCCTTTCTCTTTCCCAAAAGAGCTTTCACGGTACCGGTACATCCGTCTCTTCTGTATGTTTTGAGTGGCAAGCATAATGGCAGTTGCCAAAGCCAGGAACAGTAATATCTCCATAGAATTCCCCTTTCAAATCACATTCATTTGCTATGTTAATAAATTTTTCTGTACCAGATTAAGCGTCCCGCTCTCTAAGGATCGTAACCTACCAAAATTACACATGATGCATTACTCGCAAATTACACAAGGAAAATTAGTTTATCCGCATCTCTTTCCAGTATTTCTATATTTTACCTTATGCTAAGTCATCTGTAAATAAAGGGTACAAAAAAGGAACCCCGTAACATATCAGAATTTTACGGGACCCCTTTCATTTTGTGCCTCTATTATAACAACTCCTTATACACTCGTAATACATTTTTATAGAATACAGACTCTATCTCCTTGTTGCTTAATCCTGCTTTTTTAAGGCTATCAGCCAACAAGGGCAGAAAGGAACAATCAATCAATTCATCATGTCCCGGTATCCCATCAAAATCTGAGCCAAGACCGATACACTCGTATCCACCTACATTTCGGATATGCAGGATATGCTTTACGATTGCGGAAACAGTGCCTGCACTTTCATCCTCTCCTAAAAAGAAAGGATAGAAATTCATCCCTGTGACCCCTCCCCTTAAAGCCAGTTTTTTTATCATATCATCCGAAAGATTTCTGACATGAGGACAAATACTGCGGGCATTGGAATGACTTGCCACAAAAGGCTTCGTAGTATGTCTTAACACCTGATAGAAACCAGCGTCGGATAAATGGGATACATCGATTATCATCCCGATATTCTCCATTTCATGTATAAATTCAAGTCCAAACTCCGTCAGACC
Source organism: Anaerocolumna sp. AGMB13020 (assembly GCF_033100115.1). Classification (NCBI taxonomy): domain Bacteria; kingdom Bacillati; phylum Bacillota; class Clostridia; order Lachnospirales; family Lachnospiraceae; genus Anaerocolumna; species Anaerocolumna sp. AGMB13020. The sequence continues at coordinate 4,415,489 of NZ_CP136910.1, read as the reverse complement.
CTCAGTGGTATTTGGAGTATACCAGTCTGTTTCCTGTCCTCTCATAGTTACATTTGGATAGCCGATTCCATTCATATGATTCCAGGTCAGTGTAAGCATTCTCACGCCAAGTCTGTAATAATTGCGCAAATGTGCCAGGTTTCCTTTCGTAACTCCGCCTTCTTCTATGGTCAGTAAAGCAGACAGCTTTCCCTCACTTCTGTTTCGCTCAATATCTTCGTATCGGAAAACCGGTGCTATACAGTCTTGATTTACCTGCAGCTGCCTGTAATATAAATCAATAAGCTCCAGACAGTAGCTTAGAGCATCTTCTCTTTCCGAAAGATTAACGAACATGGCAAAATTCTGAAGGAGATAATCACCCTTTTTCATCTTTTCAAGATCTATATGTAACTCACTTTTCGCCAGCGTATCCTTTCTTCCTTCTGCCATTCTGGCAAACAACTCAGAAATGGTATCACAATGCATATCAATTATTTTCATAAATAATAACCAAGCCTTTCTGCTATTTAAATAGAAGTAACTTTAAAGCTATATAATTAATTCCATATATATTATATGGATGGTTGCCTTACCATCGAAAAAATCAGCGTTCAATGCCTCTTTAACTTACCTATTTTCTAAGGAAAGATACTTCCCACTTCCTTTAACCGTTGTGCAAGATCCTCACGGTATAAAATATCCTTTGGATTTAAGCTGTTAATTACCACTCCATCACTGCCATTCCTTGCAGTAGAATGTATATACCGTTCATCCCCCAGATAAATAGCAACATGACCTGAAAAATACAACAAATCAGCAGGTTTTTTATTTTCCGGCGAAATAGCTCTTACCGGATAACCTGGTTCAATGGATGCATCCCGGTAAATGGTAACTCCATTTAATTGATAAGCCATAAAGGTTAAGCCGGAGCAATCTACTCCCAGAGGCGACTTGCCTCCCCACCTGTACTGGCAGCCCAGATATGTTATTGCAGTCTGAACTATATCATAACGCAAATTATCTTCTTTTTCTACCTTAAAATCTGTTAGATAATCACCTAGAAAAGCTTCTTTGATAAAACCCGAGTCCCCGTTACATAACCCTACTTTTACATAGCCCTGAGGGTCAGGCGAATCAAGTACAGCCAAAAGTGCTCCTTTACACACTGTTATAATCAGTGCTCCCCTAACATTAGGCGCAGCCAAAATATCCGCAAAGGGATGTATTACTACCTTTTTAAATTCCTTTTTCCACCTGGACACCAGGCAATGGTCCCTTATCAGTTCTCTGTTGTTCACGTATCCATGATAACCATACTGCGTTCTTATATAACTCCAGCCATTCTCTTTTTCCTCTAAAATAGTCACAGGTCTTCCATAGAGATCTTCGTCCAGAAGCTCTCCTCTTTGGTGCGGGTCTTTTCTCAACGAGCCAATGGCTGTATTTATGACAGCTTCACACATTAATATGAACCTCAATCAATTCAACTGCTTCTTATGCTATCATATTCGCAATTTAATTTCTTCATTCAAGAATTAATCACTCTATGGGATTTGACAACAAAAGTCAGAAGTGCTATATTCATATTTAAATAATAGGATATATATAACCGTATCAAATCACCCCGATTACACCAATATCATTTATATTCCGTTCTATTTTATTATAAGGACTGCATATTGAAAGGAGCACCTATGAGTTATATACCGACGCCGGACCAGGCTTATGAGATCTTAAAGGATTACAACAAGGATGACTTTCACCTGAAACACGGTAGAATCGTAGCCGGAGTAATGGAGTATTTTGCAAAGGAATACGATCCTGAAAATATGGCCTATTGGAAAACCGTAGGAATGTTACATGATTTAGACTTTGAACTTTATCCTGAAGAACATTGCATCAAGCTTCAGGAGATCATGAAGAAACTGGATATTGACGACAGCATAATTCATGCAGCTGCCAGTCATGGTTATATGCTTACTGTAGATGTTGAACCAGAGCGTTATATGGAGAAGGTATTATATGCCGTGGACGAGCTTACCGGTCTTATTGGTGCCGTAGCTCTTATGAGACCCTCAAAAAGTGTATCGGATCTGGAAGTAAAATCTGTTATGAAAAAATATAAGAATGCCAATTTTGCTGCCGGCTGCAGCAGAGAGGTGATTAACCGGGGTGCCCAGATGATGGACGTAGAACTCAATGAGTTAATAGATAAAACGATTCATGCTATGAGAAGTCTTATGTCTGAAATGGAGCTATGATTATATAAGCCTGCCTGTCTCCAATAGAAATAATAGCCAATAAAATATATAATTTAGCCCCCCTTACAATGCCAGTTTCATCGACGTTAAAGGGGGGCACATCTTATAAATAATTATTATTACATTTTTCTTGCTTGATAATTGTGTTATTTCAGCTTAATGAAGCTGTTATCTTCTGCTTTACTTCAAATTTACCTGCTTTCAGAATGATTCTATATTCATTATCCTCTTTCCGATAGCTTACTCCTGCCTCCGAAAGTTGGGAGCCATTAATTGTTACCTCCGAGTTCTCCGTAACCGGCAGGACTAACTCTGCCTCCGCATTAAAAGGTATCATAAATTGATAGTGCAGTCCATCTTCCTCGTAGCACCAGCCACTCTCATAATGTCCTGCTGCTGTATCCAATTCAGCCTTTGCATAAGATAAGAGCTTATTTGGCTGAGGTGCAAGTCTTATTTTTCTATACCCCGGATATTCTTCAAGAGGGTTGATTCCGCACATATTACGATACATCCATTCAGCAATGGACCCGTAAGTATAATGATTTAAGGAGTTCATTCCCAGTTCCCCAAATTTACCATCCGGAAGTAAGGAATTCCATCTCTCCCAGATAGTTGTGGCACCAAGTTTTACCTCATAGAGCCAGCTAGGAAATTCCTCATTTAACAAAAGCTTGTAAGCCAGTTCATTGTATCCGTTTTCGGATAATACCCTGCAGAAATATGGAGTACCAACGAAACCAGTCTTAAGATAATACTTATTGGCCTCCAGATTCTGAACCAATGCTTTAAGGATTCTAGGTCTGTAATTCTCCGGAACCAAATCCATAAAAAGTGCAAGAATATATGCTGTCTGGGTATCTGCGGCAAGACGTCCTCTGGGTGTCAGGAATTCGGCACAGAAAGCTTCTCTGACCTCTTTAGCCAACTTACCATATTCATGAACAAGGTCATTCCTGCCTAGTACCGCTGCTGCTTTTGCCAATATATCAGAAGAATAGGCATAATAAGCTGTTGCAATTAAGTCAGTAGGCGTTCCTCCAAAAGGATTGAAGTCACCTTGCCCATCCAGTGCAAGCCAGTCACCAAAATGAAAACCTGTGTTCCATAACCTGCTGCCATCATCCTGTTTTCTGATATATTCCACATAGGAAATCATACTATTTAGTTGTTCTTGTAAGACTTCCTTATCACCATAATGAAGATACAAGTTCCAGGGAATTACCGTTGCTGCCTCTGACCAGGCAGAGGACCCACCGGATAGGAAGCTGTTCTCACCTTCTTTTCCCAAATCAAAGGTAGGTACCGTATGGGGAACGATTCCGCCTAAGGCTTCCTGTTCTCTTGCAAGGTCATAAAGAAATTTGCGGAAGAAGGCATCGCAATCCATATTCATGCAGGCAGTTCCGGAAAACATCTGTGCATCTCCCGTCCACCCCATTCTTTCATCTCTTTGAGGGCAATCTGTAGGTACATCCAGGAAGTTACCTTTCTGTCCCCATAATGCATTCTGAAAGAGGCGATTGACCATTGGATTGGATGTCTCGATATTTCCGGTTCTTAAAAGGTCAGAGTATACTACACATCCTGTAAAATCCTCTTTCTTGATTTCCTCGGTAAATCCTTCTACTTTGACATAACGAAATCCATAAAAAGTGAAATGAGGCTGTACCTCTGCCTTATGACCATCACTTATATATTCAAACTCTGCTTTGGCTGTTCTGAGATTTTCTCTGTAGAAGCAGCCCTCCTGCAGTTCTTCTCCATATTGTAGTTTTATTCTTGTGCCTTTTGGCGCTTCCACCCGGAAGTTTAACCACCCTACCATATTCTGCCCCATATCCAGTACTGTTTCACCAATCGGGGTTGTAATTACCTTTACTGGCGTAAGCTTTTCCTTGATTCTAACAGGGATGCTTCTTCTGGCAGACAATAAGCTGCTATCTATTTCAATGGGTTTAACTCCGCTCCAATCTTCATCGGATACTTGTATGGTTGACCAGCCATAGATCTTCTTTCCGGCATCCTGGAGCTCTCCGTCATAGATACTGCTCTCCATTACATGGGAACCAGTTGCCCTCCAGGTATCATCTGTACCTATTCTTTCAGTGCTCCCATCCGCATAGGTAAGTTTGATTTCACAAAGCAATGCAAATTCATTTCCATAGATTCCTTCTGTTTTCCCCAGGAAACCAAAACGTCCTTTATACCAGCCATTTCCGAGAAGTACCCCAATGACATTGTCACCTTTTTCTAACAGTTCCGTTACATCGAAGGTCTGGTATTGAATCCAATTGTTATAACTGTTGCAATAAGGTGTTAGATATTCATCTCCTACTCTGCTTCCATTTAACTCAGCTTCATAAAGCCCCAAACCGCATATATAGAGCCTGGCTTCCTTAACCTCACTCTTAACCTGAAAATTCTTTCTGACATAGGGATGGGAAACTTCCTCTTTCCAGTCAGGTGTAATCCAGATACCACTCCAGGGGTTGAAAAGCTTTGATGTTTCAAACCAGGCAGTATTACTGCTAACTTCCCCACAATCTGTCCAAACATAAACTCTCCAATAATATCTGGTCTCCGGCAGCAAAGTAATATCCGGTGTATAACCAATACTGTTGATTGTCTCCTCCCTGCCACTGTCATGCACAAGGTCTGCAAATTCCTCATCTAAGGCAATTTCAATTCGGCAGGCAGTCTGAACTACAGCTTCCTCAGCCTCTGTTATCCAGCTTAAAACCGGCTTGTCCAATGCATATCCTAAAGGATTCTCAATACGGTTACATTTCATTGCGCTTATCTTCATTTTATTTCCTCCCATATAATAGTTGTAAGCAGAAGTCTCTCCTCAATTAAATAGAATGATTGCCTGTACTGAATTCTCTCGCCTTTCCAAGATAACTTAATTCTTGGATAAATTCTTTTATCTCAGATAACATGATTATCAGTATGAATTCTCACAACTTTCAGATATAATCAATAATAGAAACTTTAATTATAGTTATATTCTACTTCTTTTTATTTTCAATTTCCTTGGGCTATATTATAATAAAATGGGGTGAATTTTATGAATGATAATAAATTCTACCGGGATACCGGTAAAAGCTTTTTTCGTAATGGAAATTCCATATATATTAACTATATCAATGAAAACACAGAACCACACCTTCATGTACACGATTTTATCGAGATATCCTATGTAGCCTCCGGAACAGGAATTCATATCATTGGAGATAAACAATATGATGTCGGGAAGGGAGATTTATTCCTGATAAACTATCATATTCCTCACGAGTTCCGCTCTTTTCCTGCTCCTACGGCACCCTTGATGGTATATAACTGTGTTTTTAAGCCGGACTTTATCGATATGAACCTTTTGGATTATAAAGAATTTACTGATGTTATTAACTATCTTTCCTTTCGTTCCATTTTTGCCCTGGAGTCAGAAAATATAGAAGATATTAAAATTCTGGGGGTTGAAAATAACTCACTGGAAGCAATATATAAAAAAATGCTTACTGAGTTCACCGAGAAAGAAGAAGGATATATAGAACTGTTGCGTGTATATCTTATTGAACTTCTTATTAAGATCTTTCGCTCCTACAAAAATTCCGGAACCAATACGACCACTATGATGTCCCACCATGCGAAAATGATAAAACAGTCCATCCAGTATTTGAAACTTAATTATTCTGTCAATACCAAACTCACCGATCTGGCAGCACAGTCTTTCTTAAGCCCAACTTATTTTTGTAAGCTTTTTAAAGATTACGCCGGTATGACCATTTCAGAATATGTACAAAGACTGCGTATAGAAGAAGCTTGTAATTTGTTAACGGCTACAGAGGATAAAGTTATCGTAATAGCGCAGAAGGTTGGATATAACGATATCAAGCATTTTAATGAAGTGTTCAAACGACTGACTGGTATGACTCCACGGGAATACAAGAAACAGATACGAAGTAAATGATTAAATCGATATTCGATGTTTATAATAACATGATTATTTTATACAATTATCGAAATTATTATATATTCGATATACATCGTATATCAAATATATAATTCATATTTGCATTTAATCCAGAATGCATAAAAATCTCCCTACATCCTCAACAAACTGACGGTGTTAGAGCTGCTGACAACAAAAGGGATATATGCCTGCTGTGTATATATCACAGTGGAAGTATACAGCCCTTTTTGTTACAGGGGGATTCTAACGCAAGGCTTCTTTTCGAGCTCTTCCATTGTATAATCCTATAATCCCCCACTTCTGCAGTCAGCATTGCTGTTATTCACCGGTACCATTTGATGGTTCACCCGTAGGTTGTTCCGTGGGTGCAGGTGACGACTGCTGATTAGTTCCACCATTTTCATTTATCGGTTCTCCCATATCTTCGTCTGTATTATGAGGCGTTATATTATACTTATCTCTATTCTTTTCAAAATCCTCTGCTGCCGGATCTTTTATATTATAAACCCTTACCCATTCCTTGGAAGCAGCGACTTTTTCCGTTTCAGAACGGTTCCGGTACAGGAACTTCACCAGTTCATAACAGTCTATCCAGATCTCATTATTTCCCTCTTTCTGGGATTCATCGAAAATCAGCTGTAAACCAAAATGAAGATGGGGTGTATCTATGTTATTGACATTCTCCGTAGTACTGTAACCGGTTCTGCCAAGATATCCTATAACATCACCTGCCTGAACGACACTGCCGGTGGCCAACTCTTTGTTATAGGGGTAGTTCTTTCTAAGATGCGCATAATAGTAATAACGCTTACCATCAAAACTTCGGATACCGATACGCCAGCCACCATAGCGATTCCAGCCCAAAGCTTCTATATATCCAGACTCCACTGCAATAACCGGTGTTCCCACCTGTCCCATCATATCATGGCCCAAATGTCTTCGCTTATATCCATATGTACGTGATACACCGAAATCATCATAATCACTGTAAGGGAAATACTTTGCCAGTGGCAGATAAGCTTTTAGACCATATTTTTTCTCCCATACAGTTCCTTCCGTACTTTCTTCCTGCTTTGTACTTTCTTCCTGAACTGTATTGTTTCCCTGTGTATTATTTTCTTTTGCGGTGTCAGTACCCTGGGCTGTTTTATCTTCCTTTGTTGCATCAGTTCCTTTAGCTGTTTTATCTTCCTTTGTTGTATCGGTTCCCTGGGCTGTTTTATCTTCCTTTGTTGTGTCAGTTCCTTTGGCTGCTTTATCTTCCTTTGTTGCATCAGTTCCCTGGACTGTTTTATTTTCCTTTGTCGTATCAGTTCCTTGTGCAGTATCCGTACCTTGTTCGGTACTATTATTTTGATCCGAACTGCTGACATTTACTGACTCTACCTCGTATTCTCCTACAAATCCCCCAAGAACTGCTGTATAGACTTCCAGATAATAAGAATAGTATTTCATATCCTGAGTTAATGCTGCCATTGTAGTCTCACCGCTTTTTAATTTTTCGGCAAGGCTGTTTATATCCTTATCCTTGTATTTCGAAAAATCTCCTCCATACCTGGTTCCCAGATATGCTAAGAGTTCTATCCAGTTTAATTTCACAGTTTCAGACTGAGAAGCCACATCCAGATCATAGGCTCTGCCCATAGCTTCCGCCGTAACATCGAAATCCACCCATTTTATGTATTTCTTCTCTGTATTCTCCTCTGAAAGAAAGCGCGGAAGAAAGGTTTCCTTCATAAAGTTTCCGATTCCGCCGCCCTTACCGCCGCCGAATGCCAAACTCCCTATTAATACAAGAAGCAGAACTGCTTCTATGATAATACCATACTTTATTTTTTTCATATAAAGAAAACCCTCATCCATAAACTGTAGTAACATTTTATGTCGTGAGGGTTTTACTTAGCACTTTAAACCTTTAAAACCTTATGAAATTCTTTTTTGACCACCGGTTCTTATTTCATTCCTCATCTGCATGCGAATGTATCACTGCTGTAAACTATGGGGATAATTATATCTTTCAGATGCATCTCACTATACTTTTACTCCGGTATCAGTGTATATAGGCATGCTTCACCCATTTGCCTCTGACAAACCGCAACGTAAAACAGATTGCCCTAAAAAGCCAGTCTATTGTCATGGCAACCCATACTCCCATTACTCCCATTTTCAACCCCTTTACCAGAAGATAACTGAAAGCAATTCTCCATACCCACATGGATATTATGGAGATGACCATAGTAGTTCTTACGTCATTTGCTGCCCGTAATGCATTGGGCAGTGCAAAAGACAGAGGCCAGACAATACAGCAGCAGATACTGTGATATAGAATAAGCATCAGTGTTGTCTCTTCTGCCGCAGGTGATAATTTAAATACCCAAACAATAGGTTCTCTGAGAAAAATAATTCCGATATTTAATCCGCACATGATAAGGTAGCAGGCCTTCATAAGCTTCTTGGTATAGTTCTTTGCCTCTTTGATATTACCAGCACCGATACAACGTCCGACTACCGTGATCATTGCAAGCCCCATGGCACTACCGGGGATCAAGGCAAATCCGGCAATGGTACCGGCTGCCGCATTGGCAGCTATGGCAACGGAGCCAAGGCTCGCCGTCAGTCCCTGCACCATGATCTTTCCTATCTGAAAGATACTGTTCTCAAGACCATTTGGCACACCGATATTCAGAATTCGCTTAATCATCTTAAAATCAATTCCTGTTCGGAGAATATTATTCATATGTATGGGATGCTTCTTATTACAAATCAGGATGAACATAATAATCGCTGACACTGCTCTGGCAGTAAGGGTAGGAATCGCAACGCCCTCTACTCCCATATCCAAAAGAAAAATCATAATATAAATTCCTACAGCGTTAATAATATTCATCAGAAGGGAAACATACATGGAAACCTTGGAATTACCCATAGCGCGAAACAGCGCTGCACAGGAATTATATACCGCCAGAAACGGAAAGGAAAAAGCCGTAATAAAGAAATAAATCTTTGCACTGTCCATTATGGCCGCTTCCTGCTTACCATATATCATAATCAGAATATTTTCATTTCCGATTAAAGAAATAAGCATTATAATCAGGGAAATCATCAATGTAGTTATTATAAGCTGGCTTCCTGCTTTACTGGCATTATCATTTTCTTTACGTCCCATGTATTGGGAAGATACTACCGCACCTCCTGTAGCCAGGGAGGAAAATAGAGTAATGAGAAGAACGTTAAGGGTATCTACCAGTGAGACTCCCGATATACCGGCTTCTCCCGTAGCTCTTGATACCATTATTATTCCGACAAGTCCTACAGACACTGCCAATATCTGCTCAATAATCAGTGGTAAGATCAGCTGAAAAAGCTGCTTTCTGGTAAACATCATAATAATCCGTAGCCTTTCTGTATTAAGGTGCCATAGCACGTCTCGTTTTACCTCTGTTCTAAAACTGCAATCTTTCCATTGCCCTTTAAAACAGAAACTCCCGATCATAATCCAGGAGGGTTCCATTATCAGGTGACTTATTTCGTGGTAAATCTTCCGTTAAAAGCATGTAAATTCCATTATGACCCTTTCTGTACTAAATTACAATATGATTTCGACCCAAAATCATGTAGTATCTTATGCAAAAAAATTTCATTTTTCCTATTGACATTCACATTACGTAAAGGTTTATGATAAGTTCATGGTTGATGATTACTGCATCCGGAGCCGTCCCTCTTCAACCAGTGTGCACACAATAAATCATCAAATAGCTTTACAGGCTGAGAAGCCAAGTTTTGCCAACGAACGAAGGAAAGTAAGTGTATTATAAATATCGTTTTATATCCTTGCTGACTCAGGAAAGACATAGCAGATATTCGTTTTTAACAACCAGCAGACGCAGCCTCTCAGGGCGGAACAGGAGAAACATGGAATATACTATTTTAAAATTAAGCCAAATGGCAGGTGTCAGCACCAGAACATTAAGGCATTATGACAGCATAGGTCTTTTGAAGCCCCTGCGAACCAACTCCTCCGGTTACCGTATATACGGCCAGAAGGAAATCGCTCTGCTGCAGCAGATACTTTTCTACCGGGAGCTGGGATTTGGTCTTGATGAAATACGTTCCATTGTCCTTAGCCCTGGCTTTGATAACCTTACAGCCTTACAGGAACACCGCAAGAAACTTAAGCAGGAAAGAGAACGGCTGGATATTCTCATATCCACCGTCGATAAGACCATTGATTCAGTAACAGGGAGGAAGACCATGACAGATAGAGATAAATTCGAAGGTTTTAAGAAAGATCTTGTAGCAGCAAATGAAGAAAAATACGGAAAAGAAATTAGAGAAAAATATGGTGATGAGACCATAGAAAAGTCCAATCAGCAAATGTTAAAACTGACCAAAGAGGAGTATGACAGATTGGAGGAATTAAGCAGACTTATTCATAAAACACTGAAAGAGGCTTATGAAACCAAAGACCCCTCCGGTGAAAAAGCCCAGGAAACAGCTCACCTTCACAGAGAATGGCTGACCTTAAGCTGGGGACATTATAACAAAGAAGCCCATAAAGGACTAGGTGATATGTATGTAGCCGATGACCGTTTTAAGGCTTATTACGATAAGGAACAGGATGGACTTGCCGAATTCTTAAGAGATGCTATTCATGTATATACAGCGGACTTAAAGGATGAATAATCGTTGAATAACCTTCTACAAACCACTTTTCATTAGGCTACAGCTTCGGCTGTTCTAATGAAAAGTGGTTTGTATTACATATTTCTATTCTTCTGTCTCTGTTTCTTCCTTGTGGTAATGATTGTTATAAGTATTCCCGCTATTATTACCAATACCTTGCTTTACAGGAGCCATAAGTATTCCAAGTAAAACACCGCCTAAAAAGCAGGTAGTCCCCATTAAAAATACCGTTAATTTTTTCATAAACATTCCTTTCTGACGTGTTATTTTTTAATTATCTTACCACATTATAACAGGAAACTCTATTATATTTTATATATACTGCCCGTCCATATTCAAATCACATAACAGAACACCCTCTGCCTAAATTCAGTTACCTTTTTAAGCAGAGGGTGTAAATAAAATCCATTCAATAAATAGAACGTTTATTACAATTTAAACAATTATACCATAGGCATTTATTTTAAGCAGTCTCTTCAAACTGTGAATTATAAAGTCCTGCATAGAAGCCCTGCTTCTTTAACAGTTCTTCATGGCTGCCCTGTTCTACAATATCTCCGTCCTTCATAACAAGGATAAGGTCTGCATCTTTTATGGTTGACAGTCTGTGGGCAATGATAAAGCTGGTTCTGCCTTTCATCAGGTTATCCATGGCCTTCTGGATTCTGACTTCGGTTCTGGTGTCGACAGAACTTGTAGCTTCATCCAGAATCAGGATCTTAGGATCTGCCAGGATAGCTCTTGCTATGGTCAAGAGTTGCTTCTGCCCCTGGGAGACATTGCTGGCTTCTTCATTTAATACCATCTGATAGCCATCGGGAAGGGTTGATATAAAATGATGGGCATGTGCCGCTTTGGCAGCTGCTATAACCTCTTCATCCGTTGCATCTTCTTTACCGTAACGGATATTCTCCATTATGCTTCCGTTAAAGAGCCAGGTATCCTGCAATACCATACCAAACATTTTACGCAGTTCTCCGCGGTTGAAATCTTTAATGTTGTGACCGTCAATCAGGATCTCACCGGAATTGACATCATAGAAACGCATTAGCAGTTTGACCATCGTAGTCTTACCTGCACCGGTAGGACCTACAATTGCAATCTTCTGTCCTTTTTCAATTTCAGCTGAGAAATTATTGATAACGATCTTGTCAGGGTTATAACCGAATTTAACATTCTTGAATTCTACTCTGCTCTCAACAATTTCAGGATTAACGGGATTAGGAACGGTCTGGTCTTCTTCCTCTTCTTCCAAGAACTCAAATACTCTTTCCGCTGCGGCCGCTGTCTGCTGTAGCTGCGTGGAGATCTGGGCAATCTGGGAAATAGGCTGGTTAAAGCTTCTTACATACTGAATAAAGGACTGGATATCACCGACTTCGATGGTTTTCTTGATCGTAAGATAACCACCCAGGATCGCAACGGCTACATAACCGATATTTCCGACAAAGCCCATAATAGGCATCATCATACCGGATAAGAACTGAGACTTCCAGGCAGAACCGTATAAAGTGCTGTTGGACTTTTCAAATTCTTCAATAACCTGCTTCTCACCGTTAAAAGCCTTAACAATGTTGTGTCCGGAATACACTTCTTCTACCTGACCATTTACATGACCCAGATATTCCTGCTGTGACTTAAAGTACTTCTGAGATTTCTTCATGATAAAAGCTATCAGCAGTGAAGAAACCGGCAGTGTAAGTACAGCAACAATTGTCATTCTGCCGCTGATGGTTATCATCATAATTGTAATACCAATTATTTGGGTTATTGCGGTAATTACCGTAGTAATACTCTGATTTAAGCTCTGGCTTAAGGTATCGACATCATTTGTTACTCTGGATAACACTTCACCATGGGTCTTGGTCTCAAAGTAGTTCATTGGCATGCGGTTTATCTTGGTTGATATTTCAGTTCGCAGCCTGTAGGTGACCTTCTGGGTTACCCCTGACATGATATATCCCTGGACAAAGTTAAATACTGAACTTGCAATATACAATATAAGTAATACAATAAGTGCTTTGCCTATCTTCGTAAAATCAATTCCGCCGGTTCCCCGAAGCTTTGCTGAATAACCTGTAAAAATATCTGTAGTGATATTACCCAGACGCTTCGGTCCTACGATAAAGAATACCGCACTGCCCGCTGCAAACAGCATTGCAAGTATAATGCTTATTTTATAAACAGATATATATTTTACCAGCTTTGATACGGAGCCTTTAAAATCCTTGGGTTTCTCAACCGGTCCGCCAAAAGGACCTCCGCCCATAGGACCTCTGCCGCCTCTGGGCGGACGTGCTGCCTGTTTATTTCTCTCATCACTCATATGCCAATTCCTCCTTTGACAGCTGTGATAATGCAATCTGATTGTAAACCTCACAATTTCTCAGCAGCTCCTTATGAGTACCTTTTCCAACAATCTTGCCCTCATCCAGAACGATTATCTGATCCGCATGAAGAATCGTTGATATTCTCTGAGCAACAATAAGAATGGTCTTATTCTTAATTTCCTCATTCAAAGCCTTACGAAGTGCCACATCTGTCTTGTAATCAAGAGCAGAGAAGCTGTCATCAAAGATAAAGACATCCGGATTCTTTGCAATTGCTCTTGCTATGGAAAGCCTTTGCTTCTGACCGCCTGATACATTATTACCGCCCTGGGATATAGCTGTTTCATACTTTTCCGGTTTTTCTTCAATGAAATCTATCGCCTGTGCAATACGTGCAGCTTTCTTTATTTCCTCTTCCCCGGCATCCTGCTTACCGTATTTGATATTGGATTCAATGGTTCCGGTGAACAGTACACCTTTCTGGGGAACAAAACCTATCTTCTCACGCAGATCATGCTGTGTCAGATCTCTGACATCAACACCATCCACCAGAATATTTCCCCCTGTTACATCATAGAATCTCGGTATCAAATGAACCAGAGTGGACTTACCGCTACCGGTACTTCCGATAAATGCAGTTGTCTTACCGGGTTCTGCTGTAAAGCTGATATCCTCCAGTACATTATCCTCTGCACCAGGATATTTAAAACAGACGGAGTTAAATTCCACATAACCTTTTTTGTCCGCCTTAAATGCTTTGGACGAAGCAGGATCATGGATGGTAACCTCAGACTCCAGTACTTCCAGGATACGTCCGGCAGCAACAGTTGCCCTTGGCAGCATAATAGATATCATAGTGAACATCAGGAAGGAGAAGATTATTTGCATAGTATACTGTAGGAATGCCATCAAATCACCAACCTGCATATTTCCGTCACTGATTCCATGAGCACCGCTCCATAAAATAAGTACAGATACACCGTTCATGACAAACATCATAACAGGCATCATAAATGCCATTGATCTGTTTACAAAAAGGTTCGTAGCGGTCAGATCTTTATTGGCAATATCAAAACGCTTTTCCTCTGTCCGCTCTTTATGGAACGCCCGGATAACGGGAAGTCCTGTAAGAATTTCTCTGGTTACCAGATTCAGCCTATCCACCAGTTTCTGTATTGCTTTAAACTTAGGCATGGCTACTGCAAACAGGATTCCCACTACCATGATAATAATAAGTACGGCAAGTGCAATGATCCAGGTCATGGATACATTGGTATTCAACACCTTAATTACACCTCCGATTGCAAGAATCGGTGAATAGAATACAATACGGATTAAGAATACCAGCATCATCTGTATCTGCTGAATATCATTGGTACTTCTTGTTATCAGGGAAGCAGTGGAAAAATGGTCGAATTCCGAGTTGGAAAAACCAACCACCTTACGGAATACCTTACCTCTGAGTTCCATACCAAGGCCTGCTGCTATTCTGGCTGAGAAGAAACCTACCAGTACAGTAGCGATCATGGCAATTAGAGCAAAACCTAACATCTTAAGTCCCGCAAAAAGAATATACTGTGTCTGTAACTTATCCGTATCTATTCCTAAGGCTTTGTACTCTTCCTTTACTACCTTTGTAGCTGCCTGAACTCTCATGGAATCAGACAAGGCTGCAAAAGACGTTTTTATTGGTTCAAGTATCTGTACTGTCTGCTCCTTGGGCAGAGCTAGGATCATCTGTAACAAGGTCCCATCCTTAAGCTCGTCAGGAACGATAGTTTTCAGCTGTTCTTTTATTAGTTCAGATTGTTCCGTTTCCTGGCTTAATGTACCTGCCAGCAGCATTGAATCTGCCAGGATATTATTTAAATGTTCAATATTTTCGTTGTCATTTAACACATATATATTTTCGTTGGATAGTTCCGGGTACTTTTTCAAATAATCCTTATAATCACTGTCGGAAACAGAATCCTTTGTTACCAGTGTATAAGAATCCATTACATCCTTTTGTCCGTTCTCATCCAGAAAATATAGATAAACCTTCATATGGCTTTCCAGCATGGCTTCTGGGACGGCATTCTCAATTCCTCCCCCTTGTATACCTACATCCACGATTTTGGAGGTATAAGTAGGAAGGGACAAATCACAATAAGCCTGCAATCCCAAAAGGGCAATTACCACAAGCATGATAGCCCAGGAGGATCTTAACAGTTTTAATAATTTAAACATGGGTGCTCCTTTCTAATATGTTCTTACTTTGTTGCCCTTAGAAATCATCCGTTTTATCTGATTCCCCCAACACCTCGACCATGGCGTCATATAACTTGTTTAGCATTTCTATCAAGCTTCTCGTGTTATTTTCTCCCATTTTCAGAATAGTATTATCCGTAAATATGCGCAGCTGCGATATTGACTCCTGGATAATCTCATGTCCTCTGTCCGTCAGGCATATATATACGACACGACGGTCTTTGGTATCAGTTATTCTCATTACATAACCCTTTTCTTCTAAAGCTTTCAGCATCTTAGACGTGGCCGACTTGGTAGAATGAACCATTTTACTAAGTTCACCGACACGTACACCCGGCTCGTTTGTCTCGGCTTCCTTCACTCCGCAATGCTTTCCACCATGATGTATTGCGCCTAACATCATAAATTCAGCCGGATAGAGACTTCTGTTTCCATGAAGTCTTCCCATGAGCTTGCGTACTTTATTCAAGGTGGTGATGAACTCCTGACTTATGGTTCCTTCATACTCCTCATCTTCCCGTTTATCTGCCATTATCACGATTCCTCCTCAAGAACTCCCCAGTACCGAGCTCTTATATTCTTTTGCTCTCATTTTGTTGAGTACCTCAACTATTGAGATGCTCAACCAATATTATAATTCTTTTTTCAATGAAGTCAATAGAACTTTTGAAAAACAGCATTTTACATAAATGGACGAAGAAAACACCTTTTATTGTTTTAAATTTGCACAATTTATGCGTAATTCATATGATTCATATGAATTATACCTCCTATCCATACCTGTCATACCTGCCATTACCTCCATGTCTGTCATACCTCAATTTTTAAAATAAAAATGCAATATATATTTGACATTTTGCAATTTATACTATATACTCTGTTTCAGGTGATAAAATGAAAAATATAAAAATGAAATTAGCGCGTATTGAAAAGGATATGTCTCAGGAAGACCTGGCTGCAGCTATAGGCGTTACCAGGCAGACCATAGGATTAATCGAAAGCGGAAAATATAATCCCACTTTGAACCTATGTATTGCAATTTGCCGCGCAACAGATAAAACTTTGAATGATCTTTTTTGGGAGGATGAAGAATGAAGTTATTAAATTCCAAGGAACTTGCTGCAAAGCTAGCTGCTGATTTGCACCAAGATGAGAGAATTACGAGAAACACTCAGCAAGCCAGTATGTGGGCAGTACTGGCAGCCTACACCTATTTGATATTTGAAATAATTTATAAAGTGATTACCACGAAAAGTGTGGATGACTGCGGATGGGCAGTCGGTCTGATTTTAATAATCAGTGTTGTTCTTCTTATAGCTGAAAAGAGTCATATAGAGGCAATGCTTCCCCGGAGTTTGAACAGAAAACTTCTGCCTGTGAATATTTCCGGAAGAAAAAAAAGAAGACTTCATTATGTCTTGAATTCTCTCTGGCTGTCTGCAGGTATTGTTATTGTATCAACTGTCTTGCATTATGGTTTTGGGGTACAGGATGCACAGTTTGAAGGAGTTTCTGCCCTCAAGGGTGCTGTTCAGATGTTTATTCCTTTTTTTGTATTCAGTCTTCTCTTTCAGTGGATAACGGGAGAACTTGCAGTTAAAAAATATAATAAACAATGTGATGAACTGGAGGAAGATTCTGATAATCGTTAACGTGATTTATAACTATCAGTTATACCATCAGCGGTTCAAATAACTTGTATTTTACAACTTGCTGTTTAAGGATATCGCTAAGGATAACTTCAGTAAAAACCACCATAAGTCTGATTGAAAAACTTATGGTGGTTTTTTAGGTATATGAAAGCCCTTGCCTGCGCTTTTGCTAACTTACCCTTACAACTTCAATAACCTTTTTACAACTGTTACAGTTTCTCCGGCATCTGCTGCAAAACCGTCTGCACCTATCTCATCCGCATAACTTTGTGTAATTACCGCACCTCCAATAATAACCTTTGCTTTTAGTCCTGCTTCATTTTTCAGAGCTATAACCCGTTTCATTTCAAGCATGGTGGTGGTCATCAGGGCGGATAATGCAATAATATCCGCTTCCTGCTCTCTGGCTGTTTCTATGATTTTTTCCGAGGGTACATCCTTGCCAAGATCAATGACGTGAAAACCATAGTTCTTAAGCATCAATACCACCAGATTCTTACCGATATCATGTACATCTCCAGAAACCGTTGCTATAACAACCGTTGCCAGCTTCTTCTCCTCCTGCCCGTCTTTTAACAGCGGCTCCAGATAATCAATTGCTATTTTCATGGCTTCCGCCGACGCAATCAACTGGGGAAGAAAATAAATCTGCTTGTCAAAGAGCCTGCCCACTTCATTAATCCCCGGTATCAGCAGCTCATCCAAAATGAAAGAAGGTTTAAGTTCTTCTTTCAGAGCCTCCTTGACACGTGCTGCAATCTCTCTTTTATTACCCTTTATCACCGCATCATAGATATCCTGATAGATTTTATTCCCCTCAAAAATTGCCGGGCTTCCTGCTCTGCCTTCCTGGTTCCCGGAAGAATCTGCTCCCGACTTCTTAAGAGTTTCTTCCTTTCTGGTTACAACAGAAGATGGCCTTTCCGTTACTCTTTTAATATACCTGATATCTGACTCTTCTTTGGCTGCCAGAAGATCTGCTGCAAAGGCTGTGTTCATCAACAGTTCCTGAGAAGGATTTGCTATTGCCATGGTCAGTCCTTCCCTGATTGCAAGTGCCAGAAAAGTACTGTTTACGTACTGCCTCTCAGGGAGTCCAAAAGATATATTGGACAACCCCACTACCGTAGCCAGTCCAAGCTCTTCCTTGCAGTACCTGATGGTCTCAAGGGTCTGCAGTGCTGCGTCACGATTGGCTCCTACGGTATTTACAAGCCCGTCTACGATTATATCGTCTTTCTCGAGACCATTTCTTTCTGCTGCTTCTACAATTGTACGGATAATCTCTTTCTTCTCCTCCAGATCCTTCGGTAAACCTTTATCAGATAGAGGAAGCAGTATAAACATAGCTCCGTATTTACGGGCAAGGGGGATTAGTTTTTCAAATTTCTCCTTTTCCAGCGATATGGAGTTAATAAGAGCACGTCCCGGATAGATCCTCAGAGCGGCTTCCATTACGCTGATATGGCTTGTATCAATGCTTAGGGGCAGTCCCGAAAAGCCTGTTATCTCATAGATTGCTTCAAGCATGGCTTCTTTCTCATCAATACCGTTCATCCCCATATTAACATCCAGAATATCCGCACCGTCTTCTTCCTGCTGCCTTGCAAAATCCGTAACCATCTGATAATTACCCTGTCTTAATTCTTCCTGAAGGGCTTTCTTACCGGTCGGGTTGATTCGTTCACCGATTACAAGGAATTTCCCATTATCCTTAATCTTAAGAGCTTTACGTTCCGTTGTGAGAATCCTTACTTTTTCCGGAGTAGGTTCCGGTATCGGAAGTTCGCTGACGGAAGCCTTTAGCATAGCTAAATGCTCTGGTGTGGTTCCGCAGCAACCACCGATAATCCCTGCTCCTGCCTCCACAAGTCCTCTGGTTTCTTCCGCAAATTCTTTTCCCGCCATAGAAAAGACCGTTTCATCCTTTACAAGCTTTGGCAAACCTGCATTGGGTTTTGCAATGATGGGTACAGAAGAATACTTTTTCATTTCACTTACGATTTCCTTCATGCCTTCCGGACCGGTGGAACAGTTGACACCTACGGCATCCGCTCCCATTTTCTGAAGCACAGTAATTGCCGTTACCGGGTCCGTACCATAAAGGGTTCTGTTATTCTCGTTAAAGGTAAGGGTTATCATAACAGGTAACTCACAGGTTTCTTTTACTGCCAGGAGGGCGGCTCTGCATTCCTGCAGGCTCATCATTGTCTCGATGACAAATAGATCAACTCCAGCTAATAACAAATAAGCAATCTGCTCCTTGTATATCTCTACCAATTCTTCAAAACGAAGTGTTCCCACTGGGTATAGCTGCTGCCCGGTCATGGTAAGATCTCCGGCGATATAGACTTTTCTGTCAGCAGCCGCTTCTGTTACTGCCTGTTTAGACAGCTTCACAAGTTCTTCATTAATCTCTGCAATACTGTCTGCAAGGCCGTATTCGGTAAGCTTTATTCGGTTACCGGTAAAAGTAGGTGCATAAAGAATATCCGTTCCGGCTTCGATATAGGCTTTTTGCAGATTAATCAGAACATCCGGGTTCTTTCGTATCCATTCCTCCGGACATACGCCGGTAGGCATTCCCGCTTTTTGCATATTACTTCCAGTTGCTCCGTCTAAGAGTACAATTTTCTGCTTTGTCAGCTCTCTGAATTCTTTTCTTGTCATGGTAACCTCTTTCCTGAATCTATCGCTGCGTTTTCGTTTACTCCTGTTCCTGTACCAGTATAAAAAGCTTGCTTATATGGTCTTTTATGCTTGGACAGGTAAAGACTAATTAATTCAACTTGTACATTTCTGCTGTTATATCTTTCCGACCAGCCAGGTCTTTGCCTTTTCATAATCATCTATAAAGGAACAAACAAAGGTAGTTTTATCCCTCTGTTCTTTCAACCTGACCTTTAAAAAATGTTTTATCTTCTTATCGGTTCCTACAAAAACTACCTTGCGCAATTTGTTCAATTCTATCAGCCGATCAAGTATATCCTTTGCCATGTCTTCCTCTATAACCGTCTGGTTTATGTTAACAGCTACCAGACCGGTAGAAGAAGGTCGCTTAAGTATTTCCATATCCTTATGAAACTTCTCCATCACCAGCTCCTTATGCCCATAAAGAGCATCCAGCTGCTCAAACCAGATCTCTCCTCCTTTATATGCCATGGCAAAGGACTCCCTTACGATCGGCTTATCCTCAACATCCCTCATAGTTACACCTTAGACCTTTTCATTTATTTATCGTTTATTTTATCGTTTTATTTTTATTTAGTATCTTTTTATTAGTTTTCATTTTATTTCGTTTTCTTTTAATCTAGTTTTTTTATCTTGTTTTTCTCTTATCTGGTTTTCTTTTTATCCAGATTCTTTTTATCCAGATTCTTTTTATCCAGATTCTTTTTATCCAGATTCTTTTTATCCAGATTCTTTTTATCCAGATTCTTTTTATCCAGTTTCTTTTTATCCAGTTTTCTATACTGTACCCATAACCTTGGACACATTATTTTTTGGAAATCATTCTATAGACATCTTCTTTTATCTATCGTTTTCATAACTCTATACTATCTTAATTTTTTCCATCAGGCTTACCCTGTTAAAGGGAAGCATAAAGTAATAACCATCTGCAAAAGGACTTATATCCCTTATAATTTCACTTGCAATATCTGCTGCTACCCATTCTGCTTCTTCTTTCTCCATATCCGGACGATATCTTTCCACTACCCAGTCTGGTACATTGATACCAGATATCTCATTCTTGATAAAATTTGCATTGGTGTAGCTTACAAGAGGCATGATTCCGCATAAGATCCTGGTATTTACCCTCTTCTTGATTTCTTCCAGACGCCGCATGTCTTCCTCTGAATATACAGGCTGTGTAAGAAAATATCCGGCACCGGCTTCAATCTTCTTCTCCATCCTTTCAACCACCTTCTCAATGGGACCTCGTCCATAATTCAAGGCACCACCATAATAGAGAAGTTCCTCGGGAAAATGTTCTCTGTTCATTTCCTTTACATAATTCATGAGCTGAATGGAGTTGTAGTCGAATACACCGGTAGTAGATTGTCTGTGTTCACTGGGAATAGGATCTCCGGTTACAATCAATATATTGCGTATTCCTCCTAAGTACGCTCCCAGCAAGGTGGAACGCATGGAAATCATATTCTTATCCCGGCAGCATACATGGGGCATAACAGGTAAACCTGTTTCATTATGCAGCTTTAGAGCCATCAGAATGGAATCCACTCTGCTTCTTCCCATTGGAGAATCCGCAATGGTTATGATATCTGTCCCTGTTTCTTTCAATTTAAGGGCACAGGCTATAACCTTTTCATCCTTTGCATCAAAAGGGGGGTCCAGCTCCACTGCAACTACTTTCTTGTTTGTCTTAAAGAGCTCATAGAAATCATTGGTTCGGACTTCAACTTTGCTTTCCTTTAATTCTGCCAGGTCTTTTCTGACTCCCCTGTAGTCCTCTCTTAACAGAAGCCGCTCTGACATATTCTGAATATAATCCGGCGTTGTACCGCAGCAGCCTCCGATAATATCAACACCCAGATCACATATCCTTTGAAGATTCTCCCTAAAATATCCTTCATTATCCATAAAGACCAGGCGGTTCTTAAACTGTTCCGGATAACCGGCATTGGGCATTGCAGCTATGAATTTCTTCTCCGGGAAAGGCAGACGTTTCAGAATCTGATTCATGTGTCCTGAACCAATACCACAGTTGAAGCCTCCCGCCTCGATCTCCTCCATTTTTTCAATGGTCTCGAGTATGGTTCTGGCACTGATTCCCTTGGTGGTAAAACCATTCTTATTAAGACAGAAATTCGTAATGATAAAAGCCTCTGGTTTTTTCTTTTTGATATATGCGGTGACATTTTTTAAGTAATAGAAATCCGAAAAAGTCTCAAAAAGAAATACTTCTCCGCCCGCTTCCAGAAAGGCATCACACATCTCCAGATATTCTGCCAGTATATCCTCTTCCGTTCTGGTACCATTTTCAGGTATAGGCCCTATATCACAGGCGATATAAATATCTTGTGCGTTTGTGAATCCTTCTGCTTTCGCTTCTTTTACAGCCCTTTGCGCCAGCCCGTAGGCATTCTTAATCAATTCTTTCTGTTCTTCTCCAAACTTTGAAAGGGTTTGCTTATTGGCAGCAAAGGTATTTGTTCTGATTAACACTGCACCGGCTTTGATATATGCTTTATGAATGTCAACGATTATATCTTCTTTCTTAATATTACCGTATTCGGATACAGCATTATCATTGTTTAGCAGCCTGGAATAATAGGTTCCCATGGCTCCATCTGTTATCAATTTGTGTTCTTTTAGGTAGTCCCTTAACTCCATAGTTTAATCCTCTCTGTTTGAAGTAGAATACTAATGGTATATTTATTCAGATTTCTTTCCGTTTTATTTCATTTCTTATGTGCAATTTCATCTCGTCTGTATACTTTTCATTTCTTCCGTGCACTTGCATTTCTTCTGTGTACTTTTCATTTCTTCCGTGTACTTTTCATTTCTTCCGTATACTTTTCATTTCTTCCGTATACTTTTCATTTCTTCCGTATA
The DNA here is from genome assembly GCF_033100115.1 of Anaerocolumna sp. AGMB13020. Taxonomy (NCBI): domain Bacteria; kingdom Bacillati; phylum Bacillota; class Clostridia; order Lachnospirales; family Lachnospiraceae; genus Anaerocolumna; species Anaerocolumna sp. AGMB13020. Next base: position 4,392,778 of record NZ_CP136910.1, on the reverse strand, counting down.
CTTTTCATTTCATCTTGTGTCTCATATCTTCTATCTGACTTTATTCCCTTTATGTAATTTCATTTCTTATATCATAATCAGAAATGAATGACTTGTCTACAAGAATTATTTTTCGGATAATAAAAAAGAAAGGATACTGCTTGAAGCTGCAATAAACCTTTCCATCCCTAAGACTTTTTGTTCTATTGAAAGAATATTCGTATTTTTATTCATTACTCCGGAATCTTTGAAACCTCATTAAAACCTTCTTAACTCTCAATTTGACATATTTTCAATTTGACATATTTCAATTTGATTTTTTTAATTTGACATACACTACGTTATATTCCCCTGTACTTCAATGCATATCAGCGGTATTTCAACACTGCTACTTCCTAAAGCAATGTATTACAGATGTTGCAAATTGCCTCCGGCAAAGAGTACGAATACTGCAAGCAGATAACAATCATGCCTGCCGTCAAACTTAGGCTTATCAGCGGCTTATATACCTATAAGGCTGTATTCCTGGTAAATTCTAAATATCTGGTTCCCTGAAATTTTAATTTGCCGTAATCTCCTTCTGCCAACATTCCATATTCTCTGCCACTGACTGAGAACTCCATCCGGTCACCGCTCTCTACTTCGAATGTAGCATAATACCAGGTACTTGAACTGGAAGAAGCGAAGCCGTCCACTGTGTTATTTGTACTATGAGAAACACTGGTTCGTTTGGCAACTACTTTTGCTTCTACTGTAAGAACAGGTGAATTACTATTTTTGATACCCTGTCTGATTGCGGTTATTACCCCAAATAAAATAAATCCAAATATCAACAGAAAAATAATTGTAAAAATCCTCGGAAAAGCATTTCCTATGAAACCATTTCCAAAACCATCGCTAAACCCAGTATTAAACCCATCCATCAAAATCCTCTTTTCCACCAAACGATAGCTAGAATTTCGTTTGGTTACAGCACGATATCTTTCATCCGTTACATGTATTCTTCGCTTTGATTATAACAAAACCGAAATCCAACTGTCAAATAATTCTATCAGTTCTCTGATGTATCTTTTTTCAATATAGATTCTATAAGTGCATTGCTACATAAGATGAATTTATACTGTAATATATGTATTATTTTCTAGTCTGCTTCATATTGTAATTTCGCGCTTTTTATGTAATTTAATAATTCCCAAATATATTAATGCTATAAAGGATTCGCTCAAATTTCAAAGCAGTTATAAAGGTTCTTATATACATTTCTTTCAATACTCATTTAAACATGTCAAAATAATATAAATTAGCTACTTGACAGAGTTAGATGAAAATAAAAACCGAGCATACAAGTATACCCGGTTTTCAGCCTATTGAATAATTTCAATATAAGGTGCATTTATAGAGTATTCATTATCATCCTTTTGATACTCTGTATAAGTCACTGAAATTTTGTCTCCAACATTTAATTTATCTATTTCCTCAGTTTTCTTAGTATCCTTTGCGTCATCTGCAACTTCATTTAACTCTTGATAGATCTTATTAAAATAAATTAATACATTAGTATCTTTACTAAAATTGGTATCCTCATTCGTTACTTTCGCTCTGCAATACCCATCAAACACTTCTATAACTTCAGCAATTATCCCAAAAGCAGTTGCTGTAGTATTGCTTTCATCATTCTTTTTGTTTTCTTTTGAACACCCATTAAATATAGTTGTAATCAGTATAATAATCGTTCCAATACTAATAATTTTCTTCATTCTAAGTCCTCATATTTAATCATTTAATAACATATTTTACACCATACGTATCAACAAAATCAATGCTAGTATAATTCATATACTTCGGAGCATCATCATACCAGCCATCAGCAACAATCAAGTAATTCGATGTAGTTCCAGATTTTTTGGCAGTGCAGTACCCTACAACATTTACAGTATGCCCTGATTCCTCTCCACTGGTTTCTAGTATACGATATGATAAAGTTGTTGAATAATTACTTGCTATAGATCCGGTAAAAAACGAAAAACTTGGATTGCTACTGGATGTCGTTGTTGTATTAGTTTTACCTCTATCTTCACAATATGATTTCATACCAGATCCTAATTTTGAATCCTTTGTACTACCGAGAGTTATTGTATAACCATAAAAATTACCTGTAGATTCTTCACTAGTTGAGGTGGACGTCCATAACGCATTAAATGTATCTGTTATGCTTGAATTTTTTAATATGCCCTCCTGTCTTGCTACCTCTGTTAATGCTACCACAGCACAAGCATATTTATATGTACTTGTCATTATGGTTTTTTGAGAAATTAATGATTTACTAGATGAATATTTTGAAGTATATGTTGGACCAGTCACTAAAGTTGAGCCTGATTCATAGGAACTGCTAAATAAATCACTATGCGAATTATATTTTGTTGCTGATGTAGATTGATTATTTACTTTAAATGTGCTTTTAGATTTATTTTGAAAATCTCTAAATTTATATGATGGCATTTTCTCTCTGTTATTATAATAAAAATCCTGGTTACTTTTATCTTTCACTTCTATAGTGAAGTCCAAAGGAGCTGTATTATAAAGCTTTTCTCCAATTGTAATTTCATTTCCAACATTATTTACTGCACTATCAGCCAGATTATCATATAAACTTGGTGAGTTCTCATTGATTACAAATTCTGTTACAGGATCATCATATGAAAAATCAAGATTAATATATCCATACGGTGTTTCGCCTATGTAGTAGGAAATTGAATACCCTACCAGTACATTATTATTATTGTAGATTGGTATCATATCACGAGTTTCAAGATTAAGTGAACCATTAAAATCTTTTGCAAAATTCAAAGCATAATTTGTAAGCTCTTCAGTAGTTATTTCTGTAAGAAATTTGTCTTTTGTCTCATAGACATCAGCCATGGCTACTCCATCTAACCATGTTACCAAAAGCATCAGAGTCAATACTAATATTAAATAGATCTTTCCCTTTTTCATACTTAAACTCTCCTTTTTGATTAAATTTGATAATATGAGTGATTTGTTAATAAATATTAAATCACTGAATTCACATTTATTGCACCTCCCCTATAAATAGTTATTTTACTATTTTTAACATTTTATGTCAATAATATATTGTCTTTCTTCTTGTTTTATTGTTAATTTGTGTCATAACTGATTGAGTTATAGTAAGCTTTAATTTCCTTTACATTGTCACTATTAAGATGAATAACTTTTATCACTCAGGACCGTGGACTTTTATCTATCTATTTTTTATGACAATGTGCAGACATTCTAATTTGTGATTACCTTTAAACGGAGTGATTTAATACACAAAAAGAGTACCATGCTTTTTCAAGAAGCAGGGTACCCTGTCTAAGCTAAAACAGTACTAGATATATCTCTTACACTCATTGATATTATTTTCTTCCAAGGTTAACAACCTCTGTCCCAGTTCCTTTATTTCGCTGTCTGCACCGTTATATTTACGGTTATTTTTTATGATATCAATTACTCCCATGGTACTACCCTGCATAAGCATCCCTGCAATATGGGAGGCTGATTTATCCGTTAAGGTCTTAACATTTATCATCACATCTGCTGAGACCTTCTGAAACAAAGAAATATCTTTCTCTTCTTTGTTTCTTTGCTTTAAATACTCTTCTGCTTTTTTCTCGATGGACTCATATTCTCTGAACTGAGAGTTTAATGTACTGGTAAACTCCTTATCTTCTGCAATATTGATCAATTGTCCCAAAGTATCTGTACCCATTTTAGCATTTTGGTAGATATAATTTAAATATTCTTCATTGGCATCCATTGTATTACCTCCTTGGAGATAATATTCACAGAATGCATTTCTTTTATTCGGTTTGACAACCTCATAAAGGATATTACTTTATCTGTCAGCCATACGGTAGCCAACTCCCATTTCCGTAAGGATATACTGAGGCTCACCGGGATTTTTTTCAATTTTTCTTCGAATATTAGCCATATTTACACGAAGGGTACGGCTTTCATTGGCATAGGGTCCCCAAATTTCCTTGATAATATAATCATGGGTTAATACTTTGCCCGGATGTCTGGCTAAAAGTGCAAGTATTTTATATTCTATAGGCGTCAGATGAATATTTTGCTTTTCCAGAGAAACACTTCTTTTCTCATAATCGATTTCCAGTTCTGCAATCTTAACACGTCCCGCTTCTTTGCTCATTTCATCATGGCTTCTAACTCCATGGCGCAAAGCCGTTCTGATACGCGCCAGCAACTCAGGGGTTCCAAAAGGTTTTACGATGTAATCATCTGCTTCCAGATCAAGCGCCTCCACCTTCTCTCTTTCATGTCCTCTTGCGGATACTACCACTACAGGTACTTTAGACCAGGTTCTTATATTTTTCAGTACTTCCAGGCCATCCATGTCCGGCAACCCCAGATCCAGGAGAATGAGATCCGGAATATAGGAAGCATTCATCTGGATTGCTTCTCTTCCTCCTGTACTTCGTATGACCTTATAGCCATTTGCTGTAAGTACAGCAGATATGAAATTTCCAATGGTCGCATCATCTTCCACTATCTGTATTAAAGGCTCCATTTCCATCACTTTTTCATCTCCATATTCTTTTCATAATGCAAACAGGTTTGCGGTTTATTTCGTCCCACTGCAAAAGAACATATTAGTCACAAAAACAACTATACTATAACAAAAGTAATACCGCTACACATACACCAGTATTGCTGCGGGAATGGCCTTGAGCATTCTTGTAGTTATGGCAGTCAGGAGCATGTTTAAGAAATGCTCAGGATATATTCTCCTCCAGTGGCAGCAAGAACCGGAAAGCTGCCCCGCCGCCAGAGCGGTTCTCCGCCTCCATTCTTCCCTGATGTGCTTTTATAATAGACCGGCAGATTGACAGCCCGATTCCCAGTCCTCTAGCGGAATCGGATGCCTTACCGCCAAGAGCTGTATATCCCTCAAACAGAGAAGGCAGATCTTCTTCTGTGATACCCTCTCCATTGTCAAGCACCTCAAATATTGCCCATTGTTCTTTCTTTCTTAAGGAAACTTCGATAAGAGCTTCCTCCCTGGAATGCTTAATGGCATTTTCAAGAAGATTAATCAACACCTGGGCAATGAGGGTTCCATCCATAGGCACTTCTAAGAATTCCTCCGGTACCTTGACCTGAATGTTCCTCTCACCATACCTTTTGCGTATACGGCTTACTGCTTCTGCTATGATTTCTTCTCCTGCCTCCAGTGTCTTTGTAACATTCATAGTTCCTTCATTGATTCTGGTTACGGACAAAAGATTCTCCACCATCCTGATAAGCCACTGGGAATCTTCTTTGATATTCACTATAAGCTGTCTGCTGGTATCTGCATTGATAGAACCTTCATTTTCCAGAATTGCCGAGCTTGCACCAAGTATTCCGGTAAGTGGAGTTCTTAAGTCATGAGAAATAGCCCGCAGCAAATTGCTCCGCATCTTCTCTTTTTCTGTCTCCACTAATATATTCCTTTGTTCATCACTCAACCTCTGCCTTTCAAAAGCCATAGCCACCAGCGGTGTAATCATCCGTAAGAACAGACGATTGTTATGATCCATGTTTCCATTCTTACAGGATAACCCGATAACTGCCAGAACATTTCCCTGGAATAATACCGGCTCATAGAAGGCTCCGGCCCCCATCAGGGTATCTGTACCGGCCCCGGCCTTTTTCCCGTTTACAAATACCCAATGAGCTACTGCCTTCTCATCTTCTGCCAGCATAAAGGAATCCTTCTCCTCCGGAAACGGCGAATAGCTCCCTTTCATTTCACCATTTTCATCCTGGATATATAGAATGGCCGACCTTTCAAAAAGCTTCACACTGTAATCCAATACCAATGCGATAATATTTTCGGTACCTCTTGTTACAAGGAGCTTTTTATTTATCTCATATAATACCTCAATACGGTGTTCTCTTTCTGCAGCAAATCTGGCCTGCCGCTTAATCCGAACGGTAAGTGCACTGGTGATAAGTGAGATAAACAGCATTATTACAAAAGTAAGGGGATAGCCGTTTTCAATGGCATTAAAAGTAAAATAAGGCTGGGTAAAGAAGAAATTGAATATCAGTACACTTAATAAGGAGGCAAAGACACCATAAAAATATCCTTCTGTTATTCTCGATATAATCAAAACGGACAGTATAAAAATCATAACATCATTTTGATCACCAAACTCCCAGAACTGAAGTCCTTCACATAGTAACAGGGCAGCAAGGAGTATCCCAAAGGTCTTAAGCCAATCCCTGCCCTTCAAATTAAGTCGAAGGTCCCGAAATCTCTGTGTTTTCTGAGGGTGGAAGCTCCTGACACCGGTATTATCCGGTATAATGTGTACCTCAATGGCCGGTAACAGCGCTATCAGCCGATCCTCAAAGTCCATTTCAAAGAGACTCCTAATCGTCTTTTTATTCCGGCTTTTCCCTACAACAATATTTGTTATCCCAGCCAATCTGGCATATTCTGCAATGGTTTCTGCTATATCATGCCCCATAAGGGTGTTTACTTCTGCCCCCAGCTTCTCTGCCAGCTCCATATTATTACGAACTGTCTGTTTCTGCTCTGCAGAAAGATTATCCTCATCTTCTACATAAATAGCAATCCAGTGCGCGTGAAAAGCTTCTGCGGCTCTGGCAGTCCAACGGATACATTTTGCCGACGAGGGTGAACCGCTGATACAGACCAGGAATTTGGTATTCGCCATTTTCTCCTGCATAATACGTTCACTTTGATTCTCGTTACTGATACGGTCAGTTGCCTTTCGCAAAGCTATTTCTCTTAATATTCTCAGATTCTCAACTGCAAAGAAATTACTCATGGCAGTTCTGGCTCTTTCCTTGTGATAGACCTTTCCTTCCTTAAGACGCTGCAATAACTCCTCCGGCTCTATATCGATAACCTTGACCATATCCGCCTGATCAAAGATATAATCCGGAACTGTTTCTCTAACTGTAACTTTCGTTACATCTTCAACCACATTGTTAAGGCTCTCCAGATGCTGGACATTTACTGTTGTAAATACATCAATTCCGGCATGAAGGAGCTCTTCTACATCCTGATAACGCTTCCGGTTTCTGGAGCCTTCCCCATTGGTATGCGCAAGCTCATCAACAAGAATCAGCTTAGGTTTTCTCCTTAAGGCTTCATCCAGATCGAATTCCTTCAGTTCCATATTCTTGTAGCTTATGCTTTTTGGAGGCAATACAGGTAATTCCTCCAAAAATTTAAGGGTCTCAGGTCTGTCATGTGGTTCCACATAACCCACCAGTACATCACTGCCCCACCTGTAATGTTCCAGTGCTTCATCAAGCATAGCGTAAGTTTTCCCTACACCAGCTGCATATCCAAAGAATATTTTAAGTTTTCCGCCTTCTTTTTCATCCTTCACCTGAAGTTTTATTAAAATTGCCTCCGGGTCAGGACGATTATCTGTAACATCCATGGCTTTCTCACTTTCACACATTTAACTAATTATATCACAGTTTTTACCTCTGCAAATTTGCTTATCCCTATAGCAATCCATCCAGTGCCAGATTGACCTTTAATACATTGACCACCGCTTCTCCGAATATACCCAGAAAGGGCTTATCTGTATATTTATCAATTATTTCCTGCACCTCTTCCTCCCCCATACCACGCTCTTTTGCTATCCGGCTTACCTGATACCTGGCTGCCGCAACAGAGATGTTTGGATCAACTCCACTTGCAGAAGCCGTTACCAGATCAGCTGGAAGCTCCAATTGATTCGCCGGATCAATACTGTGCCACCACTCAATTCTTTCCTGTACCAGTTCCTTTTGTTCATTACTGGCAGGTGATAGGTTACTGGTGCCCGCAGGACGTCCGATAAGATACTTTGTTTCGGTAAATTCCTGTGCTATCAGCGCCGAACCGTATTCTTTGGTGCTTCCATCTGCTAAGGTTACTGTTATTATACTACCTTCCGCCTTTACCGGAAAGAAGATTCCTGCTATTCCTGTTACTGCTGCGGTATAAAATACACCGCAGAGAAGAGTCATCATTAGTAAACTTACTGCAACAGGTCTTATTATTTTCTTTATACTATTCATATTAATAATCCTTCCTTTTTCCACAACCAATCCTTGTTCCATGCAAAATACTGTATATATAAATTTGTCTCACCAGTTTTTTCTGTACCAGGGTGCTCTGACTATTTCTTCGTTATATTACCCGCACTATACGACTCCGAAAGCTGAAAGCAGCATATCGATTACCTTTATTGCAATGAAAGGGGCTATTATCCCACCGAGTCCATAGAATAGCAAGTTTCTCTGCAATAGCTTAACCGCAGGCAGTTCTCTGTATTTTACCCCTTTTAATGCCAGAGGTATAAGCGCTATGATAATTAAAGCATTATAGATGATTGCGGATAATATGGCACTTACGGTACTGGTCAGCCCCATAAAATTAAGCACGGAAAGCTCCGGATAAATTGAGAAGAATAGCACCGGTATTATTGCAAAATATTTGGCCACATCATTGGCTACAGAAAAGGTTGTCAGTGAACCTCTGGTCATCAGCAGCTGTTTTCCAATTCGCACAATGTCAATAAGCTTGGTAGGATTGGAGTCCAAATCCACCATGTTTCCAGCTTCCTTGGCAGCCTGGGTTCCAGAATTCATGGCTACCGCTACATCTGCCTGCGCAAGGGCTGGCGCATCATTGGTTCCGTCTCCTGTCATGGCTACCAGATGTCCTTTGGTCTGGTAATCACGGATGAGGCTTAATTTGGCTTCCGGTGTTGCTTCTGCCAGAAAATCATCCACTCCCGCTTCTGCTGCTATAGCTGCTGCGGTCATCGGATTATCTCCGGTTATCATTATTGTCTTGATGCCCATCCTGCGCAAATCCTCAAACCGCTCTTTCACACCATTCTTAACAATATCCTTTAAATAAATTACCCCCAGTACCTTCTCATTTTTAGCCACTACCAGCGGAGTTCCACCGGCTTTCGCCACTTCTTTTACAAGACGGTCACACTCCTCTGTGTATTCACCGCCTTTTTCAGTAACATAGGATTTCACTGCTTCTGCTGCACCTTTACGGATTTCATTTCCCTGAAAATCAATACCGCTCATACGGGTTTTAGCCGTAAATTCAATAAAAGACGCCTGAAGCTTTTGCAATTCCCTTCCTCTGATACCGAATTTTTCTTTTGCAAGAATAACAATACTTCTGCCTTCTGCTGTCTCATCGGCAATAGAAGATAGCTGCGCTGCATCTGCAAGCTCTTCTTCACTCACTCCCTGTAAAGGAAGAAATTCGCTGGCCTGACGATTACCAAGGGTAATTGTTCCGGTCTTGTCAAGGAGCAGTACATCCACATCTCCAGCGGCTTCAATGGCTCTTCCGCTCATAGCCAGTACATTCGCCTGATTCAGACGGCTCATACCGGCTATACCGATGGAGGATAGCAGCGCTCCTATGGTAGTAGGCGCCAGACACACCAGCAAGGCAATTATATTTGTTATGGAAATGGGGGCTCCGCTGTCTGCTAGCATACTGGAGAATCTGGTAAAGGGAAGCAGCATAGCCGTTACAACCAAAAAGATAATGGTTAAGGCCACCAGGAGTATCTGCAGAGCAATTTCATTGGGAGTCTTCTTTCTTGCTGCACCTTCCACCATTGCTATCATCTTATCCAGAAAACTCTCTCCCGCTTCTGCTGTAATTCGAATGATGAGCCAGTCAGAAACAAGGGTGGTACCGCCGGTAACGGCACTTCTGTCACCACCGGATTCACGGATTACCGGCGCAGATTCACCTGTAATGGCACTCTCGTCCACGGAAGCTGCACCGTCTAAGACATCGCCGTCCATTGGAATCTGCTCTCCGGCCTCCACAAAAACAATATCACCTTTTTTCAGGCTGCTTGATATAACCTCTGTATAATTCTTCACATCGGAGGGCGAAATTAATTTTCTTGCTTTTACATCCTTTCTTGCACTTTTTAGGGACTCTGCCTGTGCCCGGCCTCTCCCTTCCGCAATTGCTTCCGCAAAGTTAGCAAAGAGGCAGGTAAACCATAAAATCATTGCTATTGCAAAGGTATACCCACTGCTTTCATCCTTTATCCCAGCAAAGGATAACAGGAATAGAAATGATGTAAATATAGCACCGACATATACCACGAACATAACAGGATTCCGTAACTGCGCTGCCGGATTCAATTTCATAAATGACTGCAATATTGCATCTGATAAAATACTTTTGTCAAAACTCTTTTCTTTCATAATCATGACCATGCCTTTCTCATTGTCTGCGAAGGTAACACCTAAGGGTGTTATGACTATCACGTTCCCTCGATTATAGCCTTTATGAACGAGTGGTGAAAAAGTCCGCGATCGGACCCAGGGCGAGAGCCGGCAGGAAGCTAAGGGCTGTTACGATTAAAATAACTCCAATTAATAACCCCCCAAACATGCCGTTGTTCGTCGGCAGGGTACCTTCACTTGCTGCAACCGTCCTTTTTCCGGCCATATTCCCGCCAAGATAGATTACTGCTATTAAAGGTATAAATCTTCCAAGAAGCATAATTACACCTCCGGTCAGGTTCGTAAAGGGAGTATTTGCCGTAAATCCTCCGAAGGCACTGCCGTTATTATTCCCCATTGAGGAAAAAGCGTAAAGTATTTCTGAAAATCCATGTGCCCCGGAATTGGTTAGCCAGCTCACTGCTCCCGGCATTAACACCGCTGCGCCCGTGCCCAGAAGGGATACTAAAGGTGGAATCAGTATCAGCAGACACACCATCTTCATATCAAAAGGTTCAACCTTTTTCCCCAGATATTCCGGGGTACGTCCTACCATAAGTCCCGCTATGAATACTGCCAGCAGCACATAAGCAAGTATTCCGTACAAGCCGCTTCCCACACCACCAAATACGATTTCGCCCAGCTGCATGAGAAACAATGGCATCAGACCTCCAAGAGGCGTAAGGCTGTCATGCATCGCATTTACAGAGCCATTGGAGGCAGCGGTAGTAGCCGTTGCCCACAACGAGGACATCCCCACATCGTGAACGGCTTCTTTTCCTTCCATATTTCCACTTGCCGTAACACCTGCATAAGCAGGTCCCGTATATTCTTCACTTACCGTTGTAATAAGCAGAGCCGCTGTAAACAATACAGCCATAACCATATAGATTACCCTTCCCTGCTTTCTGTCCTTAACGCCTTTTCCAAAGCTTACACAAAGGGCCGCGGGAATCAATAAAATAGATAACAGCTGCAACAGATTGGAAAAGGCTGTTGGATTCTCAAAAGGATAAGCAGAGTTCATCCCAAAGAAACCACCGCCATTGGTTCCAAGCTGCTTAATGGCAATCTGACTGGCTGCCGGCCCCAAAGGCAGTACCTGAGCTGTACCCTCCTGAAGAGTTGTAACTTCTTTATAGGAGGAAAAACTCTGCACCACTCCCTGGGATACTAAAAGGATAGCCAGCAGAAAGGAAAGGGGAAGCAATACATACAGTACAGCTCTGGTCATATCTGCCCAGAAATTACCGATGGTTTTCATCTCCTTACGGACAAAACCTCTGATCAGGGAAAATAATACTGCAATCCCCACAGCTGCTGACAGGAAATTCTGTACTGTCAGTCCCAGAAACTGTGACAGGTAGGAAAGAGCTGCTTCACCGGAATAAGCCTGCCAATTTGTATTGGTTACAAAACTTGCAGCGGTGTTAAACGCCAGGTCAGGGCTCATTCCTTTCATTCCTTCCGGGTTAAAGGGCAGATACCCCTGTAATAATAAGAGCAAGAACAGCAAAGCAAAACCTGCCAGGCTGAACATAAGTACTGAAAGAGCGTATTTCCCCCCGCTCATTTCCTCATTCCCTTTTATCCCCATAAGCCGATAGAAGCCCTTCTCTACCGGTTCCATAAACCTGGTCAGAAAGACCTTTTCCCCGTTCATTACCTTATTGATATATAACCCCAGCGGTATTGACAGCAGTATTAATATCATCAAAAATCCTACCTGTTGTATTAGTATCGTTGTCATAATTTTTCACCTCGAAATAAGACATAAAACAGGTATCCCAGTAGGCAAAGTCCTGCTGTTCCTGTAAGGATTATTACACTTCCCATTGTTTCCACTCCTATCTTTGCTATTTTCATTACGAATGTTCTGGTATTCATGTTTTGTATTACTGATGTTTTGGTGTCACCGTAAATAGATAATAACAAATTTCTGGTTAAGGGGGTGTTCAGATAAGCAGCAAACGTGTTAAGAAGATATAAAGAAATGAAATAGTATGTAATTTTACATGTATAAGAGAGGCTGATGATGCCAAAGGATGCCAAACAGTAAGAAGCCTCTTAGCTTCCCCGTAATGCACTGACTGAAGGAACATCTGCCAATTCGGGATGCATAAGCGAACAATTTTGTACGATTACAGCAAACGAAGTTTACAATATGTCGATCAGCCGGTGTGTGGAGGAAAGCCAAGAGGCTTCTAACCGCAACATTATTTCAAATAACAGCTCCTTTAACTCATCTTTTCTGATTCTGAGGACCGATACCCTCTCTTACCACATTATGAGTCTGATTCTGGTTTTCCGGTTTTTCTTTCTGCGTTGACGTATTAAATTTTTCTTTTTCCTTGCGCTGCTGCTGTTTTTCAGAAGCCTTTTCCATGTATTCCCCATTTCTGCGCCATTAATCTTTGAGAAGCGCTGATAAGAATTGCTGAGTTTAAATGAGTTTGTCCACCAAAACCAATCTTATCTCCACCGAAAAATGATAGAATAATAAAATTGCTTTTCAGTTAGTATCTGCAGCCAAGAATAATTTATGTATACAGAAATGTAAGGTAAGTAATTATCGCATCAGGTTCATAAATCAGCTATCTTATTATGAAAAAAGGGAGTCATCTTTTCGTTGTTTTAAAGGTTACGAAGTTTATTTAAATAAAAATATTCACAATCTTTTCAATAACCATTCATATTAAGTACATTTATGAACAGTATACTACCTATATAGCAATAAACAAGGTTCCCCACCTTGCTGACATAATCTTTTTTTCATATGAGGCCAGACGGTTATACCGGCTGGCCTTCCTCCTTTTATATCTGCAGTTGCAGTCTTTTCCTTCGCAAATAATTTTAAAATAAGATATTATTTAAAAATAATCAGAGAAATAAGGTGTCTGCTGTTCAATGGCATCCTCCAACATATCCACAGTGTCAGGGCTACAGCTTAAACGTCCGATTTTATTCAGATAATCCGGGCGTTTATATCCAAGAAGCATGGTTGTCATTGTCTGTATATCTATCTTATCACTGCTTTTTTGGGAGGTTCTAAGAATCTCCCCTTTTCCTTCAGCCGAAATATGCAATATAAAGGTTCCCTGGTTCCAGGAAAGAAGCGGATCATCCAGGGTAAAGGTCCATTTCCTGTCAGCAGTATCTGCTTTAAAAGGATAAAGAGCTATGAACATCTCAATATCTACGATTCGTGCCATAAAATAAGGTGAAATGGTCTCCTTGATATCTGCATCCTCCAATAGAAATGCCAGTGGTTCATCGGTATGGATATTCCCCGTAACCTTTGAAATCATGGAAAAATGAGCACTGATAAAATTCCAGAGCCCGCTTCTGGCTTCTTCATGGACAAATATCATATCCTTTATATGAAAGATTTCATCTGCTATCCAATAGAGCACATAACCGTCCGGCTCACCATCCTCATTGTAATAGATAGCTGCCATTAAATCGTCTGTATCCCAGAGCCAATACTCATTCCAGGCAAGATCTCCCCGAAGCATCGCACCATGGGTCTGAAGTGCAAAACGCTCATAAGCTTCTCTGACCTGCTCACTTTCAGCAGGAACTCTCTCAATCTCACCGGATACCCTTTTATTTTTTGGCAGCTGATAATCATTTATCTCAAAGGTAATCTTATCTGATATGATTTCCCAACCCTTCCTTCTATAATAAGGAATGGAATAGGGATATAGATAAGAAATAGACTGCTTACGGTTTCGCATATTCTCAAGGGCCTGGCATAATAGCTTATGCATGAGTCCCTGACCGGAATATTCCGGATAGGTGCCCACTCCAGTAAGACCACCCATATCGTAGGTCTTATGAAAGATTCTGACCTGAAAAGGATAGACTGCCACCTGTGATATTAATTTATCATCATCAAACCATCCCAGTACGTCCGCCTGCTCAAGGATGGGAGATTTGGCTCTTATCATCTCTTTCTCTTCCCAGCCGATCTGATGGAGTTCTCTGTCAGTAACCTGAAAGACATATCGAAGAAGCTGATTATATTGTTCCAGGTGCTCTAAGCCCACTTTTCTCATTTTTAGCTGTTTTCTTCTACTCATAATCTCCTCTTATCTCGCTTAACAGCGACAAGCAATAACCCATTCTATGTTTTATTCGTTTCGTTTTCCCTAAAGGTGTGTCTGAAGGTATATAGTACCCGTCTTACTTCCAATCTGTATGATAGTATTGCACCGGACGGTGAAGTTTCAATGCACAGCTTAAATTCCCCCTGCTACCACTTCCTGCTTGAAGCCAATAAAGGAAAGGTTCAGCCTGGTTTATGATGTATTCCGTCATTCAATATGCAGATTTCGTCAGATTGATATACTATGTTTCACATTGATAAACAGTTTCGTCACATCGATAAACAGTTTCGTCACATCAATAAACAGCTTCCTCAAATTGATAAACAATTTCGTCACATCGATAAACAGTTTCCTCACATCGATAAACAGTTTCGTCACATCTTAGTAATGATAAATTGGATCGAATATTTGTACCTGAATTTCTGTGAGAAATTCCTCTTCCTTCATGGTTTCCCGATTATCTACTACATATATCTCAAAGGGGTCACCGGATATGGTAAATCCCTGCGCCTTACTATAGTCTAACATCTTACTAATGCGTTCCGTACTTTGCCGGTAGTCTCCCCTGTAACAGCAGGACAGATATCTGCCCTCGGGAAGCATAAAATCATATGCCTCCTCTGTATGCTCCAGAATAAAGAAAATGCTGCGGTATACATTTACGAGACCTCTTTCCAGATCCTCAAGTGACATTACTGCACCAATGGACTGATTTCCAAAATCTCTTATTTTATTTTCATGCTTTCTATGAAGCTTCTTTACAGCAAAATCCATTTCTTCATCTCTGGTGATATACTCATTCAGTCTTACACAGGGGCGGGGCGGCAGCTCCTTTACCACATATTCGCCTGCTGTAATTCTGGCTGCAGATTTCAGAGCCTCAATTCGGTCTTTCATTATCTGCTTTCTTTCCCTGAGTTTCTTTAGCTGCTCTTTGATGTACTCCTGTTCTTCATAGAGTAAAGCTATGGTATTATCTATACTTTGATGATCAAGATATTCCTTGATCTGTTTCATGGAGAAATCCAACTGACGAAGATCCGATATGATATTTAACTTGTAGATATCCTTCAGGCTATAAAGACGATATCCGTTGATATCTCTTTTTGGCTTTAAGATTCCGATTCTTTCATAATATCTTAGAGAATCCACTCCGATTCCATAAAGTTTGGAGATTTCGTTTATTTTATAATAATCTTTCACGGTTCCCCCCATTCTGGCACTGATTTTTAAGCCGCTTTATCAGTAAAATAAAGCACTTGACATTAGTATTATACCAGAGTTTAAAATGGAATGGTAGGGATTAATTCAACTTATGGATAAAAACCCCAAAAAAACACCTGAACCAAAATTCCAGGTAAATTTGAAAGGTTGACTGTTATGTTAGGAAAAAGATTAATTACGAAATTTATAGATAATAATAAAGGACTATTGACCTTAAAAGGCTTTGGAGCCATATTGCTGGGTACTGCGATGGGTTCCTTCGGTGTCTATAATATACACCAGCAGGCAAATATTACAGAGGGCGGAGTAATCGGACTGATTCTGTTATTAAATAACCAGCTTGGTCTCTCTCCGTCACTGCTGACCCCTATACTTGACATCCTTTGCTATGCACTTGCCTTTCGTTATCTTGGCAAGAACTTTATCAAGGTATCCTTTCTCTCAACCTTAAGCCTTGCCGGTTTCTTCAGGCTGTGGGAACAGTTCCCGCCAGTTCTTCCCAATCTGTCTCCTTACCCCCTGGTTGCTGCCATAGCAGGCGGTATCTTTGTGGGAACAGGTGTCGGCTTGATTATAAGGCAGGGGGGTTCCAGCGGAGGCGATGATGCCCTGGCACTCATTATTTCAAAATTTACCCGATGCAGATTATCAAGAGCATACCTGGCTACTGATATTGTAGTATTAAGCTTATCCCTGCTTTATATTCCGCTGCAACGGATTGTATACTCCCTTGTAACGGTAGTTATCTCATCTTTTCTTATTGAGTTCGTGCAGAATGTCGGTCGTAAAAAAGAGAAATCAAAAGAAGTTTATTCTTGTGAAGAAATTCCTCTGCCAGATTCCCTTGAGCCTTAATTTGCTTGTTCTTGGCTTCCCTCGAGCCTTGATTATGCTTAATCATGTCTTCCCTCGAGCCTCTTGACTTGCTTGTTCTTGGCTTCCATTGAACCTTGACTTGCTTGTTCTTGGCCTCCATTGAACCTTGACTTGCTTGTTCTTGGCTTCCATTGAACCTTGACTTGCTTGTTCTTGGGCCTCCATTGAACCTTGACTTATCTTTCTTCCTCCCATTCCTCTTTGATTTGTAATAATATGATATGTATTATTCTAAAAAGACTGTTACGGCTCTTAACTGTAAGATAAGCTATACTTCAGACTATCTTATTACAGTTAACCAGCTGCAACAGCCTTAATTTGATAAAAAGGGAACGATCCTTTATTTATCTAAATTATTTAACGACACCATGGTTTAGTAGAAATTCCGTCCATATCTTATAATAGGCTGCTTTCAGATGAATACTGTCAAAGGTATATTTTTCAGGTATACCACCAGTCTTATCTGTTATTGCTTCGTTCACATCAATGTAGAAAGTGGACTTATTATCAGCCAGGGTTGCAATTCCATTGTTTCTGTCCTTGATGTTCTTATTGTTAAAGATCGGATCGGTGTCTGATTTTTTCTTGGTCACATTCATGATACCTTCAATATAGATTATAGCATCGGGTTGAAGCTTCTGAATTTCATCAAGCACCTTTTTATATTCTGCAACAAAGGTTTTGGTGGTTCCTGTTCCTAATTCATTGATTCCAAGCATAATATAGATCTTACCATATTTCTGTTTTGCCAAAGCTTTGTCAACTGTAAGCTTCTTTCCATTCACTTCGGCAACTTCCTTTTTAAAGATATCGTAAATCGTAAGACCTACGTCAGCAAAATAAGTCGGTTCTGTCCAGCCGGAATATTCTGAGAGTCCTACTGTTCTGGAATCACCGATGAAAAGTGCATCCTTGAAGTAACTTTTTTCTACGGTCTCATACTTAAAGTCTGCTTTTGTACCAGAATTTGAATTGTTGTCTTTGCCGGCACTGCCGTCTTTATCTGTATTCTTACCAGCATCATTCTTTTTATCCGTATCGCTGCCTTTTACCGGTTTGTCACCTTTGCCGGTACTTTCGCTGTTCTTGCCTGGGTTGTTGTTGTTTTTATCCGTAGTACTATTGTTCTCCGGAATACTACCTTTTTCCGTGTTACTGCCTTTTTCCGTGTTACTGCCTTTTTCCGTACTGTCTTTTCCGGTATTTTCATTTCCGGAACCGTCCTTAACAGTACTGCCATCTTTTCCGTTAGTCTGATTATCTTTATCAATACCCGTATTGATATTTTTCCCGGTGTCTTTATCTGAATCCATGGGTTCATTTGATCCCTTATTTCCTTCTCCAGATTCATTTGATCCTTTATTTCCTTCTCCGGGTTTCTTTACGGTTCCAGGCCTGTCAGCCTTGCTATTATCTGCTGGATTGCCTGAAGCCTCTGCATTTCCTATAGGATTCTCTGTTTCGTTACCTGTTTTTTCGGAATCAGCGGTCAGCTGCCCATCACCCTTTAAATCTTCTTGTTTATCCCCTGGGATATTCCATGGATATTTTCCATCTTTTAATCCTTCAAATACAACCGCAAGCTGTGGAACCTTTACTATATCAACAGCGTAATCAGCATAAACGCTGTTCTTGCCGGCATATCCAAGGATACTCAGAAGCAGTGTACTGGCTGCTACCGCAAACAGGAAGTGATATCTTTTTAAATTCCTAAAATGTTTCATAATTCACTCACAATCTTCCGCCTGTGGCGGTATATAATCAAAAGTCTAGAAGTCTACGATTAAAACTGGAAATACAGGAAGGGATTGTTAACTCCGTTGGCCAGGAGATAGATGGAGTACCAGAAGACCAGGAACAAAAAGGCTGTGCAGAAGATACTGTTCTGAAATTTCTCAAACAATCTCTTACCATAAGGGAAGCAAAAGAATAATCCCACCAAAAACAACCATTTATATTGCCCAAGATACTTCAAAAAGTCTCCAGCATTGACATTTATGCCAGGAACTATCCCAAACATCCTGCCAAAATATATCCCCGCATCCCTTAAATTGCTGATAGCAAATAATGTCCAGGTAAGCGGAATAGCCAGAAGCATATAGATTCTTGCTATAATCCTTGAATTATCCAGAATTCTTTTGAAATACAGCTTTTCAAGCAATATCAATAGAAATAGTACCAGGCCCCATAACACAAAATTCCAGCTGGCTCCATGCCATAAACCGGTCAAGAGCCATACTACCAGCATATTAATGGCCAATCGTCTGTTTCCTTTACGATTTCCACCAAGGGGAATGTACACGTAATTTCTAAACCATGCTCCCAGTGTCATATGCCATCTGCGCCAGAATTCTGTCATTGATTTGGACATATAGGGATGATTGAAGTTCTCCGGCAGATGAAAGCCCAGCATTCGCCCTATTCCAATCGCCATGAGGGAATAACCCTGAAAATCAAAATAAAGCTGTAAGCTGTAACCGAAAGAGCCAAGCCAGGCAAGAGGCGTTGAAATACTTTCAAACCCGATGGTCTGTATATCATTCCAGAGTATGCCGATACGGTTAGCAATGAGTACTTTCATACCTAGTCCGACTACAAAAAGTTTTAAGCCTTTTTCAAATTTGAACAGGCCATACCTTCTCTCCTCTAACTGGTCTTCCATGTCTCCGTATACAGCGATGGGTCCGGAAACCAATTTTGGAAACATCACCAGATATGTGGCAAAACGGAACAGGTTTGGGTTTTCCTTACAATCCCCTCGATAAAGGTCAATTACATAAGCTACTGCCTGGAAGGTATAAAAACTGATTCCTAAAGGCAGCCCCAATTCCAGGGAGGCTATACCCGTTCCATGTGTTATGGCTTTAAGAGGTACGTTGATGTTTTCAATAGCAAAATTTATGTATTTAAAGAAGAACAAAACTCCAAAGTTAAAAAGCAGTGCTGCAATGAGCCATATCCTGGAATATACTTTATTACGCTTCATTTCTCTGACCGCTAAGTAATTGACCAGAATTGATATAAGAATCAAAGCGAGATATTTTAAATCTCCCCAAGCGTAAAAACACAGGCTCCCGAGAAAGAGAACAGCATTCCGAAACCTGGCAGGCATAACATAATAAATTATTAAAAACAACGGTAAAAATCTAAAAATAAATTCCAGACTGCTAAAAACCACTGCTTTGTCCTCCCTCTTGTTGTCATTATATGGTCCATGCCATATTGAATATTCCTATATAAAAAATAGGCTACGAGAATGTATTATAAACTATTTTAAAAATAATACCATTAAGTAAGCTTTAATTAATTTTACAATTTAGTAAACAAACTTACAAAAAACTTAACAATTTCGACATCTTCGTGATTATATGTAAATATATGTATTTTTTCTGCTGTTTCTTTCCTGTTTTGCTATATTTTACACAGGTTTAACATCCCCACACATTCTATAATTATGCCTTTTTTTATACTTCTCAATCCTCTTTACCTCTCAAAAAAGGTTGCCTGAGATCTCCCAGCTTATAATACAGCTTTTGGTGAATTCTCAGGCAACCTATTTTTCAATCATGAATATTTTTACAGATAATCGATTTTTTCATGTTCAGTTCATAGAGCATTTTTCATTGATGAATTTTTTTTTACCAATTATTCGTTTATTAATTTCTCATTTATCAACTATTCATTATGTGCTTTTCATTTATGTACTTTTTCATTAATCAATTTTTCCAGTTTAAATTTCTACATATATTTCTACATTTCTGGATTTCGTAATTTTCTGTTATCCATCGGCTTTGAAACCTGCCTTCAATATAATGGCAAATTCCAGACATGGTTTAACGGCCCGTTCCCCCTCCCCAGCTTAAGATTTGCTCTGATTGCACCGGTTACATACTCTTTGGCAGCCGTAATACTATCTCTGGTTTCTTTTCCTTTTGCCAGGTTACAGGCAATGGCTGAGGATAAAGTGCAGCCTGTTCCGTGAGTATTCGGGTTGTCGATTCTCTCCTGCCGTAACCAGTATACTTCTCCGTCTTTATACAGCAGGTCATCACAGCATTCCTGCAGATGTCCTCCTTTCATCAAAATATATCCGTCATATCTGCTGCCAATCTTTTGTACCGCAGCAAGCATATCACTTTTGCTTCGAATGGAGATACCACTGACAGCAGAGGCTTCATACAGATTTGGGGTAAAGACATGGGACAGGGGAAGAAGTTCATCGATTAAAATAGCTGCGGCTTCTTCCTTCAAAAGACTTTTTCCGCTAGTGGAGACCATCACCGGATCTAATACAATATTTCTCAGCCGGTATTCTTTGATTTTCCTGCACAGACACTTCATGATTTCTGCGTTATATAGCATACCAATCTTTACTGCATCCGGATAGATATCTTCACAGATGCGGTTTAACTGTTCCTCAACAAACTGGGGGCTGACTTCATATATTCCGGAAACACCAAGAGTATTTTGTGCCGTTAGGGCTGTAATTACGCTCATACCATAGTGTCCGTGGGCAGTAATGGTCTTTAGGTCTGCTTGAATTCCTGCTCCTCCGCTGCAGTCGGAGCCTGCAACCGTAAGTACTTTCTGCATAAGCTGTCTGTTTCCTTT
Source organism: Anaerocolumna sp. AGMB13020 (assembly GCF_033100115.1). Lineage (NCBI taxonomy): Bacteria > Bacillati > Bacillota > Clostridia > Lachnospirales > Lachnospiraceae > Anaerocolumna > Anaerocolumna sp. AGMB13020. Next base: position 4,371,662 of record NZ_CP136910.1, on the reverse strand, counting down.
CTTTCCTTCCTTAACGTTTCTAAGAAGATATAATTATCTGTTTTGCAAGCCTTTTCATTTCTGCCGCTGCCTGCTTAATATCCCTGCTTCCAAGAATTGCAGAAATAACAGCCACGCTGCTTATACCGGTGCCTGACAATTTGCAGATATTTTCACTGTTGATTCCTCCGATGGCTGTTACCGGTATGGATACCTCCTGGCATATGTCTTTTAAGGTTTCAAAGGACAACAGACCAGCATCCGTTTTCGTAGAAGAACCAAAGACTGCACCTGCCCCAAGATAATCCGCCCCTTCTCGCTCCGCTTCTGCCGCTTCCCATACATTATGAACTGACATACCAATTATCTTATTTTTTCCAAGTATCTTTCTTGCTTTTGCAATCTCTCCATCCTTCTGTCCCAGATGTACACCGGCGGCATCCACTGCCACCGCCACATCAATTCTGTCATTTATGATAAGGGGAATCCGGTATCTGTCCGTCACTTCTTTTACTGCCAGCGCTTCTGCGGTAAAAGCATCAAAGGAAAGTTCTTTTTCTCTCAGCTGTACCATGGTTACTCCCGCTCTGACGGCGGTTTCTACCTGCTCAGCCAATTGCTTCGCTCTAAGCCAGGTTCTGTCTGTAACCAGATATAAAAGCATTTTATCCCTTAACTTGTCCATTCTCTATATCCTTTCAGGTCTTCTGTCAGTAAAATACGTTCTTTCAGGAGTTCCTCCTCCATATTACTGATGCAATCCATTAAATGAATTTTTAAGGAAGCTGTCCCCTCTTTCCTCTCTAGCATTCTCGCAAAAGCAATTTCACCGCTTATTCCCATTGCTGCAGTTCCTGCTATTGCGGCCCTTAAGGGTTCTTCCGGATAAACGGCGTTAAAAGCTCCGATAACTGCCGAAAGCATACAGCCGGTTCCTGCTATTTTACACATGGAGGCATGTCCGTTTCCAAGATAAAAGACCTTTTCTTTCTCTGCAAGAATATCTGTTTCTCCCGTCTGAACAATGACTGCACCGGTCCTTCCGGCAAGCTCCCGTGCCGCTTTACAGGCTTCCTCTGGATTATTTTCCATACGGCTGTCTTCTTTTGCCGCATCCACTCCTTTTGAGCTGCCGCTTCCTTTATACAACGTCTTTATTTCCGATGCATTTCCTCTGATGACGCTAAAGTCTATTTCCTTCAGCAATCGAAAAGCCGCCTCTAAGCGGTAGGCAGAGGCTCCCACTCCCACCGGATCTAAAAGTACGGGGTGCAAAAGTGCATTTGCCCGTTTACCTGCCCTTAGCATAGCCGATAATCTGTTGTCATTTATCGTTCCCAGATTGATTACCAGAGCCTCACAGCCTGCCGTTATTTCCTCGGCTTCCTCCGAAAAATCTGCCATTACCGGATAAGCGCCACAGGCCAGCAATATATTAGCACAGTCGTTTGCGGTAACATAGTTGGTGATACAGTGAATATGAGGTGCCCTCTCCCGCAATCTCCTGAAACTCCCCTCAAAAATAGTATGTACCATTATTTCCTTCCTTTATAGAGTAGTTCTATAGTATTTCTACCTTTTCACCGTTCAATATTTTGTTAGTGGTTCTCATTGCACACATTTTGCCGCACATGGAGCAGCTGTGCTTATCTGATGGCGGTGCACTTTCAAAGTATTCCCTTGCTTTCTTAGAATCAAGAGCACAAGCAAACATTTCTTCCCAGTCAATTCTTCTTCTGGCATCGCTCATACGGTTATCCTGCTCTCTTGCTCCCGGTAAACCTTTGGCAATATCCGCCGCATGAGCAGCTATTTTGGTTGCCATGATTCCTTCCTTTACATCGGAGAGGTCCGGAAGCCTTAAGTGCTCCGCAGGGGTGACATAACAGAGAAAATCCGCACCGTTTGCAGCAGCAATGGCACCTCCGATAGCAGATGTAATGTGGTCATAGCCAGGTGCAATATCCGTTACCAAAGGCCCCAGAACATAAAACGGTGCACCATGGCACAGGCGTTTTTGAAGGGTCATATTGGCAGCAATTTCATTTATTGCCATATGCCCCGGTCCCTCCACCACTACCTGTACATCCTTCTCCCAGGCTCTTAAGGTCAGTTGTCCCAATTCAATTAACTCTCCCAGCTGTCCGGCGTCCGTACTGTCATGAATACTTCCTGGTCGAAGCGCATCCCCCAGACTGATGGTAACATCATATTCTCTTAACAGTGCCAGTACTTCATCGTAGTATTCATAAAAGGGATTTTCATTTCCTGTCATCTCCATCCATGCAAACAACAGAGAACCTCCCCTGGATACAATATTAGTTAAACGATGGGAGGCTTTAAAGGTTTCAACTGCCCTCTTGTTGATTCCAGCATGGATGGTCATAAAATCCACTCCCTGTTTGGCATGTGCTTCTACCACCCTCAGAAAATCCTTAGCTGAAATATCCATAAGATCTTTCTCCAGGTAGCCTATTGCATCATACATGGGAACTGTTCCGATCATAGCCTTTGAGTACTCTATCAGCTGTCTCCGAAAGGTATTGGTCTTGCCGTAGTTGCTTAAATCCATTATAGCCTCGGCACCAAACGCAAGGGAAAGTCTGACTTTTTCAAATTCCTTTTCATAATCTGCGCAATCTCCTGAGACTCCCAGGTTGACATTGATTTTTGTCTTTAAGCCTTCTCCGATACCTTCCGGGCTCAGTGAAGTATGCAGTCTGTTAGCTGGAATGACAATACGCCCTGCCGAGACCCGTTCCATGAGCAGTTCGGTATCCATTCCCTCTTTTTGGGAGACTATCTCCATTTCCTTTGTAAGTATCTTCTTTCTGGCTGCTTCCATCTGTGTATGATAATTCATTTTTTATTACCTTCTTTCATATTTTAACTATTTAAAGTTGTTCATTGTGAATAAGTTTCTGTAATATCCCGCTTCTACTTAAGGATAACAGGAGCACTGCGGATATTATGGCGCCAGCGAAGGAACTGATACCAAAGGGTATTACAAAAACGTAAAAAGCTCCTTTACCGGATAAAAACATCGCTGCAACAGGATAGGCTAAAAGAGCTCCAAAAATTCCTGTACCCGCAACCTCTCCCAATAAAGCTGCTCCAAGCTTTTTTGTGTATTTATAGAGTATTCCGCAGAGAAAAGCTCCGCACATGCTCCCGGGGAAAGCCAGGATACTTCCCGTTCCCATGATATTGCGAACCACAGAGGTAACAAAAGCCATGGAAACTGCGTATACCGGCCCCAGCATTACACCGGCAATCACATTAAGGAAATGCTGCACCGGAAAAACCTTGGAGGCACCGACCGGAATATAGAAGGTTGAGCATACTACTCCCAAAGCGGTTAGAACCCCTGCCAATGATAGCTTTTTAACTGACATTTTTATTTATCCTTTCTGTATTTTGTCAATAAATAACACCAAAAAGGGATATACCCGCAGGTATATCCCATAAATACAGTTCATCCATGTTATACTTCCCTACGTTGGCATTATCCAAATCAGGTACGGTCGAAACTATTGTTTCCTCTCAGCCTGCACACAAGCTCCCGAATTATTTATTTAGTTTTATTATAGTATCCATATTCTGTAATGTCAATTGAATTACGGAAACCTTTTCGATATTGGTCACATCTCTTTACTTGATTTGTTACTGTAACCGTTTTCTCACTTGGATTGTAATCGTATCTTCTTGGCTTGTAATTATCTTTCTTGGCCTGTAATCGTTCTTCTTGGCTTGTAATCGTCTTTCTTGGCTTGTAATCGTTCTTCTTGGCTTGTAATTGTCTTTCTTGACTTGTAATTGTCTTTCTTGACTTGTAATTGTCTTTCTTGACTTGTAATTGTTCTTCTTGGCTTGTAAATGTTCTTCTTGGCTCATAATTGTTTTTCTATGGCTCGTTATATCCAGACGGTAAGGTATGAACGCCCTTACTGATTATGAAAAGTGAATACCAGTCTTGGCATATTATGAATTATTCTTTTCTCTACCTGATATATCCCTCCTGTATAGGCCAATATCATTCTGCTCCAAAACAATTGAGCACGGCTATTAATATCCTCTGAACTGGTATCAAGCATCCATCGCCCTCTGTGTTTATCAAGAATACGGATAACCGCCTCCTGAGAGATGCCTTTGCTTCGATAGGGGCGCAAAATAAAGGTCTCGTGGACGCAATAGTCCACTTCTCTTGATACGTATTTACCACTGGCTATGAGGCAGAAGCCTGCCGGAATCCCATCAACGGTTATGCAATAGGGAAAAAGCTCTTCCGGATTTTCAAACCAGATATTCTGCGTATCATATTGCTCGCTTAAAGTGCGTGTCTCATCTTCTTCAAAGATACCATATCGATTAGGCAGTGTATCATGGATTTCAGCCAAATCATGCAGATATAGCGGGTACATGTTCTTTATTACAAAGCCTGTTTCTTTATTGCATAAAATCAAATCTATTTTCATATTTGAATTGCTCCTTTTATATTTTATAATTTTTATTTATCTTAAAACTATAATTTATAATGCAATTCTTTACTGTAACATAACGCCCCATGCGTATTGATGAGTTCACCTAAAGAATTGCATGGAGCTTACTACAAAACCTTATACCATAGCTATAATTTTTTCCCATCCTTGTCTCCTTTTGCCCTCTATGATTGCTTATAAATATACTAATAATAATAGATGTATCCAGAAAAACTGCCCACCAGTTTATCCGTAGCGGACAAACCGTGGGCAGTGGGCAAGTTTTGAACCAAACTTGATTATATTAAAATCTATTCAACAAGCAAAGCTTAGAATTTACCTGCATCAGCAGCCTGCTGGATCGCAACCGCTACCGCTACAGTGGCTCCAACCATAGGGTTGTTACCCATTCCGATAAGACCCATCATCTCAACGTGAGCGGGAACGGAAGAAGAACCTGCGAACTGAGCATCAGAGTGCATTCTACCCATAGTATCTGTCATACCATAGGAAGCAGGACCTGCTGCCATGTTATCAGGATGAAGTGTTCTGCCTGTACCGCCGCCGGAAGCTACGGAGAAGTATTTCTTACCCTGCTCAAGACATTCTTTTTTGTAAGTACCTGCTACTGGATGCTGGAATCTTGTAGGATTAGTGGAGTTACCAGTGATGGAAACGTCAACACCTTCCTTGTGCATGATTGCAACACCTTCCGTTACGTCGTTTGCACCATAGCAGTTTACTTTTGCTCTGTCTCCATTGGAGTAGGATTTACGGTATACTTCCTTCACCTCTCCTGTATAGTAATCCATCTGTGTCTCTACGAAAGTAAAGCCGTTGATTCTGGAGATAATCTGAGCTGCATCTTTACCAAGACCATTTAAGATAACTCTTAAAGGCTGTTTTCTTACCTTGTTCGCGGAGAGCGCGATACCGATAGCACCTTCAGCTGCTGCGAAAGACTCATGACCAGCAAGGAAAGCGAAGCATTCTGTGCCTTCTTCTAATAACATCTTTCCTAAGTTACCGTGTCCTAAACCAACTTTTCTCTGGTCAGCAACAGAACCGGGGATACAGAAAGCCTGAAGTCCTTCACCAATTGCAGCAGCAGCATCTGCTGCTTTTCTGCAGTCTTTTTTGATAGCGATTGCAGCGCCTACAATATAAGACCAACAGGCATTTTCAAAACAGATATTCTGAATACCTTTTACCTGGTTGTATACATCAAGACCGGCTGCTTTTGTAATCTGTTCTGCTTCTTCGATGGAAGCTATTCCATAGCTGTTTAATACAGCATTGATTTTATCTATTCTTCTTTCATATGATTCAAATAAAGCCATTTTATGTATCCTCCTTCGGTTATTCTTTTCTGGGGTCAATGATCTTCACAGCATCCGCAACACGTCCGTACTGTCCTTTGGACTTCTCATAAGCGGTTGTAGGGTCATCACCTTTTTTGATGAAATCTGTCATTTTGCCCAGATTTACGTACTGATAACCGATTATCTGATCTTCCTCATCCAGAGCGATTCCGGTTACATAGCCTTCTGCCATTTCAAGGTAACGGGGACCTTTCTTTAAAGTACCATACATAGTACCAACCTGGCTTCTTAAACCTTTTCCTAAGTCTTCAAGTCCGGCTCCGATTGGAAGTCCTCCTTCAGAGAAGGCACTCTGAGTTCTACCATAAGCGATCTGTAAGAAAAGCTCTCTCATAGCTGTATTGATAGCATCACAAACAAGGTCTGTGTTAAGTGCTTCTAAAACAGTTCTTCCGGGAAGTATTTCAGCTGCCATAGCTGCTGAATGTGTCATACCTGAACATCCGATGGTCTCTACCAGTGCTTCCTGGATAATACCGTCTTTTACGTTCAGGGTCAATTTACAGGCTCCCTGCTGAGGTGCACACCAGCCAACACCGTGTGTTAAACCGGAAATATCCTTCACTTCTCTGGCCTGTACCCATTTTGCTTCTTCTGGGATTGGTGCTGCACCGTGGTTAACGCCTTGCGCAACCGGACACATCATTTCTACTTCATGTGAATAAATCATGTCTAGACTCCTTTCAATGTACATCAATTTTGCAGTATCTACTATCTAGTCGCGGATATGGGGTTATGAATGCCTCATAAATGCGGTAATACCGCCTTGCAGGCAGGCTTAAATCCCCTGCCATCTATGCTTTTGTAAGCAGACAGTATGTTATTATTTTAACACCGCACTTATTCTCTCATAAAAAGTCAAATTAGTCCATAGTTTTTGAGAAAAAATTATTAACAACCTGCTTCTCTCCTACAGGAATTTTATGCCATCTAAGGGTCTTTTCCGATTTGTTCACTTTACTTTAACCGATACATAAGGATTGTTCTTAATGGTAAACCGCCAGAGATAATCTTTCGCTTCCCCCGCATAATCGATATTGATCCGCTTGGAGGTTTCTATCTCAAATTCCTCTGAATTTGCCGGTTCTTCAAGATATAATTTGCTGCTGCACAGATCAAGACCATAATGTTCTCTGGTAATTCCCATTCCCTGACACAATTTCCCAGGCCCATTAAGAAGCATTTTTAATTTGGCATTCTTTCTTCTTTTTTCCATGATATCAATGCCTTCCAGCGGTTCAAGTGCCCGAAGGAGTACCACCTCCGGTATATTTTCTTTATTGGCTACAATATTCATACAATTATACATTCCATATATCATGAAAATATAGGCATAGCCCCCCTCATTGTATTGGATATTGCACCTGCCATCTCTTTTTCCTTTATATGAATGGGCTGCTGCATCGATTACTCCCATATAACTTTCTGTCTCAACAATGATTCCTTTGGTTATGCCCTCCTCCGATTCATGAACCAGTACCTTTCCAAGAAGAGCTTTTCCAAGCTTTATGCCGTCCTGTCTATAAAATTCACGTGATAATTTCATATCCGTATTGCTCCTTCTAACTCATGTATATCCCAGTACTGTCTTGATAAGTTTATTCAGCACCCGTTATTCCAATAAAATGTACTGTCGTCGTTAGGTATCGCATACTGCTAATGCATACCTCCTATTACCTATGTACAAAGTCAATACCATTGCATGTCTGAAAACTCATTGCACCCTTCTGAGGTGCAAGTAGTTTTCCGCCACATTCCAAATTCCTCCTATAAAGTATAGATAATTCCAGCCGTTTTTTCAATGGCTTTTTAACCTTTTACAGCTCCTGCCGTCAATCCTTCCACAATCTGATTGCTGAAACAGCAATATACCAGAATGGAGGGAACCACCGCTATTACAATAGCAGCAAACATCTGAGTATAGTTTGTTGAATAAGGACCCACAAAATACGTTAGCGTCACAGAAAGTGTCTTCTTGGCCGCATCAGATATGAACACCATTGCTAAGAGTAGTTCGTTCCAGTTACTTACAAAGGTCATAAGGCCGGTAACGAATAGACCCGTCTTAGACAAAGGCAAGGCAATCTTAAAAAAACTGCCGTAAATAGAACAGCCATCAATGCAAGCCGCTTCAAACATATCTCCTGGCATACCACGGAAAAAATTCACCAGAATATAGATAGTCATCGGTAAAGAAAAAGTTACATAAGGGAGTATCAAGGAAAAAAGACTGTTAGTCAGCCGCCAGTTAGAGAAGGCAACAAACAGTGGTATTAGTACACAATGCACCGGTATCATCATTCCAATAAGAAAATATCCCATAGCAGAATTGGCGAACTTCCATCTCATACGCCCAATGGCAAAGGCAGCCATCGCTCCAAGGAGCATGCTTGCTGCCAGTGTAATGACACAGACTATTACAGAATTCAGGGTTGCAAGTCCTAATTTTCCGGCTGTCCAGGCCACTCTGTAATTATCCCATTGGAGTGTCCTTGGAATACGGAAGGGACTGCTGAAAATTTCCGCATTTGTCTTAAAGGAAACTAATATGACCCATAACAACGGCGTTATGTAGATTACAGCCAATAACCCAAGAAATATATATACAAACAGAAAACTTACTTTAAACTTTCTCACCTGCTAACCTCCTACATTTCATAATCTTCTGTCTTCAGGCACTTACTGATAATAAAGGTTACAATGATGCATAAGACCAATAGCACAACCCCTATGGCACTGGCATAACCGTATTTAAAATATTGAAACCCCTGGTTATACAGATGGGTGGCAAGCACATCCGTCCGATGGTTCGGACCTCCCTGGGTCATGTTATATACCAGATCAAAGAATTTCAGGGAACCAATGCAGTTCAGGGACAGAGAGGTGGCAATCATTGGCTTAATTAAAGGTAAGGTAACATGGAAAAAACTCTTAAACCTGCCGGCTCCGTCTATATAAGACACCTCATAAAGCGAACCGGAAATCCCCGCAATCTGCGCCATATATAACATCATGGTAGTCCCTACATACTGCCATAGAGCCACAAAGGCAATTACCCACATGGGCAGAACAATAAAACCTTTTGTATCCATCAGCCAGAGAGGGCCTTTTATACCTATCAGGCTGAGCAATTGATTGACACCCATTTTCGGGTTAAAGAGAAAGGACCAGAGAAGTCCCAGTGCTGCAGAAGATAATACCGCAGGCAGATAATAAATGTTCTTAAACAGATTCCTTCCGCGTTTAACATTGGTAAGCAGCGCAGCCAGCAGTAAACCCATAAATTGCTGACTGACAGCAGAAAACAGCATGAAGAAAATAGAGTTCTTTAAAGCTGTCCTCATGATGGCATCTTCCATAAACAGCTTCTTAAAATTATCAAACCCGGTAAATTCAGCACCGGTCAAGGCATTCCAGTTACAAAGAGAATAATAAAGTGCCTGGCAAATCGGCACTAAGAGTACAGCTGTAAATAAAATAAATGCAGGTGCAACAAACAGAATAATTGCGGTCTTATTACGATATATTTTGTCCATAGGTACCTCCCTGGCAGTTTTTACTTCATTTCGGATATACGAACCCGCAGGGGTTGCGCAAACGATTGTTACATGAGTGTGCAAAAAGGATGTCGTAAGAAGTCCTTGGCTTTTCCGTCATGAACGTTCTGAAAGACATATTGCCGATTCTGTATACTGAAAGCGAACAGTCTTGTACGGTTACAGTACACAGAAATCAGTAATGTGCCTTTTTGTCGCTGTGTGACAGAAAGCCATGGGACTTCTTACAGCAGCCTTGTGATATTAACAGTCTCTTTTTCCTTTCGTTCTATTTTTTCTTACGGACATTCTCGGTGTAGAAATTTTGAACCTGTTCAAAAGCCTGTTCTGAGGTCAGACTACCCAGGAACAGATCGACCATTGCATTATCAAATACATCTCCAGCCTCCACCGATGCCAGGGATTCATTATAAAAGCCCAGGGTTCCGGTTGATTTAGACAGGATATCCATTACGTAACCAAGCTGTGCCGGTGCTTTTTCCTTATCATATGCCACGTTGATTACCGGAATCTTTCCAGCGACTTCTGCTGTGTATTTCTGCGCTGTATCATCGGTAAAATATTTCATTAACGCCAGGCAGGCTTCCTGATTCTTAGTGGTAGCACTCATTACAAGGTTGTCTGTCTTAACGATCATACGGTTAGGATCTGCTCCGCCTTCTATACCGGGAAAACTGAATACACCACACTTATCCTCGAATTCCGGATTATTTCCGTTGATCTGTCCGATTGCCCAGGAACCCTGAACCAGCATGGCAGCTTCTCCGTTATAAAAGGTAGCTGTTGCCTGATCATTGGAATCCCCTGCCGCAGTTTCCTGAAAATACTTGGATAGCTCTACCAGTTTATTCCCTGCATCAAGAAAGGTCTTGTCATTCCAGTCAAGCGTTCCTTCATTCACACCTTTTAAGTTGTCAGGTCCACCCTCACGGTCACAAAGATAACCGGCGATCATAGACAGGCACCAGGCTGTTCCGGCAGAACAGGAAATCGGTGTATACCCTGCTTCTTTCAGCTTCTTGCAGGCTTCGATCCACTGGTCATAATTTTCTGGTACCTGTACGCCTGCTTTTTGAAACATTTCTGTATTATAGAATACCAATGCAGCGGCAAAGTTGGTGGGTACTGCATAAATCTTTCCGTCATAGGTCATACGCTCAAAGATACCTTCTGTGAAAGTACTATACCAGTCCTTTTCACTGGTCTTAAGAATATCCGTTAAATCTGCGGCAACACCGGCCTCCACATATTGGGTAAGATTTGGACCCGGACTACATATAAACACATCCGGACAGTCCTTCGAGGCAATCAAGGCATTCAGTTTGGTATCATATTCCTCCAGATTTGTGGTAACAGCCGTAACATGATACTTATCCTTGTAGTCCTCATTGAACCGGTTGATAACCTCAGCATACCCCAGGGAAATCAAATCCTCTGTTGCCGTCAGATCATCCCAGAACATCCATTTGATCTCCTGTACTTTTCCATTTGAAGCATTTGTAGCCTTATCCCCTCCGTCAGTGTTATTACTTCCGCAGCCTGCTAAGGAACCGCAGACCATTACCGCAGTGAGAAGAACTGCAAGAACTTTTTTCTTAATCATAAATACATAACCCTCCTACTCATTATTAATTGTGATAAGTAAACCCTCTATTCCGTCTGACCTTTAAGCAATGAGTAAAGTATAGCAAAGCAATTATCCATTTTCTTCCAAATAATTGCTCAACTACTCCTAATTCTTGCTATAAATATCAATGCTTTGTAAAACCTTATTTACACATGGTTATCTATAGTGCTTATACGAAACTGATTTTTCCTGTAAGAAATATACAAAATAACCTTTCATTCTTATAGCACAAAGGTATATACTAGGTATATGCTCTATTATGACTCAAAAAAAATCGCAATTTTTAAGAAACCTACCTCCTGCTCTGAAGGAAGCTCAACTTTTTAGTTACCAGTCCATTTATTTAAATACCGTGTTACTGTGCTGCTAAGTTACCAATCATCCAGCGGAAAGCCATGAAGTTTGTAAAGTGGAGTGTAATTTCCATACCTTCTTTAAAAGCTAAAACGAAATGATAGAATAAGGGAAGAGGTCATAATCATGATAGAAACTTTGAATGGAATAAAAGAAACCGTTAATTTTAAGACCAATACGACCATAAGGCTTTATGCCAATGATGACTGCGAAGCCTATCCCAGCCATTGGCATGCTCCTTTGGAGATCATTATGCCCATTGAAAACAGTTACCGGGTCACCTGCTGTAAGACTCTGTTTACTTTACGGGAGGACGATATCCTGATTATCACTCCGGGAGCCATACACAGTATGGAGGCTGAGAAAGGAAAAAGGCTTATATTCCAGGCAGATTTTACTCTTCTTCACGGAATTAAGGAATTAGAAGCGACTTTGTCTATAATTTCTCCTGCTCTCTTGATTATTCCGGAGGACAAAAAAGAAGCCCATGATAAAATCAAAGAGCTTCTTTACGAGATATCCGAAGAATATTTTAATGATATGTCACTCAGTGAAGCTTCTATTTATGCCAAGCTCCTTGAGATTTTTGTACGTATTGGAAGAAGTTATTCCCCTAATCTGAATTGCTTTAACAGCAGGCTTAATAAGCAACGGGAATATACCGAACGTTTTCTGTATATCTGCAGCTATATCAGCGAGCACTGCGGGGAAGATATAAGCCTTGACAAGGCTGCTGCATTATCAGGCTTCAGCAAATATCATTTCAGCCGCCTGTTCAAACAGTTTACCAACGTCTCCTATTATAAGTACCTGAATAGAAAGCGAATCGAAGCCGCCGAAAAATTATTGGCTGATAATGAATTAACCATTACAGAAGTGTCCCTGCGGTGCGGTTTTTCAAGTCTTTCTGCCTTTATTCGTATGTTCCGCCTAATGAAGGACTGCACCCCCACGGAATTTAAGACCATGTATACCTCTTAATGGGTGTATGCTGCTTTATTTGATCTTGGTATTTTAATCACTTCTTTTGGCTTACCAAAAGAAAAGACAGCGGAATCCCCTTGTTACTTAATTCCTGAAAGGATTCAGAGATGTCATAATCAAATTCCTTCAGTTTGGTTATGTTCATCCCATTTTGTATTATCCCATTCAAGATATCCGACAGCGTATGTGAATAGCTGTAGAAGGTCTTGGACTCATAATCTTTCCCGCACATATATCCCATACCGTTATTCTCAATCCAGGGCTCTTCTTTAAAATAGGAGTTTACAACTTTTTCAGGCATGCTTTCGTCGAAGTTCTCTTCGCCATATACCCCAAACATACCTGTCACCGGGTGCATCTCATGAATGAATAAGAGCCCTTGTGGTTTCAGGCAGGCAGCCACTTTTTCAAAAAACACCTTTAAATCACGAAACCAGGCCAACGCACCTATGGTAATGAAAATATAGTCAAAGCTGTTATTATAACTTTCCTTGATATCTCGTATATCTGTGGCGATAAAATTACAGTTTAACTCTAATTCCCCGGCTTTTTTATTGGCAAAGGCAATCATATTTTCTGCAATATCAAAGCCTGTACCACTAGAGGCCCCCAGCTTCATAAGTCCCATCAATTCCCTTCCGTTATTGCAACAGAATTGTGCAATTGCCTTAGCCTTAAAGTCATATCGGGTAAGTTCCTCCGCCAGTACTTCTTCTATAAATGGAAGATTCTCGTTTGCCAGGCGAGAATTAATATCATCTCCCCAGCCTTCCTTGTGTTTATTAAAAGCCTCTTCCCAGGCCTCTTTATTATTTACGGTATAATCCATTTTAATTTCCTCCCTGTTAAACATTTGTATGGCTTTCATTATATTACCACACTTAAAGCCACCTGTTTCGTTTCAAGAATTATTTAAAGAAATTAATACACAAACTATAAATGAATGAAAAGGATAATTGCACTACCTGAGAAAGGACCTCCTGTTGGAGGCCCTAAACTGTTATTTAACTGTTACTTTAATTTTTTGTGTATGTTTTCCGTAGGTAATAACCACATAATCCGTACCCTTTGCTACCGCTTTGGCTCTGCCGGTGGTCTTATTGATTTCAACGATAGAGCTTTTTGCAGTGGCATAAGTTATGCCCTTTGGGGCATATCCATAACCTTTTACAGCAAAGGTAAATATTTCACCTTTCTTCATGGAATTCGTTTTCAGCACTACCTCAATGTGAGCTTGCTTTACGGTTACTTTTTTGGTAAAGGTCTTTGTTATGCCGCCAATGGTAGCAGTAACAGTTATGGTAGCCGCTCCGTTACCTTTGGCAGTTATTTTACCTTTGGGGTCTACTGTGACTACTTTTATATTGCTTGACTTATAACTTATGCTCTCTGTAACCGCTTCATTCTCGATTGCCGCCTTTACCGCCTCCGGTATTTCCAGCTTAACCGTTGCGGTATTTTCGGTATTTCCACCGAAATACAGTGTTTCTGATGAAACTGCCATCTTTAGCTCCTTCAATTCACTCTCCAGGGAAAGCTTATCCTCCAATATAATCACATAATCAGAGGCATGGACAAACTGAAAAGAGGTGTTTCCTTTTGCATCAACTTTGTTAATGGATTGAAGTTTAAGAGTCTTAGTCTGCGGTTCATAATAATACAGACTTGCAAATTTACCGTAACTGCTTTCCTCCAGCCGAATCTTAAGTGCTGCCTGGAAGCCAAATTCGCCGTTATGAACAAGCTGTAAAGGAACATAAGGTTTCTCACCTGCTATTTCCTGAATAAGTGGAGCCGGTATTGCATCCGTGTTCAGCAGGATTTTAAGATTCACCGCTGCCAGGTTCTTGCCTGTAATTTCCTTTCCGTTAATGATCCAGCTATAGCCGTTATATTGCAGTTCCACACTGATATCTTTCCCTTTAATAGCTGACAGGGCTTCTTTGGGAAGTACGGAATCACTTCCTGCCTGTATTACGATATTTTCTTGCTGCTCTTCCTCTGCTGCCTGCTTCAGGTATTTGGAAATGTTCTCCCAACCTTTTATATTCTCTGAACCCTGGATTCCCGGTTCTGTCGCCGGAACAGGGGGGGTTGTAGGAATCACTATAACCGTTGGTGTGGGTTCTGCTGAAGGTGTTGCTGTAGTTACAGGCGTTACCGTAGGAGACGCAGTGGCTGTCGGTGTTACAGTAACGGTTGGTGCCACCGTAGCTGTAGGTGTTGGACTAATGGTTGGTGTCACAGCTGGCGTGTTTGTGGGCGTTGGTTCTGGAGTAACTGTTGGAATTACCGTTACTGTTGGTACTACTGTCACTGTAGGAGTTATTGACACTGTCGGTGTTGCTGTCACTGTCGGCGTTGGCGTAGAACCTGCTTCTGATACCTGCCTGATGATAATTGCGTTTAACCTGGAAGTATTACCCGCAGCAAAATTCATGGAAAGCTGCCCATCGGCCACAACTACATTGCTTACAGTTCCAATATTATAGGTATTTGCCGCATTGCTTACTGTAAACACAGAGGTCGAATTCTCTACGGTTACCTTCACACTGCTTTTGTTTGTGGAACCAGAAGAAAAGTCAATTTTATAAGTTCCATTCGGAAGGTCAACCAGGAAAGTCTGCCCATCAGGAAGTACGAAATCCGTATACACTTTGGCAGGAAGTATTCCCTTTTGTGTAAACACCTCCGTACGTCCTTCGATTATTGCGGCACTATTACTAAAACCATATCCTTTGGCTTCTGAATACTCAATTCCCAGCTACTCTGCTGTCTTTTTAGCACTTTTTGCATTTACGGTAACTCCGGTCCATCCGCTTTCAACATTACCGGTACTGATACCAAAATCAAATCTCCATAATGCCTTATAGTCTACATATACAGTAATAGCAGCTGTTCCAGAGTAGTCCGCAATCGTTCCGGTAACTGTTACATTACCCACAGTCTTAAGTAATTCCTCAGCTGTCTCTGTATTCCAGATAACAGGTACACTTGATTTTTCACCTGATTTGAAATTTGCATTTACTGCTGCGGGAAGCAGGGCCTTTAATTCGGCTTCCGTACTGTTAATTACCGCTTCGATACTTTGGATTTCATCAAGGCTTACAATGTAATCCTCTTTAACCTCCACCTTCATCTTTACAGTTCCGGTACCGAACTTTCCGTCAGAAGTCTTTAGCTCTGTCGTCGTTCCCTCTGCCTTATAAATACCAGTACGCGACTTATCAACTTCTGTGGTATCCCAGGTAACTGCTGCTTCCTCTGTCGTACCGTTTAAGAAGCGGAAGGTAACCTTTGCGGGGAGAACAAGGGAGGTTTCATTTTTTACAAGATAGTGGGTATAATAAGGTTCTGTCTCACTGGTCTTTGTATATCCCGCAAATTCATATCCTGTAATAGTATTAGGTACTACTGTTACGGTTTTCTTAATAGTAAGTGTATAACCGTTTACAGTTGCTATTACCTGATAGGTTCCCGGCTCTTTCAGGTTCAGCTCTGAAACATCCCAGGTAACGCCGGCTTCTGTCTCTTTGTCATTTGAGTCTATTACCTTTATAGCCGCCGGCAATAGTGCCGCCATTCCGCCTGTGGGCACAGGGGTATCTTCTACGATGTCCTCAAGTTCAAAGTCAACTATTGAAGTCAAATCCACTGCAGTCTTAACCTCCAGGGGTAATGACAGATAAGAGGCCTTTCCTTTTATTACTGCTGCTACGCAATACTGATAAGCAGTATCGGAAGCCGCCGTAAGATCCTTATAGGTAAGAGTATCTTCATCCACCGTACCAAGGAGTTCAAAAGCCCCCTGCTGTCCTGTTCTTCGCAGTATCTGATAGCCTTCTGTCTCATAACCATAGATACTATCGGAAGCTGGCGTAAAGTTAAATTCTACAGAATGGATACCAGCTTCCTTTAAGCTCAGCTTTGCAGTCTGCACTCCTTCTGTCAATAAATAGTCCAGATTGGCTGGCTGGTTATAGCCTACATTCTGCCAGGCGATACCCATGCGGTAAGCATCATTTTCCATAAGACAGGGAATAACATAATCCGTATAGATGGTTGAAGTATATATTCTGATCTTACTGTTATCCGCAGAGGTTCTGGCTATGATTTCTTCTCTCCAGTCACCCAGAATATCTGCTACCAGTCCCAGATTACCTTTCGTACCGTTGCTGGTATAAACCTCCGTACTTTCAAAGAGTTTTTCCGATATGCTGTCTGTATAATTCCATTTAGTAAGGTTCGTACTGATGGGTACATAAGCACTGTTGTTAAAGCTATGGTTCTGCATTTCGCTTAACAAATCTCCGTCCCAGAAAAGGGAGAAGTTCACATCCGGAGTACTGTTGGATATCTTAACGAAATTCTCCAGGGTTGACAAGGAAGAATAAAGTCCTCCGTCCGTACCATCCCAGGCAGGATTTGCCCACATTTCCGCCCCTTCATAGCGGGGATCCACATCTGCTGCTACACCACGCCCGGTATCTACACCGGTAAAATAGCCCCATAACACTTCACCGGTTTCCGCATCATGTATCTCTACCTGGTATTTGGCATTGGAATGCTCATGAACAGAGAAGATTTCAAGTCCAGGATTAGAAGGAATCCAGTCTGATACATGCATGGCATCTCCATGACCTAAACCGGTAGCATATTTCAAGCTTCCGTTATGGTCTACGATCAGGGCACCATATACAAGCTCATCTTTCCCGTCATTATCCAGGTCATTTACAGAAAGTCCGTGATTACCCTGGGCTTCTGTTTCACCATAAATATTTACCGGATAATCGTTGGTGTCAAATTTCCATCGTATCTGAAGCTTATCACCGATTCCGTCGTTATTGGTATCCACAAAATCATAAGCGGTCAGGCAGGATCTGCTATAGTATCCACGGCAGAACACAGCACTGGGCCTCTCACCATCCAGATAAGCAACTGCTGATAAGAATCGGTCTACACGATTGCCGTAAGCATCTCCCCAGGAGGAAACATCTCCTCTTACAGGTACATATTCCGTGGTATCAATAATCCGTCCGGTTTCACCGTCAAAGATTGTCAGATATTCCGGTCCGTTTAAGATATAACCGGAGGTATTCCTATAATCATTGGAGCTGCTGACAGAAGAGGTAGGTAATGCGGAAGCATTTACAGCTCCTACATATCCGGTTTCAGTAAGGACATTGTTCATGTTCTGGTAAGAGGTGCTGCCGTCCGCAGTTTTGCAAATCAGCTCTGCACTGCCGTCACCATCAAAATCCCATACCTGATACTGGGTATAGTGGGCACCGGAACGAATATTAACTCCCAGGTCAATTCTCCACATTAGAAGGGCTTCCCCTGTAGCAGGATTGATATCGTAAGCATCCAATATGGTAGTGCCGGTATAACCAGCTCCGGAGTTATCCCTGGCATTGGAAGGATACCATTTGACTATAAGTTCATAAGCGCCGTCTTTATCCAAATCTCCTACGGACATATCGTTGGCTGTATAGGTGCAGCTTGTTCCGTCGGGCATTATCTGGTCTTCTGGTTTATCAAGCTGCATTTCTATGAAATAATTGTCCCAGACAGCCGTTGCTATCGCTTCTATACCTGATGTACCATCGGAACTTCCTGTTACTTTATATACATCATCGGAAGTACCTGAGGCATCCACACAATTTGTCACAGGCAGACCGGAGATTAATATCTCATTGTTCTTATAGACTGTAAAGGTAGTATTCTCTGTATCACTCTCTAAGAGCCTCCAGCTTAAATACACCCCTGAGGTCAATTCCTTCCCTTCTGTATCCTTTGTGGTTACATTGATTTCACCACCCTTATCCCCTGACAGATTCACTGCCACCAGCCCTCTGTCAGTGAGTACCTCTGCTTTCTGTCTGATAAGGGAATCTGTTATGGGAGTCTGCAAGACATCGGATTTCTCCCCTACACCGCCTTTTCCTACCGCTTCCACTTTGTAGTAATAATGAATATTGGTATCCAGATCACTGTCAGTATCCGTATAGGAAGGTGCCGCTGCTTCTCCTATTTTCTGAAAGCCGTTAAAGCCTTTGGCTCCTTCTGCTTTGTCAGAGCGGTAGATGTTATAGGAAATAGCACCATTTACTGCTTCCCAGGAAATTACGATATTCCCTTCCGCTGCTGAAACACAGGTCAGATTAACCGGTTTAGCCGGAGGTGGTGAATTAGGGTCTGTCATTTCAATGGTTAAGACAGAGCTGGCTGCCGATTCTGTACCATCAGCTGTTACAGCCGTTACATAATACTGTCTGGTCTCACCGATGTTGGCCACCATTGCCCTTGCGTCCAGAGATTCCCTGTCGGCTGCCGCAATAGACTTAACAACAGTAAAGTTTAAGTCCGTGAAAGCTTTCTGATATACCTTATAGGAAACAGCTTCGCTTACTTCACCAAAGCTTATGAGAAAGGTAGCATTCCGCTCGGTAAATTCAAGTTCTGAATAGGATACATTGGCCGGTGCCAATAGTAAAGGTGTAATTTCCATACCGTTGATATAATTGGAACCGCCTACTCCTAAATTTAACATCCCATCCGTAATCCTGACCACAGCACTCAAGGTTCCGATTGATAGCTTTGCAGAAATTGTTCCAATAGATTCTCCTTCTGCTGTGTAGGAGGATTTAATGGTACCAGTAGCTGTAGGCAACAGATCACCTGCATATATTTTCAGTTCATAATCACCGTTCGGTAATTTTACCGCAAATTCACCCGCTCCCAAACAGAAATCATCTGTCATGGCGTTGGAATCGGCATTTCCGTTATTTGCGCGGTTCCGGCCATAATTGGGTGCAGTAATCCAGCCGTATCCCAGTGTCTCAGAATAGAGCTGGGTGCAGGTTACCTGATTCCAGCCCGCGAGTACCGGGTCAGAGGCCACATTGTCAAAATCATATCTATACTGTGCAGATTTGGTGGTTACGGCGAATTTCTCTGAGAACTCACCTAACCCGAACTCATTAAAGGCTCTGACAGCGTACACATAGGTTCTTCCGCCCACGCAGTTTTTATCTGTATATTTAACCGTAGAACTTACAGAATACTTTTGTGCCGTTGAAAAATCCACATTGTCTATGGTCTCACCTTCCGTAAGTTCCTTTCGGTAGATATAGTACAGCTCCGCACCTTCTGCACCGTTCCATTTAAAACTTACACTGGTTGCACCTACCGTAGTAACCGTCGTTCCGGTAACTGCTGCCGGAAGGGTGGTGGGAGCATTAAGCTCTACTGCTCCCTTTAATGCATCGAGCTGTGCATCGGTAGTGTAGCTTCCAATCAGCTTTGCCACACATTGGGCAAACTTATATGCGCCATAATACTGGAGATGGGTAGAATCTGAAACACCACCGGCATAAGCACCCTCATAATCACCGGCTGCCAGATGCAGGAATAAAGACTTGCTGCCCTCCACTCCAATACTTTCGCACAAGGCCAGGGAAGCACCTGTTAAGTCCAGTACCGGAACACTCTGGGCTGTGCCCAAGGTTAACATTGCCTGCCTGTAGCTTTCAAAGTCACTGTTAAAGGTTCCGTCAGCCTTGGGGCTGTACCTGGCTACCGGAGTTACTAGTACAGGGGTAGCTCCTCTCTGTCTGGCCCCATCTATGTAATACTGTAAAGCTTCCGGGAACTCTGCCGGTGACACATAACGATTTGGCCTGGAAGTTGTGGCATCATTATGTCCCCATTGCACCAGGACGTAATCACCCGGTTTTACGTCCTCCAGGAGGTCATCCAGTTTCCCTTCGTCTATAAAGGACTTGGAGCTCCTGCCGCCGATTGCCCTGTTTTCAATTATGACGTTTTCAGTTTCATAGGTCTGGGCCTGGCTGTAATTACAGTCAACGGTTTCATATTCGCCTACAAAGCTGCCAAAGAAATTGTGCAGTACCTGTCCCCAGCCGGTCTGCGGATAATAATACGCATCATAAGTCTGCACAGTTGAATCCGAGGCAATAAATATCGTCGGTTTCGCAGCTGTTCCATTGGTTGCCTGCCTGATTACAGATACCTTACTTACATATACCTTACCAGGAACTGCTGAAGCTTCCTGGGTGGCACTGCTGGCTGCCAGGAATTTCAGATTCAGCTGTCCGTCCACCAGCACCGCAGTTATGGTTGATGTTACCGATCCTCCCGGAACTACCGTAATACCGGAGGTTTTAGTAATATTCTCTGCCTCCAGATATGCGGTATAGGCTTTATCTGTTGGATTTACCAGAGTGATGCCTACATTGTAATCGGCATTCGCAAGATCCATACAGAATTCAGAGGTATTTTCATAGGTGTATACACCATAACCGCTGCTTTCTGTTTCTGTCCACACCTTCCCCGATATTTCCAGTACATCTGCACTGATTGCTCCTCCTGACACGGTATTTACATAACCGACTGCTTCAGTATACACCGGAACTCTTGGGTTATATACCCCGCCAATCCAGCCCGCTGCTTCATTTGGATATGCCACATCCTGAAAACCAACTCCTGTATCGGGTGTATACACACTATCCTTTGTTATATCTGTGCCAAAGTTGTATTCGGCAATTAATTGTTCCTCTGCATAATGCATATAGCCGGACGTGTTCCCACTCCCACTGATTTCCTGTGCAGCTGCCGGCAAACTGGTACCGGCTACATTTCCTGCAGTCATGGTTACAGCCAATAGTATGGCAAGCACTCTGCGTTTTCGCTTTTTCATCCCTTTACCTCCAATCATAATTCTTACAGATGGGCAGCATAAGCTTTTTTCTGCCCTCCATAACAAACCCCAAAAAGTTCCTTTCTAAAATTTACAAGTCCTATATTAAATCCGATATGTAATATTTTCCATTCACTTTTTACAAAATACTGTTCACTTTCAACTTTGAATCGTGCATTTTTATATATTTTTAGTTCCAAATCTATTTTAAGCTTGTTTGTTTTTGTTATTTTTTTGATATTCTGATATTTTTTTTATACATTTCCGTTCAAAATTATACCCGATACAGGAAGCATCCATTTTAAGTTATAAAATGGATGAAATATACTTCACGGAATACTATTTACAAATCTCATTTACGATTTTTACTTGTAATTTGTGAATAAGATTACTATAATATATTGAGCTATCGATACTTATACACGAATTTTTTTAACTTCATCCCCAGATATTGCTCTGGATGAAATATATAAATCTTTGCTTACAGTTATCTTTTGAGTTTCCAGACTTAGCTGGCTCTATCGCCGGGCTTGTCCAGATTAACCGATTATAACGAATGACAGAAATGAAAATGGAGGCTTACAAATGAAAAAGACAGACACCAAAGACATGATGTTAAAGGACAAGCTGCTAAAGGGAGTTCAGAATATATTAATTGTAACTGTTGTTGCATTGTTCATAACCGCCGGAATTGCATTACAGATATCCTACGACACAGCAATAAAGGAGAAGGAACAGGGCTTTGATGTGGAAATTAAAACCGCCGTTGATAATCTTATCAGCACCCTTTCCGTTAATTATGCACGTTATGAGAACGGTGAGATAACGGAGGCAGACGCCTTGGCTACAGCCGAACAGTTAGTCAGGGACAGTCGTTATAATAATGGCAATGGTTATTTTTGGGCAGATATGGCTGATGGATTATGTGTCATTCATATGAATCCTGAATACGAAGGTACCATGAGATTTGATGCAGTAGACAAAAAAGGCACTTATTACATACAAAATCTAATCAAAGCAGGGGACAATGGAACCGCTTATACAGAATATTACTTCACCAAACCGGAAAAAGACGGCATTTTTAAGAAAAGAGCCTATACCGGGAAGTTTGAACCTTACGGCTGGTATATCAGCACCGGGAACTATTACGATGATATCAACCTAGAAGTAATTAAGCTCCGAGGCCAGCAGGCTGTTTCCAGTGTTTTGCTGATTCTTATCAGTATTGCCTGTGTTATTGTCGGTACAAGAAAGACCAGCAAAGTTATAGCAGGCATCATACAGCCCCTGACACTGGTGACCAAACGACTTCATCAATTGTCCGAAGGTGATGTCCATTCCGCCGGAACCGAGAATATTACAACAAAAGATGAGACCGGAATTCTGGCTGCTGCTGAAAACAGCCTGATTGCACAGATGCACTCTATTGTGGAAGACATCACCAGGAATCTCTCAAAAATTTCCTCCGGTGATTTAAGAATTCAGACCGCAGGAAATTATCAGGGCGATTTTATACCTATAAAGAACTCTATCAATGACATTACTGCCTTCCTAAACGAAGCACTACTCTCCATCAATCAGGCCTCCAGCCAGGTAAAGAGCGGTTCCGTACAGGTTTCCGATATGTCAAAGACACTGGCGGAAGGAGCCAGTGACCAGGCCGGAGTTATTGAAGAGCTGTCAGCTTCTCTGGAAGAAATCTCTTCTCATGTTGAAAAAAATACCATAAGTGTGGATAAAGCTGCGGAATACATAGAAAAAATCCTTGATAAGGCGGAAGAAGGGAATGACCGAATGC
This sequence comes from Anaerocolumna sp. AGMB13020, assembly GCF_033100115.1. Classification (NCBI taxonomy): domain Bacteria; kingdom Bacillati; phylum Bacillota; class Clostridia; order Lachnospirales; family Lachnospiraceae; genus Anaerocolumna; species Anaerocolumna sp. AGMB13020. The sequence goes on along the minus strand of NZ_CP136910.1, from coordinate 4,348,781 downwards.
AGAACTTACGGGCTGCCATGGAAAATATCGAACTTGCCTCTGGAAAAATCAGCTCCATTAACAAAGCGGTAGGTGCAATCGCTGCCAGAACCAATCTTCTGGCACTGAATGCCTCCATTGAATCAGCCCGTTTAGGTACAGAGGGTAAAGGGTTCGCTGTTGTAGCCGAGGAAATGCGTCTATTAGCAATGCAGTCTGCAGATGCTGTAAACGAGACAGAAAAACTTATCCATACCTCCATTGCAGCAGTAGAAGAAGGTTCAAAGACCACACTTGAAACCGCCTCCTCCTTAAATGATATCAACACCATGATCGACCGTTTTCGAGATATCATGAAAGAAATAGACGGTCAGAGCAGAAAACAGAACAACGAGATTATGCAAATAACCCAAGGCATCAACCAGATTTCTGCTATCGTTCAGAACAATGTTGCCGCGGCAGAAGAATGTTCTGCCTTCAGCGAAGATCTCAATACACAGGCCGCATTATTATTTGAAAATGTAGATAAATTTATTGTGGTAACCTAGGGTGTGTCTGAAAACTCATTGCACCATTCTGAATGCCCCACTTTGCGGTATTCTGCGTTGCAATTTTGGGAACGTAGCACCACTACGCACCCAAAATCACGCCTTGTCTCCCACAAAGTGGAACATCCAGCCCGGCACAAGCAGTTTTCAGACACACCCTAAGCAATGTCAGACAATCGTTATCCAATCCAAGTGCAGTACTTAACCTCCCATACAGTGTAACCTCCGGTCCTACAAAAAAGCTTCAAACACAGCCTACAGTAATTCAGCAGCATCCGTAGAAACAGGAAACATTACAAAATTGGATAATCCGGAAAGAGGTAATTATGAGAACCTATGAAGCAATTGAAGTAATCAGCAAAGCTATGATAGCAGATGGACTATGTGAAGCAATTCTGGTAAAAGGCTCTATTGGACGGGACGATGATGATGCGTTCTCCGACGTAGATATGTATGCGGTTGTAAAAGAGGAACACCTGCAGACCTTTTTAGCGAATAGAATGGAATATCTGGAGAGCTATCTGCCGATTCTATATGCCAGCCATGTGAATTTTGTCGCAGAACAGATTGTTGCAATCTTTAACAACGGTCTCCATTTTGATTTATATACCGTTACGGCAGATACTCTTCCTCATAGTGACAAAATAAAAATCATTTACGATCCTTCGGATAAATTCAGTTCCTATGAACCGGAATTTCGTATCACCGCGGTGGAAGAGCTGGTTGAATACTTTAACGAAGCCATGTATTACTTTATAGAGGGTGATGCTGCTTACAGGCGTGGAAACTACCCTTGGGCACAGCATATTATGTCCAGTACCATCAGCAGCAGTGCAATTTTACTCCGTTATCTTTATGATAAGGATTATGCCTATTTAGGGCTTAAGAAAATTAATGAAATCATTCCTGCCGAACAGTTTGAGTGGCTTTGCGGCGCTGCTTCCGGAATGAATAAAGAGAGTATCGATAAAATCATGAATTCTCTCATAAAGATACTGGATTATATCATTGATAACTATCCTGTAGAAATATCAGAGAAGTTTAATCTCAAATTTTATTATTGGATAAAAGAAAATATCGGAATATCTATATTTCAGTAAGATGTGAGAATTTTATGAATGTCGATTTCATAATGACATCCTATTGTATTAACGTATAACTCAATAAATGTTTTAACAAAAGCTGCTAGTAAAAGCTTCTCCTCACATTAGATTTGCTGAAGTGATACTTTGAAATAGCAGCTTTTATTCTCTACTTTTGTTCCTGGAAACCAAATGCCGGATAACGAAACAGGTATTTGGGTAATACCCCTGCTTGAACTGCCCCTTCGTTTTATAATTCCATAAGTTCCTTCAGCGCAGAAATATCATAAACCGGCCTTTGACAGCTTCTGTTCTGACATAGATAATATGCTGTCCTGTCTTCTACCGGATAATCTTTTGTAAAAGGAATGACCTCACCAAGCTGCTCTGCATTCTCTGTGCTCTTTACCACAACACTTAAACCGGGAAGGTAATAACGATTTAAGAACTTCTCTAATGCTGCTGTTTCTCCATCCTTCGTAACACACACCAACTCTTTGCCAGGCTGTATGAAATCAAGCATTGCTGAGAGTGTGTAACTGTGAGACAGGGGATGATCAATAGCGCCGGAAAGATACTTTATCTGTAGCTCAGCTGAATATATAAATTCCGTATCTCCAGTCATATCCCCAAGCTTTTTTAATACAAACACTGCCGCAGAATTTCCGGAGGGTATAGCATTATCATCTACTACTTTTGGCCGATAGATAAGACTTTCACTGTCTTTTGCACTTAAATAAAATCCACCTTCCTTTTCATCAAAGAAGAAAGCAAGCATAGTCTTTGCATAACTGACTGCCAGCTTAAGATATTGAATGTCAAAGGAAGCTTCATAAAGAGTTAGCAATGCAAGAATATAAAATGCATAATCCTCAAGATGTCCTTCTCCCTTGCTGCTGCCATCTCTGTAACGTACCTTTAAACGCCCTTTCTCAGATAGATGCTTCTCGATAAATACAACCCCTTTTTCAGCCATGGAAAGATATTTCTCTTTTCTTAATATCCTGTAGGCTTTGGCGCAGGCTGTTATCATCAAACCGTTCCAGGAGGTGAGAATCTTATCATCCTTGTGTAGTTTTGTCCTTCCGAAACGATAGTTATAAATCTGTGGAGTAAGAGCATCAATTCTTTCCTCCAGAATGGTCTCAATGTTACCGAGTTCTAGTGCAGGTATCCTATTCGGAATATTCTTTCCTTCAAAATTACCTTTCTCTGTTATATCAAAGTATTCATTGAAATACGTTCCATCCTCCTTACCCAGTAACTGTATAGTTTCCTCCGGTACAAAAGTATAATATTTTCCTTCCACACCTTCACTGTCTGCGTCCTGGGCACAAAAGTAACCACCTTCGCTGCTTCTAAGCTCCCGTTCCACATATAGCAGAATTCTTTCTGCTATTTCACCGTAATGTTTTTTTCCACTCAGCTGCAGGCATTCCAGATAGGAAATGGTCAGCAGGGCATTGTCATACAGCATTTTTTCAAAATGAGGCACCAAAAAGACTGAGTCCGTAGAATATCTGGAGAAACCATATCCGATATGATCAAATATTCCGCCCCGATACATTGCATCCAGTGACTTTTCTACTATAGTAAGTACTTCTTTCTCTTTATAATAATAGTAATATTTAAGCAGAAACATCAGATTGTGGGGTGTGGGGAACTTAGGCGCTCTGCCAAAACCGCCATTGTTTTTATCAAAATACTTCTTAAAAGCTGCTGCACCGGAGTCTGTCAGTTCTCTTAAGTCAACTTCCGATTTTTTATGCTCTTTCTGCTGCATGGCCTGCATAATCTCATCACCGGATTTTAACAGTTCTTCTCTTGAGTTGTCCCATGCTTTTCTGACTGCTCTCAACAGCTCCGTAAACCCAGGCATATTATACCTGGAATACTTCGGAAAATAAGTTCCGGCATAAAAAGGCTTCTGATCCGGAGACATAAAGATACTTAGTGGCCACCCGCCTTCTCCTGTAAGACTTACGCAAGCTGTCATATATACATTATCAATATCCGGTCGTTCTTCTCTGTCAACTTTTATTGCTACAAAATTCGCATTGAGATATTCAGCAACATCCTTATCTTCAAAGGACTCATGTGCCATTACATGGCACCAATGGCAAGTAGATTACTGCACTCACGTCAGGAGTACCCAATCGACAAGAATATAGGTTTGTCTTCTCTCTTAGCTTTTTCAAAAGCTTCATCACACCAAGGGAACCAATCCACAGGATTGTAAGCATGTTGCAAGAGATACGGACTTTTCTCATTAATCAAGCGATTAGGTACTCTATCTGTTGTAGTTTGCATGGACATCAACTCCTTTCTATATTTTAGATTTGTTTATTATACCCAATGAAGTAACAAAGGATACAGCTTGACATATTTCAACAAGCGAGAGTACTGCTATATTACACGGTCGGGCATGCCAAAGTACAACCCGGTGTTAATGCTATAAATCTCGAAGAATGATTACAGCCCGTTCACATTAATGGTGTGACGGACTGTAATTATGTATGGTATATTTATTAGGTATAGGTATGATTAATGTGTTGAGCGTATGGTGTTATGCTTATTTGATACAAACTAAATTACACTTCTTTTTCTTTCATCATTAAATATTCATTTATCCCTTTTCTATAAAGGTTTGGTATCTCGCCAACTTGTTGATAGCCCAATTTTTCGTAAAAATGTTTTGCATCTGGATTAAAGTCCGCAACAACCAAAAATATTTTATTAGCATTTTCAAAAGCTAAACTTTCTAAGAAACTCATCAGATTATTACCGATTCCCTTGCCTCTGTACTCATCTTTTACCGAAATTAAATGTAATAAAGGGAAACTATGAAAAATACCTTTGGGTATGTAAAACACAAAACCTACACATTCATTGTTACTTATTGCAACGTATAAATTCTCTTGTTCCAATCCTTCTATTATAGCTTTTTTTCCACTTCCCTCATGTTCAAAATACTTTCTTCCTAATTCGGAGTTCAAGAGTGCACATTCACAATCGCTAAGATATTTTAAACTTCCTTTTTCGATTCTGATATCCATAGCCTCATCCTTTCTCTAAGCTGTATATTATATAAATTAAGCATTTAAGACCCAATAATGTCCAACTGTATGATTATGGTATACTCTGCTATAACTATTATAAAATAATTTTATATAAATACAATAGCTCTTGCATATTAATTGTTATATAAGCGAATAAGATCCTTCACTAATATTTCATCCTTTGTAAACTGAATTTTATTATTGCTTAAAAATCCATCCAATGATTGGATTGTTTTTTCGTTAATAGAAATCTTCCATTTCTTGCTCAAATCTTTTTTAAAACTAATATAAATCTCATTTTTTAATGGTTCATATACTATTGAACAGAGAGTATCCTCCTGACTAGTTTTACTTAAAACTTCAAAGGCTTCCTTTATTCCAAAGCTATGAATATTATTATATATATATTCATGAGCACAAATATATCTATCTGCACCTATCCCATATACTTTATTATAATTTGCTTCCTTAAAATTCCCATTTGGGAAATTAGTCATAATAATAAAATCATTATGAATAGGGCTTACGATGTTGGTATCATTTCCTTCTTCCAGAATAAATGCATTACCAGTTTTATCAGCGATAATAGTATGCAGCCCTAAATCTGGAAATAATGGATTTCTAGGATACGAGATTACTCTTTTATTAAGAATTTCAAAAAATTCAGATGTTTTTCTTGTTTTCTTTAGCGCCTCATCAAAAGTGTCAAAAGCAAACCAATCATTTTCGTTACAACTTGATTTAAAACCTGGACTATACTCTACTGCTTGCGTACAGATAAAAAGACCCTCACTATTAATCCCGGCGATATCCCTGTATTGGTTATCTACTAAGCCTGATAAGTAAAATAAGTTCATATCATTATAACGATTGACTTTTAGTTTTAAATCAATTTCTTCAGTATCGAAATTCATACCATAAATAGCTTTTTCTTGATTGTATACTGCAAAACTTGTGCACATTTAGAATCTCCCTTTAAAATATAATTCTGTCATATAATATGCTTTGAGTATTTAGAGAATCATTTTGCTATTTTATCATTGGCTTCACCACTTTCTTAAACTTCCATCCGTATGATATCACCATATATCTCGATGGTTCAACCTACAACATTTTTCAGAATCAAAAATGCGCCACTTAAGCTTATGCTTAATGCCGCATTTTGTTATTCAGTGCTTTTTCATTTCAAAAATTAATCGGTGTTGTTATTATTAGAAGGCAGCGTTAATTTTCTTACAATATGTAGAAAAGGCTTATTTTACAATCCAGGGAATTGAATTACCTTGCTCCAATATTCCAGGACCGAAAGGTGTTGTTTCTCCCGTTTCTGGATTGGTAGGCTGATCAACTTGAAACAAGAAACCGCTCTTTCCATATCTACCGATTTTGCTTTGGTCGTAGCGATCGCTATCCATACAAATGTTGACGGCTTTTAATGCGACCGCTACTTCCTGGCTTCCTACAAAAAGCTCATGTTCCCATAAAAATTCACATTCAATATTCAAAAAACACTCTTTGATTCGCGGTGCGTTGACCTTTTTAGCCTTCTCCACCGTTAAGCCGGAAGCGGTGATTTCATCTGTTTCAAACTGATTATTACCAATGGTTTTAATGCATCGGTCATAAATGTCGTTTGAAGGAAAATTTAACACACATACCTTCGTTTCTTTCAATGATTGATACATATGCCCGCCTTTATCGACTTTTCCCATGATACAGATAAAATTTTCTGCTCCGCTTCCCGCAAAACTTGACCAAGATTGCAGACAGGCGTTTTCCTTACCGTTCGACTTCCAACCTGTAACGACGAATACCATGGAAGGCATGGCTGTCACAAAATCATACCATGACATATTGCCGTAGGCTGCCAGGTATTGCTCCGTAAATTTCTCTGGTCTTTCAATAATAGAAATTTCTTTTTTCATAATGAATCCTCCTTTTATTTCAATCATAACACAGCAACCACGACAACAGGGTGTCTTGTTGTAAATATTGTTTGATGTGCAAAAAGAAAGCTACTATGAAATAATCAAAGTAGCAAAGTGTATTATGTATATCAGAATATCTATGTTATCCGCAAAAATTGCTCTTCTGAAACAGTTATAATAGGTTGCTCTCTTACTATATCCAGATAATCCTCCCAATCTTTTGTATACTCATCGGGGCTAATTTTAATAGCATAGTCACAATATGCTATTTCACGATCTTTCGTGTCAAACCCCAAAGGTGCCAGAAAATAAACCTTCTGATTCTCCACCAGGTCTGTTCCAAAGGTATTGATAGACCAAAATTTAAAGTAAAATAGATTTTTTGCCATATACTGCTTGTACCAGTCAGGCTCATCTTCTGGATTTCCGCAAACGCATATTTCATCTCTTCCCAATAAGTGTCTGGCCTCTAAAGGTGAAAGTGCAATACCATTTTTATCAGTAAAATAGGCATTGTTATTGGGGTCAAAAAGCACCCATTTATTCATTTCGTTAATATAGACCATAGAAACAACATGCGTATCAACATCATTTGGGCTATATGGCTTACAATGGATAGTCCGTGCTATTAACCCCGAAGCGAGACAACACTCCGTAAATACAATCGCTATATGATAGCAAAATATGCCGGGTAGCCGCCCCTTGCCAAAGGAGTAGCTTAATATAGAAACAGAGTCTTTTGCGATATCAACCTCTCCACCACCGCCGCAATGAGGTACATTTTCGTGTACCCATTTCATCAAATTTTTAGCTTTTGAAAAACAATCGCCTCCACCTGCAATTTCCAAAACAGGATAGTTTTTGCGTAATAATTCAAAACCAGGATTTTTAGCATCATGCTCAATTCTATACTTATCACAGCTTGATTGTGAAAAATTGTCAAATACCCTTAATGCACCTGTGAGCAATAAATATTCGTTACTCATTTTATTTCACTCCTTAAGATAATTTCAATGAAAATTAAATATGTAAATATTATAAGAACTATATATGGAAAAATCAAGTAATTAACACTTAAAGATCAGTTATACACAAATTGTAAGAATTGTACATTTTACAGGCTTCTATGCATTTTGCAGGAGAAGGGAGATAAAAGTATAGTAAAGTGATGTTATGGAAAGAGCACCGATTATAATTAAAAATGCTGTTTTTGACACCGGGTATTATATATGATAATATAAAAATCGGTAAAATAATGAAGAAAGGAGTTGATGTTATGTTTATAAATATTATTGAGGTGAGAACGTATTAAATTATATTAGCCAATTTACCAAGGTTAATTTACTTCTCTCTTAGCAGGAGGAGTTAGTTATGAATTTATCAAAACTCTTTGAGACAAAACGAATGAATTTTCGTCTATTAGATATATATGATATAGAAGTTGTCTACAGGCAATTTTCTGATGCGGATATGTGCAGATACTTTAGTGAACCACCCTGCAATAGGGAAGAGGCAAAAGAAATAATTGAACATTACCAGAATCCGGAGGGAAAAGATAATCTGAGGTATGGTATGTTTGATAAATCAAGCAAGGCCTTTATCGGAACCTGCGGTTATCATTACTGGGATAAAGAATTGAAACAGGTTGAGATTGGTTATGATATCTGGAAGGACTATTGGAAACAGGGTTATATGTCCGAGGCTTTACCGGTGCTCCTTTCTATCTGTTTTACACAGCTTGGCGTTGATTGCATCTATATCCTTACACATCCTGAAAATTATGCCTCTCAGGCTGCTGTAAGAAGGTTTGGTTTTAAAGAATGCAGCTTCCGCAGATTCTCAGATGATAATCATCAAATATGCATGGAATTGCTGTCCTCTGAATGGAAGTCTGTATATGGTCCCGGTAAGAAATAATCAGATGATTATACCCGCGAGTTCTGGCTACCCCTTAGAACCAATTAGGAATACCCCTTAGAACCTAATGACCGGATAAGATAAAAACTTAAGCTTTAAACTTCCTATATAAACCAGCGTTTTTAGCAGAATTCAGCAATTTAAATAAATATCCTCTCAATTAATCTGTCAGGATTTCTGAGAGGATATTTCTATATGTTTTCGTGTTTATTTTAGTATCTATTCTATTTATATGCCAGTACCTATCGCGTCTTACCGTATTTACTCCCGTGTATATAACCTGGTATATGTTGATATTTGTCTTTGGTTCTATTATGGTATATATATTTTTTAGTGTGTTTTCCATGAAATAAAACTCTGTAGGTTTCCGTATTATATTCCTGTAAATTTCCAATTCAATTCATATATATTAAGAATTCCAGTTACTCTATTTTGTTAATTTTATTTCGGTAAGAAACATCAAAAATATTACTCCTTCATGTTATATAGTGATCTGTAACTTATACAGCGCTAACATAAGTCGTACTTCATTGAAAACCCAAAAGTTGAACTTATTTTATTGCTGCTCTTTCATAGCATAGAAGGGAACTGATATAATGATAAAGGTAAGAATCGAACAAAAACCAGCTTTTCAAGTAATAGGAAAAAAAATATGGATTTCCGGTCAGGAGAATGAAATCTTCGGTGAATTTTGGAAAAATTCCAGAGAAAACGGACTGGTAAACAGATTAAAGGAGTTGTATCATCAAAAGCATAATCCAATATTAAACAGTGCTGTCGTTGGAATTTCCTGTGTGGAAAAAGAGCCTTCCCTGCGAAGCTTCTATTTCTACATAGCTGCTGAAGCAGATGCCCCTGCTAAAATCCTCTCTCATAATCCAGACCTGGAACTATATACCGTAGCTGCTAGTGATTGGGCAGTCTTTGAAAATAGAGGAAGTCTTCCTGAAGCACTAATTGCTGCTGAAATGTATGCTTTTATGGAATGGCTGCCGGCTTCTGAATTTATCCACGCAAATGCACCTGAAATGGAGCTTTATCCTCCTGCCCCTGACAGTAATACCCATAATGACTATGTAGAATTCTGGTTGCCTATCAGAAAAAAATAACGTAAGGAAACATTCATGGATTATATTAATAGTATTCAAAAAACCATTGATTATATCGAAGCTAACTTGAAGGAAGAACTTGATATCAACAGAGCTATCAGTGAATCCGGTTATTCTCTTACGCATTTTTATCGCATAATCCAGTCCTTTAGCGGTATCTCGCTAAAGGACTATATTCGTAACCGCAGGCTAAGCGAAGCCGCAGTTGCACTGCGTATGTCCAATACCCGGATAATTGATATTGCTATGGAGTACGATTTTCAATCCCAGGAGGTGTTTACCAGAGCCTTTCTCAGGTTGTTTGGTATTACACCCGGCAAATACCGCAAGAGCCGGGAATCCATTACCCTTTATGATAAACTGAATGCCCAGCAGCTATTTATGAGCTTAAATGGACTGTCCATAGAACCCACTATTATTCTTAAAAAGCAATTTCAGTTAATCGGTATTACAAGAACCGTACATCCTGGCTCAAAGGAGATCAGTCAGCTCTGGAGAGAGTTTCATCGTAGGAGTGATTTAATAGAAATCTCCTTAAATTCTGATAAATTAATCGGTTTATGCGAATACATGCCGGATATAACGGATGATAGCGAATTCTCCTATATGGCTTGCAAAGAGGTTTTAAGTACTGACAACATTCCTACGGGTATGAATGCCAAAATAATTCCCTGTACAAAATATGCAGTGTTTACTCATTCCGGAACAATGGATAGACTAAAAGAGACTTATGATAAAATATACGGGGTATGGCTTCCTTTAACAGGCAGACAGCTGGCAGAAGCTGATACCTTGGAGATATACAGTTTACAATCTACAGACAATTATAAGTTGGATATTTATGTACCATTGAAATAATAAGCTCATTAACACAATTACAAAAGGCTGGTGTTTCTATCCAAAAAGGTTGCTACTGCAACCAGTTATCAGGATATGAAACAACAGCCTTCTGTCAGTTTTTATGATAGATAATTCTTTTAATGGTATCATAAGAAAGATGATATTCCTCCATTAGTTCCTGAATGGAAGAACCTTCCGCCTTTTTTTGTCTTATTTCTTCATTTCTTATCTGCAGTTCTTTTCTTATGGTAGTCCTGCTGCCCCATTTGCAGCGGCTCTCCTTCGGCAAGGGAATATAGATCAGTCCACCTTCAAAGTATTTCTGTATTTCTTCTAATACATGATCTGGTAGGATTTCTTTTCCGTTTATATATGACATGGCTTTCGCTCCTTCTGATTGTTCTTATCAGTGAGCAGCACATTTCATATTCATATCTGCGATTCGTTTATGGCTCTATGCAAGGAATCGCTGCACTGACATGTCTTGTGCTGCATAGAGCATTTTTGGTGATTGGTTTGATTTTTTTATATACAAGAGATATTCTAACATTTTATTACTCCTCTTCGATTAAGTTGTCCCCAGGTTACTATATAGCTTTATTATTAGCATTGGCCTTTCTTATTAGCATTGGCCTTTCTTATTAGCATTGGCCTTTCTTATCAATAGAACAGAAATCAGCAGCAGGTGTTACTGCTTCTTCTATTACGACAGGCAATTCTATATAGTTACCGATGTCAAAGGTCTTTTCACCATTTTCCAATACAAAAAAGGGTATGCCGATTCTTCCGGCTTCTTTCACTTCTTTAAACAAATCATCCTTATCACGATACGCCAGAAATTCCTTAAGCGTAGCGGTATCTCCGGTTATATTCTTATATTCCAGCTCAATATCAGGGAGTGCTGTTAAATCCTTTTTTGCTTTTACACAATCAGGACAGATTTCAGTTCCGTATATGGTGACTTTCATAGTTACCTCACATTCTGCCGCCTACAACGACATAAAACCATGTTCAATCTGTTACTGCTTCTATTGTAACCCTACTCCCTCATTATGTCAATCTGCGTATCCGCAGCAGGCTGAAATCCAAGACTTTTATACAAATAGATTGCATTGACATTACATTCATCTGCTGCCAGGAAAGCTCTTACCGCACCGTGGGACTTACAGTAGGATAAAGCCTGCCTTATGAGCCTTCGCCCTATTCCTTTGTTCTGGTAACGAGGATTCACTGCTATTTCTCTGATCCAGGCGACCGGTCCTTTCTGGCTGTTGACTCCGTAGACTCCTGTAAAACATACGCCGATGATTTCCTTTTCCTCGTTTCTGTCAAGCACAACTGCTTTGTGTACAATGTCCTCCGTCTTCGTAAGCCATTCTACGATCCATTCCTGTGTCTGCCCCGTAAAGCCTCTGCTCTGTCCCTTGCAGGACATGGTTACTTCAGCGGCCTTATGGCTCTCATCTACCTTAAGAAACTCTGCATGGGAATGCTCATTGGTTATATCCGATAAATCTGGCTTTGTATAATCCCTGAATTTATCTCTGACTATGTATCCTGCCTGCGTAAAAGTATCAACCCATTCCTCCGGTATAAATTCCAGATAGAAGTTATGGTCCTCTTTGGTTGCTTCTATCACTTTCTCTGGAGATAATGCTGCCCAGTGATAATGCCTGCTATCAGCCTCACGGTTAAACCCGCTGATCAATATCAATCCTTCGGTTTCGGTCAGCAGCTCATAATCTGCAATGTCTTCAAATTCCGTATACGTAAGTGAATGGTACAGATAGTTACCTAATGCTTCTTTTACTTTAATAAATGCTTCTTCTTTCATGGTTATGCCTCCCCTTTTTTTCTTAACTTATTAGAACATGAGCTGAAAGGGTGTTCCTGCTGCTCTTATCGGATTTTACATTCAAACCAGCAAATCCTCACTCTGTTTTTATTATATCAGTTAAGGAGTATAATAAAAGTTTAAAAACTCTTATAACCATTTTTGATAATTATTTATGATTATATATAATAGCAATATTATGTTACACACCTTCAATCATTTTCTTTAATCCCATAATAGTAAAAGAATCTGTTATATTCTTTCTCTCATGCTCAAAAAACGCCATAAGTCAGTCATTACACTTAACTTACGGCGTATTATAGTTTATAGTTTGTATCTCGATTATTCTGTTTTATGATTATTCTGTTTTATGATTATTCTGTCTTTCGATTATTCTGTTTTTCGATTATTCTGTCTTTTGATTATTCTGTCTTTCGATTATTCTGTCTTTTGATTATTCTGTCTTTCGATTATTCTGTCTTTCGATTATTCTGTCTTTCGATTATTCTGTTTTTCGAAAGGTTCTGATTACGGCTTTTAAGAGAACAATAATCAAAAAGCTTGCGACTCCGGTAAGTACAATGGTTCCGCCGGGTTTTAATTTCCAGTAGTAGGACAAGGTAAGCCCGGTTACCGTAAAAAATACTGCAAATATTACTGAGAAAATCAGTGTCAGTTTATAGCTCCTGCCAACCTGCATTCCGCAGGCTACCGGTATAACAAGCAAAGAAGACACCACCAACGCACCGACGGTTCTGGATGCAATGGATATGGTCAGTGCCGTCAGAAGAGTAAATATAAAATTCACCATCTTAACCGGTACTCCTGCAATTCTTGCCGTTCGCTGATCAAACCCGATAAAGAAAAGTTCCTTATACAGTAATAGAAAGGCTGCCAGTACAGATATACTTACAAACACTACCATTCTAAGCTCCAGATCGCTAATGGCTACAATACTGCCGAAAAGGAAGCTGTTAAAATTACCGCTGCTTTTGGTAAAGCCGGACAACACACCGGCAAGTCCAATACCTGTTGACATTATAATGGCAATTGCCATTTCTGAATATCTTGGTATCTTTTTCTGTATGACTTCAATACTTAAGGCAGCAACGATGCAGGCACCGGTTGCCCCAAGTATAGGATTGATACCAAGCAGTATACCTATTGCTACACCTGCCAGAGAGGTATGGGATAGAGCATCCCCTATCATGGATTTTCTCTGAAGTACGATTGTCATTCCGATACAGGGTGCAATAATGGCCAATAATACACCTACCAGAAAAGCTCTTTGCATAAAGGAATATTGTAAAATGCTCACGGTCTCACCTCTTTTGTATCCAGCTCCGCCAACCTGCCGTCCTCTAATTTTAGAATTCGGTTAACTCCGCTGCATTCGCTTAAGGAGCCATGTGTTACCATTAGAATGGTAAGACCCTCCTGATTCAGTTCCTGAAGTATCTGGTACAGCTGTTTCATAGATTTCATATCAATTCCCGTTGTGGGTTCATCCAGAATCAGTATCTCCGGATTGACCACCAGTGCTCTGGCTAACATAACTCTTTGCTGCTGCCCTCCGGATAGCTCTCCGATCATTGACTTTCCAAAGCACTCCATCTGTAGCTTTTGAAGCGCTGTCCGGACCTGCTGTTTATGTGCCTTGCCTGGAAAGCGGAATCTGCCAATCTGTCTGTAGAGATTAGCCATTACGACTTCTTCCACTGTTGCGGGAAAATTCTGATTGGCATAAGTACCATTTTGAGATACATATCCCAGCTTGCCGCTACGGATATATTTTTCACTGTCCTGACCCATAATCTGTATCTTTCCCCTTAAAGGCTTTAATTCCGAAAGAAGAAGCTTCAGTAAGGTACTTTTTCCCGTACCGTTTTCCCCCGTTAAAAGGGCATAATCTCCCTGCTCGATAACGGTTGAAGCCTCTTTTATGATCAAATCCCTGCCATATGCAAATTCTACATTTTGAATATCTATTGCCTGCATCTTGACCTCTGCTGCAAATACCCTTGATTTCTGGTATTTCTGCCTTCTTAATTTGTAAGTATATAATATTATATCTTTTGCTTGAGGTACTGGAATCCTATGCCCTGAAAGGAGATAAAAGAAGTAATTCAAGCCATATATACTCTTAACGAGTTTGTTAAACACAAATAATTACATTTAATCTCAAAAAGAATGGGAGCTGTTGCACGCAACTGCTCCTACTCCTTAAGTTTCTATCTTTTACTGCAAAGCTTTAACCAGGCTTGCAAGATTCTGTTCCATTACGGTAAAATAATCCGATCCGTTCTTAAGATCCTCTTCTGACAGACCTTCCAAAGGATTCAGTACATCCGTCGTGGCACCGATTTCCTTGGCGATGGTTTCTGCCACCTTGGGACTTACAAGTTCTTCAAAGAAAATAATCTTAACCTCATTCTCTTTCGCGAACTGTATCACCTCTTCCATCTTAGCGGGGTCAGGCTCTGAATCCGGAGATAAACCTTCAATACCTACCTGATTCAGCCCATATGCACTGCAAAGATATCCAAAGGCCTCATGTGCTACTATAATATCCTTATTTTCAAAACCTGTCAAGGTTTCCTTGAATTTTTGATCCAGTTCATCAAGTTTTGCTGCATAGGTTTCATAGTTTTTGATATAATAATCTTTGTTATCAGGATCGGCTTCTATAAACGCATTTTTGATATTCTCCATTTCAACCTTGGCATTTAACGGATTCAGCCATACGTGAGGATCCATGTCCTCTTCCTTACCATGTTCTCCTTCCTCTTCACTGTGTTCTTCTTCACCGTCTTCGTGACCGTGTCCTTCCATCAGTGTAATTCCAGAAGCTGCCTCTACTGTAACAAGTTCTCTATTACCGAGACTGTCAAGTACTGTATCAACCCAGTGTTCCATACCCGCTCCATTATAGACAAAGACATCTGCTTCCTCAAGTTTCACTATATCAGAAGCTGCCGGTTCCCAATCGTGAGGTTCAATTCCCGCAGGAACCATATCAGTTACGGTTACTTTGTCGCCGCCAATTTTCATGGCAAAATCATACATGGGATAAAAACTCGCCACAACCTTGAGCTTATCCTCTTTGGTTGTCACTTTACCCTCTGTCTCCTTGTCTATGTTCTTATTGCTGCAGCCGGAAGCCAAAACAGCAACCATTAATACTGCAGTTAAAATATGAATGCTTCTCTTCATTGTAGCCCTCCTGTAAAGTCAATCAATTATTTTGTCTCCCTATGCAGGGTATATTTATGCAAACGGGGACAGTATTTCATGACTTCCATCCTTTCCGGGTGCTTTTGCTTGTTCTTTGTGGTTACATAATTACGGTCATGGCATTCCGTGCATTCCAGTACAATTCTTACTCTCATATACTATCCTTTCCAAAAGCGAACTATTTGCATTTGCGTTTATTGAATTTATAATACCATATAATCTGCATTTGTCAATATCTCTTTCTGAGAAATTTTTATCATATGATTCAATTCTTCACAAAACCCTTTATTTTATCCATTGTTTTTCTACCAGCTTACACTATGCAAATTACTTTTAACCATGTAATACTCCTTCATTTGTGCGAAAAAATTATTAGCTATCAACATCAGTTGATAGCTAATAATTTTACACAATACCTATATGGTGAATTCTGCACAGTAATTCCGGTGTTTGCTTATAGCACAGTATCCGGCATTAAGGTAACTGCATTATCCATTGTTGAATCAGGTCTTAAAAAATAACATCTTGATATTCTAAATGTGATATTGCTTATAGGCATTTTATATTTTTGAGGCATGCCAAATGAATTAGGTTTTCCACCAGTGGGCAATCCAATTATTTTTGCTATTCCATTATCCTTTAAAGTTACTGCAAATGTCCGTGCACTACTAAACGTATTATGAGAAACTCTGCAATAAATTTCAACTGGAAAGGCTATCTTTTCTTTATTATTTTTTACAAAGACATGTCTATTTGTGACAGACTTTATTTCACCTGAAGAAAAATCAATCATTTCATATCTTCTAAAATAATCTACATTGGTGAACTTAATAAATGCATCTATAACAGCAGAACTTCCTCCCATATTTTTACTAAGATCTAATATAAATGAAGTTAATTTTTTTTCTTTACATATATAAGCCAGCTGATTAAGGGTTTCTATATATTTTTCATTATAGATACATGCGTTTAAATGTAAAACCATAGTTGTATCCTGGATTTCATATGAAAGAAAATCTTCATCATTGGAAAAATCTAAAAAACCATTGTAAAAAGTTAAGGGAACATTCTTTTTAATTGTATTATTATCATTACTAAAAATTATTTCATAACATCTCTTTTTTCCGAACAAAGCTATCATATTCATTTCACTGAACATATGATAGTTTAGATAAGGATACTTTACCATTCTGCTTTTTACCAAATATTTATTTTCATGAGGTATTCTAGTACCAAGCAAATTAATAATATTACTTATAGTCTTACCCTCAATGCAAATAATCTTTGAATATATTCCTATATTATCGAATTGCTCTGTAATTATTAAATCATTCTTATTTATTTCATCCCAATCACATTTGATATATAAGCAGCGATCTCGATTCGTATATGGTAGTTCAATATTAGTATGTCCATCATTAAAAAAGCTTGTCAGTTCAGTCGCAACGTCAACAAAACTATTATAATTATAGTGGATATCCTGCTTACCTTCGAATAACTGTTCAAAACATTTTTTCTTCTGTTCATTATTTATTAGTAACGGGTGTGTTTTAAGTGCTAAGTATAAATACTGCAAGTCCATTATATATTCCGTATTTGTCAATGGTTCTCCTCCAGACTTCAGATATTTTGTTTCTTATTATATCAAACAATACGTCAATAAATAAAGTTGATACGCTGCTATTATGAGACTAATAAGTAATAGGGAACATATCCTTCGACAATGCCTGCTGTGAATGTTTCTTCAAATATTTGAAAAAAGAAGAAACCAACCGGTTCCCGTACCGACAACCTCAGATGACAGCGTTAACTCTTTGCGAGACCGCAAGGGGGCGGCAGCCTATCTACAACAAACCAATGGGTGGAAGGACAAGTTATTTCTTTTATTGGTTGTTGATGTTAACTCTGTATGGAATGGATTGCAAGTCATTTCTGGATTTAGTTTCAGAAAGGAACGGCAGAAAAGAAACAGAAAAGGGAGTTACAGAAGAAGTGTTTTCACCCCCTGTAACCCCCGGCAGCATCATTTTACCATAGAACCAGATTCCTGTAAATCCTATGGTTCACCATGAACCATGGGGGTAAGTAGTTATCTTTAAACCAATAATAAGGCAGAATGGAGGTCCCATTCCCAGTTAGCCCTGTGTGACCTTTAAAACCGATGGTGGAACATGTTATGCCATTCAGGCAATTAAACACCTCGTTGGGCAATTGGTTAATCAGAACCGTTGCCACACAATACGCATCATGCTCATCATTTTTACGGAGCATAGGTGCACTTTTTCTCTGGTCATATGCCATGGCAGGATTAATGTCTTTTACAATGTAACCTTTTTCAATCAGCCAGACAGCTAAACTTCTGCCGTAGCCGTATGCATTCTCCAATCCGTAAATGGGTTCAAGCCCAAGGTGATTGGATTTTCTGTTTACCTTTTCTGCCAGCTTTTTAAATTCACTGGGCTTGTTTTCAATGACGACTACCTCTAACTTCTCATTCCAGCAGTTCACCATCACTGCGGTATGACTTTCCTTATGCAGATCAATCCCCACATAAAGCAGATTTTCTCTTTTCTGCAATTCTCTCCCTCCAGATCTTGTTTCCAACCAATCGGTTCCCGTACCGGCAACCTCAGATGACAGCGTTAACTCTTCACGAGTCCGCAAGGGGGCGACAGCCAATCTACAACAAACCAATGGGTGATAGGACAAGTTATTTCTTTTATTGATTGTTGATGTTAACTCTGTATGGAATGGATTGCAAGTCATTTCTGGATTTATTTTTGATAGATGGAACGTCAGAAAAAGAACAGAAAAGGGAGCTACAGAAATAGTGTTTCCCCCCCTGTAACCCCCGGCAGCTCCATTTTACCATAGAACCAGTTTCCTGTAAATTCATGGTTCACCATGAACCATAGGGTAGGTAATCTCGATAAGTTTCTGGAGAAACAGAATCAATAAAACACTTTCGTTTTGCCCTGTGTCGCAAATAATTGCCCCTGTGTGACCTTTAAAGCCGATGGTAAAACATATATGCCAATCAGGCGATAAAAAGCCTTGTTGGGCAAATCTGAAAAATATAGGATTTTCCCGTTGCACCTGATAACTGTTTGGATTGCGATTGCCTCCTGTTTGTCTTCCAGTTGCTTTTCAGAAAAATGTCGCATATAAGATAGTGCTTGTCTTTAGCCTAGAAACATTACCATCAGGAAATTGCTCATAGTACTTAACCACCTTTGTGCCATCCGCATTTATTTTTACTTCTTCTACAGTAAAGATGGGGCTATTATTATTAAGAGCATTTGGAGAATGTCCACCTATTACCTTATTACCTGTACCAATTCTTTGTCCCTCTAAGATCTTTGCTTCCATCTCAGGGAAATATTACTAATAATCTTCCCCACCCCCTCAGTCTTTAAGCCACCCTGACTTGGAATCTTTCAACTTATATTTATCCAATCAGATACCCCTTATTTGATAAACAAGCTCACGGCCTTGACATAATAGGTGAAAAACGGAGATATTCCAAGGTGTATTAACCTATCGATATCTCCGTTTTGAGTTGTCTGTTGAAGCTAGAAAATCAATTGTTAAACACTATTTTTGATGGACTCTAGTCCTTTCATTAGTGCATCTTGAATAAGACTAACATTATTCTCATATTGAGGCTTTTGATGTTTAATTATATCCAAAAATTCTTTGAATACTCCATCCACCATTATAGTAACACCCTCAACCTTTTCTCCTGTTTTTTCATTTTCAAATTCTTCTGACATTATTGATATGGTTTTCTTCATACTTACTCCTTGATAATAAATCTTCACAGTCTCTATTTAACCAATATTTCTCTTCATAAGGGATAGTATCCAAAAAATCAATATACCTTGCTTCCCAATTTTGGGGTGCATATTCTTCGTATGAAGCTGGTTCTGAATAAAGAGAAAATAATTTATGGGAATCAAAATTTACATACAAACTAGGACGAAAATCATAGTACCACGAATCAACATCTGATTCTCTGCTTTTTTCCAAAAGTTCTCTTAATTCCTTTGCTTCAATTTCATATTTTTTAATTCTTCTTAAAAATATTTTAGCATTATCAGAATTCAAAATCAATATGTCTTTTCTGACCTCGTCAATATATTCTTCTACATCAAATCCTTTTTCTTTAAATGCATCAATTCTTTTTCTGTAATTTAGGAACCAAAGTTCTTTATCGGTTACAAACCAACTAAAAATTCCATTATAGAATACTCCCACAATAATATTTTCATTGCTATCAGGGATCAATCTTTCCATAAGTTATTGTCCTCCTTTGATTATCCTACCATTTGTTGCATACTCTTCCATCCAATCTACCCATGGTGATGGGAACTCAATACTTTTACCTGGTGTTGTTGGGTCTGTTAATTTTGGAGCAGCTCCACCTTGATTTAATGGATTATTTTTATATCCTGCTTGAGGAATCGTATTTTCTTGTACCATATCATCAAACCATTTAGGAACCTCAAATTCATATATATCTGCACCTGGTCTATTGTTTAAAAAATGTTGTGAATGTTCACCATCATCAATACTTATATTTAAATTTTTATCTGGTTTATTAATATAAACATTACCATCGTTATCTATTACAACTCTCTGTTGGCTTGACTGTGTTCCTTGACCTCCCTGAACTCTTCTATATGTAACAGTCTCTTTGCCACCCTTGACTTGGACTCTTTATACTTAAAATTATCTAAGCCGATTTCCTACTCCTTTGAAAAAGTCGCATTTTTCCAAGCAGGTCTTTATCTGCTTAAAATTTTATCACATATTCTATATTTTTCCTACTTACATTTTATCGGAATTCATATCGCTCTCTTTTACCTCTGGCATTCGATATTCTGTAACGCTCTTTAACATTCCATAGATGATATTTATCAACCGTCTCGATATGCAAATTAAGACCTGCTGACCATTCTTTCCCTCTGCTAGTCTTCTTTCATAATAAGCACGGAATGCTGGATTTCTCGGTGTTCCCTTTGCTGATACCTGTATCATCTGTAACGCCAAAAAGTATATTGTTGCCTGTAATCTTCGGTTTCCCTGTTTGGATGCCTTATCCGTACCTTTTCCTGCCGATGACAGTTTCAGCGGTGCGATACCTGCAAACTGTGCAAGTTTCGATGCATTGGAAAAGCGGTTGATATCGCCAATCTCTGCAAGCATTTTCACTGCTGTCGTGATATTTATCCCTGGAATTGTGGTTAAGGTACAACCAAGGGAATGATACAGCTTTTCTAACTCCGTATCCACTTCCTGTAACTGCTTTTCATAATGCTGCAAATCACTGACAATTCCTTTGGTTACCACATCTCTGGCATCTTGATGCTCATTTCCTTTCACTTTGTCATTCTTTATTGTATCTAAAATCTTTTCACAGGTCTTAGTGGAACATCGGTTGTGGCTGACAGGAACTAATTCCTCTCTCAAGTCCTCTACCCCTTTGCCCTTTAGATACTTCTGTGATGGGTACCTCGACCAGAAATGTAGAGCAGTAGGTCTGCTGATATCCGTAAAGAACACCTTATAGCTGGGATAAGCAATACATAGCTGTTCATGAAGCTGATTGGTTAATCGAATCCTATGACGCATGATATTATCCCTGCGATTTACTAACTGACCAAGTGACCAATACGCATCATTCGGGCACGCATCTGGAAGTGTATCAAGCATGGTAATGGTTGCAAGGGCTATCGCCTGTGCATCATCACTGTCACTCTTTCGATACATGGCACCTCGGTGCTTTGCCTGTCGGTTGGAGATGGAAGTATTCACGTCTTTCACGATATACTTTTTATCAATCAGCCATACCGCAAGTGCTCGACCATAACCATAGGCATTCTCAAGACCATAGACTGGTTCTTTTCCATCGTTACAATACTTCTTCACTTTCCTCACCAATCTCGGAAATTCTGCTGGTGTATTGGCGAATGTAATCTCACCCAGTTTGTTATTAAAACAGTCTAAAATAACCGCTGTGTGGGTCTCCTTATGTAAATCAATACCCACATAAATATACTTTTCCTTAATCATAATAAACTCTCCATTCTCTCTATGTTTGGTCGAAACACTGACAACCTCAACTGATAAGTCTCTGTCCCAGAATTACGCTTTTGCAACTGGGTGGACAAGGGTGGCTAAGTCTATCCATTTCTGGTCGGACTCAAAATATCTTTGGATAACATCCACGGATACCGCCGACTTTCATGGAGAATGTCTGCTCCTGCAAGAACTGCAGAGACTTCAAAAGACTTACGAACTGCTTTTGAAGTTGTGTGTGATATTAACTCTCTGTGCCGTCGCATTTCAAGTTAATTCTGTAGAAGCGACAGGTATTACACCGCCTACCCCTATTATACAAATCACACTTTTTGCAAGACCGCCAAAACTGCCACCATCTCATACAGAAAAATCACAAGAGAAAATCAAATTCTTCATTCTCAGCCAAAGAACATAGTAGGAGAAATAGTTTCAGGTATTCTAAAGACCGCTACGCCTCTGTCAAGCACTTTTTCTAAAAACTACGAACTTTTTTCGAGCCATCTTACTAATTTACATAGAAAAATCCGCACCATACTGGCGAAATGCCAAGTACCATGCGGATTATGCTCATTGCCTTTGAAATTTTCACTTTTCTACCCAAGGCAGATATTTTTCTGAATGGCATCTTCTAATTCCTTAGAACCGATTCCGATATACCTCTGTGTCACAAGCACACTGGAATGCTAGAGCAGAGTTCTGACCAGTTCGATATTATAATGATTGTTCACATATACATTGGTGGCGAATGCCTTACGAAATGAATGACTGCCGACACCAGTTAATCCAAGATACTCACATACTACTTTAAATGCTTCAATACCGCCCGTTCTGTGATAGGGAACATTCTGGCTCTGAGATGAATCCCATTCTCATAAGCATAATCCCTAATATAGCTGTAAATATCCACAGGTACGGTAAAATTCCGATACTTACCCGTTTTCTGTTCATGGATATCCAAACGATACCGACTACCATCTTTCACGAAGGACTCCATCGTCAGATTTAGAATATCACCTACACGCAAGCCAAGGTTATATTCCAATACCAGTACAGTAACAATTCTTTCATTTGGCTTATAGACAACACCATCATACTCAAAACCAGTTTTCATGGTAGCAATAATTAGTTTATAGGTATCTGTATCAATCGCTCTTGTTCGCTTATTCATATCAAAATCCACTCCTTCTCTTATAATTCAATAAGCTGTGAAACCCTTAAAATCCTGCCAAGTTCCAATCACTACACCAGTAAAGTTCCATAAAACCAATACCCCCAAGATACATTGCCCCGTGTTCCGCCTAGTTCCTAAACCAGTACGAATAGGAACTTACAAGCTGAGCCGTAATTCGCCCAACGTGCAATTTTTGAATCGGACTGGCAGTAGTTTGCACCAAGGGCGATAGAAGTCAACGTAGGGCAACATGTGCAATCGTGTGGGCAAACCAACCAAAGGCAAGGAATGAATACCCCCAACTGGCTAACGGAATAAATCTGACCATCTGTTATCTTCTTACTTCGAAACACCGTTCTTGTAGTCTCATTATCTTTCTCAGAAATAATGCCATAAACCATATCAATCACTCTCCAATCCGTTATAAATACAATGAAAATTCATATCACTTGCTACATACAGATTAATAAAATATGAGAGTCCTTAAGAAGCAGATACAAATCCATAAAATTGTGACAAGTTCCTATATTGCAAAAAAAGAGGTAAATGTGGCTTTCCCGATGACACTTTGATATTCGTTTTCTAACTTACAGAATTGCACGGTTTATCAAGGAATTTTCAGAAATATAGATGCCAGAAATTTTTTATTCCCTAAAATGCCACTTTTTTATGGCAACTTTTGTGACTTAGATTGATTGAATGGAACTTAAAGTTCCTATTTGAAAAAGGAGCCTCTGCAAGAGATTAGTACCCCTTTGACTGAAAAAGCACTTAATTTTATTTCATGTTCTGATACCATATCAGTATGGATGAAATCAATTTAGTATAAGTCAAAATGACAGATTTTCTTTCAAATATCTGCCGCTTCTGGTTTGTCATTGCTTCTTATAATATCTTTTATCAATAATATTTCCTACTTTACACTCATCACCAATCAAAAATGTTTCTTGGTACACCAATGTAAAATCACTGACACGTTCCATTGCTTCTTTATGGCTTATTTTCTCTACCATTGGTCGGCTCATGCCTCTACTGGCTGAGAAAAGTGGCATTCCTGTGGGATAATATTTAAGTCTGCCACCTTTGATAAACTGCTTTGACTCTCTGTTCACAGCTTTTTTTACTACATCATAATTTTCATCACCCTCAGTATATTCAACATCACTAAGATAAACTTTGAAATACAAGGCAAGACCATCTGCATCATAAACTTTATGTGTATCTGTTATCCCATGCCCCCATAACTCTGTTATTGTATCATTTATTATAAACGGTGCTACATCTTCAAATATCAACAGGATATGCAGATGCCATGAATTATCATGCTTCTCGCCCTGTGGCTCTGCTACTGTAATACGTTTAAACGTCTTTTGACCATCTGATAAATCAGTCTGGTTATTCAAATATCGTTGCAATCTCCTCAGAAATATTTTTCCATCTTCATATACTTTTTCATGATTTGTCTTTGCATCCGCATAAGTCAGAGTAAGCCATTTACAATAGCTTGTCTCTGTGGCATTACACCGTATCAAATCCATCAGTTTGTTAATACTCTTTCTGACGCTTTTAGGAGACTGGTAACGGTTCTCAGATTTCTTTCTCTCTTTGATTTCTCCAGTTTCTCTATCAAGGTATTTGTCCTTAGAGATATTCTGTATCGGACATCTTCTGTTAACTCCTGCAGAAAATTGGACTTCTCGGGTGTTTCCCGCTGTTTTGAATTTTACTTCGGTCTCCTCATGGAGAATAATTGATTTTGAATCCATTTTTTTAATTCGCATAATAAAACGCACCTTTCGCAACAAATTTTTTTGCTACAAAAAGTACGTTTATATGAACTTATTGGAACTACACCTAAAAATCCGATAGTATACCCAATGCAAATTTTTTCGCTAAAGTCTCTTAATTCATATCATGGATTACGTCACTTCGTGAGAGCCATGATACTGAATTAAGAGACTGGGATTTAGGTAGTTGGAAGTCCTAAAGTATAACCATAATTTAAATTAATAATATCTTATTTTTAGATATTAATTCTTTTTTAACTATTTCCTTTCTCTCATCTCGACTCATAACTTCCCATCTATTATGTGAAATTACAGGTACTTCTATTTCTATTAAAGACTCTGGTTCAATTAGGTTTCTCTCAAACTCTGTTGAGTGACATACATTACATTTTTTTTGCGTTTGAGAAAAATCAACTACGCATTCGTCAATTAAATCACATGTAATCCCGTAAGTTTCATTTACAATATCATCTAAAGTCTCATTTGTAAAATCAATTGAATTTTCTGATAATATTTCTTTCACCATATTTGTATAATCCAAAAAATATATATCTTCAATTAAATTAATAAAAGCATATTTAGTAGCATCTTTCAGAAAAATCAATCTTTGACCATATGCAAAATCGGATAAATAGAAAAAAGACTTTGGATTACCACATTTTTTACATTTTATTACTTCTTTTCTTACTCTAATATTTATATCACCCATAATTGTCTCCTCGCTAATCTATTGGTGTTACTATTCTAGGAATTAAAATATCATCAAAATTATTATAAATAACATAATTTATGCCATCACCTCGATATGATTGAAATATTATTGCATCATATCCTTGGTTTCTAGCTAATGTGCCTATTTCTTTACAAGCATCCGTAGATGTAAGTTTGGGTATATAATCCCATTGCGATGATACTTGCGGATTCGTTAAATCTAGCACCTTCTGTCCTGACAAATTCATATCGTAACTAATTGCGTAATTTGCTTTATTTCCATGTTCTGCTAGTTCTGCAACTATTGTTTTACCATCTCCACCAACGTAGAATCCTTTACCAAATCTGCTCTCAGTATTAAAATATTTTGGATTAATCCCATCTAAAACACTTTGCGCTTGATTAGCACTTCCAACAGCATGTTGAACAGATGTACTGCCACCCTTAATTACATCATCTGACCCTTTAATAGCGTTATCAACCTTATCCAGACCTTTCAAATACTGAGCATATTCCTCAGATGTCATTCCGTAAGGTATATCATACTTCCCATTAGCAACATCATCCCAATATTTTTTGTATTTTACAGTATCATCAATCTCAATTCCGTTTTTAAGCGATGGTATATTTTTAAGCAATGCTTTATCCGCAATGACTCCTGTAGTAGATCCTAAAAAAATCGCCAAAGCGACCGTCACAGTAGAAGGCACTCCTGCCTTATCACAAACAATTACGGTTGACCCTGACACTGCCTCAGCCAGTATATCCGCAGCAAAAATTTTACCGAAAGCTGCTCCCCCGCCTTTCGTGACTATCGCTCCATACGCTCCATATCCTAAGGTCGCCAGGCTTACTACCCCTGATACTACCTTAAAAGCTTGTTCATCACCCGTCAGATAATCTCCTGTTATAAGGGTTTTACCCGTTGCTGCCTCAATCATGGGAATAACGACAGTAATCTCGCTTAACGATTCTAATAGTTCCATCCAGAAGGGGGAGTCCTTTTTATGGGCGAATTCTTTTAATACCAGGCTGTCCAGATACTCCTGCAAAGTCTTTTTACTTGGGTCTATTTTATCATTATTTACCATATTTTCATAGTCTTTTGCAAATAAATCCGCAAAATCATCTACTTTCTGATAATTAGTGAGACTTTTATTCTTATTACGGCTGCCTATAAAATCCTCCAGATTAAGAGAGAGCATATCTCCCCCAACCTCATCATACATTCCAGCACCTACATACA
This sequence comes from Anaerocolumna sp. AGMB13020, assembly GCF_033100115.1. Classification (NCBI taxonomy): domain Bacteria; kingdom Bacillati; phylum Bacillota; class Clostridia; order Lachnospirales; family Lachnospiraceae; genus Anaerocolumna; species Anaerocolumna sp. AGMB13020. The sequence continues at coordinate 4,322,252 of NZ_CP136910.1, read as the reverse complement.
TACTTGTATGTTCCTGTAGCCCTATTGTATTATCTGTTTTTGCATCTCTCATATCAATGGCAGCCATCAGATCCACGGCATTATTAAACCCTTTATAAAGTGGATTTTCCAGATATTCATCAATATCATATAAGACATCACTGGTATAGTTTAACAACGCACTTCTATGTTCCACGAACTCATCGATCCGCTGCCCTTGGGAAGAAAAGCCTGCTCCCAGGGATTGGGAGTCCAGTTCGCCTTCGATATCCTTGCACAGATCATCCAGATCAACGAAATCAAAGAGGAGGTTCGTGGAATAACCCATGGTAATATTTGCTCTCTCCAGCCAGGTGTATTTGTCAATTATTTCTCTTCCCAGTTGTCTTACCATTTTGCCACCCCCCGCTCCAATGCCAATAAATTTGTATTATCCATCTGGCAGATACTAAATTTATTATCATACATTTTAACGAACTCCCCAACCAGGATTTCCTTCTTTTCGATCCCTTTCATTATCTTAAACACCATATCACAGCCTGTTTTTAATTTGTTATAGAGTTCTTCCTCTTTGGGAATCTTCTTATTTAGATATTTGAGTAATTTACTGTATTCCTCTCTGCATCCCTGTCTGCATCCCTGTCTGCATTCCTCTCTTTTTCGTTCAGTTTCCGCTGCATAAAAAAAATCACCAACCGAATCCCAGTAATACATCTTATACCTCCTATTTAGTTATTATCCACTCTATTTCATTTTGCTTTGTCCAAGCATATACAGTCTTATTGTAAATTTTGAAAAAAGCTGCAGTAGGAAAGGATTTTTGTTGCCATCCCCTTCCTGCTACAGCCTCTTTACAACTATATTCTTATAATTTCAGCCTGTCAGCGATTGCCTTATCTGTCTCCTCTAACGTAGTTGCAGTTTCCGTTAACTGCGTTTGAATTCCAGTAAGTATCTGAGGCATCGTCTTGTCCAGAACCGGCCATAAGTCATAAGTAAAGCCGCTGATAAATGCAGATTGAGCAGCACCTTCCCAATTCGCTGCAATTTCATTGATTTTTGCATTCAATGCATTTGCATCTGCTGTCATTTCATCCTGTTTCTGTTTGATAAAATTCGCTGCTTCTCTTAGTTCTTCCGGTGTAATTCTAATGGTTCCTGCCATTTTTTATCCCCTTTCAATTTGCATGATTGATTTTATGTTATTTCTCCTTATTTTTAGGAGAATTAATATCTCATTCACATTACTCTAAGTCACGATATTTGTTATCTGCGTTTTATATATCATAACTTTGTTTAAGCTTTTATTTCATTTTTATTTCATTTATGTTTTTTACTTACAGAAACAATATGACATTTATTTTTGTTTTTAATATCTTTTTAGAGGTTTCTGAAATATTTATATACTTTCTATAAAAACTTCGTTTACTGAAACCGTGCTTTTTAGTACTAAAAAACTTCAATGAAAATGAAAGTTTGAATAAAATTATTGGTTTGGGCTATGCTCTTACCTATCAAAAAACTACATACTATACTTACATATTAATGAATTTTGTAGTAAATTTTTTCAGATTGACAGCCCCTCCTGCAAAAAGGCCAATAGTATTGAATATCTTAAAGCTGAGAGTTTCTATAGAAAGAAATCAGTGAGGGAAGTAGTGCAGTTGCTATCACTCCAAGCAAGATACAGGAGTTGAGATACTCTCACGCATCATTTCTAATTGAAATGGGCTTTTCTCCGCTGCTGATAGCCGAACGGCTTGGACATGAGAAAGTTGAAACAACACTTAATACTTACTCTTGCCTATACCCTAGTAAACACGGTGAGGTAGCAGAGAACTTAAACACCTTAGCATCAAACCAGAATCAAAACAAATAGACTAAGAGCCTAGACCCAGTATAATAAAGGGTATAGGCTCTTAATAACTTAATCAATAATAGTAGTAATATACATACTCTTCCTTCGGTGCAGCGGCTTTTTCCATCTCTATATCAGTAAGATAAGGCACCTTCATACCATTATATTCATATTCCCCAATGGTACCGGTAACCGTCAGCCATTCATTTTCCTTAAGACCATCGGCAAGGTCACTTTCGCTTATCAGACCATATCCGGTTAAATCCACCGCACAACAGGTCATAATATATCTGCCTGCCAGGAACTGATTCGCCTTAAGTCCTTCCAAAGGAAACACCTGTGCTGTAAACTGATACCGCTTACCTTTAAAGTCGTCCAGATAATCGTAAAGATCATAATACCAGGCAGCGTATTCTTCATTACTTATAAGAATTGCTCCATTTTCGGACTTAACCGCATATTTTTGTGATTTATCTTCTGGTTCCACAGGTTCTGGTATTTCTGTATTTCCAAAACTGTCGGTACCTTCTTCTGTATCATTTGGATCTGTCAGGGTCACATCCGTATCTGAACTGATGTCCTTTTCTTCTGACAGCTCTTGTCCGGCATCTATGCTATTATTTGAATCTCGTCCAATACTGCTCTGCGCAATGGCAATATTACCGTTTCCCCCCTGTATAACAGGAAAGAGTAATGCCAGTACTATGGGAACTGCGTATAATCCATACTGTGAGACAGAGGAATTATGGCGTCCCTTCTTTTTCTCCCATAAAAGACTGATGGCAAAAACCAACAACACTACCACTGATAACCATAATCCCGGCAAATACCTGGGATGGACATAATAATATATCTTACCTGAGATCAGTTCGTAAAGAAGCAATCCGGTAAGTGACAAGAGAATCACAATTTTGCAGATATTATCAATATTTCTATTGCCTTTCATTCAACCTCCTGACTGTGCTAAGCTGCACCCTCAAATTCCATAAATATACCAAATGTTTCTTACAGAATAATATTTATCAAGGAATAGGCTAGAAAGCCTACTACTGCCATTAGCAGACATAGCTGTACTAAAAATTTCTTTGTCAGAGCTTCCGACAGAATAATGATATTCTTAAAATCCAGCATTGGCCCTAAGGTCATAAAGGACAATACTGCCGGAAGGGTGAACTGCCCATAAAAACTTCTTCCGATAAACGCATTTGTAGTGGAGCAGGTAGACATAAAAGCAGCAGCTATGAACATAATTACAAACTGTATCAATATGTTTCCGCTGATCAGAGACTTGATTACCTGAGGTACAAAGGTAAGGCTGACGGAAGATACCAAGGCACCTATGATTACGTATTGAAATACTCGAAAGAATTCAATCTGTGCTCCCTTTAGCACCGCAGAGGCTTTTCTTAACCCCCTGTTGTTGCTGTCATAAATCATATCGATTCCCATACCGGTTAGACTGCTATCAGTCTTAACAACATCACTATTCTTAATATCAAGGAGTTTTAGAATAATTCCTATAACCAGGGCAACAAATACACCAGCAAGGATTCGTATCAGTATTATGAGCTTATTCTCTGGAAATGCATACATAACAGATAATAAAACCACCGGATTAACTGCAGCAGAAGCCAGCCAGAAGGTTATTACCTGAGGCAGCGGTGTCCCTTTCTTAAGCAGTCCTGTTATAAGCGGCGCCAGTCCGCAATCGCAGACAGGAAAGAAAAAACCTGCCAGTGCCGCTACGCCAAAAGATTTTACAGTATTGCCGGAGATCTGTCTGATTATCCAACCAGTTGGTATAACTAACTGTAAAAAGGAGGACAGGAAAGCACCTAACAATATAAAAGGAATCGCCTGAATTAAAATACTTAGAAAGGATAGTGACACTTTTTGTATATTATCATAAACCACTGAGAGAGAAGCTGTGGGCAGAAAACAGAGAATACCAAGAACCACCATAAGAAGCAGCATACCAGGTGTTACGGTCTTCTTATAATTCTCAAAAGGCGTAAAGATACGAAGCAAGCGGGCATCCTCCTGAATGTTGTTAAGAAAAACCGTACCGGTACCTTTATTGACTCTCTTCACATTATTTTGGATGTTCTTTCGCTCCTCCTTACTTAAGGAATCATGACGATTTATTACCACATAATCACTGTTCATCATATGGGGCTGCAATAACCCTGCCATATTGTGATAATAGCTGTTGAATTTATCTGCTTCACTGATAAAAAGTACATTTCTAAGCTTCAAGCCACCTTTTAACTTCATATCCAGAAGTGTCTGAATATTCCAGGTTCCATTATATTCTATGATGATGTAATCCAAATTTTTCTTACTGGTAAGTTCAAGCAGATAATCCCCTGTTAACCTGGAGGGTTCTTCTATGACTATCAGACTAATATTTTTCTCTTTCAGGAGTTTCTCATCGTATTCAATTTCACCCTCTTCACAGACTAGTAACCCGATATTCTCATACTCTTCAAAGGTGTTACCGGTAATCAATTCATTAATGAAGGTGGTCTTACCGCTTTCCAGGAAGCCGGAAACCACATCAATATCAATTGCCATAAACTAAAATCCTCTTTCCCAATTTCCCTTCAGGAGATATACTGATAAACCTCCCGCGGGATAATTCTCTTAATTAGTTACATTAAATAATCGGCTTAGTTTCTCTTGATCCAATTTACTACCAATTACATTGAATCTTCCTATATAATCGGGATCACTGTCATTGATAGTTACTTCACCTGGAACATAGTCAAATTGCACCCACTTTTCATCCTCCGTCTCAACAATTCCTTTGGCACGTACAATCTCCATACCCAGACGGTCAAGTCTATATAACATCTCCGAGAGCTTATTCTTTTTAAAGATTTGTGAAGTCTCATGGCCCCAGACAGAAAAAACATCCTCTGCATTATGGCCGGATATAATATATCCGGCATTGGCACTAGAGATTCTGGGAGAACTTAAACCTTTTACGGCTCTGGACTTCTGAGGTTCTCTTTCAAAAATAGCACTGCTGCCCTCTTCTGCAAGCATTAGGATTGCCTTACCCTCAAGGCGTTCCCAGTCCGTTGTAATAATACCGGCTAATTTATTTGCCTTCCTGATCTCAGCAGTAATAGCATCAATCTTCTCCCTGTCAGCCTTTGCTGTTCTGCTGAAAATAATCGTTCCTGCACTGGTAAGCTGATCTTTATAGAATTCCGAAAAGTTCTTAACATACATTTTATATTTCGTAACATCAATAACCGTCAGACAAATATTAAGCACCGCTGTTCCCTCCTTAAAAAACGGTGAACAGCCTTTGATCACATCTGACAGCTTACTGACACCGGAGGGCTCAATAAGGATCCTGTCAGGTTTATAACGGGTTAGTACTTCCTTAAGCCCTCCGGTAAAATCACCGGCAATACTGCAGCAAATACAGCCTGCATTTAACTCCGTAATCTGCAGATCATAATCTCGCATGATTCTTCCATCAATACCAACAGCTCCAAACTCATTCTCTATCAGAGCAATCTTCTCCCCTGTTAAGGCTTCCTCCAAAAGCTTCTTAATCAAGGTAGTCTTACCTGCTCCTAAAAACCCTGAGAAAATATCAATTTTAACCGGCATACAAACTCCTTTACTCTGAACTTAATCATCCTGTACCACTTTTTTGTACTATCAAGTTATTTCACTTTTATTATGTATATAAATTTTTCCAGACATATAAAAAACATAGAATTCAATAATCATTATTCCTTTGTAATACATATACATTGTTATAGGATTGCTAATATACACAAGAGAAGCATATACAAAGAAAAAGTAAATCTAGTTCCAGTCACAAACGCAAATGCAACACATTCGCTTTAACTATACAATCATTATATTCCCTTGTCAATAAAATAAGGACAATAAACCACTTAATTGATAAAATACAAACATTTCAGATGGAGAAATTAAAGGTAAACAATGCTATAATCAGTGTATTGCTAATCAAAAGAATGAAGCAGCGTTATCAAAATTAATTGAATTATCAAATAAAACTGAAACAATGTAGCCACAGCCTCTCCATTACCTCACTACTATTCCCCCTATTTCCTGATAATGCTTGACATTTTCAACGTAGTAAACTATGATTTTACTAAAAGTACGAATTTACACAACCTATTAATGAAACAAATTAAACAAAGATAAAAGGAGAGGTGCATTGTGAACAGCAATATACTAAAATCCGCCGATTTAAAGCAGACAAAGAAAAGAAACCTTATCCTTTCTGTGCTGGAATCTGCGCAAACTGCTCTGACTGTGGAGGAAATTGCAGAATTAGCCTCAAAGGATCTGAAGATAAATATCTCCACCATTTACAGAGCTTTGAATACACTAGCCGAAAAAGACATCGTAATCAAGACTCTGTATCAAGACGGCAAGACCTATTTTGAAATTAACAACCATACCCACAGGCATTCCCTTATCTGTACCAAATGCAATAAAAAGGTTAATATCGATATCTGCCCTCTTGAGCCTATTGAAAATAACCTTTCCGTTAATACAGGTTACACCATAACCGGACACAACCTTGAAATATACGGTATATGTCCTGATTGCCAGGAGAAACCTGTACTTTAGAATTTATAATGCCATGCGGCATTTCATTACAATAAAATTTGATTTATGAAATAAAAGACTGTAACGAGAACTTTTGTTGTCTCTGTGTTTGTATGATACAACAAAGCCGCGGTACAGTCTTAATTTATGTCTTCTAACAAGCAATAAAATATCTTTTGTAACCTACTCCTCTTTCCTGAATACTATAAAAGGACTTGAAAAAATTAGCGAAAGGGAGGCTCTATTTATGTCTGCTTTCATCGTCACGATGTTAGATATTCTGCACATAGCACTGCTTAATATTATTTTAAGCTTTGATAATATTAGTGTTATAGCCTTTGTCTCTGAGAAATTAAACAGTGATAACCGTAAGAAGGCTTATTTATCCGGCTTTACATTATCCTTGCTATTCTCAATCCTCTTTACCTCTTTGATCAGTGTTATAATGGAAGTCAAATGGCTGCCCATTCAGCCTTTTGGAGGTTTTCTGCTTATGAAGATCACCTATGACATGCTTAAACCTGAAAAAGAAGACCTAAAGAAAGAGGAAGGCGAATATACGCTGAATCAGGATCTGAAACTTTCAAAAGCAATTCTTAAAATTACTTTTATAAGCCTTTCTTTAAGCTTTGACAACATACTAGCCATCGCAGGAGCTGCAGACGGAAATATACGAATTATTTCATTGGGTTTACTGCTTAGTCTTCCAATATTATTGCTAAGCTGCCGGCTATTTATGAATCTGATGAAACGCTACCTGATAATCCTGTACCTGTGCGGTGCTGTCTTAATTCATACGTCTCTGGAAATGATTTTCTCATATCCTCTGCTCCTTACTCTGATTCCCGGCCTATTAACAAATATTCTGTCCATGTTAGCCTCATTAACTATTGTAATTTATGGATTTTATAAATGGAAGAAAATGAAAGCTACCGGAATGAAACATACGGCATAAATCTTTCTGATTCTCGAGATACTAATAAAGTACCTATGCAAATCAAGTTTGGAAAACTGCCGATAATTGCAGGCTGTCAGAAAGGCATGGTAATTACTATGGAACTAAACTATACAGATGGACCCGAAATACCTCTAGGTCTTGGAATGGCTCTGGCACAGAATCTGAATGCCATGAATTATTTTGCTTCACTTGATAATACAGGCAAACAACAGGTTATTGACGGAACCCACAGTGTCCGTTCCAAATCAGAAATGAAACAGTATGTATCCAACCTTACAGAAGGTAATAGTTTTCGTTAAATCAACCAGTTGAAACATGTAGTAAATTGGGATATACTTTATTAAGTTATCCCAATTTATTATTTTAATACATATAAAACTTTATTTATAACCAAACAAAGTACTGCAAATATTATTCATTAAGGTGTATTGAAAACTATTGACTGTATCAAATCTTCTTTATTACAGAAAATGCAAGCAGCAAATGCACCTTAAAGCTACTGAACACAGCAGAAACTAACACAACAAAAGCTCATGCTTATAAGCTTGTTTCTTATTAAGCTTATAAAGCTTGTACATCAAAAGCTTACACATCAAAAAGCTTGCGCACCAAAAAGCTTACACATCAAAAAGCTTACACATCAAAAAGCTTGCGCACCAAAAAGCTTACACATCAAAAAGCTTGCACATCAAAAGATAACTTATAAAAATAGCAGAATAAACCGTCTGTGTTTATTCAGAAATGAGGGTTTTATGGTTGAATTAACCAACGACTATCCAAAGGATAAAAAAGAATTATATGAGCTTGTGAACGCACAGTTAAAAGCTCTGCTTGATAATGAACCGGATGTAATACCTGGTCTTGCCAATGCATCAGCCCTTTTAATGGCTGCGTTAACAGACATTAACTGGTCAGGGTTCTACCTGATGAAAAGGGGCGAACTACTTCTTGGTCCTTTTCAGGGAAAGACGGCCTGCGTACATATAGCAATTGGCCGAGGTGTATGCGGAACAGCCGTTCTAAAGGATGAAACTCAGCTGATTTACGACGTTCATGAATTTCCCGGACATATTGCCTGTGACAGTGCTTCCCGTTCAGAAATCGTAATACCGCTTCATTATAAAGGCAGCATAGTAGGTGTACTTGATATTGACAGTCCATCGCTGGGACGTTTTGATGAACAGGACAAAGAGGGGCTTTCAGTTTTTGTAAACACACTGGAAACTCTCCTTGACTGGAAAAATAATTAACTATAGAGCATTCAAAACTCATTCATTATCATTCTTAGTATGAGGTTTATAACTATATTTTCCAGGCTGGAGGTTGCGTTTTGGAGGCAGACAGCAAGAAACCGCAAAACTTAATTTTGCGGTTTTCTGGTGCTGAATATCCAAAATCTTACCGTAGTATGCTTCAGTGTGGTGCAATCAGAAAGGACAATGTCTTGACACATCTAATTTATTCATTTAGCTTAGCCACTTCACCTTGCTTTTTATAAATAGCTCCTGCCGGAACAAAACCTCTGACCATGGACAAAGGATACACATGGGACCCCTTGCCGATTACCGTACCTGGGTTAAGAACACTGTTGCAGCCAATCTCAACATTGTCACCAAGCATCGCTCCCATTTTCTTAAGACCTGTCTCAAGTTTTTCGCCCTGCTTGCTGATGGTAACCAGTGTCTTATCAGATTTAACATTAGAGGTAATTGCTCCTGCCCCCATATGAGCTTTATATCCCAGAACAGAATCTCCCACATAATTATAATGCGGCACCTGTACCTTGTTAAAAAGGATTACATTCTTAAGTTCAGTGGAATTCCCGACCACCGCACCTTCACCTACGATTGCATTACCTCTGATATAAGCACCATGTCTGATTTCAGCCTCTTTTCCGATAATAGCTGGTCCTCCGATATAGGCTGTAGGTGCTACTGAAGCAGATTTTGCAATCCACACATCTTCACCGATTCTTTTATATACATCACTATCCAGCTGTTCTCCCAGCTTCTTGATAAAACTGCCGATAGCAGACAGTACTTCCCAGGGATAGGTAGCTCCTGCAAAGATATCAGCTGCAATTGTCTGTGTTAAATCATAGTTCTTTTCAATGGTAAGTTCTTCCCACATATTAATTCCATTCCTTTCTCATCGCTTGGGGACTTAGACGCTCAGTCACATTTTATAAAATACACTCGGATTTCAAAGACCTGGTTATCTTATTTTTATTTTTTGCTTTTATAAAAAACGGATACCTCATCAAAGTATTGTTTCAGGCCATACTGGTTCGATAACCCTTTTACTCCATTGGTCATTCGGGCTACAAATCCTTCTAATTTACCCATATATTCTTCTTCGGAAATCTCTCCCCCGGAAACCATCGTTAGACCCTTCTCCCAGCTGGCAGTAAGCTCTGCATTAAGGAGAGATTTTATGGAGGAATTTACAACATCATAAATCATTTCTCCTAAAAGACTGGGTGTTATGATCTGCGTCTTTTTATTCAATGCAAGATAATCAATTTTAACAAGCTTATTAAGGATTTCCGCTCTGGTTGCACTGGTACCGATGCCACTGCCTTTGATCTGGGCTCTTAATTCTTCATCTTCTATTAACTGACCTGCATTTTCCATTGCAAGAATCATAGAACCGGAATTATATCTTTTGGGCGGTGCGGTTTCACCCTCTCTTATGGTCATGGCTTTTACCGGCAGAAGCATACCTTTCTTAAGATTTTTTACTGCCTCCATGAAGTCAGCACCATAATCCGAATCTTCACTGTCCTCTTTCTCATTCTTCCCTTGACTAGCGTCGGCCTGCTGCTCTTTTCTCTTATCAAAGGAATTGGCCGCCACCTTAAGATACCCTTCCTCCAGTAAGACCTTAAAGCTTGAAAAGAAGCTTTCCTGTTTCTGTTTGGTGGTAAGGCTTATCTTCTGATAAACCGCAGGCGGAAAAAAGATACTTAAGAATCTTCTGGCAATTATCTCATAGACCTTTCCGGCAGTAGGGTTCAGGGAATTCAGTGCCTGATAGCCCTGGCCTGTGGGGATGATGGCATAATGGTCCGTAATCTGTTTATCATTTACATATCTGGTTTTTGCAATATTTTTAAAGCTTCCTTTTTCAAGAATCTCGGCTGCATATTCCCTTACCATAGCATAATTTCTAAGGCCACCAATATTCTTATGGATTTCCTTTGCAACTGCTGTAGACAGAACTCTGGCATCGGTTCTTGGATAAGTAACCAGCTTCTTTTCATACAGCTCCTGGGTAATCTTAAGGGTTTCATCCGGACTGATCTTAAACATCCTGGCGCAATCATTCTGAAGCTCTGCCAGATTATAGAGCAGCGGTGCATTTTTATTCTCTTTCTTTTTCTCAATGGAGGTTATTTCCGCATTTACTGTTTCTTCTTCCGATATGGTATCTGTAAAAATCGATTTATTATTCTCCTGACGTTCCTCTAAGGCAGGTGTTCTATCAAGCAGTTCTTCAATCAGCTTAACGGCACTTTCTTTTTCTCTGAAACCGTTCTCTTTATATAATAAGGAGGAGTTAAAATATTTAGAACCTTCTACTGCACGAAATTCACCGTCAAAGGTCTTTCCTGAGGTTTCAAGAGTAATCAAAACCCTGTAAAAAGGTGTTTTAACAAATTCCCTGATCTCTCTTTCTCTTCTTACGACCATGCCGAGAACACAGGTCATAACCCTGCCCACCGAAATAGCCGCACGTTTTTCCCCCTGCAAATAATTAGATACACTCTGCCCATATTTTAAAGTCAGGACTCTGGAGAAATTAATCCCCATCAGATAATCCTCTTTGGCCCTTAAATAAGCAGAAGCTGACAGGTTATTATAAGCACTAAGAGGCTTCGCTTCTCGGATTCCCCTTAAGATCTCATCCTCTGTCTGAGAATCAATCCACACTCTTCGTTTTTCTTTATTTACCGGAACTTCTGCCAGCTGGTCTACCAATCGGTATATGTATTCTCCTTCACGTCCGGAGTCAGTACAGACATAGATACAGTCAACATCCTGACGGTTTAACAGCCCTTTTACTACGGCGAACTGTTTTGCCACAGCCGGTATGACCTCATAGCGGTAAGCTTTTGGCATAAAGGGCAGTGTCTCCAGACTCCAGCGTTTCAGTGAAGCGTCATAGCTTTCGGGATAACTCATTGTAACCAGGTGACCCACACACCAGGTTACCAGCGATTTATCCGATTCCATATAGCCGTCTCTCTTTTTAAAGTCTTCCTTCAGGGCTTTGGCGAATTCCTGGGCTACACTGGGTTTCTCTGAAATATATAAATTCTTAGACATATTGCTCCAACTTTCTATCGGTATCAGTAACTGCCGCTATACCTTTGAAATGCGGCAATTGGTTTTGGAAATGAAATTCCGTCCCTTTATCATAACATATTTGCAACTTGATGGAAAGGAAAAATGGGGAGAAGGGGTGCATATGGCGAGCTGGTTGGTCTTTGGGAGCGGACGAGGAGTTTGCCTTCCCTTTAGCCCTTTTCTTGTTCAGAGTACCAAATTCCACTAAAATAGCAGCACCTGTTCCTGGCAGGTAAAATAATTCCAAACTCGCTGGACAGGTATCGTTATGTACAACTGAGAACTAAGACAGTGGTATTATTTTACCTAGTCACAGCTGCTGCTATTTAAGTGTTATTAGGTACTCTTCAACAGAAAATTGCTAAAGGGAAGGCAAACCCATCTGGGTATAGGGAAAGACATCATTTAGGCCACGTATCCGAACAGATAAATTTGAATTTAATCAAAAGAGGTTGTGGTAGAGCTTCTTGAAATACTTTATTAGTCCAGTTCACTCTCGGTTATATATAAAATGACTTTTGACCCCAATATCAATAAATAAATATTGATATATATAAGTGAATATACCTGTAAAAATTTATTAGGTAATAGTATTTTAGTGCGCTAAAGATTAAGCTGCTTCAAAACAGGGTAACTGAGAAAACTTGTGCCATAAGCAATTCTGACATGGGTAATATATTATAATGAAAGAAATATTCTCCATCATCAGACAACATAAAATTAATTTGGTCTATGGTTCCCATAATCTCTTTTTTATAAGAGCATAAATCCCAAAAAAGTTACTATTTTTATTATATTATAGTTTTATCAAATACGGAAGCACGATAGCAGAATCATCAGTGCTATAGCTCTCAGCATATAGAAAAATCACTCTTCTTTCAATTAGCAGGCAATTTACACAAAAAGAAAGACCAATGCGCCTATGGAAAGGTATAAGAAGTCCTTTTCTCTGAAGCTTTTGTGCTATAAGGTAAAACAGATTGTCTGAGCGCAGCGAGTTATCTGTTTTACCTTATGCCAAGCACAAAAGCTTCAGAGAATTAGGACTTCTTATACCTTGGAATTGAAGCAATGGACTTTCTGTTTTGTGTGTAAATTGCCGTCCCACTGAAACCAACTCCCTTTTACCACTATATATAATAAGGGACCAGCCGCAATACTCCATTGCTGCAGTCCCTTATTATACACCACCATCCGGCCGTTTAACTGATTTTCTTTCTTCCGTATTCCAGAAGCTTCAGGGAATCCTGCCACCTTCCGGCACTGGAGGAATGCATGACTACTGATAATACCTTTGCGTTACCTTCTCCGGCAGCTGAAATAAGACACCGTCCTGCTATACTGGTGGTACCTGTCTTAAGCCCGATAACATGAGAATCATACCACATGCTGTCTTTATTAATGAGTGCATTGGTATTCCATAAGGACAAGGTTCTTCCGTTTTGCATGGTAATCGTTGAGGTTCTTTCTTTTGTAATCTTCATTATCGTCTTACTTTTTAGTGCCTGTAGTCCGATTAGCGCCATGTCATATGCGGTTGAATACTGTCCGATGGCATCATATCCATCCGGCGAAATGAAACAGGAGTTGTAAGCTCCGAGCTTCTCTGCTTTTTCATTCATAAGTTCCGTAAATTTCTTGATTGCTTTCATTTCACCTGCGGTTTTATCTTTCAGTGCTTTCCTTCCTACATATACTGCAATGGCATAAGCAGCATCATTACCGGAAGGGATCAGCATGGCTTCCAACAGATTGTAGACCTTTAACTTGTCACCAGATCTTAATCCTGCTCTGGAAGAATCATAGGGTATCATGCTGACTTCTTTTCCTACCTTGACCATTTCACTTTGCTTACACCATTCAAGAGCAACCAGCGCTGTCAGAACCTTTGCCGTACTAGCCGGAAAGATTGGGGTTGTAGCATTTTTATGATATAGGATAGCTCCGCTGTTTGCATCAATTAATATAGCTGCCTCAGCATCTATTGTGATATCTGGATTACTGATAGCCAGTGCTTCCTGTACCTCACTGCTGCATTCCAATTCCGGAATATATGACATGTAATCTACGGAAGTGCTGTCATATATTAACGGAAGTCCGTCCTCTGCTTTTGCATATGCTGCCTGCACCCCGAAGTAGCTGTTGCTAATAAATGGTATAGCATTACTGAGATTATGAACCATAAGAGTAAGGCATACTAAAGTTATAATAATGTTTGTTGTTTTTTTCATCACAAACTCCCATTGCATACCGCACCTGTTATAAGATGTGGTTTTTCCATAATCCAGGATGCGAACGAATTCGATTTTCATTTATTCGCATTTAATCCTGTTATTGCTCTTGTTTTGTTCCTATAAGCTGAAGTTCATTTTCCTTATCCAGTCATATATTATACTTAATGAAAAATTTTAATTATAATCTTCTGCTTATTTAGTAACCACTGCATGTAACAAACAACTCTATTAATGCATTTGTGTAAAGCTTGATTTATTGATGAAAATAAGTGTCAAACAATACACTACTCTTATATTCTCCAAATGCGGTAAAATTATTAATATTCTTACACTGTACTTTTCACCTGACTTTCGTTATAATAATTCTATTAATTACTTTTAAGGAGAAATATATGGCCAGCTATCATATATTCAGCGATTCTTCCTGTGATACTCCCATAGAACTGCTGAATCTGCATCATATAACATTAATTCCATTTTATGTGACTTTTGATTTAGAACGTTATTTTAAAGAAAATGTGGAAATCAGCAACGAAGAATTCTACCAAAGGCTGTCCCGTGATAAAATCTTTCCTAAAACTTCTCTTCCTTCTGTTATGGATTACTGCCATGCCTTTGAAAAAGAAATTTTAAACGGAAATGATATACTCTGTCTTTGCCTGACTCAGAAGTTCAGCGGTTCTTATCAGTCAGCCGTTAATGCCAGAGAGCTTACCCTTGAGAAGTATCCGGAGGCTGATATACAGGTGGTGGATTCCATTCAGGCTACCGGCGGTCAGGGAATCCTTTTAATGCAGGCAGCATATCTGAAAGAAGCGGGCTATTCATTAACTGATACAGTGAAACGTCTGGAAGAGATTAAATCCTCCGCAAGGATCATGTTTACTGTGGATACCCTTGAATATCTTGCGAAAGGCGGACGAATTGGAAAAGCAGCTTCGCTGGCAGGTACTATGTTAAACATCAAACCTATGATTCAATTAAGGGATGCGGAACTGATTCCTTATTCCAATGTAAGAGGCCGCAAGAAATCTCTGGACCGAATACTTAATATGACAGAGGAATATTTTAACGAGAATAATGCTCACTATGAAGATTACGATTTCTGCCTGGCCAATGCCACAACTGCGGAAGATACCAAAGCTGTACAATCTCAACTGGAGAATCTCATAGGCAGAAAGATTACATACCCTATGTTTCAGATAGGTGTTACCATTGGAACCTATACCGGTCCCGGAGCAGTGGGTGTCTGTTTTGTAAGAAAATTTGACAGATAGATACACCGCAAATAAAGAGGTTATCATTTTCCGTCGCAAGCTCAGAACCAAATACAAACATTATCGTTTTAAAGGATACCCCAAAATGTTAGATAAAACGCTGACATTTTGGGGTATTATGCTTTAACCTGGCACATAGATTCAATCTATTTACCAGGTTAATTTCATTCTACAGGTATAAACAAGTGATTGGTATTCATATAAATTCAATCTATATCCTTTATTAATTCATTACCTGGCTCGATACCTGTTAATAATAATCCCAAAAGTATGCTATTGCAGGGAGGAGGACAAGCCTGGGTTGATAATGTTAGTATTGAAGAAGTTGATTACAATGTTCCAGTAACTGAATTTACCATTGAAACAACATTCCCAGATTATGTTTTAAATCCATCATTTGAGGAATTTTAACGAAATATTTTTATAATAAAGATAAGCTTCGCCTGTTCTTTTATCGTTCTCTGGGATACCCTGTCCAACGATGCATTTCGGTGCGGCTAGATTCCAGCCTGTTCGGAATATAATAAATATACTGGTGTTTCTTTATTGTCTGCTATCTGCTATAATAAATAAATTAAGAATATATACAAGGAGATTCGTTTTGATTCGATTATTACAGGAAACAGATACAGATAGAATTGCAGAAATTTGGTTGAATACCAATATTAGTGCTCACAACTTCATTGAAAAAAAATACTGGGAAGATAATTTAGAAACAGTGAAAGAAATGTTTCCACAATCGGAAGTATATGTTTATGAAGATGAAAACACTGGTAAAATACAAGGTTTTATTGGAATGAGCGATAGTTATATCGCAGGAATATTTGTTTGCAGGGATGCACAATCTTGTGGTATCGGCAAACAATTGCTAGACTTTGTTAAAACGATTAAAAACCAATTATCCCTGAGCGTATATCAAAAGAATATACGAGCATTGAAATTCTACCAGAGCGGTAATTTTAAAATTCAGAGTGAGAAGATTGACGAAAACACTGGTGAAAAAGAATACTTCATGATATGGGAACGTTAAAATTTATTTTGGCAGTTTTATACTGCCGTATTTTTACAACTGGAAATTAGAATAACATAAGGTGGTGAATCAATATGGTGAAAACAAGCAATGCTGCCTTCTAAACTTATATTATAATTTTAGGAGGCAAATAAGATGAAATTTATTGAAATAGATATGAAACAATGGGTAAGAAAGGAACATTATGAGCATTACATCAACAACGTTCGTTGTTCCTATAGTCTCACAATTGATATTGATGTTTCTGACTTGCTAACCAGATTAAAAGCAAGGGAATTAAAAAGTTATCCGGCACAAATATATATGCTGTCAACAGTAGCTAATCAATTTTCTGAGTTCAGAATGACAATAAATGAGCAAAATCATTTAGGGTATTGGGACATAGTTAATCCAATGTATACGGTTCTAAATACGAAAACAGAGACATTTTCTGCTGTGTGGACCCAATATAATAAGAGCTTTCATAAGTTTTATGAAGCATGCCTGGATGACATGGCTCAGTATACGACTGGTGTACTTTTTCCTCAGAAAAATATTCCCCCGGCTGTTTTTAACATTTCCAGTGTCCCTTGGCTGGATTTTACTGCCTTCAATCTGAATGTCTTTTCGGGTGAAGCCTATCTCCTGCCCATTTTCACTATTGGCAGATATAGAAACGAGCACGGGAAAACCCTCATGCCCCTTGCAATACAATGTCACCATGCAGTTTGTGATGGTTTTCATGTTGGCAAGTTTGTAGAGGCCCTTCGCTATATGGCAGCAAATTCGGAAGAATGGTTATAAAAGCTCCTTCAGCTTAAGTAAAAGATTTCAGGCTAATTGTACAAGCCAGAAAGAACGAATGTGCCTATGGAAAGGTATTAGAAGTCCTTTTCTCTGGATGTTTTATGCTATATTAGAAAGCAGATTGTTTGAGCGCAGCGAGTTATCTGTTTTCTAATATGTCAAGCATAAAATATCCAGAGAATTAGGACTTCTTATACCTTGTAATCGAAACATGAGTTTTTTCTGGCTTGTACAATTTGCCGTCCCTCTTGCCAAAACCCGACCTTCAACTAATATAAAGCAGCCAATTCCCACCAATTCCCCGACATACTGCCCTATAAAATAATCCTATTTATACAGCGGATATCTGTCAGTCAGCGTCTTTACAAGTTCCATAGCCTGCACTTTATTCTTATCTACATCTGCAATCAATAAGCTGATGGCTTCTGCAATAACCTCCATATCTGCCGCAATCATACCTCTTGTAGTAACAGCCGGTGTTCCAAGACGGATACCGCTGGTTACAAAAGGTGAGGCAGGATCATTGGGAATGGTATTTTTATTGCAGGTAATATTCGCAGCATCTAAAAGCTTTTCAGCTTCCTTACCGGTAACTCCCTTATTCTGAAGATCCACTAACATGAGATGGTTGTCCGTTCCGCCGGATACAATTTGAAAACCTCTGTCTGTCAGACCTTTTGAGAGAGCTTGTGCATTTTCAATGATATTTGCAGCATAGGATTTAAAGGCAGGGTCAAGAGCTTCTTTAAAGCAAACTGCTTTCGCTGCAATTACATGCATCAAAGGACCTCCCTGAATTCCGGGAAATACTGATTTATTAAGTTTATATTCCTCTGCAAATTCAATACTTGAGAGAATCATACCGCCTCTGGGACCTCTGAGAGTCTTGTGGGTGGTAGTGGTTGTAACATGAGCATAAGGAATGGGGGATTCATGAAGTCCTGCTGCTACCAGACCTGCAATGTGGGCCATATCTACCATCAGGAGAGCTCCTGCAGCATCTGCAATTTCCCTGAAACGCCTGAAATCAATCTTTCTGGCATAAGCACTGGCTCCGGCCACGATTAGTTTCGGCTTAACGGAAAGAGCGATTTTCTCCAACTCTTCGTAATCTATGAAGCCTTCATCATTTACACCATAAGGAACGATATTAAAGTAGCTGCCGGACATATTCACCGGGCTGCCATGGGTTAAATGTCCGCCATGAGCGAGGTTCATACCCATAATGGTATCACCGGGTTTCACAAGGGCAAAAAATACTGCCATATTAGCCTGCGCACCGGAATGAGGCTGAACATTGGCATAAGTACAGCCAAATAACTGTTTTGCACGTTCTATGGCAAGATTCTCAGCAATATCAACAAATTCACAGCCACCATAATATCTTTTGCCGGGATAACCTTCTGCATATTTATTCGTAAGTGGACTTCCCATTGCTGCCATTACTGCTTTACTAACGAAATTCTCAGACGCTATCAGTTCAATGTGATCTTCCTGTCTTCCAATTTCCTTGGTTATAGCCTCAGCAAGCTCAGGGTCATAGCCCAAAACTTCTTCAAATGAATACATCTCACTACCTCCGTTGGTATTTTTACAGTATTATAACACAGTAATACTGTTATTAAAAGTGATAATTCGACCTTATTTCAATAAGCTGTACTTATTAAACCGAATATTTATTCAATAATCTCCTATTGCATAGACTTTTGCAATTTCAACAATGATATGATAAGAGCCTCCTGGCTTTCCTTAAAACACCGCTGAAAGATATATAACCAATCTTATGTGCTTCATATACAAATTGTTGTTTTAGCACACATATCAATAGTATTTCTTTCAGGCAGTCAATTAGAGAAAAGCCAGGAGGCACACCTCCATTCTATATCGCACCTCCTTGCAGATGCGCCACAGGTATAAATCCGTATGTGAATTCTGATTCCAAGCATTCACACTAAATATATATGTTTATCCAGCCATGTAAGTATCTCTTCCGTAACTTCCTCCCGGTTACTTTCGTTCAACAGCTCATGTCTGGCTTCGTTATAAAGCTTTAAGGTTATATCCTTCACCCCAACTCTCTTATAGAGCTTACTTAAGCTTGTAACCCCCTTACCGCACTTCCCAACAGGGTCTCTGTCTCCGGCAATCAGAAGCAAAGGAAGTTCCGAAGGCATTTTCTTTCTGTTCTTCCTTTTTTCTATGTCCTTAAGGCCTTTTAAGAAATCATAATAAAAACCACAGGTAAATACTGTACCGCAAAAAGGATCTGCCACATATTTATCCACTTCTGCCTCATCCCTGCTCAGCCAGTCAAACTCCGTCCGATTAGGACTGAACAATTTATTAAAATTGCCAAACAGAAGGCTGTTCATCCTCTCACTTTTTGCTCTTCTTCCCTTTTTCCTTGCTTCCAGAGAGGCTATCAGGATTCCGGCATTTAACACAAACCCTTGATTACCGTTTGAACCGGATAATATGAGGCCTTTCAATTCTTTTCCGTACTGCATGGAGTATTTTTGTGCCGCAAAGGAACCCATGCTGTGCCCAAATAAGAACAATGGCAAAGAAGGGTGATGCTTACTTATAATTACACTTAGCTGATGCATGTCATAAACCAGCCATCGAAAACCCTCCTTTTCCGCAAGATGTCCAAGCTCTTCCACACTTCCCGCGGTTTTACCATGCCCTCTGTGGTCATGAATATACACCTTATACCCATGCTCCGCAAGAGTATTTGCAAAACGCTCATACCTTTGTGCTGTTTCTGCCATTCCATGAGCTATCTGTACAATTCCTTTTATCTCTACAGAAGCCTCCGGACTAATACGATATCCATGGATACGGATCCCATCCATTGCCTGAAAAGAAAATTCTTCCCGCTTCATAGCACTCCCATCTGTGTGCTTTCGCCCACGAATAAATCTAATGCAATATCAATCCTACCTATAAATCTTCACTGACTATCCGTAATCTTATCTTTATTGTTACCTATTGTTAACTTTCTGTCAATACAAACAAAAAAAGTGGCTCAATAATTATGAAATAAATTGCAAAAAAAGGTCTACACTATAATCAGGTGATTTCACAGATTATAAATATAAGAAGCTGAACTAGAAGATTGGAGGTGTACAGATATGAAATATCTTCATTCGGATTTATGGAGAGATATCAATTGCGGCGATGAAACCAGGCGCCTTAACGCTTTATCAAAATGGAATGAAAACATAAAATTATATCAGTCCGAATATCTGAAAGCCAATAGTCATCTGACAAAGGCATTTATAAAATCATATGAAAGTAACTTTGGGTTCCATCATTATCTTATCAATGATATCCTGTTATCTGACGGAAGTAAATATATCAAATATAATCGTTCCGATATCAAGAGCATCAACCAATGTCAGATAATACTCTATGATCTGATAGACACCTGGCAGCTTACCTATAAAGGTTTAAGTTACATGAATTTTAACTGCAGCGGTACTGCCCTTAATTCACTTGGAAATTCCAGGCAGATTGAATACAGCGAACTGATGCTCTTTCAGGATGATATACTTTCTCATGAAATCCAAATGACCGGAGGTTATATTCTTTTACTACATTTCACCTGGGTCTCCGTTAAGAAAATCCACCATCCACAGATTACTGGTTCCTGAAAGTACCAGGCTGTTCAGATTAACCCAATTGCTTGCGTAATCCAGTATAATGGAATCAGAGGTGGCCACACACTCCTTGGTCTTTAATATTTTATCAACTTCATTTGTTACAAAGACCTGTGTACGAAAACTGAACGGTTCTAATTCTTCCTGTATCAATACCTTTAATCTGCCGGAATTAGAAACAGGTGCATCAAGGTAAAAAATAATTTCTTTTACTCCCTTTTTTTCAAAAAAATCACCTAACCATCTAAGAGCTGTAATCGTCTTATCAATAGGATGATAGGTGCCTCTGAGACCCGCAAGGTCCCTGATTGTTCCATCAAGGCACCGAAACACCGGAGAACCTGACAGAATAACCTCCAATGTTATTAAGATATTAAATCCGTCAATATGCAGTATCCTGTCTCTTAGATCATATATTTCTCTGGATTTTCGTAAGTTTATGGCCTCCTCTGTAGCCGCCCAGCGAAGCAGTGCCATACGCTGCCTCTCGGATAGCAAATAATGATTCCCCACAAATACGGAAGCACCTGAAACCGGGTACCCCTGATTTATCAGGTATCGGATATCTTTGCCTGCACTGGTTAACCTGTTGAATGCCTCCGCACCGAATTCCTTTTCGTCACTGTCCTTATACCCACGTCTGGTTTGTTTTGTCATAAGTTTACTTCCTTTTGCCTCTTTATCTTGTTGTCACTACCTCACTCTCCATGTCAGCCCTGATCAGTTCATCAAGTCTTATGTCGAAAATATCTGCTATCTTAATCAGATAATAAAGATGTGGCAATACCTTACCGCTTACCCATTTCCCCACAAGTTCTGACGGTACTTCCATAAGAACTGCTAACTGGCTAAGTGTAAGATTCTTTTGTTTAAGTAAATAACTAATGTTATCACCGATCGTAAGCTCCATTGTAATCCTCCCTCGGTTACCAGAATGTGTTTAAAAGCTTATTTTGCCGGTCTGGTTGCTTCACATTTTGGTTATGGCCGGGTTGCACATTTTCCAGATCATAGCGTGACTATATACCAGGAAAAGCGCTTTGTCTCCTACAAAGCGAAACCCCAGACTGTTGCAAGCAGTTTTTAAATACACCCTAAGTATCAGATTAATATTTTTACAGCATTACATAACGAAATTATACCTCATAATTTATGCATAGCCTATAGTATTTTGTCAATAATGTGTGATAATTTTCCATTCTTATTAGGTGTTTTTCGAATAAATTCTACCATTATAGGTTTATTCCAACAAAATGCATCAAAAATTTTGTCTGATTAACCTGAACAAATTTCTATAAGCTGCTTTGTAGTGTAACAAAAAAGAGCAGGTACTTCTCTGCTCTTTTTTGTGTCCCGTAAGACTTTATTTAAAGACTTTATTTAAAAACTTATTCTTATATCTGCAGCAACTTATCCTTATATCTGCAGCAACTTCTGCTGCTATTTCCAGTGCTTTATCAAGCATTTACTTATTTTCTGGTACCGCCGCCAAAACCTCCCCGACCTCCCATTCCCTGCTGACCATTACTGGTAACAACAGAAGAAAGTGTAATATCGGCTGTCTGTTCGCCGCTGGTTAAAGTATAGGTTGCATCTTTCGTCAACTCCGGAAGGCTTAAGACAATTGACTGATAGTCCTTTGTGGGGGTAAAAGAGGCAACTACTTTACCGCTTGAATCTTTTAAGGTCACTTCTGTTCCTGCTGTACTGACACTTGTTAAATTATAAAGGATAGAATACTGAGTTGAGGTATCGGAAAATCCCTGTGCCATTCCTGAACTTCCGGCAACATATACATTTCCTCCGCTTATATCTGCAGTACCATTGTAATCCAGTGCGCCATCACCATTGCCCGTAGGACCATAAACATATAAAGTACCGCCTGTTATATATAAGTCTCCGTTGCTGTCAATCCCATCACCAGAGGCATCCACCGTAATAGTACCGCCGTTTATTAAGATGTAGCAATTGGTGTCGACCTGATCCATACCTCCTCCTCCGCCGAAATTTCCACCGCCAAAGTTACCGGGATTCTGGGGTCTTTCCTGTCCATTGTTTTCCTGTCCATCAGCATTCTGGGAATTTTCTGTTGCTTCTGAGGTAGCATCTGTACTATCAGCTTTTGCAGAGGTATTTGTGGTTCCTGAGGTATCCGAAGTTCCAGAGGTATCCGTTGTATTGTTCTGAGGCCCTCTTCCTGCTGGTGCAGTTCCAGTACTTGCGGTATCCCCGGAGGCTGTGTTTCCATTATCATCTGTTGAACCGGGGCCAGGGAAGGAACCATCCTCCGGAGGAGTCATATTTTCACCGTCCTGAGGGAAACCATTCTCTGTTCCATCGGTCTCACTGGTATCATTTGAACCGCTTGCTGCATTCATACCATCATCCGAGGCTGTAATATTAATTACACCATCATCTATAATGATTACTGTTCCTTCAATACCTTCCTGGCATTTAACAACTGTTATGGTACCGCCGGCAATATATACATAACCTTTCGTCGTATCATCTGCGTTCTTTGACTGTATACCATTTCCAGTATCTGAGCTTAAGGTAAAGGTACCCGCTTTGATTTTTACTGCATCTTTACCGTTAATGGCATCTTTCACTGCGGTAATATTATAGATACCACCTGTTACTACAACATCATCCTTGGACACGATACCATGTTTATAACTGGCTGTAAGATTAAGGGTTCCACTGCCGTTAAAGGTCAGATCCGCTTTACTGAAGATTACACCATCTACCGTATTATCATCTGTCTGCACATATTCTGTACCATCTGTCAGTGTATTAACGGTACCTTCCTCCAGTGTAATAAACACTTTGTCCCCGCTCTTGATATAAATGGCTGCGGAGGTGGAGTTGTGAATGGTCACTCCCTTTAATACCAACTGTACCTTCTCTGTATCAGCAGCCTCCACAACGATCTGCCCTTCTGATAAAGTTCCGCTGATTACATAGGTGCCTTCACTGTTGATAGTGATGGTGTTATCCTTCACTTCTGCACCGGAACCCGACACCGTAGAGGCCTTATCTTTTAATGTAATAGTGATAGCAGTGCTCTCCTCATACCCAACTTCCAGATCTCTTGCCGTAAACTCCTTGTCCACTTCTATCTGTGAGGTGGGTACAATACCTGTCTGAATAGCGGTAGTAGTCGAGGAGGAATTCTCTGCCTCTTGTGTTGTTGTAGTCGTGGTTGAATTATCCTCTGTTTTACTCGTATCTGAACTGCTGCAGCCTGTTATTACCATAGCAGTTATGGTTACTGCTGCAATTATATAATTTAGTTTTCTCATAGTGACTCCTTCCTGAATATCAATCTTTGATCGAATATTCGCTGCTATAATTCTTCGGTGCCAAAGGATGCCTTTTTACAGGAAATTTCCAAGTTGCCGTTACGGCAGCGAAGTTCATCAATAAATGCCTTTTCCTGTGCCGGATTTTTTAATCCGATACGATAACTTAATTTATAAAGGCTTCCCATATTTGCTGTCTTTACCATAACCAGCTCCGATCTGTTTGTATATTTTTCAAATAGATCATCAAATACTCCGGAATAATCCAATCCTTCGGGTATGGTAATGTTTAAATCCTTATCCTGCTGCTTTGTCTCACCAAAACCGGTAAAGTTATATAAACAGGTAACTATTATAATTATCAGGACAAAGAGCCCTGCTGCTGTCAGATAACCGGTACCGGTGGCAAGACCGATCGCCATTGCCATGAAGATGCTTGTAATTTCCTTTGCATGACCCGGGATGGAGCGGAAACGTACCAAACTAAAAGCTCCCATCACCGCAACACCTGTACCTAAGTTACCATTGACTAGCATAATTACCATTTGAACAATTGCGGGCATTAAAGCTATCGTCATTACAAATCCTTTGCTGCTGTTACTGAATTTGCTGTGAACCCAGGCAACAATTCCTCCCAGTATAATTGAACACGCTGTGCAAAGCAGAAATGACTGTATTGTAAAGGTTCCTGTTAAAATAGAATTAAGCATATTTTTTTCCTCCCATTCTTTCGTATATATTTCTATTTGTAAGCTGCTCATAACCTCTGCCGTATTTGGAGAAAGAGGTCGGATAAATCTTCAGTTCATCCAGTATATGAGTCAACCAGAGGGGCATTGTGCCGGGTATTTTGATTTCCATTAACCGATAGCCTTCGGGCAATAAAGCGTTACCATAGTTACCGGCCTCAAGAAACAATGTATCTTCTCTCCAGAGAATGTTTGTGTCAAAAGTAACTCTTAATTCAGAATCCTCTAGTCCATACATGGCAACTCTTTCATATGAAATGTACATGGCGGGAGCAATATCCTTGTAAAACTGAAGGAACCAGTCTATTTCCCTGATAATCTGTGAATTTTCTTCTGCAGGTTTCTTATCGTATAAGTAATTTTCAGCCTTATTAAGTTCAAGCTTTTCGCGCCTTTTATAGACAACACCCTTATATTTTTTCTTTAATTCTATGAATACGATATCTCCTTCCTGTGGAGTACCATAGCTTCTTAGTCTGAGCTTTTCTTTATAAACGGGTTTTTCCATTGAGGTTCTTACCAACTGATAAGAAGGCGTATCAAAATAAATATTACAGATCGTTGTGTTACCATATGCATCTACGTTTAATTTATCTTGAAGCCTTGCTCTCAGCTGTTTGTATGCCATCTCACTCAATAAGTATTTCTTCTCGTAACGTTTAAAGGTTCCCTGAAACTGACTCATAAATATCCCTCCTGCCTTTTGTTCTCTTTTCTAATTTTGTTCTAATGGATAAACTAATTGTAACCTGCCAACTTAAAACGAACTTTAAATCAGACTTTAAATTTACTTTAAATTTACAAAAGCAGAAGGAAACATTTACATAATCTTAATTGCTGCATGATATACGTTTTTTATAGTAAAAAAATTAAATCCCGGTGGAAGGAGTCCCCGGGATTTTAAAAGAACGGAATCCTTTACCGCTTACGCTGATAAGGATTCCGCTCTATTAATTCTTCAATATCTTTTACTGTTACCTGACAAACCAATAAAGATAAAAATATTTCTGCTGCCAGTTTATCCTAGGGTTGCAAAAAAGCAGACCTCATTTCCATTTTCACATCTGGCAGAAATCTTTCCATGATGTACCTCTACAATGGATTTCGCAATGGACAAACCAATACCATATCCGCCTGTATCTCTGGATCTGGAGGAGTCAGCACGGTAGAAACGGTCAAAAAGCTTATTAAGATTCTCCTTTGTCAAGGCATCTGCTGACATATCCGTCGTGTTAAATACCTCCAGCTTTACCCCTCTCTTATAAGGGGTAAGGCTCACTTTTATTCTTCCACCTGCTGATGAATACTTTAAGGCATTATCCACAAGGGTTGATACTAACTGCTGGATACTGTTCTCTTCACCGTAGAGCTTCAGACCTTCTTCTACCGCTAACAGAAAAGTCTTATTCTGGGTTTCGGCAACTGCTTTAAAGGAGCCGGCGGTCTCTTTGACTGTTCTGCTGATATCAAATTCTGCAAAGCCGGTCTTCATGGTACCCTCATCCATTTTTGATAACATCAGAAGATTCTTAACCAGCTTATCAAGTCTTGTTATCTGATTTCTTATGCTCATAATCCATTCACTCTCTCCACCGGTTAGTTCCAGGACATCTGCATTGGCAGAGATAATGGCAAGGGGTGTTTTTATTTCATGCCCTGCATCGGTTATGAACTGCTTCTGCTTCTCCATGCTTTCAATAATCGGAGTCAAAGCTTTTCTGGAAAAGATTGAGACTAATATAAACATCAGCAACAAGGTGCCTAGAGCAACAGCGATGGAAATAAAGAGAAAAAAGCTCATGGTCTGCAGGGAATTGCTGCAGTCTATGAAGATAACCAGGTATCCGCTGTCCTGTGCAACCACTACATATTTATAAGATTCCTTAAAACCGCTCTTTTTTCCATTTTGAAAGGCTTCTTCTGCATATTCTCTTGCATCACTTGAGGAGATTGCCCTGATATGACTGGTATCGATCTGGCTGGCTGTACCTTCTGTATTGAGCCTTACGGTAAAATATCTGGTTTCAAAGGGTGTCTCTTCGCTTAACCGGAAGCCGAAATCAAAATTCTCACCGGGTGGTTTCCCTTTATCCAACTTAGGAAAGGTTCCCTGATTCTCCGATAAGATCTTTAAAGCTCCGTCTATCTTATGATTCATCTGATAGATATTAACAGCATTGATAGTTCCAATCAGTAAAAGAACAACTAAAAATAAGGAAACCATAGTAATCGTAATAAATTTCTTTTGCAGTTCCCTAATCATTCTCTGCCTCCTCACAGACCTCCAATTGATAGCCAACTCCCCTTACGGCTTTAATTTTTACATTTGCTTCAAGGGAATCCAGCTTCTTTCTAAGGTAGGAAATGTATACCCATACAACATTGATCTCTGCCTGAGCATCGTATCCCCAGATACGCTCCATAAACTGCTCTGTGGAAATCAGACGTTTCGGATTTACCATAAGCATCTCCATCATCTGGTATTCTTTATTGCCCAGCCTTAAAGAAGCCTTATCATTTGTCAGTTCATAGTTCTCTTTATTCAGAGACACATTGCCCACACCAATGATGTTAGGGGTAAACTCAGATTTTCTTCTGCCCATTGCACGGATTCTAGCCAGTAATTCTCCCATTGCAAAAGGTTTGCTCAAATAATCATCTGCTCCTAAATCAAGCCCTGTTATCCGGTCTTCTATTTCAGCCTTTGCCGTAAGCATTAGTATTGGGGTGTGGATACCCTTGTCCCTGAGTTTTTTTAACACTTCAAGGCCGCTTAACTTCGGCATCATGATGTCTAATATAATAATATCGTAATTCTCTGATAATCCGTAATCCAAGGCATCCGCCCCATCGTATACGGGATCTACTGAATAATTATTATGTTTAAGTATGGCAACCAGTGCATTGGACAGTTCTTTTTCATCTTCTGCTAAAAGTATTCTCATAATCTCACCCATTGCATATCGCATGCCTGCCTGCGATACCGCCACAAATCATACAGGTTGATGAATGTATTTTGTGGCACCTTTCTATAATCGAATTTACTTACACCCTGACAATATGCATACCGTAAGCTTGTCTGCGGTAACGCTTATCGGGAATGCCTGTTTAGTTGGTGTAGGTTTTATTTTATTTACTCCAGCTTCCAAATTGTATGCCAGTACCAAGGAAAAAGTACAAACAAGTTATCCTTTTATTTTCTCAACAGTTTTTCTTAAACTGGTACGTAATTTTATTACCTTTCTTTTGATGCTACAGCTTCATGGCATTTACCTTTATCATATCCAAAATAGTTTGAAAATTTAAGTCGGTTGATGCCATCTCATCGGCACATCGCTTTAATTCTGCTGTTATCATGTCCGGACAGGTTATATCCTTTTTGTATTTCATCTGATGTTCCAGACTTGCCCAGCAATCCATTGCTATGGTCCTTATCTGGAGCTCACAATATACATTCTGGATATGATCTTCTAAATGAAGAGGTACCTTAAGAATCAGATGATAACTTCGATAGCCATTTGGCTTGGGATTTCTGATGTAATCCTTCTCTTCGATTACTTCAAAGTCTTCCTGATTCTTTAACATATCAACAATCCAGTAAATATCATCAAGAAAGGTACAAATAATACGAATACCTGCGGCATCAAATATTTGCGTAAGCGCATTGCTTACGGTTACTGATAGTTCCTTTCGCTTAAGCTTCTCTTTCATACTTTCTGCTGATTTTATTCTAGCCTTACAGTGCTCGATTGGATCATTTAAGCCTTTTGTAAGTTTATATTTACGGATTATCTCAAGTCTTGAAAGAACTTCAATAATAGCACCTTCTAAAAAGACATAAGATTCCTGATAAAATTCCTGCTCCGGTGTTAGTGTATCACATTGAATATTGTATTTATACTGTTGCATGGTATCCCTCCGTTCAATATGAATGTCATTTCCTAAGGAGAGTATACCATCATAACCTTAAAACTACTTAAAGCCTTTCAGAGATAGATTTATTTTATCACTTTTACAGCCTTTCAACCAGTATTACAGGTGTTTCTAAGGAATATTCTGGTTGTCTTTTCAGGAATAACCGTAGCATCAATTTTGGGAATATCTTTGTACTAAATTTAGGAATATCTGTGTACTAAATTTAGGGGTTATCTGACTTATATTATAGAAACATCAGTGTGTAAAATTTATATTTTTGAATTATCTGAATCAAATTTTAGTATCTGTGTTTATAATTTCAATATTTTCTGGCTGACCTTTCAAGAACATCAGTGTTATAAATTTGAGTTTTATCTGAGTGAAATTTATTAAACTATCAGCAGATTTTAGCCTCGAAAGATGCTGCTCCGGAAGAATTTTCATATACTTTCTGATAACTTTTAATCTGCTGCTGACTCAACTGGGAAATCAATTTTTATGACGAGTAACTTTTAGATAACTTTTCTGCTGCCTCCGGCATTCTTCAACCACAAATTTTCCTACTGGTAATTATTCTATTATCATAATAATTTTACAATTGACAAATCCTAATACCAAGGATATACTGAGTGTAATAAACCGTTGATTAAGAGTAGTAAGCAGAATATTCTGTTTTAAGAGAGCCGCAGGTGGTGGAATTGCGGCAACAAGGATTTTGCTGAATGGACTTAAGAGGGCAGGAAGAAAGGCAATAGCTGAGTAATGCCTGACGAGATCTTCACTCGTTACCAAGGAAGCATATATAGGCTGTATATGGAATAAGAGGATGCCTTTGTGCATCAAAATGGGTGGTACCGCAGAAGTTTCAGACTTTTGTCCCAGTATATTTATACTGTGACAGAGGTCTTTTTTTATTGTGCTAAATGAAGACAGTGTACACCCGGCAAAGCCAAAATAATTATTTTATCTCGAAAGGAGCAAATATTATGGCAAAAATACCACACAGAATCTATCTTACCGAGGAGCAGATGCCCACCAGCTGGTATAATCTTCGCGCTGACATGAAGGAACTGCCGGAACCCATGTTAAATCCTGCTACGAATCAACCTGCTACTGTGGAGGATCTATATCCGGTCTTCTGCGAAAAACTGGCAAAACAGGAAATGGACAATACCACCCGCTATATTGATATCCCTGAAGAAATCCAGGAGTTTTATAAGATGTACCGGCCTTCTCCTTTGATCCGGGCTTACAATCTGGAGAAATACCTTGGAACGCCTGCAAAGATATATTATAAATTTGAAGGAAATAATACTTCCGGTAGCCATAAATTAAATTCTGCAGTTGCACAGGCTTATTACGCCAAAGAACAGGGACTGACCAGTCTGACTACAGAAACCGGTGCCGGACAATGGGGTACCGCCTTATCAGAAGCCTGCGCTTACTACAACATCCCGCTGACAGTTTATATGGTAAAGTGTTCCTATGAACAGAAGCCTTTCCGACGAGCAATCATTGAAACTTTTGACGGCAAGATATACCCAAGCCCCAGTGATACCACCAATGCCGGTCGTGCTATACTGGCAGTTGATCCTGATACCACAGGAAGCCTTGGCTGTGCCATCTCAGAGGCTGTGGAAAAGGCGGTTACGACTCCCGGCTGCCGTTATGTCTTAGGTTCCGTATTAAATCAGGTATTGCTCCATCAATCTATTATCGGCTTGGAGTCCAAGAAAGCAATGGAACTGATTGATGAATATCCGGATATCGTTATCGGCTGTGCCGGTGGTGGCTCCAATCTTGGTGGTCTTATAGCTCCTTTCATGCAGGATAAACTGACCGGAAAAGCCAATCCCAGCATAATTGCTGTGGAACCTGCTTCCTGCCCTTCCTTTACCAGAGGAAAATATGCTTATGACTTCTGTGACACAGGTAAAATCACACCATTGGCTAAGATGTATACTTTGGGAAGCGGTTTTGTTCCTTCTGCCAACCATGCGGGAGGCTTACGATACCACGGCATGTCTCCCATTCTGTCCAAATTGTATCATGATGGTTATATGGAGGCTGTTTCTGTGGAGCAGACGAAGGTATTCGAAGCAGCTACTCTCTTCGCCAAACAGGAGACTATCCTGCCGGCACCGGAATCTTCTCATGCTATTCTTGGTGCAATTAATGAAGCTCTAAAATGCAAGGAGACCGGAGAAGCTAAGACAATATTGTTCGGACTTACCGGAACAGGATATTTTGATATGACAGCCTATAATGCTTATATGAGTGGTAAGATGACGGATTATATACCGACAGACGAGGATTTAGCTATTGGTTTTAATGGATTGCCCAAGATTCCTGGGATACAGTAACTATAGTAGGTGGATTGATTTACCTTTATGTGATTGATTCTCATAGTTATAATGTGCGGTAGCTGACTTCACATCTACCGCACATTACTGCCATCCATCGGATCATCGGGTCTATGTTAAGGTCGAAAAATTGTTTTGTGTTTTGGTTTTATTACATTTCATGTTTTGGTTCTATTTCAATCTCTCCAGTGGTGACATCAACATTTTTCATTTCAATACATCTTATGTTTTGGTTCTATACTTCCGCAGCCGGTATAGCTCTCTTAAAACAGTTATTTCAATACATCTTATGTTTTGGTTCTATTGAATTCATAATTTTTAAATATTCTGCATTAGCCGTATTTCAATACATCTCATGTTTTGGTTCTATAGTTGTCTATGCTTCTAAAAATAATGCTTTGCAAGAATTTCAATACATCTCATGTTTTGGTTCTATCCGCATAATCGCTATAAATATAATACTAACAATACTCTTAAATCACAGTAAAATCAATGAATTTTTAATTTTTTACCAAGTAAAACCACTTTTCTCATAATATTAAGAAAATCCTGTAATTAAGCACTTTTGCTCGTCATTGTAATATTATCGCCTGGTAAAAGATTTCTAGTATTTTTCTTCATATATAAAAATTTCATTTAGGTTATATAATAAATTCTAAAATTTATATTTCAACGTATCTATTAAATCACTAATTTATGAGATGATAAAAGGAGTGATGCCACCATAAAACAGCATCACTCCCATTCTTTCTTATCTTATAAATTACTATATCCCATCAGACTTTCATCCACAGCCATAGCAACTTCTCTGCCTTCTCTGATTGCCCATACTACAAGACTCTGTCCTCTGCGCATGTCACCGGTTACAAATACTTTCTCCTGGCTGGTTTGATATTTGCCTTCCTCTGTAGCAACATTGGTTCTCGCATTTAACTCGACACCAAAGGCTTTTGCCACATATTCTTCTGTTCCGAGGAAACCTGCTGCAATAAATACATAATCTGCATTTACTTCATATTCACTGCCCGGTACCTCTTCCATCTGAAACCTCTTTGTTTCAGCATTGAATTTGCTGCAAAGCTTCACAATCTTAACTTTGATCAGATTGCCATCCTTATCTGCTATAAATTCTTTTACCGTTGATTCATAAACTCTCGGATCACTTCCATATACTGCAATGGCTTCCTCCTGACCATAGTCAGTCTTTAATACCTTGGGCCATTCGGGCCAGGGATTGTCTTCCCGTCTGGTTTCCGGGGGCTTAGGCATCATTTCGATCTGAAGAACAGATTGGGCTCCCTGTCTTACACTGGTACCAACACAGTCGTTTCCGGTATCTCCACCACCGATTACGATTACATTCTTACCTTTGGTGTTGATACAGGCACCATCTTCGAAATTAGAATCCAGCAGACTCTTCGTAACACCCTTTAAGAAATCCACCGCAAAATAGATTCCCTTCGCTTCCCTTCCAGGCGCATTGATATCTCTGGGTTTGGAGGCCCCACATGCCAAGATGATGCTGTCATATTCCTTCTTTAATTGCGATACCTTTATATCTTTCCCTACATCAGCTCCTGTGATAAAGGTTACCCCTTCTTCTTTCATGAGGTTTACCTTACGGTCAATAACGTGCTTCTCCAGTTTCATATTGGGGATGCCATACATCAGCAGTCCGCCAATACGGTCGGAGCGTTCAAACACGGTTACTTGATGACCGCGTTTATTCAACTGGTCTGCTGCTGCGAGACCGGAAGGGCCGGAGCCGATAACGGCAACTTTCTTACCGGTTCTTACCTTGGGGGGCTGGGCAGTTATAAAACCTGCTTTGTATCCGTTTTCTATTATACTTAACTCATTTTCCTTGATAGCTACCGGAGTGGTCGCCACATTACAGGTGCAGGCCGGCTCACAGGGAGCCGGACATACACGCCCGGTAAATTCAGGGAAATTATTTGTCTTAAACAAGCGGTTTAGTGCCTGATTCATATTTCCGTTGTATAACAGATCATTCCATTCCGGTACAAGGTTATTTAACGGGCAACCAGAAGTCATTCCGTTTAGGATAACTCCTGACTGGCAGAAAGGTACACCGCAGTCCATACATCTTGCTCCCTGTATCCTTTGCTCCTCCTTTGGCAGAGGAATGTGGAATTCGTCAAAATTCTTGATACGTTCTTCAGGAGCCAGTCCTTTACTCAGCTTTCTGTCATATTCCATAAATCCTGTTGGTTTTCCCATTGCTTCCTACCTCCTAGCTCCTGGTGTTGGCAAAGAATGCCTCTATCTGTGCCTGTTCGCTGCTTAAGCCTTTTTCTTCCATCTGAACAATGGTCATAAGCATACGGCTGTAATCATAAGGAATAATCTTCTTAAACTTAGGCAGATAATCCATGAAGTTCTCTAAGATATCCTTACCTTTTAAGGAGCCGGTTTTCTCTACATGTTCTGTAATCATGCTCTTTAATTCCAGAACATCATACTTCTCGGTTACAGCTTCCATGGATACCATTTCCTTGTTAAGCTTCTTATATAAATTGCTGCCTTCATCCAGTACATAAGCTATACCGCCGCTCATACCTGCCGCAAAGTTCTTCCCGGTAGTACCAAGTACTACAACTCTTCCGCCGGTCATATACTCACAGCCGTGGTCGCCCACCCCTTCAACAACAGCACTGGCTCCGGAATTACGTACACAGAAACGTTCTCCCGCAACTCCGTTTATAAACACCTTACCGCTGGTAGCACCGTAAAGTGCAACATTACCGATAATAATGTTCTTATCTGCTTCGAATTTCGTTCCTTTGGGAGGATATACTACCAGCTTGCCGCCAGAAAGACCTTTTCCGAAATAATCGTTGCTGTCACCGGATAATTCGAGGGTAAGTCCCTTCGGAATAAAAGCTCCGAAACTCTGCCCGCCGCTGCCCTGGCATTTGATAACGTAAGTATCCTCTTCCAGAGTAGTACCGTGAGCTTTAGTAATTTCTGAACCTAAGATGGTTCCGAATGTACGATCGATATTGGATACTTCCACTTCAACGGTCTTGGATTGCCCGGCAGCTATAGCACTCTTAAGTTTCTTTAAGAGAATTCTCTCATCAATGGTCTTTTCCAGCTCAAAGTTATATACCTTGCTGGGATCAAAATGACCCTTTTCACTGTCTCCTGCGTAAGGATTATTAAGAATCCTGGAAAGGTCAATTCTTGCTGCTCTTCCGGTCATTGCATTTTCTTTTTCTTTTAACAGCTCGCTTCTTCCTACCAGCTCCTCCAATTTGCGTACACCAAGTCTTGCCATATATTCTCTTACTTCTTCTGCGATAAAGCGCATGAAGTTGATTACATATTCCGGTTTACCTTTAAAGTTCTTACGTAGCTCCGGATTCTGGGTAGCAACACCTACCGGACAGGTGTCCAGATTACATACACGCATCATGACACAGCCTAAGGTCACCAGTGGCGCAGTTGCAAAACCGAATTCCTCTGCACCAAGAAGCGCTGCTATTACAACGTCTCTTCCTGACATAAGCTTACCGTCAGTCTCTACCATTACCCTGGAGCGAAGTCCGTTCATGATAAGTGTCTGATGTGTCTCTGCAAGACCTAACTCCCAGGGAAGTCCGGCATTGTGAATGGAATTTCTGGGTGCAGCACCGGTACCACCGTCAAAGCCGGAAATCAGGATAACCTGTGCACCTGCTTTTGCAACACCTGCCGCAACAGTTCCAACACCTGCTTCGGAAACCAGTTTAACAGAAATTCTGGCGTCTTTGTTGGAGTTCTTCAGGTCATAAATCAACTGTGCCAAATCCTCAATAGAGTAAATATCGTGATGAGGCGGCGGTGAAATCAGACCTACACCAGGCGTTGAATGTCTTGTCTTAGCAACCCAGGGATATACTTTTTCAGCCGGCAGCTGACCGCCTTCACCGGGTTTTGCTCCCTGTGCCATCTTTATCTGGATTTCCTTTGCACTTACCAGGTACTGGCTGGTTACACCGAATCTTCCGGAAGCCACCTGTTTAATAGCAGAACATTTATTGAGTCCGTCTTTTGAGATATTCAGACGTTCTAAGCTCTCACCGCCTTCACCGCTATTGGATTTACCGGATAACATATTCATTGCAATTGCCAGGGTTTCATGTGCTTCCTGTGAGATGGAACCATAGGACATGGCACCAGTCTTAAAGCGTTTTACAATGGAATCAACACTTTCTACTTCTTCAATGGGAATGCCTGCTTCCGGGAATTTAAAATCTAAAAGACCTCTTAAGTTGATGCCTTCCTCTTCCTTCTCAATAAGCTTCGTGTATTCCTTAAAGGATTCATAGTCACCATTTCTGGTTGCCTTCTGAAGCAGGTGTATGGTCTGAGGGTTATACAGATGTTCTTCTTTGCCGCTTCTTAATTTGTGATTACCACTGTTATCAAGTGTTAAGTCTGCATTAAGTCCAAGAGGATCGAATGCTTTGGTATGAAGCTCATCTACCTGTTTCTCAATATCCTTAATAGAAATTCCTTCGATACGGCTTACAGTGTCAGTAAAATATCTGTCAATTACATTTTTGCAGATACCGATTGCTTCAAATATCTTGGAACCCTGATAGGACTGGATTGTTGAAATACCCATTTTGGAGGCTATCTTTACAATTCCCTTTAATATTGCCTTATTGTAATCATTTACCGCTGCATAGTAATCCTTATCCAGCATATTGTTGGCAATAAGCTGCTTAATGGATTCCTGGGCAAGATATGGATTAACCGCACAGGCTCCATAACCTAAAAGAGTTGCAAAATGATGAACTTCTCTGGGTTCTGCACTTTCTAATATCATAGCAACTGCTGTTCTCTTCTTGGTTCTTACCAGATGCTGCTGCATCGCGGACACCGCTAACAGAGAAGGAATAGCTACATGATTCTCATCAACGCCTCGGTCGGAAAGGATCAGTATATTGGCTCCTTCCTTATATGCACGGTCGGCTTCTACGAATATATGATCAATCGCTCTCTCTAAAGAGGTATTCTTATAATAAATAATCGGAATGGTTTCCACCTTAAAGCCCGGTATCTTCATGGACTTGATCTTTAAGAGATCGGTGCTGGTAAGGATGGGGTTGTGAATCTTAAGTACTTTGCAGTTTTCTGCACATTCCTCCAAGAGATTTCCGTCTTCTCCTATATATACATCTGTAGAGGTTACGATTTCTTCCCTGATAGCATCAATAGGAGGATTGGTTACCTGAGCAAAAAGCTGCCTGAAATAGCTGAACAACGGAGGGTTGCTCTTTGACAGAATGGGCAGGGGGCTGTCAGCACCCATAGCTGCTACCGGTTCTGCACCGGTTCTTGCCATAGGAAGGATTGTAGTCCTGTAATCTTCATAAGTATAGCCAAATGCCTTCTGAAGCCTTGCTCTTTCCTCATCGTCATATTCCCATACTTTCTTATTGGGGATATGAAGATCTTTCAGCTTCACCAGATTGCTGTCCAGCCACTCTCCATAAGGACTTCCGCTGGCATAGCTGTTTTTTAAATCTTCATCGTCAATTACGCAGCCCTTTACGGTATCTACCAAGAGCATCTTACCGGGACGAAGTCTTTCCTTCTTCACTATTTTCTCAGGTGCGATATCCAGTACCCCTACCTCTGAGGATAAAACCAGATGGTCATCCTCGGTGATATAATAACGGGAAGGTCTTAAACCATTACGGTCAAGTACGGCCCCCATAATATCTCCGTCACTAAACAGGATGGAAGCAGGTCCGTCCCAAGGTTCCATCATAGTAGCATAATATTGATAGAAATCCTTCTTCTCCTGGCTCATATTCTGATCGTTCGTCCAGGGTTCCGGAATGGTTATCATAACCGCAAGTGGCAGGTCCATACCGCTCATAATCAAGAATTCCAACGCATTATCAAGCATGGCGGAGTCTGAGCCTTCTGCATTGATAACAGGAAGTATCTTATGAAGTTCTTTGTTCAGGTACTTGGACTGCATGGTCTCTTCCCTGGCAAGCATCTTATCGACATTTCCTCTGATGGTATTAATCTCACCGTTGTGTACAATAAGCCTGTTAGGATGGGCTCTCTGCCAGCTTGGATTGGTATTGGTACTAAAACGTGAATGAACGATGGCAATAGCAGATTCATATATTTTATCCTGAAGATCGATAAAAAACATACGAAGCTGATTAACCAGGAACATTCCTTTATATACAATGGTACGGCTGGATAAGGATACAACGTAGGTGTTGTCATTGCTCTGCTCAAACACTCTTCTTGCAATATAGAGTCTGCGGTCAAAGTCCAAGCCCTTCTTAACACCTGATGGTCTCTTAACGAATCCCTGCATGATACATGGCATACATTCAACAGCTTGTGTTCCAAGAATTTTGGGATCAATGGGAACTTTTCTCCATCCTAAGAACTCCATCCCTTCTTTTTCCACAATAATCTCAAACATCTTCTTTGCCTGATTTCTGGAAAGCTCATCCTGAGGAAAGAAGAACATACCGATTCCGTAATTTCGTTCCCCTCCCAAATTAATGTTGAGAGCTTCCGCTTCTTTCTGGAAGAATTTATGGGATATCTGAAGCAGGATACCTACACCGTCACCGGTCTTTCCTTCCGCATCCTTACCGGCACGGTGTTCCAGATTCTCAACAATCTTCAATGCATTGGCTACTGTTTCATGAGTCTTAACACCTTTGATATTAACAACTGCACCTATACCGCAGTTATCATGTTCAAATCTGGGGTCATATAAGCCCTCACATGTACGTTTAGTTTCTTCTACGCCATATCTGTCCATTCGCACGCCTCTTTTCTAATAAAATAATTACGACCGGTAAAATAATAAATAATGAAGTAATATATCCATTGCTTTAACGGCTGCCCGAACAATCAAATAACCGATTATTCAACGCGGTGAAGTGAATGCATTTCCTTATTCCTACCATTAATGTTAGACAAAAAATTATAATGATAAGCATTTCACAGAATAAATATTCATGGTATAATAATATTTCCATATTTCAACATACAAAAAAAGACATTCTCAAAGGCCGGGCCTCTAAGAACATCTTCGTTCTGTAACAGATTATAATATACGGCGCATAAAAAATCAATCTTTTTTTTCATTTTAATTTATTTTATAAGTTTTTTTATCGAATAAACGTTATTTAATTAAGTGGCATTTTGAATTTGGTGTTTTCAACCGATATAAAATATGAAAATATAACTTCAGCAAATGTATTTAAATAGATTTATTACAATCGCGTAAGCACTATAGAATAATCTTAGATATTTGCTAAACTGACAACCCACAGAAAAGGAGGCTCTTATATGATAAATAGCAGTGTAACACAAACTGGTACTCTCAAATCTAACACCCCGACTAACACTGCCTCCTCCCAAGGCTCTCATAACATATCTTCCGGAGATAACAAAGGTTCATCCACTGCCTATGGCTTAGAAAAAGGTAATGTCATAAAAGGTGAAGTAATTGACCTTAAGAATAATGAAGTCACTGTAAAACTGGCAGACGGTCAGGTATTAAAGGCAAAACTCCAGGCTGATAACAGCACTCTTTCAATAGGAAGTAAGGTTACTTTCCGGGTGGAAGATGCCACCTCACAATCCCTCACCTTAAAGATTATTCCTGAAAGCTCTGCTTCCTATCTCTCCTCTACTATAGATAAAGCCTTGGAAGCTGCTAATCTGGGAAAAACTATTCGGAATAGACGTCTGGTAAGCGAACTTCTCAACGCCCGTATGTCAATAGATAAAAATACACTTAACCTATTTGCGAAACAACTGGCACAATTCCCCGATGTTTCTGTTAAAACACTACTGTTCCTGCAACGTTATCAACTTCCAGTTAATGGTGCCAGCATTGAAATAGCGGAAGGATTTCTTCATTCTGACGGTAAAATGATTGAAAATCTTTCTACACTCTCTGACAATATAAATCAGTTCCTAGGTTCCTCCAGCAACGTAAGCGCCAAGCAGGAACTGCTGCAGATATTACTGGGAGCAGACACGCAGACTCCCTTGTCAGCGGAAATCCCGGCAAAGGAAAACCTGCTGCAAGGTATTCCAATTGCCTCAACGGCAGGAACTCAGGAACAGATGCAAGCTGGTAATATAGCTGCGAACACCGGAAACATTCTGTTTAGTGAATTGCTGAACCTCTCTGAAAGAACGGAACTGGCTGAGAGTCTTAAGACACTTCCCACTAACCTAATCTCTCCGGAGGTAATCAACAACGTATTAAATGGCACCCTAGACACTGTACAGGCAACTGAGCTGACCAATATATTGAAAGCTTATTCCCTGCTTGACCCGCTGGAGGTAAAACAACCGGCATCAGATATAATGGATAAGCTGCTTTCAATCTCCGCTTCAGATAACAAAACACTGCTAAAAGAACTGTTGCCTGCCCAGGATAGAGGAAATCTTCTGATTATGTTAACAAATCTGCTTGGCTCAGATAATCTTCCTTCTTCCATCAATAACGGTGTTATGGACGGAAGTATTTCCGCCAGGGACCTTTTAAGCTTTTTGACTCCCTCTCTTACAGAAGAGCTGGTGTCACAGCCTGCCGAATCCAGCGAGAAGCTGCTCTCCTCCAAAGAGTTTCATGCCTTACTGAATTCCAAGCTATTATCCGACTGGACTCTGACCCCGGAGGACTTAAACAAACCCTCCCCCTTAAGTTCTCATTATGAAAGCCTTCTGAAACAGTTAAACGAATTGAATTCTATCGCAGAACAGGGTATGTTTCATGAAATGCCATCTCTTACCACACAGCTTTCCCATATGACGGACACGGTGCAGTATATGAATATGTTCCAGAATATGTTTTCATTTTTACAGCTGCCGGTAAAGTTAAAGAACCAGTTCACGGACAGTGAGCTTTATGTATACTCAAACAAGAAATCAGAGCTGGATATAACAAAGGGTGTGAAGATAGTTCTTCATCTTAATATGGAACATTTGGGACCCCTGGATGTATCCGTTGAACTGACAAGTAATCACCTAAAGAATACCTTCTATCTAGAAGACAAAGATGTACTTCATTTGTTATCCACACACATGGAAGCCCTGGAAAAGAAGCTGAGTACGAAAGGTTATCAGGTATCCACCGAATTTTATGACAGAGCGAGCACCCCATCTCCTTCCGAAGACATTCTGTCCGGTAATCTTTATTCCTCTGGAGAAACCTCTGCGGAGAACTCACAGGAGAAGCGGTATCATTTTGATATAAGGGCTTAAGGTCAATCTGTGTTAACAAATGGCATATTTATGCAAAGCTTTTCTTTGAAAAACAACCAAGGGCGTGTCTGATAACTCATTTCAGTTTTCAGATACACCCTTTTATGTAAAATACCTTCTATTTTATTTAATTTTCTGCCTTACTTAGATTGGTGTCTTACTCAGCTGGTACCTTACTAAGTTTCATGCCTTACTTATTTTGAAACCTTACTTATTTTGATGCTTTACTTATTTTGATGCTTTACTTATTTTGATGCTTTACTTATTTTGATGCTTTACTTATTCTGATGCTTTACTTATTCTGATGCTTTACTTATTCTGATACCTTACATAAATCAGTTTGACGTCTTACTAAGATTGATGTCTTATTCCGATTGACACCACTTACTCAATTCATCCCTAATCTAATACTTATACAATCTTCATAATCCTGCAAATGATATATAGAAGAAATAAATGAACGGGATAAAAGGCATAAAAAACATATTTTAGCCTTAAGCCTCTTTCACCGTTATACTTAGCAATTGGTATCAATGTAAAAAATGCTGTTATTTCATCCAGTGTCATAATATTTAATACAATACAACCTGCCAGTGCAGACCTGAAAGGATTTCTTCTATATACATAGAACACTGCAATGGTAAGAATGCCAAAAGCAGAATAATCCGTACGTAATAAATTAGCCACTTGCATTCCAAGAGCAAGAACAGCTAAGTCAGCAAACAAAGTATCAAAACTCTTATGTGACTTTCTTCCAGCAAGATAGATTATCAGCAGAAGGATTGCTCCAATTAAAACCATTACAATAAATCGCTTATCACTATAGTAGATCAAAGAACCAGGAAGCGATTTTCCTGTTGCAGCAAAAATAATACTATTCAACATGTAAATGCCACTGTTTGCTACCGTAGCGACGATATACCCACCACCGGCTACACCAATTACAGAAAGTAACGGCACCCATTTCTTCTCTTTTAATCTTTCAGAGATTGCCTGGAATCCACACATTACTATAAATCCAATTAAGAGCGTAAAAAATACATTTTGATATCCCGTGTAAAAGGCTCGTCCAGTAAAAGC
Source organism: Anaerocolumna sp. AGMB13020 (assembly GCF_033100115.1). NCBI lineage: Bacteria > Bacillati > Bacillota > Clostridia > Lachnospirales > Lachnospiraceae > Anaerocolumna > Anaerocolumna sp. AGMB13020. The sequence goes on along the minus strand of NZ_CP136910.1, from coordinate 4,280,826 downwards.
CAAATCAAAAGGAATCTCAGATATCAAACAAAAAAGGGCCAGTCTTATAACATACTTCATTTTACTTCTGGTATGTATAAATCCCTCTACCAATAAAAAACAGAACAAAGGAAATCCCAACCTGCCTATCCATCTCATAATAAAATATACTGTACTCATAGTTTGATAGTAAGTATCCTGAGATGCTGCCGAACCCATCATAAAAAAGTTCACAGATACCAAAATATTACTTATAACAGTTGCTGCTATATGATCTATCAGCATAACAAAAATTGCTATTAATTTTAACGTACTACCTGGTATTCCTCTTCTTTTCTCTTTTGCAACTATGGTTTCTGTTAAATTACCAGTCACATTTTCCATTTTGACCTCCTAAACACTTTGTAATATAACATATTATGGAAATATGTCTTTTAAAGAAGTATAACATTAAAATAGCCTTTATTCAATGCTTTTCCCAATCCAGCCAAGAAAGCAGAAGGGAATACCTTAATAAGATAGGCTCTTTTACAACCTATTGTTGATATTCATAACATTTGTTTGTGTTGTTAGAATATGCTATTCATGAATCACAACTGGAGGAATATTATATTCCAGATATAAGAGATGTATTTACTCTGTACACACAGCTTTAATTGCAGGAACAGAAAAGCTCGTATGCCCTCATTGTGGTTGCGTTGATCATATTTCCAGAAATGGTCATACCTATAAAACGGATAAGGATGGTAACAAAACATTGATAAGCAACGCTATATCTGTTCATTTCAGACATTTGTCTATGCGACCTACAATACCTATAAATGTTTAAACTGATACAATTGTAATATTATGTTATTTGATGTATGATTTGTATTACAAGAAAATTCATATTTGTTACAAAAAGTAAAGTATTAATATATGTTTCCAGTAGGAGGGGTAGCTATGGAAAAAGCAAAGAAGTATTATGAAGCATATGAAGATAGATACAAACAAGTCCATAAAGAGTCTATTACATGGTTTTCTGAAAACAATTCTAAAATCGTAATTGATACAATTAACTATTATTTCAACAATCAAAAAATTAAGATACTTGAAATTGGATGTGGGGAAGGTCGTGATGCTCACTACTTACTTAAAGAAGATTATGATGTGTTAGCAACTGATATTTCACCAACAGCAATAGAATATTGCAAAAATAGCCATCCAAGCTATGCAGATAGTTTTCAGGTGTTAAATTTTTTGACCGATAACCTACAAGTAAAATTTGATTTTATCTATGCCATTGCAGTTGTGCATATGCTGGTACAAGATGAAGATAGACAATCCTTTTACGAGTTTATATATAGTCAATTAAATGATACAGGAATTGCTTTAATATGTACTATTGGTGATGGTATAGAAGAAAGAAGAACTAATATATCTCAGGCTTTTGATTTACAAAAAAGAATACATGAAGCAACAGGCAAAGAACTATTCATAGCAGGAACATCATGTAGAATGGTTAGTTTTGATACCCTGTCAAAGGAGATTTTAGAAAACAACTTAACTTTGCTCAATAGTGGTTTTACAGCAATTGAGCCAGACTTTCCTACAATAATGTATGCTACTATAAAAAAGAAAAAGTAGCCAGGAATCCTTTTTCACAAAGTATTAGGTTTACTTTCTTTCTCAAATGCGAGATAAAGATATTTCAATTGAGCAGAGCATTATTAGCTCTGCTCTAAAAAGAATAAATATTAACTAAAAGTTATGACAGAGCCATGAAATAAAATAATAATAACTTCTATCCATTATAAATATAATATACAAACCACATTATGGTGGAGTGCACATGTATATTCACATCGTTCAGCCTGGTGATACAATAACTTCAATTGCAAATGCTTATGGGATTTCGCCTGAAAGGCTCGCGCTGGAAAACGACCTCTTAGAACCGGATAATCTCACCCTGGGGGAAGCACTTTTAATATTGCAGCCTTCTATCACTTATATTGTTCAAAGGGGTGATACCCTTGAAAGCATCTCCCTTTCTCAACAGACGGATATACTGGAACTGCTCCGCAATAATCCATGGGTATCTGACAGGGGACTCTATATAGGGGAAGAAATCGTTATCCGCTATGCTGATACCAGGGCCGCAGCCATAGAAATAAATGGATTCACCTACCCTTTTATTGATAAGGAGGTATTAATAAAGGCTTTGCCATACCTTACCTACCTATCGGTTTACGCTTACCAGGTCACCCGAAACGGAAGTCTTATAGGAATTGATGATAGTGAAGTCGTCAGAATAGCAAGAAGTTATGGGGTTGCCCCTATCATGTTTATAACCGCATCACCGGAAGGGAACAACATAGATACCGAAATTGCCCATATCTTAATTACCAATTCGGAAGTGCAGAAGGCGTTTATAGACAATCTCCTTTTAACACTGGGAAATAAGGGTTATTACGGAATAAACATAGATACCCCTTATATACAGCCGCTGGATAGGCAGCCCTACGTGGAATTTATAAATACAGTAACAAAACGACTTAATCAGGAAGGTTACATGGTATCCATAACAATTGCTCCAAGTACCTTTGAAGCAGCAACCGGAATTACTTATGAAGGAGTGGATTACATCGGATTAAGCAGAGCCGCCAATTCTGTACTATATCAGTTGACCTATGAGTGGAAGGCCCCCACAACTCTTCCTATTAGTGTGCTGCCCTTTGATGCTGTGCTTAACACCATCAATAAAGCAGTTATACAGCTTACTCCACAAAAGAGTATTCTGGGCTTTACAAATATCGGATACCTTTGGGAATTTCCCTATTTTGCAGCAATTACTGAAGCAAATTTTATCAATTATTTTTCGGCAATCGAGCTGGCCAATGATACTGGTTCTGTCATACAGTTTAATGAACCTTCCCAAACCTCATATTTTCGTTATTTAAATAATAACCAAGAATATATCGCATGGTTTAAAGATATCAGAACTCTGCAGCTGTTCTTGTCCTATGCTCAAAATCTAGGAATGCAGGGTTTCTCAGTGTGGAATGTAATGTATTTTATAACTAATACCTGGTTACTAATAAATACACAGTATGAAATCAAGAAATTAGCAATATAAAGTAAAACCCTTCTATTAACAATTGTAAGTAAGAAAAACTATGGCGACAGAAAAGAAATAGAAAAGGTGAAGATATGAAAGAGTTATAGGCACTGAAAGGATATAACTTTTGTTATAACTACTGAATAATCACAGCTACTGATATAGGTTATCGCCACTAATTGATTATAGATGCTGAAATTTTACAGATACTGAAAGATTATAACTGCTGAAATTCTACAGAAAACTGAAAGATTATACCCACTGAAATCTACTGATACTGGATGATTATATCCACTAAAAGTCTACTGATACTGAAAGATTATACCCACTGAAAGTCTACTGATACTGGATGATTATACCCACTGAAAGTCTACTGATATTGGATGATTATATCCACTGAAAGTCTACTGATACTGAATGATTTTACCCACTGAAAGTCTACTGATACTGGATGATTATACCCACTGAAAGTCTACTGATATTGGATGATTATATCTACTGAAAGTCTACTGATACTGGATGATTATATCCACTGAAAATCTACTAATACTGAATGATTATACCCACTAAAAATTTACTGATACTAAATGATTATAGCCTAAAATTACAACATAAAATATTAAGTAATCAATTATAGTCAGATGAGATGACATATATAACGCTAAATTTCTATAGGAATAATAATATTTATATTGATATTATTAATATGATATCAAACATAAAAGCTACTAAAATCATCGTTTCACTACGATTTCAGGCAAATTGTACAAACCAGAAGAACGAATGCGCCTATAGAAAGGTATTAGAAGTCCTTTTCTCTGGATATTTTGCCCTATATGATAAAACAGATTGTTTGAGCGAAGTGATATGCTTCCCTCTAAGTAGACAAGTGAAATAATAAAAAACTTGTTACTTAGGAGGAAGCATATTTTTATGGGAAGAAAAGCTAAGTTTTCTTTCGAAATAAAGATAAATATTGTTCAAAGATATTTATCAGGTAAGACCTCTGCTAATCATGAAGCGCAGTTATTAGGTATCAGCGGGACACGCATTTTGGAGTGGATTTCTTTATATCAATCTTTGGGAGAAGAAGGTCTTATTACTACTTCCCAGAATACCGCTTATTCTTCGGATACAAAAAAAAATGCTGTACTAGATTATCTAAATGGTAAGGGTTCCTATTCTGAACTCTGCAGAAAATATGGAATTCGTTCATCATCCCAACTACGAAACTGGATTTTGAAGTATAATGGTCATGAGAAGCTGAAAGCTTCCGGAACAGGAGGCCCTATTATGACCAAAGGTAGAAACACCACATTTGATGAGCGAGTGGAAATAGTACAGTATTGTATTGCACATAATCACAATTACAGAGAAACAGCAGAAAAACACCAGATATCCTATCAGCAGGCACGCAATTACACCATTAAATATGAATCAGATGGAGTTGAAGCTTTAAATGATAGTCGTGGAAAAAGGAAATCGAAAGAACAAATGAACGAGTTAGAGAAACTCCAGGCTGAAAACAAGATTTTGAGAGCAGAAAAAGAACGAGCCGAAATGGAGGTATCCTTCTTAAAAAAACTCGAGGAGATAGAAAGGAGGCGGTATTAAGCCTGATTCGCCATGAAAGTATTTACCAGGCAATCAAAGAGGAAAACGAAAAATACGGCTATCCTATACATACTTTATGTAAGCTTGGTGGTATTTCCCGCTCTGCATACTATAAGTGGATAAACAGGAATATCCCCGCATGCGAAACCGAAAACAGGCGCATAGCAGATATCATTGAACGGATCCATGAGGAATCCCCAGATAAAGGGTATCGAAGAATCCGGGATGACCTGGAACGGTATCATGATATAAAAGTAAATGATAAACGCGTATTGAGAATCTGCCGGAATCGGAATATAAAATCAACAATCAAGTACTCTAGTTATGGATGTACAAGACAAGCAGTAAACCCATACTACATAGCAGAAAATTTACTCAACCGCGAGTTTAAAGCGGATGCACCCAACAGGAAATGGCTTACCGATGTAACTGAATTTCACTATTACATTGGTATCGAAAAGCATAAAGTCTATCTTAGCGCCATATTTGATTTGTATGACCGTCGGATTGTATCGTACATCATTCGTGACAACAACAATAATTCGTTAGTCTTTGATACATTTGATGCTGCGATTGAGACCAACCCAGGTGTTTGCCCACTATTTCATAGTGACAGAGGATTTCAATATACAAACAGGATTTTCCGTTCAAAAGTTGAATCAGCAGGAATGACTCAGAGTATGTCAAGAGTGGCAAAGTGCATTGACAATGGGCCAATGGAAGGGTTTTGGGGAATTATTAAAAGAGAGCGTTATTATGGAAAACGTTTTACGAGTAAGAAAGCAGTTGTTGAAATGATCGAGAAATATATGAAATACTATAACAATAAACGCTTACAAAGAAATCTAGGTGTATTAACTCCGATGGAGAAACATGAGTTATATCTACAGGCAGCATAAAAAACTGCCAGTAAGTTATACTTTACTGGCAGAAAGATTTATATTTTTTTAATTGTCTACTTGACGGGAAGCAGTTCAAAGCGAGTTATCTGTTTTATCATATGACAAGGGCAAAATATCCAGAGAATTAGGACTTCTTATACCTTGGAATTGAAGCATGAGTTTTCTGGTTTGTGCAATTTGCCGTCCCCTTGTTAAAAAACCAATCCTCAAAAACCCTATTAAACCTGATGAATTCAATATAAAATCGTGAATATCACTGAGCCAATATCTCCTTCAAGATCTTATTAATCATTCCCGGATCCGCCTTCCCTTTCATTTCCTTCATGGTCTGCCCAACCAGGAAACCAAGGGCTTTTTCTTTACCGCTCTTATAATCATTAACAGAAGCAGGATTTTCTGCTACAATTCTTTCTATCGTAGACTTTAAGAGGCTCTCATCGCTAACCATGGAAAGACCCTTTTCCTCTACATATTTAACAGGATCGATATCCTCTTTGAATATTTTCTCAAATACTTCCTTAGCAACGGTTCTATTGATCTTATTATCACCGATGAGCTTAATAAGACCCGCCAGATTCTCAGCACGAAAAGCAATATCCTCCGGTTCTTTCTCTTCTTCCTTCAAAAGACGCATGGTCTCTACCATAAGCCAGTTGGATACTTCCTTTGGCTTGCTGCATAAGCTAACGGTCTCTTCAAAGAGATCTGCCAGATGTTTGGAGCCGGTAATAATTCCTGCATCATATACTGGAATATCATATTCCTTCTCATAACGAAGCATTTTCTCGTCGCGAAGTTCAGGTTGCCTGTTCTTAATTTCTTCCAGCCATTCATCACTGATCAAAATAGGTACCAGGTCCGGTTCAGGGAAGTAACGATAATCCTGTGCATCTTCTTTGGAACGCATGGCAAAACTGGTATCCTTATTATCATCCCAACGTCTGGTTTCCTGAACTACAACCTTGCCGTATTCCAGCATTTCAATCTGACGTTTTCTCTCTCCTTCAATAGCTCTTGCTATGGCTTTAAAGGAGTTCATATTCTTCATTTCGGTTCTGGTCCCAAATTCTTTGGCGCCTACTTCTCTGACAGACAGATTGATGTCTGCTCTTAAGGAGCCTTCCTGCATCTTACAGTCCGAAACACCAAGGTACTGCAGGATTAATTTAAGTTTCTCAAGATATGCAATTACTTCTTCTGCAGATCTCATATCCGGATCACTTACAATTTCAATAAGAGGGACACCGCAACGGTTGTAGTCTACAAGTGTACAGTCCTCCCAGGGATCATGGATCAATTTACCCGCATCTTCCTCCATATGGATTTCATGAATACCCACTACCTTCTTACCGGCTGAGGTCTCAATCTCAATACCGCCGTCATGGCAGATAGGCAGATAAAGCTGCGATACCTGATAAGCCTTTGGAAGATCGGGATAGAAATAATTCTTACGATCGAATTTACAATCCTGATGGATGCTGCAGCCTGTTGCAAGTCCTGCTGCAATTGCAAATTCAACTACCTTTTTATTTAACACGGGAAGGGTACCCGGCATGCCGGTACACACCGGACAGCAATGGGTATTCGGGTCTCCTCCGAACTGGGTGGTACAGCCGCAGAATATCTTAGTCTTCGTTGCCAGCTCTACATGGACTTCAAGACCGATGACAGTTTCGTATGTTTTCATAGCGTCACTTCCTTTCTGCTTTGTTCAAAACCGTAGGCTGCTTTTAGGATATCCTTTTCACCAAAATGCTTACCGATAAGCTGAAGACCAACAGGCAGCCCCTTACTGTCTACACCACAGGGAAGACTGATAGCCGGAAGCCCAGTTAAGTTAACGGATACCGTATAGATATCTCCAAGATACATCTGCAAAGGATCTGCCAGGCTTCCGCCGATTTTAGGTGCTGTGGTAGGCGCTGTAGGCCCTAGAATGATATCATATTTTTCAAAGGCTTTATCAAAGCCTTCTTTTATAATTGCTTTTACTCTTAAGGCTTTGTTGTAATACGCATCATAGTAACCGGAGCTTAATACGAAGGCACCTATCATCATTCTGCGCTTAACTTCATTGCCGAAGCCTTCGCTTCTGGTCTTTTTATATACTTCCTGAAGTCCATCGAAATCAGGTGTACGATAGCCATATTTGATACCATCATATCTGGAAAGGTTGGAGCTGGCTTCTGCCGAAGCAATTACATAATAAGCCGGTATGGCATATTCCACCGCCTCTAAGTCAAACTCTTCAAGAATCGCTCCCTGCTTCTCCAATTCCTTTGCTGCTGCTAAGATGTTTTCTTTAACCTCATCTGAAAGACCGTTTCCTAAATACCCTCTGGGTATACCTATCTTCATCCCCCTGACGTCGCCGTCCAGTGCTTTCAGATATTCATAGCTCTTTGTGGGTACACTGGTGGAATCTTTCCTGTCATGACCTGAAATAATATCAAGGGCTGCCGCGCAGTCAGCTACGTTCTTACCTATCGGTCCTATCTGGTCCAACGAAGAGGCATATGCTATCAGACCGTAACGGGATACGGTGCCGTAAGTCGGCTTAATACCCGTAACACCACAGAAGGAACTGGGCTGACGAATAGACCCTCCGGTATCAGATCCCAGTGCATAAAAGGCTTCCTCTGCGGCTACCGCTGCGGCTGAACCACCACTGGAGCCACCTGGAACGTAATCTGTATTTCTGGGATTTTTGGTAATTCCAAAATAGGAGGTCTCTGTGGTGCTTCCCATAGCAAATTCATCCATATTTGTCTTTCCGATTATAACAGCTCCCTGTGCCTTTAACCGCTCTACAACCGTTGCGTTATAAGGAGGAAGAAAGTTATGCAGAATCTTGGAACTGCAGGTGGTCTTGATACCTTTGGTGCAGATATTGTCTTTCACAGCTACGGGCACGCCTGCCAGAGGAGCATTGTCAAGTTCACCGCTGTCAATTCGCTTTTGAACCTCTGCTGCTTCTGCAAGGGCACTGTCCTCCAAAACAGAAACATAACAGTTATATTCTGAGTCCTTCTCTTTGATTCTGTCTATCTGGAGCTTTACCGCTTCGGATACGGAGATTTCTTTCTCTTTGATTTTTTTCCCTAATTCCAGGGCCGATAATTTGGTAATATCCATATTGTCCTCTTTCCTGAATACTCAATCTTTGTTTATTCCACTGTTTTAGGAACCATAAAGCAGCCATCCTTTTTAGCAGGTGCATTTTGTAACAGACTGTCTCTGTCCGGTCCGTTTAATACTTCATCTTCACGAAATACATTATGGATGGGGAATACATGGGACATGGGTTGTATCCCCTCTGTGTCCAACTCATTCATGGTAGTCATATATTCTAATATGCTACCCAGGTCAACCTTCGCTTTTTCTTTTTCTTCCTGTGTCAGTTCAAGCTTTGCAAGGGCTGCCACGTAATCTATGGTCTTATCTGTAACTTCCATTATTTCCTCCTGTCTGACTTTTCTTTTTATAAGGGCTTCTAATTCATGCAAAGACAATTATACATTTTAACTTATTACCTGGAGAGTATTTATACGGTTCTGACTGTCTGCTTTGCGGTGTGCTGCTTCTCATCATTTATAAAAATTAAAAATTGATACAAATTGAGGTTTAAATCTTTCGATGCACTTAAACACTCCACCTACTATTAAGGTTCCAATCTTGATACATCTCTTGGGAAGAGAGTGGTTTCTCTTACGTTCTGCTCATCTAAGAGCTTCATGGTAAGACGCTCCAGACCAATTCCAAGTCCTCCGTGAGGCGGCATTCCGTGCTTGAAAATCATCAGGTAATTGGTGAATTCCTCCGGGTCCATTCCTCTTTTCACCATCTTATCCACCTGCTCTTCATAGTTGTGGATTCTCTGTCCTCCGGTGGTCACCTCCATGCCTTTGAATAACAGGTCAAAGCTTAAGGTAAATTTATTATCTGACGGGTCATCCATTGCATAGAAGGGTCTCTTTTTAGAAGGATAATGCGTTACAAATACAAAATCACTGTCGTGCTCCTCTTTAAAATACTTGCCGATCAGAATTTCTTCTTCCGGTTCCAGATCATATGGATTCTTTATCTTGCGGTCATATTTTTCTGCAACCAGCTGTTTTGCTTCATCAAAACGCACGGCAGGGATATTGTCTGCTGCTGGCAGTTTCACATCTAATAATTTCAACTCTTTGGCATATTCTTTCTTTAAGAATTCAAAGGTATAGGTAAGCATTGCTGCTTCCATATCCATAATATCTTCAAAGCCGTCAATATAACCCATTTCAAAATCAAGGCTGGTATATTCATTCAAATGCCTGGTAGTGTTATGCTTCTCCGCACGGAAAACCGGTGCTGCTTCAAATACCCTGTCATAGATTCCAACCATGGTCTGCTTGTAGAACTGAGGGCTCTGTGCCAGGAAAGCTTTCTTACCGAAATATTCCAGCTTAAATACATTGGCTCCGCCTTCTGCATTACCGGCAACAATCTTTGGGGTCCTTACTTCCGTAAAATGATTTTGGAACATAAAGTCACGAAATCCTCTTACTAACCCCTCCTGAATCTTAAAGATGGCTCTTTCTCTGACATTTCTTAATGCAATGGGCCTTAAGGATAATTTCGTCTCCAAAGAAGTATTTAGCTTCCATTTACTGATTGGCAGCGGCATGGTAGAATCTTTTGCAGGTTCTGATAATACTCTGATATCAGTAAGACGGACTTCAAATCCGTTGGGAGCTCTGTCTTCTGTTGCTGCAATTCCTTTTACCTCGAGAGTCATTCCCTCTTTTAAGGCTTTACCCTCTAGTCCCTTTACCTTACTGTCGGTAACACACTGTACCAGCCCTTCATATTTACGCAATACCACAAAGGAGATCTCTCCCATATCTCTAACCGTATGAACGAATCCTCTTAAAACAACCTCTTTACCAAACCACTCTCCGGTAAGTATATCACTAATTTCTAATACATCCTTTTCTTTGATTCCTTTAACAAATTCCATGATGTTCCTCCTCTGAAACAAAAAAATAAGTCCCGGATAATTATGTGCAAAAACACATAATTATCCGGGACGGGAATTCAACAGCGGCTGCAAAAAAGGCAATCGTCTTACGTTAAGAGTTAACCCGCGGTACCACCCGCGTTGAAAGCATCCGCTTTCCTCTCAAGCACATAACGCGTGCCGCGCATGGACCTACTGCAAGTTCGTTTATTAACATACACCAGATACTGGCTTCATCTGTTAAATCAACTCTGCTTCTTCAGCTCACGAGCTCCAGAGTGTTCCTTCCAATAGCTATCACCAAAGGCATGCTCTCAGTCGGTGGCACGCCATTCCTGTCTATAAGTGAAATCCCTAAAGGTCAGTCTCTATCTCAGCCTTTATAAATATACAAGAATTACTTTTAAGCTATATTATCACAGAAAATATTATCTGGCAAGGGGTAAATTTTACTTTTTCACGCTAAATTATTAAATCACATGAAATCAACTCTGCTTATGCTTTCATGTTTTGTAACTTCCTCTTTTGGATTACAATAAAAACAGACTATGGAATTGTAAGACAAATTGTCAGAGTGTCCTATCGATATTCCATCATTAATTTTCCCTTGCCATCCTTATATTGAAAAGTTCCCATACTGCCGTTGATTACCGTAAAGCTTGGAGCCTTATGTCCGATATCAGCCTCCAGGATAACAGGAACATCCTTTAACACAGAAGTCACTGCTTCTTCATAGGTTATTCCGTAATTCTCCTCATAGAACGCAGGTCTTCCAAAGATGAAACCTTTGGCATACTTAAACCAGCCAGCCTCTTTTAACTGCCACAAACCTCGCATGAGACTATCACTGTTAAGAGCAAAGCTTTCCAGATACCAGAGGATGCCCTCCTCCTTATACTTTTCCACAAATGCAGCGGTCCGGTCAAAACGGGTACCGCACAGATTCAGGAGTACATCCAGGCAACCGCCTAGCAGACGGCCGGTCAGAGGTATTCCTTCTTCTCCAGACGCCTGTCTTAAAACAACCGGTTTTGTCAGTACATAACCTTCCAGACCTGTGGGCTGGTCATAAAAACCATCTTCATACAGATCAAAGCTGTTCTGTACAATACGCTCACCGGTTATAAGCTTTATGTTATCCGTAAGGCTTTTATGCCATTCTTTCATACCAAAATCATTGAAATTACCGCCATACACAGTTGCAATATCACAAAGGGTAGTTATAGTAAAGGTAAGGCCGGTATTGTCTGAATAACCCTGATACCAAACTGGATGTTTTCTGATGCTGTCAAAGTCAAAGAAGGACAGCATTTCCATAAGAAAATCTCCTCCTTTGGCCCCGATAATCCATTTTACATCCTTTTCACGGATAAAAGCTTCCAGTTCATCTGCTCTGGCTTTTCCGTCACCACTTCTGCCCTTGATGCTGTTACGTATAAGAGCTCCCTCAAGAACCTGAAAGCCCATGTCTTTCAGGTTCCTGATTCCGTTATCCAACCGGTTAAAATCTGTTTCTTTACGGTTGCCGTCGGAGGGAGCTGCTATTGCTATAAAGTCCTTTTGTTTTAAGAATTCCGGGTAAATCATAATTTCTTGATACGCTCTATGGCTTCTACCGTATTCTCATAGGTGCCAAAAGCAGTCAGACGGAAGTATCCCTCGCCGCTGGGTCCAAAACCTGAACCGGGAGTTCCAACAACATTGGCGGTATTCAGCAGATAATCAAAGAACTCCCAGGAGGTCACCTTATCAGGTGTCTTAAGCCAGATATAAGGCGCATTTACGCCACCGGACACACTGTAGCCGGCACTTTCAAGACCTTCCTTGATTACTTTTGCATTGTTCATGTAATAAGCTATCTGTTCCTTGGTCTGTTTCTTTCCTTCTGCACTGTAGACTGCAGCACCGGCAGCCTGAATAATATAGGGTGCCCCGTTGAATTTGGTTCCGTGACGTCTTGCCCATAAGCTGTTAAGCATAACATCTCCTGCTTTTAACTCCTTGGGAATTACGGTAAAGCCGAGTCTGGTTCCGGTAAAACCTGCATTTTTGGAGAAACTTCTTAGCTCGATGGCACAGGTCTTTGCTCCTTCGCATTCATAGATTGTATGAGGTACATCCTCCTCCGAAATATAAGCTTCATAAGCAGCATCATAGATGATCACCGCACCGATACGATTCGCATAATCTACCCAGTCCTGTAATACAGCCTTGCTTACAGTAGAACCTGTAGGATTGTTCGGATAACACAGATAGATAATATCAGGATCTTCTTTTGGAAATTCAGGTACAAAGTTATTCTCACTGGTGCAGGGCATATAAATAACATTGGTCCATCTGCCGGTGTCTGCAAGATAGTCTCCTGTTCTGCCAGCCATTACATTGGAATCTACATATACCGGATATACGGGATCGCAAACGGCAATTTTATTATCCTGTGAGAAGATCTCCTGGATATTTGCGGAATCACTTTTAGCTCCGTCACTTACAAAGATTTCATCCAGGGCAATTGTTACACCTCTTGATTTGTAGTCATTTTCTGCTATAAGACTACGAAGGAAATCATATCCAAGATCCGGTGCATATCCTTTAAAGGTGTCTTTGCTTCCCATTTCATCGGTTGCCTTATGCAGAGCATCGATTACTGCCGGAGCCAGAGGAAGCGTTACATCACCAATACCTAAACGGATTATCTTCTTATCCGGATTGGCATCACCAAAAGCTTTGACTTTCTTTGCAATATCGGAAAATAAATAGCTTCCCGGCAGTTTCAAATAATTATCATTGATTTTAAACATCTTTATACCACCTGCGCGTTGCGACACGCAATTTAATCAATAGTTGAATACGCATTTTTTTATTCAACCTGGCTTTCTTTCTATTTTATATAAGCTGTTGCACAGGCTTTCTTGTTAAATGCAATCGTCACAGGAACAATTATAGATAACTCCACATTACTTCGTAAACCTCTGGCAACCCTTTCATAGCTTTCAAATTGAATCAGAGCAATTCACCTTCAAATACCGTGACAGCAGGCCCGGTCATAAATATTCTGTTCTTTTCTCTGTCATAACGAATTGTCAATTCACCGCCCAGCAGCTTAACCTTTACCTCATCCTCTGTAAGTCCATTCAGGATGCAGGCATAAACACTGGCACAAGCTCCGGTACCGCAGGCCAGGGTCTCACCTGAACCTCTTTCCCATACTCTCAATTCAATGTTTTTTCTGTCAATTACGTGAATAAACTCTGTATTGGTTCTCTGGGGAAACCATTCGTGATGCTCAAATAATGGGCCAATTTTCTCGATTTCAATATTCTTTGTGTCCTCGACAAATACGATGGCATGAGGATTTCCCATGGAGACACAGGTTATACGGTAATCCTTATTTCCCACGTGAATAGGTTGGTCAATTACACTATCCTCCTGACTTTTTACAGGAACCAAAGAGGGCTCTGTAATCGGATTTCCCATATCAACCGTTACCTCTGTTACTTTACCGTCTATCGTCGTCAGTGACAGGTACTTGATACCGGCACCGGTTTCTATGGAGATTTCTTTTTCCTGGGTTAAGCCGTAATCATACACATACTTTGCCACACAACGGATCCCATTTCCGCACATACCGGAGGAAGAGCCGTCGGCATTATACATATCCATCATAAAATCCGCTTTATCGGAAGCTTTAATGAGTATCAGGCCATCAGAACCGATACCGAAATGTCTGTCACTGACAGCAATGGCCAAGGCAGACGGATCAATTACTTTCTCTCTCAGGCAGTTCACATAGACATAATCATTTCCGCAACCATGCATTTTTGTAAATTTCATAAATACCTCCGTTAACACTAATAATTTCATTCTACCCGCTGAACGGCTCTTATTTTTTATATAACTTAACACCTTCAGCATACAGATATGATGTTAACTACTATTTTAAATAACATTTCCTGACGAAAATACTTCAAAAATGCTATATGTATTGCATATAATGCTGTTACCTTACCCAGAATAACTTGTCCCTTCGATTATAAAAGGAAAGGGGTTATGGTAAATAAAAGGATACATAAGCACTCCCTATTTTACCATAGCCCCTATCCTACATCAAGCTTAGAATCATTTCAGCCATTTCAACCATATTGGTGCCGCTGTCCATACTGTTCTTCTGAATATATCTATGTGCTTCTTCTTCTGTCATATTATTTCGTTCCATCAATACAAGCTTGGCTTTGTTAATGACTTCCTTCTCCGCTTCTGTTCTGAGTTTCGGTTTATCCTTCTCTTTTTTCCTGCGTCGAGAATAATTGTAAAACATCATTTGAAGGGTATTCACAAGGTCGGTCATTTTAATTGGCATACTGAGACAGACAATATTATTATCCGTACATTCTTCCAATTTGTTGGGGGAGGCTATGAGAAGCATCTCAAAACCTTTGGGCAGATATCCGTTTAGCTGGCTGTAATGCATGTCAGAAAAACGGTAACCACATACTACAATACCGTCATCCAACTCATTTGCTATGGTTACAACCTGCGCCCCGGTGGTGCAGGTTGCATTGACATCGTATCCATTTCGTACCAGTGCATTTTTAATGCTCACGGTATCTTCCATTTTAGGGAAAGCTATAATTATACTGGGCACATTCGATCACCTCCACGCTTTTTATACATAAATATTTAAATGCGGTGTAAGTATTGATCAGTCTCCCACTTTGACACCTGTACAGCGTATTGGTTCCATTCGGAATATTTTGCTTCCAGATACTTCTTCGTCGTATGCTCTCCAAGAACTCCTTTTATCAGATCATCCTGTTCCAGTGCAGCTAAAGCTTCCTTTAAACTGGTGGGCAGGCTCTTAATATTTTTCTCTGTTTTCTCTGCTTCACTCATTTCAAAAATATTCTGATCCACACTGTCAGGTGGTGTCAGCTTATTCTTAATACCATCAAGACCTGCAGCCAGGCAGACAGCCAGAGCCAGATAGGGATTTGCCGCAGAATCAGGACATCTGAGCTCTACCCTTGCATTGCTTCCTCTTGCTGCCGGTATACGGATAAGAGGGCTTCTGTTGGTGGCACTCCAGGCAATATATACGGGTGCTTCGTAACCGGGGGTAAGTCTCTTATAGGAGTTTACCAAAGGATTTGTAATAGAAGCCATTCCGGGCATATGCAACATAATTCCTGCTATAAACTGATATGCTTCCGTACTAAGACCAAGTTTGCCGTTGGGGTCATCAAATAGATTCCTGCCATCCTTCTCAATTGACATATTAATATGCATTCCTGAACCATTTACACCAAATTTAGGCTTTGGCATAAAAGTAGCATGAAGTCCATGTCTTTTGGCTACGGTTCTTACCACCAGCTTAAAGGTCATGATATTATCTGCCGTCTTCATAGCATGGTCGTATTTAAAATCAATTTCATGCTGAGCCGGTGCAACCTCATGATGAGAGGCTTCTATGGTAAATCCCATGTCTTCAAGGGTCAGGACCATCTCACGTCTTGCATTCTCACCATTATCCAAAGGTCCTACATCGAAATAGCCGCCTTTTTCCATGGTATCAAGGCTTGGCTCGCCATTATCAAGGGTGTTAAATAAGAAAAATTCACATTCCGGTCCTACCTGAAAGGCATATCCCAATTCCTTCGCTTCTTCCACTACTTTTTTAAGAATATATCTGGGATCTCCTTCAAAGGGAGTACCATCCGGCCTATAGACATCACATATAAACCTGGCTACTTTACCCTGTTGCGGTCTCCAGGGAAATATCTCAAAGGTATCAAGATCCGGGTACAGATACATATCAGATTCTTCAATACGTACAAATCCCTCAATGGAAGAGCCATCAAACATGCACTTATTATCCAGTACTTTGTCAAGCTGACTGGTAGTAACGGCTACATTCTTCAGATTACCGAAAATATCGGTGAACTGAAGCCTGATAAATTCCACGTCTTCCTCCTTTACCAACCTGATTATATCCTGCTTTGAAAAACGATTCATATAATCCTCTCCCTTATATTATTAATTTCATAGTTACAGCTTCATTTAAGGACTGCAAAATTATGTCAAACAGTCTATATATCGAAAAATAAGCGAAAACGTCCTTCTAAAGAACATCTTCGCCTTTTGCTTCTATCATGATATCAGTCCTAATATTATTTGTCAATATAATAAAATTATACTTTAACCTTAACGCTAAATTACCAGCTTGGTTATACAATAATTTAAATATTTGGACTCATTTTTAAGATCGATTACTTCTTTTGTATCTATGGTTCTGATTACCGGCCGTAAAATACAATCCGAATAATTTTTTAAGACAATTGCCTGTATCCCGTTACTCAGTTCTACACAGGAACCGATGGGATATATGGTAACACATTTGATAAAGGCATCAATTACCATATTATCATAGAGAAGATTACCGTTGCCCATAAGGTATTCAACTGCTTCGGAAGGAACAAAGGCATCCCTGTAAGCTCTGTCCGAGGTCATGGCATCGTATGTGTCTGCCACAGCCAGTATCCGGGCATAGAGCGTGATCTCGTTTCCTTTTAATCCCCTTGGATATCCAGATCCGTCATATCTCTCATGATGCTGCAATACACCTGCTCTGGTAACACTTGTAAGTTCCTGTGCACCTAAAAGCATGGCATATCCATATTCCGGATGTTTCTTTAAGGCCTCATACTCTTCGTCCGTTAGCTTTTCCTTCTTGTCCAGAAGTTCCTGTGGAATCTGCTTCTTACCGATGTCATGAAGTATCCCTGCCGTCCCCAGATAATTCAGATCCTCCGCAGGCAGATTCAGCTTTATACCAACACTGACTGCCAGTATTGCAACATTTACACAATGGAGGTAGGTATACTCATGATGCCCCCATAAATGACGCATATTCAGCTCTACATCCTTATTGGTAATAACACTGCCGACAATTTCTTTAATCATAGGAAGCATCTCAGTTATACTTCCATTGTTGTTCACTATTTCCTCCAGCCTGGTAGCAGCCCGAAGCTTAAGTCCTTCATCTACGATGTCTTCAATCATGATTCCTTCTGAGATGTCATCTTCGATGTATAACCCGGTGTAACCCAGCGTCTTTAATCTGGCTAAAATACTTTCTGTTAACTCCAGGTTCTCTCTTAATAATATAATCCCTTGATTGCCATAAATCGGTTTAGCAAGAACATCACCGGGTGCAACTCTATCTATGGAAATAAATCTCATACTCCATATCCTCCAATTACGTTACGTCCTGATAAGGTGAACTCAGTAGAATACCAGCTCAGCTTATACTGCCTTGTAATCTCCGTCCTGTTAAATCAGACTGTTATAAAAACCAACTATCAGTTTACAATTATAACATAATATGTCGAATATGAGTAGATTTTCTTTTTACCAGATATTTCTTAAAAGAGTGAATACTATGATTTTTTCATTCAAAACGGTACAATTATTTTCATAACACCTTAGGATAATAGCATCCTGTCATTGCTGAATTCACTTCCGCTGACACTCTCAAATTTCTCCAGCAGATCTTTTACCTGAAGTTTTTTCTTTTCTTCCCCTGCGATATCAAAGATTATTCTGCCTTCATGCATCATAATCAAACGATTTCCATACTGAATTGCATGTTTCATATTATGTGTGATCATGAAAGCTGTCAGCGCATTTTCTTTTATGATGTTGTCCGTCAGTTCCAGTACCTTCTGGGCTGTTTTGGGGTCCAGGGCTGCTGTATGCTCATCCAGGAGCAGGAGCTTCGGATTCTTAAGTGTTGACATCAATAAGGTCAGTGCCTGTCTCTGACCACCTGAGAGTAGACCGACTTTGGAGGTGAGCCTGCTTTCAAGTCCAAGATCCAGTTTCTTAAGCTGTTCTGCAAACAGCTCTTTTTCTGCTTTTGAGATTCCCCAGCCTAATCCTCTCTTCTTTCCTCTGCGGTATGCAAGAGCAAGATTCTCCTCAATTTCCATATGTGCCGCAGTTCCCATCATGGGATCCTGAAATACTCTGCCCAGGTAGGCAGCTCTTTTATATTCCGGCATCCTGGTTATATCAATACCATCCAGTTTTATCTTTCCGCTGTCCGAATAATACACGCCGGCTATCATATTAAGCATAGTCGATTTTCCCGCACCATTACCGCCTATAACCGTAACAAAATCCGATTTCTCAAGTTCCAGATTGAGCCCCTTAAAGACGTTCTTTTCATTAATGGTATAGGCATTAAAGGTCTTATATAACTCATTTATCTCAAGCATTATTCTGCCTCCTTTACGATCCTGACCTTTTCCTTCTTGAATACAGGTATGGCCAAAGCTGCTGCAACCAGTACGGCAGTTAATAGCTTCTGATAATTGGTATTAAATCCAAGGAATAATACCGTTGCAATAATAATACGGTAGATGACAGAGCCTACTACGATGGAGATCAGCCTGACAGCAAAAGAGCGTACCTTCTTAAAGACTACCTCTCCTACTACAATAGAAGCAAGTCCGATAACAATGGCACCTACACCCATTGATACGTCTGCAAAGCCCTGGGTCTGGGCAACCAGTCCGCCAGAGAGGGCAATAAGCCCATTTCCTACCATAAGTCCAAGAATCTTCAGTGCATCCGTATTCGCTCCCTGGGCCCGCACCATTGCTTCATTATTGCCAGTAGCACGAAGAGCACACCCTGTTTCGGTTCCAAGAAACCAGTACAGGAAGATAATTACAAGTACAACAAAAATCAAACCCAGCCCCATAGTAATCAGTATCTGTAGCAGATTATAGCTGATGCCTGCTTTTTCGGAGAACAGCTCCAGAGCCATTGATAAGATTGTCTTCTTAGCAAGTAAAGGAGTATTGGCTTTTCCCATAATGCCAAGGTTGACAGAATACAGAGCTATCATGGTAAGAATTCCGGATAATATTGGTGGAATTCTTAATTTGGTATGTAAGAATCCCGTAATAGCACCTGCTGCCATACCAGCTGCAATTGATATCAGAAGACTTACCACCGGATGAAGCCCCAGACCGGCGATACAGACCGCGCTGACACTGCCTCCCAATGCAAAGCTGCCTTCACTTGTCAAATCGGGAAAATCCAGTATTCGAAATGACACGTACACACCGATAGCAAGGACTGCCCAGGCTAACCCCTGAGAGGTTCCTCCAAGTATTGATAAAATATATGATTCCATTTAATTTCTTAACCTTCCCTTCCTGCTGCTTTCTACTTCTGAGAAATGAAAAGTCTGCCCCAGCGATCTGCCAAAAGAAGCAGCCCCCGGGACAGCTTTTAGACTGTATGGACACGTACAGAAATACTCTGACTATTCAACTTATGTTAATTGCTCTGCAGTTCCTCTGGTATTATGATTCCCAGCTGCTTTGCTACTTCAGAATTAATCTGCAGTTTACATTTCTCATCCGGGAGGTATTCTATCGGCATGTCTGCTGTAGTAGCAGTACCTTCAAGTATTTTTACTGCCTGCTTGCCGGTTAATACTCCCAGTTCATAATAATCGATACCGTAGGTAGCCAGTCCGCCATTGTCTACCATACCGCCTTCACCGCAGATTACCGGCAGATTATTTGCATTAGCAACCTGTGCTACTGTGGACATGGAGGAAGCAATAAGATTATCTGTGGGAGCATACACAGCGTCTACCTTTCCAACCAGTGACTGAACCACCTGCTGTATCTCATTGGAGTTGGATACCGTTGAATCAATCACTTCTATTCCAAGTTCCTTACCGGCCGCTTTCGCAAGATCGGCCTGTACCACGGAATTCACTTCGCTGGAGGAATAAAGTACCGCAATCTTCTTCGCATCAGGTACCAGCTGTTTTAACAGTTCTATCTGCTTCTTAACAGGTGTCAGGTCTGAGGTTCCGGATACATTGCCGCCAGGTGCTTCATTTGAAGCTACCAGACCCGCACTTGCGGGATCGGTTACCGCGGTTACCAATACCGGAATGTCCTTTGTAGCGTTTACTACTGCCTGTGCAGATGGTGTTGCTATGGAAAGTATCAGATCCGGCTTGTCATTAACCTGTTTCGTTGCAATGGTACCTGCTGTTGACATATCCCCTTGTGCTACCTGATAATCCAATTCCAGATTCTTACCTTCTACATAACCGGCTTCTGCAAGGGCATCCTTAAAACCTTTATACGAAGCATCCAATGCATCATGTTCTACTAACTGATTGATACCGATTCGGTATACTTTTCCTTCTGATTTTGAGTTGCTGCTGCCTGTGGTGGTACTATTATCCTTCACACCGCAGCCTGTGAGTGCCAATACGACCATAGAGACCGATAATAACCCTGCTAATAATCTTCTTTTCATGTTTTCCTCCTACTGTATATCAGTTTAAAGCAGTTTCACTTTAATGTTGTGTAGTTTAACACTTTTACTCGTTAAAGTGTACAATGGGAATGGTGATTTGTCAATACTATTTTAAGAATACATGTATTGATTTCCTTATTTTAACAACCTGATTTATAGCATAGTCATTCCAGTATTTTACTCTGTTAAATACGTTTTAAGGCAGAAAAGAAGGCACTGTAATTCCTTTCCCTTACAGATTAAGGAATTACAGTGCCTTCCTGCTATGATTTTATCATTGATTATTTTCATCCGTATTTCCATTATTATTAAATAGAATCGTTATACTGATTCTTCTGTTCTTGGCTCTGCCTTCTTTGGTTTTGTTGGTGTCTATGGGATCATACTCACCATATCCGCTGGCTACCATTCGTTTGGGATCAATGCCATATTCATTTACCATATATTCTACTACATTTGCTGCTCTTTGCGCTGAAAGCTGCCAATTAGAGGTAAATATTCCACGGTTGATAGGTACGTTGTCCGTATGTCCGCCAATTTGTATCTTATTGTCTACCTGCTTTAAGAGCTGTGCAATAATGTCCAGATTTTTCTTCATATTGCTTTTGATATCTGCCTGTCCGCTGTCAAACAACACATCGTTGGAGAGGGTTATTACAATACCGCTATCCATAATGCTGATACTTAAGCTGTCTTTGAATTCCCCGTTTCCTATAGCATCATAAAGCCACTCTTTCAGCTGGGTATATTCATCTTTGCTGACTTCCGTAATATCTTCAATTCCGGTTCCTTTCCCTTCACCGACTTCCGCTTCTGTACCGTTACCATTTCCGTTTCCGGGATCGATTGTCTGACCACCGTTTAGCACACCGCCGCCCTGAGGTATAATGGATCCACCCTGGTTATTGCTTCCAAAAGCATCTCTTAAGGATGCCGCAATGTCCTCATACTTATCCTGGTCTGCGCTGCTGATCGAATAGAATAACACGAACAAAATCATCAGCAACGTTATTAAGTCAGAGTATGTCAGAAGCCATCTCTCACTGTTCTCTGACTTCTTCTCCTTCTTTTTCATCATCTAGGTATCCCTTTAGCCTTTCTACGATTAATGCCGGGTTACCGCCTTCCTGAATCATCAGTATCCCATCCATCATCATATTTTTTGTAACCAGTTCATCTGTATCTATTTCCTTTAGTTTTGTAGCTATGGGAAGCCAAAGAAGGTTGGCAGTACCAACACCGTACATGGTCGCAATAAATGCAATGGCAATGGATTCTCCCAGTACCGCCGTATCGCCGGAGAGATTACCCAATACATGTACCAGACCCATAACGGTACCAAGTACTCCCAGGGTTGGTGCATAACCACCGGCAGCTTCAAATACTGCAATCCCTTTTGAATGTCTGAATTCCATATTGTCAAGTTTCGTTTCCAGTATCTTCTTTATGATTTCAGGATCTGTTCCGTCCATTACAAGCTGTAATCCATCTTTGATAAAGGGATCATATTGATTATTCTGCAGCTCTGTTTCCAAAGATAAGAGACCGTTGCTTCTTGCAAGATTTGCAATTCTATAGAAGATTTCTATGATTTCTTTTCTGTTTTCTTTCTTGTTACGAAAAGCTATACCAAGAATCTTAGGTATATTTTTGAGCACCGATAACGGGAAGGAAACGCCGACAACTCCGATGGTACCACCGATAACGATCATGGCAGGTGTAAGTCTGAACAAAGCCCCCACATGCCCTCCATCTAATACAAAGGCACCTATTAACATACCGAACGCGAAAATTATACTAATTATCATTGTTATATCCATAATTTCGACTCCTTTTTGTCCTGGTTATTGTAATCAATAATCCGAAACCTCTCTTCGCCCTCCATCACCGCTCTGACCCTATCGATTATCAGCAAAGTGAATATCTTGATTTCTTAAGGTAATTACATCACCTATTTTATACAAAATATACTGTAAATCGATTCTTTTTGTCAAGATGATTTTTGTCCCTGAATCCCTGTAAAATCAGCTCATTCCTTGATTTGTGCGGTGTTCCTAAAACCCATTAGGATTAATTGACTATATGGCTCTCTGCCTGTTAAATCAGAATTATGTCAATTTCAGAAAACTATACCGGATAATTACCGGATTTCTCTCTTGTAAAGAATCAAATCTACTGAAAATAACCGGTTCGGTATAGCGCAAATATACAAATTTGTACCGTTTATATTTCTGCTTTATTGGTGATAACCTACAGTATATTTCTGGTTTTCTATTCATATTGACTCATTGATTTTATAAATACACAGGAGTATAATTCAGGGTACATTTGGTATGTCAGGCAGAATAATCAGTGGCACAGGGATAAGATACCGATGTTTGGAGCAGGGAAATATGATACGGAAAGGATGCCAGCGACTCTTTTGCTCTTACTATACAATGGCACTACAGGACTTTTACATATGAAATATTTAAAGTTCCTTTTACTCTGTGTTCCTTTTTCGATTTTGGGTTATTATTTAAAGTGGAATTCTACCCTTACCTTTTTTCTGATATGTTTATCCATTGTTCCCTTAGCCGGTTTGCTGGGTACTGCAACAGAAGAAATAGCTGCTTATACAGGTCCTAAATTTGGAGGTTTCTTAAATGCAACCTTTGGAAATGCCACGGAATTAATCATCAGTTTCTTTGCTATACGGGCAGGACTCTTTGAAGTGGTAAAGGCTTCCCTGGTAGGTTCCGTTCTTGGAAATATACTTTTGGTACTGGGCTGCAGCATCTTAGCCGGAGGGTTAAAGCATAAGGAATTAAAGTATGATTCCCAGCTTGGTACGTTTACTGCCACCATGCTGCTCTTTGCAGTTATTGGACTGTCCATTCCTGCTGTTTTTACATACCATGTATCAGAAACACTTGTTTCCTCTAAATATGAAAGCTTTAGCATCATTACAAGTGTTATCATGCTAATTATCTATGTCCTGGGAATGATTTATTCCTTCAAGACTCAAAAAGACCTGTATGGAGTGGAACATGCGGAAGATTTCGATTCTAATTGGAGCCTGAAATTAAGTGTTATCATACTGGCGATCTGTACCGTATTTATTGCCTTTGAGTCCGAACTTCTGGTCGAAACCATAGAGCCTATGACCTCCTCTGCCGGCATCTCTGAAATGTTCATCGGTATAATCCTTATTCCCATTGTAGGAAATGCTGCGGAACATAGTACCGCCATTATAATGGCTCTTAAAAATAAGATGGATATTGCCATAGAAATAGCAGTAGGTTCCAGTCTTCAAATCGCACTTTTTGTTATCCCGGTATCGGTACTTATCAGCCTTCTATATACGCCTATGAGTATTGTATTAAAACCGGTAGAGCTGTTTCTGCTCTTCTCCAGTGTGTTAGTGGCAAACCAGGTGGTCAAATCCGGAAGATCAAATTGGATGGAAGGACTGAAGCTGGTATCCATATATATTATCGCAGCGGTAGGTTTTTTTATAATAGGTTAAATGCAGGGAATGCATACTTTTACATAGAAAGTTCCTTACGAACACAAAGGTCTTAATCTGTATTTTCTGGAATTGATTCTGATACCGAAAATGTGGTATCATAAGAAAGCCTGCCAAGGCATACAGTTGAAGCAAACAGAAATAAGGAATCAATTCATAAACAGAAAGGATTTTGATGAATGACTGAAGAAATGAACAACTTAAATACCGATTTGAAAGAACTCTTTGTTGAAAACAAGCTTGATGAACTGACAGAAAAATTAGACAGTACGGAGAAAGAAACTGTCCTTACTATAACAAATTATAATTATGGAATTATAAAAGGCTATCTTGATACGGAAAAATTTGACCTGCTCCGTCAATATGTACGTTTTGTGGCATTTTCAAGTTTTCTCTGCGAATATGCCGGAAACAAACAGCTTGTAGACGCCTCTGTTTATCAGTCCATGGAGGACAGTTTTAAGACGATTCTCACATTTATCCAGAAAAGCAGAGAAAACAGCTAGTTCTTTCTGATAACTGAATAAATTTCCTGTCTATGTATATCATACTTATTATGCTTACAGGAAAGGAGTCATACAGTGGCACAGAAAAAAAATAATATCAAAGCGCATACTGACAGCCAGAAGGATGGGCTATCAAACTATAATACTATGGATAAAATCAATCTGGATTATGATTATAATACAGAGTATGGTGACGGAGATGTTCCTGATATCGACAAACCTGCACAAACAGGCGATAAAGTGAACGATTGTAAATAAACAGATGAAATTTCCCAGCATTTTAGGATTTTTCAAGCTTCTTCATAACGATAAAATGGCGGCAGTTGTGCCTGGTTTATAGGATACCATTGTCTGGGTGCTTTACAGCGAATTTGGTATCCTTTCACCTGTCCAGGTACAACTTGCCGCCCTTTTCATGATATTTAAAAGACTGAACAGAAAAATCCTCAAGTATGCCCCCATCTTATCCGGCTGTTTGAAAGCTCTTCTTCCTGGCCTGGCTATGGGCTGTTATTACTATATGCTTGCCCTGTAATAGCAAATAATGTATAATAAAGTCATTCTAACATAATAGCAACATAACATTAAGAAGGAGTACATAATGAAACAGATTAAGAAAACAGCTCTTATCATAATGACAGCTGCTGCTCTTGCACTATCCCCGGCTGCCATTCCCGGTATTCCCATTGTTCGTTATGCCGAAGCTGCTGCCGTTAAATTAAGCACCACCAATGCGACTGTGTACACAGGAAATACCCTTACTTTAAAAATAACCGGAACCTCCTCAAAAGTCACCTGGACTACCAGCAGCAAAAAGATTGCAACTGTATCCAGCAAAGGTGTGGTAACCGGTGTAAAGGCAGGCACAACAACTGTAACTGCTACTGTGGGCGGTAAAAAATACAACTGCAAAGTAACCGTAAGAAAACCTTTCCTGGATAAAACCACCTTAAAGCTTCAGAAAGGGAACACTGCTACACTAAAGCTTACCGGTGCCAAAGGGACCGTTACCTGGACCAGTTCCTCCAAAAAAGTTGCAACAGTTAGTTCAAAAGGACTTGTAACGGCCAAAGCTGCCGGCACCACCACCATCACTGCCAAGGACAAAAACGGTACCTATACCTGTAAAGTAACCATCATCGATTCAAAACTCACTGTCAGCACTTCAGAAATCTCCTTAAATCAGAAGAGCTACGTGACAGTCACCGTTAAGAATTCCTTAGATGATGAGCAAATACTCTACACGGTGGGAGATAAAAGCTTAATAACCTGTGAATGGGGTGACTGGCCCATCGGTCAAGACAGTTTAAAACTCTATCTTAAACCAGCCTCTACCAAAACAGGTTCAACCACCATAACCCTTAAAACCGAAGATGGTCTTGGTGAAGCAACCCTAAAAGTAACCGTAGGAAAAGATAAACGTACGGACAAGGATATACCTAAGGCATCTGTAATAGCAGAAAAATGCTCTCCTTCCGTAGTACAGATCACAACTGACCTGGCCCTTGGTTCCGGATTCTTTCTTGAAAAAGGCATACTCGCTACAAATTACCACGTAATAGAAGATGCCTCCTCTATAACTGTTAAGCTAACCACTGGAAAAGAGTATAAAGTCACTACTATCCTTGGCTATGACAAAGAGAAAGACCTGGCTCTCTTAAGTATCCCTAACGTGGGAGCACCTCTGACTCTTAGCCGATATGCTCCAAAGACCGGAGAAACTGCCTATGCAATCGGAAATCCATTGGGACTTGACAACACCTTTAGTACCGGAATCATATCAAACAGTTCAAGAGTAATAGACAAAGTAAACTATATTCAGACCGATACTGCCATCTCACCTGGAAACAGCGGAGGTCCTCTCTTAAATGAATTCGGTGAAGTTATCGGTATAAACACCATGCAGACAAAAGAAGGACAGAATCTAAACTTCGCAGTAAGCATAACCGAACTCTATACACTGGATACCTCTTCTCCAATTTCTGTGGGAAGCATTACGGTACCAAAAGAAGATGTGGATTACGATAAGGTAACCATTACAGAAGATACCGCCAAAAGCGGTAACATCGCCACAGCACAGGAAATACCAACCGGCTACTTTATAACCGGAAGCATTGATACCTCTGTAGTTGCAAATGGTCTGGATTCCTATAAAATAACACTTACCAAGAAATCCCGTGTAAGCTTGTTAGGCAGAACCACCACCGATTATGACACTGATATGGATAACATGTATATGGTAATATCCGATTCAACCGGAAACCCTATCTTGTTAGGCTATGAAGATGAAAGCGGTTTTTATGATATCTTTGCAGATCTTGATGCCGGAACCTATTACATACAAATCTTCACATTACCTTATAAAATATCTGTACCACTGCCATATATTCTCTACTACAACGTTTATTAATAACTAACATAGAAATTACTCAAAAAAGCTGCTGTATAACGATAACACCTCTTATTTAAGGAAGGGTTGTAATATCGGATTACAGCAGCTTTCTATAAATCTTAAATTTCTTGGTTTTTTAGATCTCTTAGTTTTTAATTTCTTATTTTATTTGCTTAATTTTAAATCTTTAATTAAAACTCCTAATCATTTAGTCTCTTAATCATTGGTCTCTTATCATTTAGTCTTTTAATCCTTAAATCTTTTAATCCTTAAATCTCTTAATCCCTAAATCTCTTAATCCTTAAATCTCTTAATCCCTATTAACAAGAAATTATCTTTATTTCTTATTATAGAAAGCTTTCTTATTAGGGAATAATGCGATATCTATTAACTGTTTCATCACTCCAGATGTGAGCTTCAATATATCGTTCCGGTCCGTATTTCCCATCATCATTCCAGTCCTGAGGTAATCCATACTTCTGAATAAGAATTCGTATTTCCTCATAAGTATATAACTTTTTACGATATTCCTTTCCATCATTAATTGTAGGACTAAAGGTAGGCATTGAATCGCCATAAGTAAATGATATCGTATTTAAGTCAAATTCCTCAATCGGAATTTTCACATAAGCACTATCTTCAAACCAGGTACTTAACCACGGGCTATGTCCGATCACCATATAATGTGGTGATTTCCTGGTTATAATACCTCCTTTCTTTTCAAACTCTGACCGGATTATCTTCTCACAATTATGCCTATACTCTATATATTTATCATGCCTTTGTGCACTTTGAGAATTCGGTTTTGATATCTTTATCTTCTCCAGCGTAGCTTTAGCCTCATTAATAGTTAATTCTGACAAATTGACAAATGGACCGATGGTTTTATCGAAATAATGATATAAATAAATTTACAACACCTCCAATGATAAAAAACTAATATATAACTGAAGGTAACAGTTATATATCTTCCCGTCAAAATATGAAAAATACTGTTCAGTCCAAATCGTATTATCCAAGGCTGGTTATCCATTTTTGATAAAAATCTTCCTGTTCAAGTGTGTGTGAGAATTTATCTAAATCCATATAGTCAAAGATACAGACTATATTATCAGCTTTGGCTTGCTCACCAAGCTTTATGATATATATTTTTTCTGTATAACTTGCCAAATGTGATTGACATACATTTAATAACGAACCAGCACATTTTAATCCAATACCAATATCTAAAAGTTGATCTCTAAACTGCTGAAAAGTAGCAAAATAGTATTCACCTTTCTTACTTATCGTTATTTCAGGAAGGATAGTCGATATTATAATTTCATCAAGAGTTTCATAATCGTCTATTTGCAGTTCTATCTCAAAATTCATTAAAGTATCTAATTTTATAGCTTGGATCACTTTTATCTCCATAAGTTATATTGCTCCATAAAATGTTAATATCATTGATCTACAATCAGTAGCAATTGCGAATTAGCTAAACTGTTCACGATAGCTTCTTCCTCATAACAAGTCCTTGTTCTGTTTCTAAAACCACTTGAAATCCCAACTTGTTATACAGCTCAAAATATCCGCCAAAATCCGATGATTGATAACTAGATTCTTTGTACGGGTATGCCTCCACGAAGTGGAATCCATCTTGTTCCGCATCCTGACATACACGCTCCAATAGCAGCGTGGCTATACCTTGTCTTTTCTTTTCCGATGCAATCATAAAGCAGAATACGGATTTCACTTTTATATCGGTGTCCGATTCTTCTAAAGGCACATATGACATAAATCTTTGCCAGCTGGCGCATTTCAAGCAATCTGATTTGGTATTGGCGTTGCACCACCCAACCACCTTGCCATCACTATAAGCAAGATAACCTTGAAGATTATTGCCTTTCACATATTGAAAAGCTAATTCTCTTCTTTTCTCTGCTGTTGACAAATCTTTGCTTATATAATCATCGTTACACCAACACACACAATAACATTTATGTTCCTCCACGTTATCATCGTGGGGTGTTACATCAAAAAAATTCACATACTCTTCTGCAAGGTCTGGTGTCAACTTGCGTATCTCTATCGCCATATTCCCTCCATTTTTATCAATAAAATGCATCTCATTATTATTTTTATGCTGATTCCTGTCTATAAGAATGTTTGTTGCAGAAATTGTAGTGTCGCATTCTCCATCTCTTTACGCTCCTGCATACACTCCTGTAGGTGCAGACGTTCGGAACGAAAAAGTATACGTAACAGCTTAAGTGATTTCTTTTGGGTCATTGGTAAAAGAAAATGACTCATATATTGAAAGGAAAGGTGCCGTACCTCATATGGAAAATGCTTCTCTGCCAATCGTTCAACAAGCTTTTCTGCATATGTATCACACGGCCATATAGTATCTGCTCTTGTAGACATTAATAAAATCGATCCATGTATTTTCTCTATTGGAATGACAGAATCCTCCGTGACATTTTTATCGCTGTTCATAGACAGCAAGGAAAATTGTTTTTCCAACAATAACATTTTAAACTTGCTAATTTTTCTAATTTTATACGGCGTAAATGGAAGTTCATTTCCTTTATAGCTCCAGCAGGAATTACCAGCAGGCCTTTTGTTAATCAGCCCTTCACTGATAAAGTAAGAAGGCACTCTGGCAATAACACCTTTGATATCCGATATGACAGCTGATGCATATAATGCATATTCTGATCCTTTGGAAATTCCATCTACTATAATCTTACTGTAACCACCCTTTTTCAGCCAATTAACAGCCCTTTCCATATACTCAATTGGTACTTTGGAAAGGTATTTACTTGTATACCCGGTATGGAACAAGCCGAGTGCTAATGTAGCGTAACCAAGTCCCTGATAGTATTCTCCCATTCTCTTACCTGTACCCAATCCACCTTCAGAACCTGAAATAAAAATAATCACCTGTTCCTTTTGCAGTGAAGGATAAAATATACCATCAAACCCTTCTTTGGGTACCGATGTTATTACCTGCTTAACATTTTCAGACATTTCGTACCTCCTTTTCTCTCGTTGTCTCTATTTCTTAGTTTACTACCGGGAAGTAAAGAATCACATACACTTAAGTATTTTCCAAACTTTGTTATAGATCTCATCCGTCGAGATTATTATCACACAAGCGGTTAAGTAGGAGGGCTGCTTCATGGGCTTTCTTTATGGCTGTTCTATCTTTTACAACAGGGATTTTGTCTGTATCAAGGGAATACACAGTTGCAACACTGGGACGTTTGACATTCATAAATTTCATTATGGTCAGTGCGTTTTTGGTCGGGATTACTTCCGTACCTTTTTCTGCTCCTACCATGAGTATTACTCCATTTTTCTGTTTTACAGCCTTCTGCTCTTTACGAAAATATGCAGCTGCAAAAAGCGTTTGAAAACGGCTTGCAATATTAAGGAGTGGTCCACTTAATGATGAAAACCAAATTGGTGCTGCAAGAACAACATTATCACACTCATCTAAATAAGGATATACAACATGAAAGTTGTTATTGCTTTTATTTTGTCTTTTTCATAATCAAATGAGTGGCAATAATAGAGGTTAGCAAGTACACCAACACCACAATAATCTCAAATACAAGACCAGAGTAGGAATGTGGGTAAAGCATCATTGCCATATTTGCCAATACTCTAATAGGAAAATATGCTGCAAGCCAAAAAGCAACAATATGAAATTTATGGTAGTATAACTTTGAATTCTCTGACTTAATTGCAATTTTACGGTATCCAAGTTCAAAGCTGACAACTACAACAATACTGACTATTGTTCCACTCAAAGAGAAGATAGGATTTTGAAAGATAAAGCAAACAATCAACTGATGAATTAAAATCATAACATTTAGACCAGTTAGAATAATGAATGATAATTGTCGATTAACTTCGTACTTTGTACTGTTTTCAGTTTCTTTCACAACGGGTACATCATAGTCACTTTCATAATCATCGTTCAACAGGTAATCAGTCGTAACACCAAAGAGCTTGCTCAACTGCAACACATTTGATGTTTCAGGCTGCGCTGTTTGCAATTCCCAACGAGAAACCGCCTGTCTGGAAACATTCAGTTTTTCAGCCAAATCATCCTGTGACATTCCTTGCAGCTTTCTAAGGTTTAATATTTTTTCTGCTAATTTCATATGTAGTTCTCCTTTGATATGGTAATATCATTATAGTAAAATACTCATTCTGATGCCACCACATCAACTTTACAGTTCCGCAACTTAACTTTACATTGTACAAATTCGTGGGGAGTTCAGTCTTTTTCTTTCTCTTGTATCCTATTAGCACTTATAATGCGGTGATAATACTCTATGATTCACTGATATTTTTTATCAGCCTGCTGGAGCGAGAAAAAGTGTCGATATACCGTTAAACGACAAAAGCTGATCGTAATCACCATAGTCATATTTACCCAATTCAGGGTAATCCTCCTTCTTCTCGAAGTCAATCACACCCTCTGCGATTTTTTGTGTTTGTAGAGTTGTTCCCTCCAATATTGATACATCAATATTATATACCCCCATATGACCCTCATACCGCACAAAACTGCCAGAACCATTGGTATACAAACTGGAATGGCTACCGTAAAGTTCCCCACAATAAATCAGTTTACCATTAACGACCGTAAAGACTGTATACTTGTAAGCAGCCTCACAATCACCCGTCTTTAATATAAATTCTGGTGCTCCATCCTGGTTCATATCATATAAGCAATACTGGCAATTCATAAGATAAACACCGTATTTATGGTCGTTGGTGTCGTCGCCTAATGTTGTTGTACCAGCCGCTATCCCCTGTAAAAGTAATATTATATAATTTCTTGTAACATCATCATACTGATTAAAATATTTCACAAATTCATTCTGATTCTCTGTTGTCAGAGTACGGCTCTCGGGTAAAAGTCCGAAAAGTTCCCATTTTTCAACAAAAGCTTGAAACTCATCATTAACAGAGGTATTTTTCACCGTGTCTGATGGCAATATAATTTCTGTCGTTTCACTCCTGGTGAGATGTGATTCTTCTGATAACACTCTTTGTTTGCATCCATATAATGATAATATTAACATCAATACCATTACCAAGAAAAAAATTTTTCTCATTTTCATAAAGATACCCCATTATAAATATCAAAAATTAGTATTTCAAATTATATTGTTAATGACTTTTTATACAGAAAATTTCCTTTATGGCACATAATTACCGTGTGACGAAGGATTTTGATTTTACTGAATTCTATTTTTAAATCAAACGATTACAAATTAGTGATTAAAATGATAGCAAGGAGTAATAACATTAAAACAGTTCCGATTGTTGCAATTAGATTAACAAATTTATGGGCTTTATCCCTATTACTAAATAATTTGTCAATTACCTTAAATATCAGGAAACCTATAATTCCTCCCAACGTATTATCGATGATATCAGTAATATCAGAAGCCCCTACAGCAAATATAAATTGCACTACTTCACATATCAAACTTATAACAAAAAATAATAAAAACTTCTTCGCAGTGGACCATTTCGAAAATAGTATCTCTACATAAATACCTAGAGGTACAAAAATTACTAAATTCATAATAATTTCTGAAAAATCAATTTTTCCGTTTACTACTAGGGATTCATGAAATGGAATTAAATTTATATTTCTGAGATATCCTATATTACTAAACGGCAGTTCTAATTTGAATACAATAATTTCAAACACAGCAATTAAATATATGATAAATAAAATAATTGTTACCTTATTCGCTTTATTTTTTTCATGTTTCATTTCTTCCTTTCAATCCTCCTCTTTTATATACAATACTATTCCTCCATGTTATGACCCATTATTTTTTGCTTTCGAAACAGTCTATCGTCTGGACTTTATCATACTTTTAATATTTCAAATCACCATGTCGAACGCCGCCCCGTTCCCATCTCTGTTCCGTACAGAATCCTATAAAAATTGGAACTGTTCTCTTAGATTTGATTCGCTTTTTGAAAGAATACGAAATAAAAATACGCTCATTTTATAGGATTAAGCATTAGAATAATGTATTAAATCAAGTACAAAATTATTTCGCTTAAATCCATTTTCTTCCACATGCGTTAATTTTAATCCAATTTTCATCAATACAGCTACACTTGCTGGATTTTCAGATACTGCTTCTGCTTTAAAAATTGCATTTGGGTACTCATTTAAAACATAATTCATTATTGCACTCGCTGCTTCGCTTGCATAACCACACCCCCAGTAAACTCGAGATATTTGATAATAAAGCCCATAAACAAAATTAGCTTTATCCATACAAATGCAACCAACCATACCAATAGCTTTATTATTTAGCAGAATAACAAAGCGGTCTATGAAGTCTTTGTCTGTCCGATTTATCTGATGTTCAATTAAGTTAATACATTCATCAATGGTATTCACTAAAGGTGTAAATGTATATTTTACTAATTCAAAATCGCTCCATAATTCAAAGAAATCGTTTGCATATTTAACATCAAACCCAACCAATGCAAGCCGTTTTGTTTTCAGCATTCTACACCTCTAAATATAAATATTTTTATATCACAATAAAAAACAATAGCGTATTAACAATTCCTTACAAATTCTTATTTGTTTATTCTTTATAACCCAATAAAAATAATGGGAAGTAACAGTATATCTATAGATTTAAATTTGCTTAATCAGCACTTTCTAAATAAATTATTTCTTTTCCTTCTTGTTTAGCATATTCTATTTCTTTTTTTACACTTTCTCCTATATAACCATTAACATTTACAACAAAAATTGCATCAGACAAAGCAATTTTTATTCTATGTAATTCACCTAATGTATTTTTTTCATTTTCTGTTAAATCTCTATCCATAACATGAGGTATAATTCCTATTACAGCATATTCATTTTCTAATTCTAATCGTTCAGACATCTCTTGTATTTTATTCCAAAACCTTACCGAACCACATAAAGTTACTACTTTTCTCTTCACAATTATTTCTCCTCACCTGTTCATTTATAATAAGATGGAATGTTCAGAATCTCATAAAATTAGAATTTATAACTTCTCATTCCAATTATCGAGGTACATCCTCATTGGTTCATTATAAATATAATGTTAAGTTCATGCTCCCTAGGAATTGGAAGTTGTTGTTATGTTTTTGTTCGTTGTTTATTAAGATTGCAAGCTAAGCAATGTCAGATTATGTTTATTTTCTGCCCATATATAATTGGAAAATGAAATCTATTTTATTGTGATTGCCGTGTTCTATGATTGCTTCTTTTATCCCAGCATAAAGTAACTTTCGATTACTGTCTGGTAAGCCTCTATGGTCAGACATAGTTTCAAGCCAGGTAATATATTCATCTGCATTAAATACTTTATAACTATCATAAAATTTCATAGATACATCCTTGAAACCATAAGTCCTTAAATCCTCAAATCTAAAGGAATTGTAAATTTCGGATGGCTTTTCAAAATCTTTTTTTGATTTTTTTATTGGCCTTGTATCTGATGTGTAATAACTATAATAATGTTTTTCATAGATAGCTTGTATTTCATCATTTAGCTCATCGCCATTAGCAGCAATAGCATTATAACGAAACAAGGCAATTGTTCCACCATCTTTTAACAAGCGAAATGCTTTTGGACACCCTATTTCGGCATCTATCCAATGAAAAGCTGTCGCAGAATAGATTAAATCAAAACTACTTTCTTGTAATACAGCATCTTCAAAAGAAGAAACGACAACATTAAATCCTTTACGACCACTAAATCTTTTCAAAAGAAAGTCTGCCATATTTGAACCTATCTCAATAGCCGTTACGTCATATCCTGCATCAAGAAAAGGATGAGTGGCTTTTCCTGTTCCTGCCCCTATTTCAACGGCGTGTTTTCCCGTCAGAGCATTGGAATAATTTATAACCTCTTCAAAAATTTCTTGTGGATATTCTGGTCGCATTTTATCATAATTTTCGACTATATCGTTAAAATGTAATCTTTTATTGCGTTCCCAACCCATTTCAATAGTAGTCATTTTTAGCCTCCGCTAATATATAAATAAAAATCAGTTCACAGTTACTAACAACAGCGAACCAAATTCCCTCTATCATATATCTCTGATTAGTTTATTCTTTATAAGATTAATAAATATAATGGGAAGTTCTGAATTAAATACGAACTGAAAGTTTACTTCATATTCTGCAAATACTTCAAAGGTCAGTTTTAGAGTTTATCAATTGAATAGCAAATAGCACTCTTCCCATCTCCAAAAAGATGTTGTTTGTCTACTCCACCAAACCATTCATAGTCCTTATCACCTTCGCCTTTGGTTTCTATTAAATCAGCAACACCATCTCTTAATGCAGTTATCAAAGAAATATTGTCCATTTCTTGTGCATGACCATGTAGAATATAATCAGCCTCTTTCGTCACATACATAATTTTATCGAGATTATTCAATAATTCCTTTAACATTTTGCTTTCATTAAGCTGCATCCAAAGTCCATGGTTAATACCGTCCCCTGTAAACAAAACTCTATCCTCTTTTAGTAAAAGGCAGATACCTCCAGGCGTATGTCCAGGTAACGAAATAATATCAAGCGTTAGCCCACCAAGGTCAATAACATCACCATCCTTAATAGGTTTAAATGGTGGCATATGTAAATTGTGTTTCTTACACGCTTCAACGAACTCCTGAAACGCCATATGTTCTTTCGCAACCTCATTGTCATCTGGATTCATATATGCCTCGTCAAAATATATATTTCCAAATATATGGTCACAGTGGCCATGAGTATTTACTACCATGAGAGGTAAATCTGTCAAAGTACGAACCACCTCATATACATTCTCATATCCGTTCATTGTATCAATAACTAAAGCCTTTTTGTCTCCTATTACCAAATAACCAGTAGCTTCGCCATTATCATCCATCAGATAAATATGATCATTCAATTTCTTAACTTTAATTCTTTCAAACATTTAACTTCTCTCCTACATATTATTATTTGTCTATATACTACGCATGACCTCTAAACTTAATGAGAAATATCATAACTTCTCAGTTTGCTAATAATAAGCTGTTTAGTAACTTAAATTTAAACTAATCATTGTAAATATAATGGGAAGTTCGATGTCGCTATCAACTGTTAAATAAGATAACAATAAGAGTGTGAACTTAGCAAAAGGAATAGATACATTGTTCCTTTCCTATTTCATAATTGCATTCTACAATTTCGGCTGGTTTCATTTCTTCAATATAAGTCAAGGTTCTTAAGGACATCCCATGCCCGACAAGAATTACTTTATCATATTCTGCATATTTATCAGCAACTCTTCTCATCCTTATTCTCATATCGTTAACCGTTTCCCATAACTTTCTAGTTCCTAATGGATAAACACCTTTACATTTAACGAATTCTTCTGTTAGGCGAAAAGCTTCTTCAGATGTAGTATATTTATTTGATAAATCAGGAAGCCATTCATGTAAATCAAGTTCTACCTTAACCACAATACTAGTGTTTCTCGAAATAATCTGAGCTGTTTGTAATGCCCTAGTATAAGGGGACGAAATAATTAGTTCAGCAGTTTTTAGTCTCTCATCCTTAGCCGTTTCCTCTGCTTGTGCTATGCCTTTCTCAGACAATGGGGCTAAGTCTCTTCCAAAACCAAAAAAATGATGTTCCATTAATTCACTATAGTCAGCCTCGCCATGTCTTATTAAGTAAAAAGTTGCCACTATAACACCTCCGAAAATACGTATATATCATTAGTTCATATCGCCACCTACAGCATGTCTCAATTTCTTAATACTATCATCTCTAATAAATATAATGGGTAGTGAATTTGCTCATAAATTGGAATTTGTAGTTCTAGATTCCTTCACAATAAATGATTAAGAATATCTATAATTTTCTCTAGATTGTGTATTACAGATAATGTTCCATCAATTACAATAACAGGACAACCAAGTTTCATTGCACATTCTTCAACTGCTTTTGAATCGCGATTTTTTATTTCTTTTAGGAATTCCATTTGTTGTGCAAACATATCGCCACCATCAAGAACTCTTGTTCCGAACCTTTTTTCTTCCCTCGCTTGAACTCTCTTCAATCTTTCTTCAAGTGGCGTTTGAACCCAAAAAGCAATATCAATACGAGAAAGAATTTCATCACTCCAATTCATTGTAACTCCAGAAATAATAAACCTAGGATGAGTCTTTATATTCTCCATAATTGCAGTTTGTACTTCACTCTTTGTTCTGGGATTAGAAAAAGGTAGTTCGTCTAAATGATCTGTATCAACTACACTGTTATTTTCTAAGGACAATTTTCTTGATTCTCTTTGCTCAGGAAAATAATAATCTTCCATATCCATCTCAAAATAACCTATTTGTTTTGCTAAAGCATGAGTTAGAGTCGACTTCCCACCTCCATTCAGACCGAAAATAGCAATTCCCTGCATTTTGTATCTTTTCTCCAATTGGCACTCCTGTAATTCCACACTATCAATTATGTCTTCTAACAGACTACGAACTTTATTCTTAATAGTTTGAACATCCTTTCTCCACAAATTCAAATCCTCTATTACGCATTATCGCTAATATACTAGTTTAAATATACCACTATATGGATAATATTTCAAATTATATAAAATTATTTCGATTAAAACCTTCTTACGTTATGACAATATCTTTCAATTTTCATTCCTTACTCTTTCACCCTTACTCTTTCACTTTACAATAAACTTATCCTTTCCAAGTAATCAAATCCCCTAATCGTCGAAATCCAAAGAAAATCCGGCTTCCTCTTTGGGAGTTTTGTCTCGGAAAGGTTCCAGCATCCACTTAGGCTGCACGGGTTGCGCCAAGTTCCGAAAAAGCCATGTCTGAGCGTCATAAAGCCTCCACAACCACAACCAAAAATCGCGAGTTTGGCTTTATCGGAACTGTCTTAAGCAATCCTTGCAGCCTTAGTGGATGCTGGGTTCTTGTCCGAACAAAACGCACAAAGAGGAAGCCGGATTTTCGTCCCCTTTCCACAACCTACTCCTCCCCATAAACCTCAGAAATCCCCTCCATTCCAAACCTCCAAATCCCCCTCCCCCTTGACCTTCCCCCTCAAAAGGCGTATAATACCTTTTTACACGGTCACATTAGTCTCCGTTAGAATAACTTACAGGTGATAAACAATGAAGTTTAAGTTTCTAAATCAAAACATGGAACAGCGCCGAGAACTTATTTTAAATGGAAATGTCTTCTCAACAATCCTGCTCCTTTCAATACCCGCACTAATGATGGGTGTGGTACAATCTCTGATACCCGTTATAGATGGTCTGTTTCTAAATAATCTTGCAGGTACAACAGCCGCCAGCGCTGTAACCTACTCAACTCCCATCGTCAATATGACTGCCGCCCTCTCACAGGGTTTAAGTGTCGCAGGAATGGCAATCATCGGGCAGTCAAATGGCCGGGGAGACTTTAAAGCCAGCAGACGTATAACAATACAATTAGTAGTCTTTGCATTTATCCTGGGCTTTGTATTGGCTCCGCTGTTAGTTGGCCTGGCCTTTCCCATCTCCTCCCATGTTGACAAAGAAATTGCACATTATGTATTCCTCTATATCTCTTTGAATGCGCTTGTTCTGCCATTCTCATTTCTGGAATCCATATATAACGCAATCAAAAATGCCAGCGGTAAACCTGAGGATGCCTTTATCCGTATGATTATTATGCTGGTGCTCAAAGTACTTTTTAATACCCTGTTCGTAGCTGTATTCTCCTGGGGCTTGATTGGTTCTGTAATGGCATCCCTGGCCTCTAATATCATTATAACCCTATGGATGTTCTATGAACTCTTTGTTAAAAAATCAGGGGACAGATTGGACCTAAAAGGCTTCCATTTTGAGAAAGCTACCATCCGTCAGCTACTGCTCATCGGTTTTCCTTCGATGCTCTCCAGTCTCATGCTGAACTTAGGTTTCTTCTTAATCAACAATGAGGTAGAGAAATACGGAGCAATTGTTTTAAATGGTCAGGGCATTGCCAATAACATAACCTCCGTTTGCTTTATCCTCCCTTCCTCCTTTGGTTCTGCCGTAACCACCATGGTCAGCATGAACATCGGAGCCAGACAAAGCAAAAGGGCAAAATATTCCTGCTTGATAGGCTGTATCATCAGTGCCATTACTGCAACAATATTGATTGCCGTAGTCGTACCACTGTCCTCCCACATCACGGTCCTGTTTACCCGTGAACCGGAAGTCCTGGCAATCGCCAATAAAGCGCTTCATATATATACATATTCCGTCATCGGCTTTGGAATCTGTATGGTAGAACAGGGAGCCTTTATCGGACTGGGTAAGACAAAGATTACACTGGTGCTTAGTATCCTGCGTGTTTGGCTGCTGCGATATATCTTTATTCTGGCTACTGAGCAGCAATTAAGCTACTATTCCGTATTCTGGGGGAACCTCTTCTCTAACTATGCAGCTGCACTTATAACAACAATCCTGATTCTGCGGGTGAAATGGAAGTCAGATTTACACTAGCTCCCATCGTATTCCATACTGCTTACAAGCGGCACTACGGAAAGCAGTATGTTAAAAGTTGCTTCTGAATCAATATAGTACAAAAAACCGGCAATCTTCTATATAATCTGCTCTCAGCCAAAGGCATGGGAGGTATATAAGAAAATTGCCGGTTTTTTTAATTTAATAGTATGATTAAAAATTAATCTAAAACAAGTGAAGGTGCTGCATAAACTCTTGACTTTAATTCATTATCCAACATATACAGTCCCTTTGGATCTCCTGCAAAAAGTTCAAATTTCTTGATATTGTCCTCTGCATTCTTCTCTTCCTCTCCCTGTTCTTTGATGAACCAGTCAAGGAACTGCATGGTACGAAAATCTTTATTACGATAAGCTGCTTCATATATGGAATTAATAGAGGCAGTTACAAATTGCTCATGTTCCAATGCCTGCGTTAAAGGCTCTTTAAAATCCTTGTAGCCGCCTTCCGGTCCTGCAATCTCAGTTAAGGTTACCTGCTCTCCGTTGTTTAATAGATATTTTCGGAATAATAATGCATGATCTCTTTCCTCCTGCATCTGGACGAAAAACCAGTTCTCAAATCCATCCAGGCTCTGATCTGCATAGTAATTAGCCATATCCATATACAAATAAGCAGAATAGAATTCCTTATTCACCTGTTCATTTAAAAGTTTTGATACTTCCGGGTTTAACATATGCCATCATCCTCTCTAATATATTCTTCTCAATTATGTACATTCTTCCCCTGATATATACTTTTCGGTGTATTTGAGACACTTTGCAGTATTAAGTTACAACACAGGTTTGTACATAGTTAGATTATAACATATTTGCTCTCAATTGGAAATGATGTATAGAACTTATTGGCAGTTTATTATTTGGCATACATATATTTATAATAAAGCATAAAACAGAATCAACTTTATTGAGGGGTTATAGAGTTTTCAGCTGTCTTATGCTTTATTATAAATATATGGCTGAAATATCCAGTAAATTACGTTTTTTATTGTAACACATATTTACTACTTTGTCAAATTATATTGGAATAATTCCAGTATTAATAGAACACCATTTTAAATGTAACTATTTATGATACTATTTATTGGAGAGGTGATTTCTATGGATATTGGTAAAAAAATAAAAACCCTGAGGCTTTCCAAACCCCTCACCCAGAACGAACTTGCTAATATACTTGGGGTGAGTAAATCAACCATGTCTAACTATGAAAGAAATATCAGCACCCCGGATCCTGATATTTTATTAAAATTAGCAACTTACTTTGATGTTACAGTTGATTACTTATTTAATGTAAAGCAAGATAAATCTAAGGATCTTATAAAAGAGGGTTCT
Organism: Anaerocolumna sp. AGMB13020; assembly: GCF_033100115.1. Taxonomy (NCBI): domain Bacteria; kingdom Bacillati; phylum Bacillota; class Clostridia; order Lachnospirales; family Lachnospiraceae; genus Anaerocolumna; species Anaerocolumna sp. AGMB13020. Next base: position 4,239,573 of record NZ_CP136910.1, on the reverse strand, counting down.
GCTTATCATTCCGATAAATCCTTAACCAGAGATGAATGGAATACATTAAGCTACTACAGAAGGCTTAGTGATGAGCAGAAAGATTACATTAAGGGTCATATGATACAGTTATATCAGAAAAATACACCTTCTGATAAAACTGAAAAAGGTTGAATCAGGTACTGTTTGTTTAGCACAGCACCTGATTTACCTTATTATACTGTTACAGCTGTTATTGTATTTGCTGCTTTCATTACTATCTTATTGCTTTTATTTTCTCTGGTACAATTCAATCATGGCATCATCAAATTCTCTCGCTAATTCGATTACTTCAACACTATCAAATGAACCATCATACACATTTAATAACCTGTGAATCTCCTGACGCTTTTTCTCAATATCAAAATATCTTAGATTAGAACCACTCACAACACTCTCTTCCGGATTACTATACTTATTCTTGTAAAGCCTGCTCTTAGCTTCCATAATTTTATCCTCCTCCAACCGTATCTCATAACCCCTTAATTGCCCTCTATTTCGTGTGAATACTGTCGAACAACGATATTAAATTTAGTACAATCCGATACCATTTCTTGCTTCCCAAGCAAATGATATAACTTAATAATATACAAGATTTACTTTTTTTTCAAGTCTTTTCAATAAAAATCAACATTAATTTACATCTTATTATATTTCTCAAATAACCTGGCTATTTTCATCCATAAGGCTGTACAAATGTTTGCATATGAGTTAGAATATCATTATTAATGCAGTGAAATAAGGAGGTGCCTATGCTTATTACTTATATTCATCACAGTTGTTTTAGCATTGAAACAGAAGAATCAATTTTTCTCTTTGATTATTATAAAGGTAATATCCCCAATTTTACGAAAGAAAAACCCCTTTTTGTCTTCTCCAGCCATTTCCATCAGGATCATTTCAACCCTGTGATTTTTGAATTGTCAGAGAAATATCCTGACGTTACTTATATTTTATCGAAAGATATCCGTTTAAAAGAACTGAACAGAGAATCTTATAATATTATTACAATCGGAAAAAATGAATCCATAACCCTGAAAGATTCCCTTAAAGTTGATACGCTTCGTTCAACAGATGAAGGTGTTGCTTTTCTTATAAGTGAAAAAGGCAAGACTTTTTACCATGCAGGTGACTTAAACTGGTGGGTCTGGAAGGATGATACTACCTCTGAATATAATAATATGACAAAGAATTATAAAGATGAAATAAATAAAATATCCGGCAAAGAAATTGACCTGGCTTTTCTGCCCCTGGATCCCAGACAGGAGGAACTCTACAGTCTCGGCTTTGATTATTTTATGCAAAACACCAGGACTTCTGCAGCTTTTCCCATGCATTTCTGGCTGGATTACAGCATCCTTGAGAAGTTTAAGAATTCGGATGAGGCTTCTAAATACAGAGACAAGATTATAGATATTTCGTTTGAAGGTCAGACTTTTCAAATAGATTAATACTTTATCTGCTTTTAGCAGAACATTAATGGAGGAATATATGAAATTTACATTTGCACACAATAATATCAATGTATTGGATTTAGAGAAATCTCTAAAATTTTATAACGAAGCTTTGGGCTTAACTGAAACCAGACGTCATGAACCGGAAGACGGAAGCTTTATCATCGTTTATCTGGGCGATAAAACCACCCCCCATTTATTAGAACTTACCTGGTTAAGTGATTGGGATCATCCCTATGACTTAGGAGATAATGAATTCCATCTGGCATTTATAACCGATGATTATGATGGTGCTTACAAAAAGCATAAGGAAATGGGCTGCATCTGTTACGAAAATCCTACAATGGGTATCTATTTCATCAATGATCCCGATGGTTATTGGCTGGAGGTTATTCCTGCCAGGTAAATAAAGCTGTCACAGAAATCCCAAAATATATTTACCAATGAGAGGAGGTAATACATGGATATTAATTACGAGCTATATAAGGTATTCTATTATGTTGCCAAAACCTTAAGCTTCTCCGAGGCTGCTGCCTCCCTGTATATATCACAGTCCGCTGTAAGCCAATCTATTAAAGTATTGGAGGGAAATCTGAATCAGACCCTTTTCCTTCGAAGCACAAAAAAGGTCTCCTTAACCAAAGAAGGAGAGCTTTTATTTAAACATATTGAGCCCGCTATTAATTTAATCAGCAGAGGTGAGAATCAACTTCTTGAGGCTTCCTCACTGGGTGAGAGCCAGCTGCGTCTAGGTGCCAGTGATACTATTTGCCGTTATTATCTTGTACCCTTTTTAGAAGACTTCCATCGAAAATATCCCAGAATTCATATTAAGGTTACAAACGGTACTTCTTTCCAGTGTGCCAAAATGTTAGAAAATAATGAGGTAGACATTATTGTCACAAACTCACCGAACTCTTCTCTGATAAATAGCATGCATATAGAAACTGTTCTGGAATTTAACGATACCTTTATTGTGAACAAGGACTTCTATCCGGTGAAAGAGGAAGCCCTTACCTTAGAGGAACTGCTTAAATACCCGATTCTGATGCTTACGAAACATTCAACCACCAGCGAATTTCTGCATAATCTTTTCTTACAGCATTCACTGGATTTGGTTCCTGCAGTGGAATTAAGCAGCAATGACTTATTGATAGATCTTGCAAAAATTGGTCTTGGAGTCGCTTTTATTCCCGACTTCTGCTATAAAAGAGACCCGGAGAATAAACTGGAACCTATTGAATTAAAGGAAACACTGCCCTCCAGAAAACTGGTGGCTGCCTATAATGATAATATACCTCTCTCGAATGCCGCAAGATATTTTATTGAACAGCTTACAAGCTAATTGCCTTTAAGAGATGAAAAAAGGGTTGTTGCAGTAGGACAAAAGACTTCATAAAGTCAATTATTCCCACCTGCAACAACCTTTTTCCACTTTATTATTTGCTTTACTGATATTATTTCTTGTATTTCTTATCTTTTTTCTTGTGCTGATTATTTTTTTGCGTTGTTTATTTTTTTGTATTACTTATTCACTATCTTGCGTTTCTTAATTTCTTGTATTGCTTTATTATTTACGTTCTATTTCTTAAATTTCGTATATTTTACTGGCTTTTTAATTTCTTTTAATTTATTAATTTCCTTTGCTGCTCAAGGGATTGCTTCTCTCTTCAAAAAAAGCTCCGTTATCCGGATTACATTCCGACTGAGGTTCATAGGCTGCTTTGTGTACCATAGCTGAACCAACAAAAATGTCCCTTGTTTTCTTGTATTTTTCTTCTAGTTCCTGCTTTGTATTGTTAGAAGCTCCTTTTATCGTATTATTCTTTTCATTGGGTGAACTCATAAGATAACATCCTTTCTCATTCTTAGTTATAAAATCAGTATTCCCAATTACTTCTCCGGTATCCTGTAAATATCTTATGAATTAAATCCTTTTCATAAGCTTTTCCGTAATCTTGTCCTCTTCCTTAAGGCATCCAATCAGCAAATCATTCCTACAGTTATGTTCCTTTCGGTTTTTCTCTGCCGATCTCAGTCCACTATTAGCATAACAATAAAGGCAACCATTGGAGCAGGTATTATAAGCACCGATATCTACGCTCTCCATGCAACCGCAGCCTTCCCTTTGGCCGATTGTTTTCCGTATTTTAATTTCACGGCCCAAGAGTTCTTTTATCAGCTTCGGGTCGATACAACTGGCTCTTTGAATACCGGATGCCTTCTGAAGAATATCCTCGCAACAACTTTTAACGGTAATTCCATATTTACCAGCAATAGCGTCTAATTCTGTACTTAGACCAAGCATCTCACTCTCTGTTACCCTTCGAAAAATACCGGACTCTTCCTGTTTTCTTATTTTCTGGTAAATATCCACAAAACTGATATTACACACCGTAGTATATCCACATAATTGGCGGCACATATCCTCAAAAACCTGTCGGTGATAGTCAAAGGTGTACTTCTCATTTAAAATTATCGGATCATAACGCCATATGACCTTATCACTACCAATCATACGAGATAATTCTATAAAAGTGTCCAGAATATCTTTTTTATCCCGCAAGTTAAGTTCCAGCTCTCTCTCATAAGGTGTTACAGTAAATTGAAAGTAGAAGGGATAACCCTTCTGAAGCAGCAGCGATAGCTTAGGGAGCATTGGTGCAGGGTCTTTTGACCAGAAAACAAAACAGTCCACCGTATCTTGGTTCAGAATAATTCTGCTGACCTGCTTCGCATTCATGGGATTTCTGACACAGACGCTGCCTTCGTCTAATCGGTTAAAAAACCAGTCCGTATAAAATCTTGGAATATCTGTTCTTCTGGAGGCACTTATAACCATTGATGAAACTCCCCTTTCTTACATGCTTTTGTTAAATATCTTATAATAACCTTTAGCATCAAATGCCAATTTAACAAAAGGACAGCATTTTGATACTATTTAGCCTTCAGTACATACACCTTGCTCTGAAAATCACCCCAGCATAAATCCCCAGGAACATTTAAGCCATCATTCATTAACTGGGAGCCTTTTCAAGACCTCCTCCGTTCCTTCTAGTTCATATCCCTGTTCACTGTCTCAAGCCCATTAAGCTTAAAGCGGAACAACGCATCATTGGGCGTATTCAGTACACGGTAGAAGAAAACAATCTGCATTGCAAAGCCTTTCTTTGTATTATTAATCTAATTCATAATTCATATATTAAAAAAAAACCTGCTTTCAAAATTTCAGGAGAATTGTACAAAAGAGAAAGGACGAATGTGCCTACGGAAAGGGATTAGAAGTCCTTATCTCTGAAGATTTTGTGCTATAAGGTAAAACAGATTGTTTGAGCGAAGCGAGTTATCTGTTTTACCTTATTCCAAGCACAAAATCTTCAGAGATTAGGACTTCTTATACCTTGGAGTCGAAACATGAGTCCTTTCTCTTTTGTGCAATTCTCCGTCCCCTTGCGAAAAACCACCCATTTCCAACACTATTACACCATATTGTACCCAAATATAACAGCAACCTCAAGTATTATTTTCAGCAATTACCGTTCTTGTTTTTCTTACGGAAAAATGTTATGATTAGTTGAAAAAACTGCGGAAAGGATGTGGTTTTATGATAAAGTCCGTATTTTCTATCGACTTACCGGTATTAGAAAATATGCACATATGGAAAAACCGTATTGAACCTCTAAATAAGAGTGGTGCAGAGAAAAGAATCTGTATCGTCTCCGGAATTCATGGTGATGAATTGGAAGGTCAGTATATCTGTTATGAAATCATACGGCGAATCAAAGCCAACATTCATTTACTTCATGGAATCGTTGATATATATCCCTGTCTGAATCCTCTGGGAATTGAGTCTCTTACACGTGGAATACCAGCCTTTGATTTGGATTTGAATCGTTGTTTTCCAGGAAACCGAAACGGCGATATGGCAGAAAATGCTGCTCAGGCAATCGTTGAAGATATCCTGGGCTCTGAGCTCTGTGTTGACTTGCATTCCTCTAATATATTTCTTCGTGAGATCCCACAGGTTCGAATGATCGAAGAGAATGCCAAGATGCTTTTGCCTTATGCAAAGCTTTTGAACCTTGATTTTGTTTGGGTACATCCTTCTGCCACCGTACAAAATGCCACCTTAACCCACGCCCTTAACACCAGCGGAGTTCCTACCATAGCCGTTGAAATGGGTACCGGAATGCGCATAACAAAGCAATTTGGGGATCAGATTACGGAAGGTATCTTTTGCCTCCTGAAAGAGCTCGGAATGTGGGAGGGTGAAGTTATCACACCTAAGACACCAATTATCTCCACAGAAGGCGGAAGTGAAGTAACCATGGTTCATGCGGAAGCCTCCGGAATTTTTCTGCCTGAGGTAGAGCACTGGATGGGTATAAAGAAAGGTGAAGTTATCGGAGACATCGTAGACAGTCTTACCGGTGAGATCAACCAGCATATTCTTGCTCCCTGTGACGGTATGGTATTTACCTTAAGGGAATATCCCGTAGTAAATGAAGGCTCTTTGATAGTCCGTATATTAGGAGGTAATTTTACATGATAAAAGACACAGTATACTCCATCAAGACTCCTTTTCGCGGTGAGCTGAGCATTCCCTCCTATCATTTCGGGAAAGGCGAGAAGTCTGCCTGTATCGTGGGACCAACCCGTGGTAATGAAGTACAGCAGCTCTACATCTGCTCTCAGATCGTTAAAATACTTGATAAACTGGAGAAAGCCGGTGCTATCGTTAATAACAATGAAATCATGGTGATACCTTCTGTAAATCACTACTCCATCAACGTTGAAAAACGCTTCTGGGCTATGGATAACACTGATATTAATCGTATGTTCCCAGGTGACGCGGAAGGTGAAACCACCAGGCGAATTGCAGATGGTATCTTTAAGGCTGTAAAAGGCTATAATTACGGCATCCAGTTTGCAAGCTTTCATACCCCCGGTGATTTTATTCCACATGTCAGAATGATGGAAACCGGGTATCAGAATACCAGCCTTGCAAATCTGTTCGGACTTCCCTATGTAGTGACCAGAAAACCACGCCCTATTGATACTGCCACCTTAAATTATAACTGGCAGATGAATGGAACCAATGCCTTTAGTGTATATACTTCTGCAACGGATTATATAGATGAGAAATCAGCTAATCAGGCTGTATCCTCTGTACTTCGTTTCCTCACCCGTATGGGCATTATCAAATATAACTGCCATAACGGCTTTATAGCTACTACCCTGGAAGAAGAAAGCCTGATGTCCATCAGAGCAGATGTATCCGGTATCTACAGAAGATTCAAAGAACCCGGCGAAGAAGTAGCCTTTGGAGACCTTTTAGCAGAAGTGGTCGATCCAATCGAGGGGGAAGTTATCTCACAGATTATCGCCCCAAGTGAAGGTATTATATTCTTTGCTCACAGGAAAGCTCTGGTTATTGAAAATTGCACAGTATATAAACTGATACGACGCCTTCATGAGTAATGGAAGCCACTACAAAGATGCAATGTCGTTCTATCGCTTACGAAATAGAATGTAGGATTAATCCCTTTTGGCATTTGGAATACGAATGTGCCACTTTGTTCGAAATGCGGTAATACCGTTCTGTCTTTTAAGTGAAAATAGTATTTTAATTTAGTGACATAGATACGAAAGACACGGAAATTTCCGTGCCTTTCGTATCTATAATTATTATTATGCACTTCATTTACCTGCAGTCTGCAACGGGCAGTTCACCATGGTGAACTGCCCGTTAGTATTAGCAATTTGCAATTATAATTAAATTAGTTTGCTGCTTTTGCTTTATCTTCTGCTGCTTTTCTTAAAGTCGCTTCATTCATACACCAGGCGATACACTCATCATAGCCATATTCTTTTGCTTTTGACTGTAATTCAGCTACAATAGTATCAAATTCAGCATCAGTCTTCGCATAAATTGCATTCCAGGAATAGGTTTTGATAGCTTCTTTTACCTGATTCCAGGTTGTACTGAGCTCATCACTCTTAGCACCTGTAGCGTAGTTTGTTCCGATAGCTATGGATAATCTGCCATCATTTAAGTACTCATCTGCACTGAGATATCCGGTGTACTTCTTCCACTCCTGCTCTGCATTAGTAGTTTCTTTCTTTAACGTACTACCCCAGAACTGGTAGTTAAAGGATTCTCCGTTACCCTCGGGGTTAATACTGTCAAGTGCCCAGGTACTGTTATTCATCTTGAAGCCACCATCATCAAAAGTTCCGCTGTAACCGTCTGTCATTTCAGTCTTTGTATCTGCTTTGCAGGCTGCACCTAAATCTGTAAGGTATGCATAACCCTGATCATCATAATCCCAGGAAACGCCTTTGGGACCATAGGTATAAGTCATAACACCATCCGGTGTACTTAGCCAGTTAATGATAGCCATACAAAGTTCAGGATACTGTGTATTTGCACCGATAGACCATACTCTGTTACCACCGTAAACATTCAGACCGTAGCTGAGTACCTTCATATCTTTCGCTGCAAGTGGATACATACCTTTTCCATCGGCAGTATGTGCATCTGTATTGTATAATGCCTGACCCAGGAAATTAAAAATATTAAATACAGCAGAGCCATCTCTGTAAGCATCGCTGGCTTCATCATAAGTCTGGGTCATGGAATCAGGATCCAGTAAGCCCTTTTGATATAACTGGTTGTAGAATTTAAGACTTCTTAAATACATACTGTTATCATCCAGAATAGGCTGTGCAGTCTGTGTATTTACATCATATAAAGTAAATCCGAATTCATCATATCCGTATAAAGCACCAAGTGCCTTAACATACATTACCATATCACCGTCCCAGTCTTTGAATAAAGACATCGCGTAAGTCTTCTGTCCGGAATCGGAAGTAGGGTTCTCTTTTACCATTTTCTCAAGTACAGGGATAAAATCTTCTAAGGTATTTACTTCAGGATAACCTAGTTTCTCATATAAATCCCATCTGATATCAGGATGATAGAAGAAGGATTCATGTTCATCAGAGGAAGAACCAACGTTGTGACCGAAGCCGTATACCTTTCCGCCAGAGATATCTTTGTTCTTCTGAAGAGCTACCTGCATATTTTCGTTAATATAAGGACCGTAATCCTGTAAAATCTCATCTTCATTCCAGTCAAAGAGTAAGCCTGCCTGAATTGCCTGTTTGTACTCATCTCCATCCTGTCCGAAGATAACAATATCACCAAGTTCACCGGATTCCATACGGGTAGAGAATACACCGTCACCGGAAGGAATAATGTTAAGCTTAACATTAAACTTATCTTTCATAACCTGAGCAAACCATCCGATCTGCTCTCCTGAATAGTTAGCCAGCTGGCTGTATACAGTTAATTCTACTGTTTCTTTGGGAATAATATCTGCTAAAAGATCCTCAGCGGATTCTTCCGGTTCTTCTGTTGCTGCGTCAGTAGCTTCCGGTGTTTCTGTTGCTGCATTATTTCCGCTACTATTTTTTACGTTCTTATTACCAGACCCGCAACCCCATAGTCCCCAGCACATAAGTGTTACAATAAGCAAAAGTGATATTAATCTTCTTGCTCTTTTCATAATAAATACCCTCCTTTTTATTTATCTTAAAATCGGTACTATAATAAGTTGAATAAGCGATGATGCCATATGGGAATGCTTTTACCAATAAATAAGCAGACACCTTTCAACTTAATATTCCCGAATTCTAACAATAGACAATCAGCCTTTTACCGCTCCGATCATAATACCCTTTTCGAAATATCTTTGAAGAAAGGGGTATACCAGAAGGATTGGTATGATAGATACCATGGCTACCGTAAATTTAATGGTTCTTGTATTTAACGCCTGCTGTACCATATCAGAAGTAATACCGCTTCCGGATTTCATCAGTGCCGCTAGATTGGAGGACTGATTCAGGTACACATAAAGTCTGTATTGCAGTGTGTATAACTTAGGTGCCCCTGACATTAATATCATGGAGTCCGTAAAGGAATTCCAATGCCCTAAAGCACCAAATATTGCTATGGTAGCAAGAATCGGTTTACAGAGAGGGAAGATAATGACCTTGAATCTGGAAATGTATCCAGCACCATCAATAGAAGCACTTTCCTCAAGCTCTGCAGGTATAGATTCTATATACGTCTTAACCAGTATGATATTGTAAGGTGCTACAATACTGGGAATGATATATCCTAAGAAGGAATTGGTAAGTCCTAACATGGACATATTCAGATACCAGGGTATCAAACCGGCATTAAAATACATGGTAACAACCAGCAGACGATACCACACCTTTCTGCCCCACATTTCGGTTTTCGTTACCAAATAGCCTACAAATGCAGAGGCTAATACCATGATAAGCGTACCAATCAGAGTTCTTGCTATGGATACCATAATAGAGCTTCCTAAATTGCTTACACTGGTAAGAGCAAAATAATTGTCAAAATGAATGCCTTTTGGCAGGAAGGTAATACGTCCGGCCTTTATCAGTTCATTATCACTGATGGTATTGATGAACAAATAATAAAAAGGGAAAAAGCAAATAACCGTAAAAATTGAAAAGAACGCATAATTAAAAATATTAAATACAATATCTCCGGGAGAAGATGGGATTCTCTTTTTTACTTTTCGAATTTTTGCTGTATTAATCCCCGTGCCCTTGCCTGTATATCCCATTTTCACACCTCCTATATAATGCTTTCTTTACGTATCAACTTGGAAAGTCCGTTTGCCATAAACAGCAATATGATACTTATGATTGACTTCACCATACCGACAACAGTTGCCAGCGGAATATTTCCGGTATCACTGCTTCCAAGTCCCAGTAAATATACATAGAGGTCAAGAACCTCTATATTCGATTTATTGGCAGAATTCTTGAAAACAAAATATTGATCCATACCATTGCTTAGAATACCTGCTATAGCAAGCATTAACAATACAAAGAAGGTAGGTAAGAGACCGGGTACTGTTATGTACCACATTTTCTTGAATCTTCCGGCACCGTCTACCGTTGCCGCTTCGTATAACTGCTGATCGATTCCAGATATGGCAGCCAGATAGATAATTGCTCCCCAGCCAAGACCTTTCCATAAACTCCAGGCTAACATCTTCAGCCAAATGTGGTCTCCGCTTAATAAGAAATTAACGCCTTCCTTCAGCACACCAATATCAACCAATACGGTATTAATAAAACCTTCTGTTGAAAACAAGGCGAAAGCAAAAGCATATACCAATACCCAGCTGATGAAATTAGGTATGGTGGTCAGCGTCTGTATCAGCTTACGATATCTGGTAGCCTTGATTTCTGACAGGAATATTGCAAAGGCCATCGGGAAGATAGAAGTTGCAAGTCCCAAACCACTCATTGCAAGTGTATTTTTTAAGACTCTTAAGATATCATTTCTCGTTGCGGAGTTCTCAAAGAGATATCGAAACCATTTAAAACCAACAAAATTTTCTGCGCTTAAGCCAAGTCCCGGCTTATAATCATACAATCCGTAGCGCCAGCCCCATAAAGGGAGATAAGAAAATACCATACATAATATAAGGAAAGGAAGCATAAGAAGGAACAGATAATATTTTGGTTCCATGGTATATTTTTCTTCCTTGGAAGGTCTTGGTAACAAATAGATGGCAGCCAGCGAAAGTATCAAACAGGCCACTGATAAACAAGCCAGTATGATTAATCCAACAGGAAGAACCGGATCTACCTTTTTAAGATTTGTACTTTCAAGTAACTGATTATAAGCTAAGATAATTCCCCCAAAACCAATTAAGCTTATAAAAGAACCGAAAGCTGTTAAACGAGCTGATAATCTTTTTAATTTAAGTTGTCCAAGACTGATTGCTCCTCCGGCACTGCAGGCAAAATACCCAAGACAAGATAACAGTGCTGAGAGAAATAATAAGGTTAAAGTCCCCTGCTCCACCCAGCCTCTCATTAAGGCTCTTTTAAACCCCGAAAAAGCTGTTGAGTAAACCAATCCTGATGTAAAAAGGGACAGATTATCGTTAATCAGTCCGCTTATTCTGGCAGGGTTCAGTGCGGGCACAAACAAGCTCAACGCCAGTAAGATAACCAGTATTCTTATAATATTTATTAACAGTCCCATGCCAGTTAATTTCTTCTGCCCCATAATTTTTCCTCCATTGTTTATTAACTTAACTTATTGTAAACTTTCTGCATAAAAGAAACCACCCAAATATATTGATATTAAATACCCCAATTTTTATACTTAAAACCTGGCTGCTTTTAAGTAATTTTTAAGGTGATTTTCTTAACCTGAATACCACAAAAAAACCCTGTATAAATAAGAAAATTACCCTCAGCTTTATCAAACCCGGTGGGCAGCAAAAGCTTTCTTATGAGCTGCAAAAAGCAGACATAACGGGTTGCCTCCTGGGTTTTCAGTAGCTCCTCCGAGAGTCTAAGATTGCAGTTAATCTTTCGTCGATGCACCAGCTCTTATGCAGATAAAAGAGTAGCCAGAAGGTTTTATTCTACTTCTCCTTTTCTATAATCAGATTATTGATACTTATCCGTTAAGCTAAATCCTTAAGTTTCGTAATAACCTCCATAGCCTGCTGACTTTTAAGTTTTTGTATCAAAAATTTTCTCAGCTCCCTTCTACTTCTAATCAGAGAGAATCCGTCATATTTCCTTCTCCGTAAGTTCAACCAATACTTTTTTCCTTTTCATACCCTTTGGCTGTGTTTCATCTACCGTTAAGTATAAATTTTAACCCGTACTTTTCTTGCTTTCATACCCTTTGTCTGTACTTTCATCTACCGTTAAGTATTTATCTCAACCAGTACTTTCTTTACTTTCATACTTTACTCTCTGAACAGTTCTCCTTACTACAAATACTTTAATACCGGTATTTTTATTTCCATTTATTTCTCATAAAATCCATTTATCGTATCGTAAACTCTCTGGCAAAATGCCAAAAAACTCTTATTTGTATAAAATAGAGGGCTGTTTTTGCCTAGATTTCACAGAATTTTCATATAATATATCCAAAAATCTATTCAATGAACTTGACTTATATGGAAAAAGTATTAAAATGATATTATGTGTCTTTTCTACAATCGTCACATGAATCACATATAATGGAGGAAGTACAGTGAAGAAATCAAAAAAGATCATTACCAGACTGTTAGTTATGGCTTTAACAGCGGGAATGATATTCGCTGCAGGATGCAGCAAAAAAACAGACTCTACCTTAGTGGTAACAGTTAACGATGAAAAGCTTACAATGCAGGATATGATGTATTTTATTTATGCAATGGAAGCTCAGGGGCAGATGTATGCACAATACTACCCTACCTATTGGGATATGGAATATTCCGAAGGTGTCACCATGAGGGATCAGATGAAGACAAGTGTTATGGATGCTGCCGTTATGTGGGATATTCTATATCAGAAATCAAAAGAAGCAGGTAATACTCTTACTGACGAAGAAAAGACAAGCATTGAAACAGATGTTGAATCTCTCTGGACTTCATTAAAGGATGATGAAGAGCGTCTCAAACTTACAGGTTTTACAAAAGAGAACCTGATAAAAGCACAAGAGAAATTACAGCTGGCGGACAAGTATTACCAGACCGTTCTTGATGATCTTACAGTGAAAGAAGATGAAATCAAAGCTGGTATTGACAAAGAAACATACAGACAATACGATACAGAGTATTTATATGCGGCAACCTCAAAATACAACGAAAGCTATCAGTTAGAGGAGCTTACCGATGAAGAAAAAGCTGCTGCAAAGGATGCCATAGAACAAGCTCTGAAAGATGTACAGGCTGGTAAAGCATTTGCCGATATCGCAAAAGATAATGAAGCTTTATCTACTACCACTCTTAACTTTGTTAAAGATGATGGAACTGCTGAAGCAGAATACCAGGAAGCTGCCATGAAACTTAAGAACGATGAAGTAACAGATGGAATTATTAAAACTTCTAAAGGTTACTACATTATTAAGATGACAGATAACAACAGCACCGAAAGCTATGATGCCGCTGTTACAGAAGCCATCAACAACGCTAAGACAGAAGCTTTTACAGATAAGTATGAGAATGAAATCAAAAAAGAATACACAATAACCGTTAACGATAAAGTATGGGATACCGTTGTAATGGGACAGACTACTATTCCTGAAGCAGAGAGAATTACTTCTACTCCTACACCGGAAGCTACCACTACTCCTGAGGCAACTGCTACTCCGGAAGCTACAGCTACTCCCACAGAGAGCGGTAAATAGTCCTGGTCTTTAAATAATATACATTATAAGAGCCATTTTCACTGTAAGTTGAATACTTACAGTAGAAAATGGCTTTTATTTTATTATTTTCAGGAACTATTTTTCCTTTTAATCGTCTAATCTATATAACCGGTCATATTCCCGCTTGGGATTGAATAATCAAGCAGTATCTGTCAATTTACTTTTATCCTGTTAAGCATTTAGGTATACGGAAGTAAACAAGAGTGTAAAAACTCTCTTTTTAGCATCGAGTTTGTGTAAGAACTGCCCTTGCAAACCAGATAAGGATAAAGGCAGTGCAGAAAAAGGAACTGTGAAAGCAAACTACTTTCACTTATCATCATTATTTATTTGTGCAAAGCACGCAGATTGGAGATTATTATGAAAAATAAAAAGAATATTCTTGGTTTATTAATATTAGCTTTCGTGCTCTTTACCGTATCATTAACAACGGTACAAGCAGCCGGACAGTATAAGAAGAACAACACAAACAAAAGTCAGGATTCCAAAAATAATTCAAAAGGTACAAAAAAAGAGGATAAGAAGACTGCTAAGAAGAAGGTTTCCATTAAACCTGAAGCTTTACTGAATAAGGATTCTCTTGATTTTAAGATTATTATCAAGAATCCTACCAAAAATGATGTTACTATTGAAAGCAGCTCCGGACAGGTTTTTGATTTTGAAGTATTAGATGCTAAAAAACAGCCTTTGTACCGCTGGTCAGCAGATAAGAGCTTTATCGCAGTTATTACCACTACTGAAATAAAAGCAAAGGATAAATTGGAATTAAGTGATTCTTTATCCGGTGAAGTATTCCAGGATATTAAGGATAAAGCAGTTTATGTGAAAGCCTATATAACCGGTACTGCTGATTTCGTAAATCAGGACGGATATCTGGTGAAGATTAAGAAATAAATTACATTGATTTGAGTAACAGAAGGTTAGTTTTTCACAAGGGTACGGTGAATTGCACCAAAAAGAAAGAACTCTTGCTTCAATTTCAAGGTATAAGAAGTCCTAATTCTCTGGGAATTTTGTGCTGGACATATTATCAAACAGATAACTCGCTTCGCTCAGACAATCTGTTTGATAATATAACACAAAATTTCCAGAGAAAAGGACTTCTAATACCTTTCCATAGGCGCATTCGTTCTTTCTTTTTGGTGCAATTCACCTGACATTTTTTTTCGTTTTTCTATTCTATTATTCTTTTGTTCTGCTGTTCTACTGTTCTTCTGTTCATCTATTCTTATGTTCTTATGTTCTGCTGTTCTGCTGTTCATCTATTCTTATGTTCTTATGTTCTGCTGTTCTGCTTTTCTTCTATTCTTCTGTTCTTTTAAATTCTTTTGGACTTATGCCTACATATTTCTTAAATTTAGAATAGAAGTAGTCTATATTGCTGTAGCCTACCTGCTCTGAAATCTGGTATACCTTAAGGTCTGTTTCCTGCAGCAGTCTCTTTGCGTTCTTTATTCGGATGGCATCCAGAACGTTGTTAAAGTTCTCTCCTACTTCTTTTTTAAAGATTTTTCCAAGATAGGCACTATTGTAGTTAAATAGTTTGGATATACTCTCAAGCTTTAGGTCCTGTCCATAATTCTTCTCCATATAAGCTATCATTCTTTTTATTACGTTTTCAGAAGCGACAACACAGATAACTTTTGAGATTTCATCGCAGAAATCATAGAGATTATTAAGTAAGACTGATAAGCTCTCTGCTTTTTTCATCCGGTCTGCATATTTCTGATACTCATCCTTTAATTGCTCCCGGTATTTATCATACTTTTTCTCCAAGATATGATGTAGGTAGGAGATGCATTGGGTCACCTGAACCTTGATATCCCATTCCTTGATCAGCTGTCCGCGATACAGTTCCTCTTTCTCCCTGATAGCTGCTTTCAGTGCTCCCATATCTCCTATTTCTATAAACTTAAGCAGCTGCTCCGGAAACTCTTTGTCTTCCGTTATTCCACTGGCCTTTAAGGTTTCTATCCCTACTGCTTCCATTTCTTTAAAGGAAAACTGATACTCTGAGAGAAGTTTTGCACTTTCATAGGAGAAATGAAGATCCTGCCAATAGGTAACACTATGTCCTACTGCAATAAAGAAGCCTTCTGTAAACCGTTTCTTTACCTTTTCATTGTTTATAAGCAGCTGCTTTTTAACCTCCTCATAACTTAATCCTTTGCAGATCAGCACCAGCTTATCGTCCATAATGACTTTATCAACATGCTCCATATTCAATAACATCAGATCAATTTTTTCCTGGGAGATCCCATCCTCTTCGTTGCTTTCCTTATCCTTTAGTATTGCCGCACAGAAACTATTGTATTTAAAGTCCATGCCATATAGTTTAATTTCCCGCTTCAGGGCTTCTCTGTCCGAGGTATGCAATAATAGATGGGACAGTACTTGCTGCCTCGCTTTTAATTCACTAAGAGTATAATAATCATCCAAATGCTTCTTGGCATCCAGCTCTGCCAGTAATTCTTTTACATTCTCTAATAACTCATCTTCGTCTATAGGTTTTAGTAAATATGCCCGAACTCCCAGCGATACGGCTGATTTGGCAAATTCAAAATCCGAATACCCTGTAAGGATAATAAACTTTCCTTCAAAACCTGCTTTCTTCGCCTCACGGATTAACTCTATTCCACTCATGCCAGGCATTTTGACATCCACCAGCACCAGGTCAGGGGAATATTCCAATACCTTTTTTAAGCCGTCCTTCCCATCATAACCTTCCGCACATACTTCAAAGTTGTAATCTTCCCAATCGATCAGGCACTTAATGCCTTCTCTTACAATCATCTCATCGTCTATAATCATAACCTGATACATTTAACCCCTCCTCGCCCTTACGAAATAGTTGGTTTATGCTCATTTCCTCCAAGGCAGATATTCTAATTACGTTATATCCTTGAATAGGAAAAAGAATTCCCTTTATATCCTATAATGTTGTATCAGCTCATATCCTTTGGAAGTTGAATGGTAATCCTGGTTCCCGTATTTTCTTCGCTCTCAATCAGCAATCCGTATTTGTCACCATACAAGAGTTTAATTCTCTGATTTACATTATTTAGTCCTATGCTGCTTCTGGTGAGCCTTGCGTAATCATTGAGACTGTCTTTTATTTCTTCCAATGTCTCCCTGGTCATTCCGATACCGTCATCTTCTACAATAATATATAAACGGTCTGCCATTCTCACATCTATTTTAATCTCACCTTCACCCTCTTTGGCTTCCAGTCCATGTATAAAAGCATTTTCTACAATTGGCTGAATGATAAGAGGCATAATCTTAAGCTCCTCCACATCACAATAGAGATTAATATGAAAATGTATTCTCTCCCCAAAACGATACTGCTGTATCTTTAGATAATACTCTACCAGTTCCAGCTCTGATTTTAAGGTTACCAGTGTATCTCCTGCCTGTATATTTCTCCGCATTATCTTAGCCAGCATTTTTACCAGTTCTTCAATATCCTTTTCACCGTTGCATCTTGCTTTCATTCGGATCGTTTCCAGGGTATTGTACAGGAAATGAGGGTTTATCTGGCTTGCCAGCATTTTAAACTCAACCTCTTTTTGTCTGCTGTTAAGCTTTTCCTTCTGTACCTGTTCCTCATATATGGTAGTAATCAGGTGCTGAAGGCTGTTAATCATTGTATTCAGGTCTTTGTACAGATCAGCAATTTCATCATTTCCGTTCACTTCCAAAAGATTGAAATCCCCCGCAGCGGCTTTATGGATCTGCACTTTGAAGTTGTTTAAACGCTTGCTGAAATTGCCGGCGTAAAGGGCTATGATACCAAGAGACATGATGGTAGGAAACAGCCAATATAGCCAGAACCAGCTGTTACCTTTATATTCAGCATAAATATCCTGATATTCCCGTTCACTAATTATACTGAAATGATTTTCTGTATTGTTAAGATTTAATTCTTCCTTTAAAACAGTGGACTTTTTGGTATTAGTACTACTAATTCGTTCAGTGTTCGGGAATAGGACTTGACCATCCAGAAGTATCTGATAAGCAGCATTACCAACCAGGCATATCTCCTCCAGAAACTCGGTATCGGTTATGACAGAGAGGATTGCCTCCTCATGATTCCCGTCTGACTGTAACGCAACGGATAAAATCAGATAAGAGGTTTCTCCGGTTTTTAATAAGCTTAACTGAACCTTTTCTTTTATGTCATAGTTTACGGGAAGGATACTCTCTTTCGGCAAATCCATCCCATCAGCCCAGGCAGTATAATATATAGTGTTATCCCTTCCAATCAGCTGGATTCCTTTAAGCCCTGCAACCACCCGGAAATATTTCTCATATTCCTTCCTGGCTTCTTTCAGGCTTACACCGCTCAGATCTGTTTCACCTAACAGCTTCAGTAACTCATTATAAGGCTGCAGATAGTTTCTTATCGCCTCCTTTACCAACAGCAGCTCTGTACTCTGACTTTCTCTGTCTTTGGTAAGTGCCTGTCTGCGGTTATTTGTGGTATAGAAGAAACTGCTGCAAACCAAAGGAATGGTTACGCTCACTAAAAAAACAAGGAGCATTTTTTCTCTGATTTTCAGATACTTCGAACATAATAACTTCAGCTTTACCATTGTCTTACCCGTGCTTTCAGGGGTTGCCGTTTATTGGTTCAAAACATATCAACTATGGAAGCCACTGATAAATTTACTTACAGATAATCGACAGCCCTTATTCTACTTTCATTCTAAATCAATGCATGTAATTACGAACAACTTAGCTTGCTGGGTTTTTAGTTTATAAGCCAAACCTCTAATAACTTACTCTATATTCATGATAAGAAAACCTTAATAGGCCTCATTCATTATTTCACTCATCCAATTCACTGCAAGAAACTTCTCATTTTTACGTGACTGTGACAAAATAGATTCTATCTTTTAACATATGGAAGATTACTCTGTTATTTTCCGTGTAATAATCCACTTCATTGCCCCAGCCATCTCTGATACAGTAGTTTCTTCCCGCTGTTTTGATTACACAGTTACGATCTTTTACGCAAATAATCCTTGCTTTGGTTAGCTTTCCTTCTTCCCATTCCATGTCAACGGTAAAGCCACCTCTCGCTCTCAATCCACTTATTTTACCACCCTTCCAGCCAGAGGGCAGTGCAGGCAGAAAATCAAGCTCACTGTAATAGCTCTGCAGTAGCATCTCTAAGATTGCAGCTGTTCCGCCAAAATTACCGTCTATCTGAAAAATCTTGGGGGGATGGAGATCTAACAGCGATTCTGTCGCAAAGTCCCCTATCAAAGCCCTGATATGCTCCCAGGCTAAATCACCTTCTCCGAATCTCGCGTAAAGGCAGGCAACCCAGGCACGGCTCCAGCCAGTATAGGCACCTCCTGCACTTAATCTAAGTTCCAGGGATTTCCTGGCAGCTGCAAATAATTCAGGTGTACGCTCCTTGTCAATCTGTTCTCCGGGAAATACCCCAAAGAGATGGGACACATGCCTATGGTTTGGTTCAATTTCTTCAAACTCCTGATTCCATTCCAGCAGCTGGCCCTTACTGCCTATCTGCAAAGGTGGCAGATTAACAATTATTTCTTTCCAGAGCAGAACCTTATCTCTGTCCGTTTTAAGAATTTCTGCAGCTTCTATACAATGATTTAATAAATCCATAACCATTTCAACATCTACCGTTGAGGAGATACATATGGTAACCGGCAGGCTTCCACCTCCGGTAAACCGGTTCTCCGGAGACTGGGAAGGCATTATCTGGTAAATTCCATTTTTGTCTTTTACCAAAAAGTCTTCATAAAAGGCTGCTACCTCTTTCATAAAGGGATAAGCTCTGTCTTCCAGGAATTCCATATCCTGACCATACTCATAATGCCACCACATATGCTGGGCCAGCCAGGCGGATACACCAACCCAGACCGACCAACCATAGGTTTCCGGTGTGGCACAGCCCCATACATCAGAGGATAAAGGCAGCCAGATACCATTGCAGCCGAACAGCTTCTTTGCAGCTTCTCGTCCATAAGGTATCATTTTCTCCAAATACACGATTAAGGATTCCGTATAATCTTCTAAATGACCGTTTTCAGCCGGCCAGTAATTCATCTGTAAATTTACATCATAATGATAATCACAGTCCCAGGCTGGTGCCAGCTCTTCATTCCACTTTCCCTGGAGGTTCGCAGGCAGTTCTCCATTGGCACAGGAAGCACATAATAAATATCTTCCGTAGTTAAAGTAAAGCAACGGAAGTGTCACATCCTCCCTGCCTTCTCTATAAGCATCGATTCTATCATTGGTAGGCATATCAGGTTCTTCCGCATAGATGTTTAAATGCAGTCTTCCATAATTCTTTTCATGCTCCGCCATATTCTCCTTATAAAGTCTCTCCCAGGATTTTACGGGCATAGGATGTCTTCTGCACTCCTCTAAGGGCAGCTCATTCTTTACATCTGTTCCAATATTGATAAATACAAGAATCTCCTTGGCGTCCTCCACTCGGAGCCTGTCATTGTCAAGGGGGAATACCCTGCCGCCACGGATCTTAAGATCTGCTTTTACGCAGAATTTCATACCTCCCTTGAAAGCACCATGCATAATAATCGTTGCATTCCCTGAATCAAAAGCCACATCACAATTGGGGTCCTGTATACGATCAAGCCAGAAAGTACCGCTTATCTTATCCTCTCTGGCATATATTCTGACTATGATACAATCTTCTATTAAATGGCCTATAACCGTTCTGGAAATATTCCTTCCATCTGCATCATAGGTTATCTTGACTCTTGCTCTTTCTAAATTAAGTTCTCTCTTATAATTAACAGCCTCACCCTGATCCAGGGAGAAATAGAAATCTCCGGCTGGCTGATAGGAATCCTCTCTCGTAGGTCTGTCGCTGACTCCCCCATTGCCCCCCCAGGCTTCATTGGCGAGAATAGTAGCCTCTTCATAGTTTTCTTCCATTAAAAGCTCTCTCACCTTAGGAAGATATGCACTACGGTCTTCATTCTTTCTATCCTTGTTCCTGCCTATACAAAGCCACTCATGATTTAAGGCAATCCGTTCTGTCTCAATACCTCCAAGCACCATACCGGCCAACCGCCCTGTCCCTATGGGTAGACCGTTCTGCCACTGAGTAGCAGGAGATGTATACCACAATCTATGATTCAATGCACTTCCTCCAATCGTCTTACATACTCTCATATTTCGGATAATGTTCCTGAATTACACGAACATATTTTCCATTAAGTGCATTATAATCCCTCCCAGTACGAATAAATACCCTAATTTATTAATAAAAAACACCCAAATTTTTATATCGTTACTGCTTTGTCTTTTTGCTCCGTTTCCAGAACCGTTCTATCTGACTCTCAGTGACACTGTCTACAAAATCTCTTTTTATTACTAAAAAGCTCTCAATGTTATTCATAATACCATAAAGTATTGCTCTGTTTTCAAATTCTTCTCTGGTGGCAGGCACTGGTTCTTCCTTAAATAGCTCCTTCATCCGATTAAGTTCCTTTATGAGCTCTCTTGCATTATTGGATTCACGGAACTGCTCTTTGATCTTGTCCATCATATAAGCAAGGGGGTTGGCTTGTTTGGGAATAAGCTTAAGCTGTTTCATATCTGCCAGAGTTTGCTTTAACATCAATACCTGCTCTTTTCTCATGGTAAAATAACCTATATAATATCTGGTATCGGTTAGCAGGGTATTATTCATATTTTCGTATGCCTGTTTCTGCGCCAGATTAAGATGCTCCTCCAGACTTGACAGCATATGGTCAAGCTCCTGCATTTTCTCCTGGTCAGGAGTCACCTCGTTGCCATCTTCTTGTTTGCTGCCATCTTCTTGTTCTTTTCTATTTTTTACTCTTAATACAGCCGCTATGTCCTTAAGTATATCCTTTACTTCTTCCTCTACAAGAACTATGTCTTTTAGCACAGCACCTGTGTTATCCGGCATATAGAGATTTAAGATTACACCAATTATAATTCCAATACCTAAAATTGCAACTTCATTTCCGATAAACGCCAGACTCATATTCTGTTCTATCAGGAAATGACTTACCAATACCGAACACATAGGAATACCTTCTGTAATGTGAAAGAGATAACTGGCTGTCACAAAAAACAGGAGAAATAAACCAAAGGTAACGGGATGATATCCCAGGCTTTGAAAGATTATCAGAGCGATGAGAACTGCTGTGGCAAATGCTGCGAATCTCTTTGTTGCCACTTTCAAGGTTTCTTTTTTGGTATCCTGTATACTTAACAGGGTTATAATACCGGCTGAAGCGCTGTAGGACAGCCCCAGTAAATCTGCCAGGATGATGGCAAGACAGCTGCCAGCTGCTATTTTAATTATTTTTAACCAGGTACTGGTATTTAAGGTTCGCTTTTTCAATGGTTAGTCCTCTCTTACTGTTGTTATGAGAACAGTTTTAGCAAAAGTGAGGAGTTTTGTCAAGCGTACCTTTGCAGGATGTATGGCCTCATTCATCTCTGATTGCTTTGAGGAAAGGAATACAACCCTCATGGCGTACACTGCCATGAGGGTTGCATTAGAGCTTTCATATTTCATTCGTATACGTTTTTTCTATAGCTGATAAAGGTAGCAATAAAATACAGAATATATACACTGAAAAACAGTCCAGCTGAAGTCATTATTGCTGTAGAGAAGAAATTTCTGGAACTAAAGGCTTCAAGCAAAGGATTGAAGCAGTATGCTATATATATTGCAATAGGAAATGACAGAAGAATCGGAAAACCAAAATAAAAAAGGCATTGTTTTAGTATATAACTGTCAATTTTCCTGCCTTCCATTCCCAGTTTGTCAAGAATTTTGTACCGGAACTTGTAGCGAACGGAATCACTTATATGATGTACAGCCAGGATGGTTGCCGCTATACAGATATATACCAGCCCAAGGTAAAAAAGTGAGAAGGCTAATATGGTAAATATACTTCGACTATCTGCGAGCAGTTGCCCTTTTACCTTTATGTCATCCTGCAGGATATTATCAGCGAACCCCTTCTGGGATTCCGCCTTTAATTCCGTATTAAGAGAACGTAAGTCATTATAGTCATTCACGGTTGTTTTTTCCGTTGTATTCGCTGCATATATAATCCGATCTGGTTCTAATGTCTTAATAAATTCATCCGGAACCACAATGAGATAATTCAGACCGTTAATCCCCTGTAATGCGAAGTCTTCAAGAAAACACCCCTGATACCCAAGGGTTCTGCCGGCTATCCTGAGAGTTAAGCTGTCTCTTTTATCCAGTTCATCTTTCACTCCCTGAACACATTGAACAAAGAAGCTGTCGTCCTTTAACTCTTCTTTCGAGTAGCCTAATAATTCGCGCAGTTTCTGATAATCACTGTATTTCATAAAGGTGTCTTCTTTTACACGGGTACGGCCCAGTGGGGTATTAAGAAGCAAGTCGTAAATGTCCGTGCTGCCACTTTTATAAATAAGATAGGTAACCTCACCCTCTACCTTTAAGTTTTTTCCTATATAGCTCTTATATTTCTTAAGATCATTTTCTGTATTTTTGCTGCTAATGGCTATATCAAAAGGAGAAATTGATTCCACTTGAGATTCAAAAAAGCCTTTCAGCATGATACCGATTGAAAAAGAGGCCAGGGTAAGGGTTATCAATAAGCTGAGAGTTCCCAGTGTAATACGCATTGTATTTATTTTAGCGGACAGGCTGCGAACCAAAAGAAAAATACCCTTTTTATACTTACGTCTGGGATTACCGGTCAATAACTTAACTACTATTGCTGGTACAGAGAAATAAAAACCATAAATTAATATAATCATACAAAGAAAACTGATACCTAATAATTTCATAGATATAATGTTATCACCATCATTAAAATTATTCCAGAGCGTTATGCCACCGGCAATACCGGCAGCCAGTGATATAATAAAAATACCCCAGCTTCCTTTTATACCATGAAACATCTGTGTTTCATTTTTCTTTTCAGCATAAAGCAGGTTATATATGGTCAGCTTACGCAGTTTCCGCTGCGAACGTATCATTGAAAAGGAATAAATTAGAATGACATAGAATACTGTCTGAAGCAATGCTTTAATTGAGAAGGCTATTTTAATCTCATAAGGCATTTCAAAAACATGCATGACTATTGTAATGAGTACCTGATATAAAAAAGAGCCTGCTATCAGACTAATCAGAAAGGAAAGAAAGCCGATAATTATATTTTCCCTGAAAAACAATCGTGTTATCGCACCATTGCTAATTCCTAAACTCATATAAATTCCAAATTCCTTACTCCTTCGTTGAAACATAAAATTATTCATATAATAAACCAGCCACACCGAAACCAATACAATCAACACTGAAACAACCGTTACAAGATACGGCATATTTTGCATGGTATCACTGAGCTTTATAATATCCTCTGAATATACAATCATATTAAATGCATACAACAGTGAAAAAATTGTAGTAATGCTTATTATGTAGATACAGTAGTCCTTCAGGGAACGCTTTGCATTACGCAGAGCTATTTTATTGAGCATCGCCACTTTCACCTCCCAGAAGCGTTACTGTGTCCAGAATTCGATGAAAGAATTCCGTTCTCGTCTGGTTACCTCGAAAGATTTCACTGAACAGTTTACCATCCTTTAAGAATATAATTCTTTTACAATAGCTTGCCGTGAAGACATCATGAGTAACCATGAGTATTGTGGCGCCCATACTTTGATTCATTGTATACAGAGTATCTAAAAGCATTGCCGCAGACTTTGAATCCAGTGCCCCTGTGGGTTCATCGGCAAGAATTATTTCAGGCTTGTTAATCATAGCTCTGGCACAGGCACAGCGCTGTCTTTGCCCTCCAGATACCTCATAGGGAAATTTCATCATTATGTCACCAATACCAAGTTTTATGGCAATATCTTTCACTCTGGCTTCAATCTCCTTTGAGTCCACATTGGCTATTGTAAGTGACAAAGCAATATTTTCTTCCATAGTCAGGGTGTCTAAGAGGTTAAAATCCTGAAAGATAAATCCAAGATTAAGCTGGCGAAACTTTGCCAATTCTTTCTCTTTTAGCTTTGTCAGATCTTTTCCGTTCAGATAGATGTGCCCGGCTGTAGCCGTATCTATGGTAGATATACAATTGAGCAGGGTGGATTTACCGCTGCCAGAGGCTCCCATTATTCCAGTGAACTCGTGACTTTCAATGGTAAAAGAGATATTCTTTATGGCTTTCGTAATGAGGGTTTTCGTACCATAATATTTTTCTAAATTTTCAACTTTCATTAATGCTTCCACTGCATGTACTCCTTTCATATCGATTGGAAAAGTATATTGCCGGCGATACCCGTCCTCGACCAGATAAAGTATAGCATACAGACCTCTGCTTTTTTACTTACAAATTTGTAAGGCTCTGAGAAACCTCCGAAGTAAATTTACCAATGGGAAAATATAGCGTAATTCTGGTATAATGGTCCCTCAGGGCTTCTGCTGTGATATTCAGTCCCAGCTTAACACATAATTTTTTGCATAGA
The DNA here is from genome assembly GCF_033100115.1 of Anaerocolumna sp. AGMB13020. Taxonomy (NCBI): domain Bacteria; kingdom Bacillati; phylum Bacillota; class Clostridia; order Lachnospirales; family Lachnospiraceae; genus Anaerocolumna; species Anaerocolumna sp. AGMB13020. The sequence continues at coordinate 4,214,298 of NZ_CP136910.1, read as the reverse complement.
TATAAGCCCAGACCGGTTGATTGTTTGTTTGTACGGTTTGTTCCAGTAAATCCTTTGTCAAAAATCCGGGGTAAATCAAAATCTGAGATACCTATTCCGTTATCTTCAATGGATAAATATATCCCCTGCTCTGTAACCTTGGTGAATATGTGAATTCTGGCCTTCTCTTTCCGACAGTACTTAATTGAATTGGAAAGGATCTGTCCTATTATGTAACTCACCCATTTCTCGTCTGTCCAAACCATATCATCGGTTTCATCAATGTCAAGGCAAATTTGATGATCCATCAAGGCAGTTCTTTGGTTCATAATAACTGCCTGTACAATACTAAAAAGTCGTATCCGTTTAATAAAATAATCCTGTTCTACCGTTTCGCTCCTTGCATAATACAGCGCCTGTTCCACAAGATAATAAATACTCTGTAATTCCTTTTCAATTCTGTTCGTTTCTTCCGATTTATGATTCCTGCAAATTAATTGGATGGCGGTAATTGGGGTTTTTATCTCGTGTATCCATTTCTCTATATATTCTTTGTAGGAAAGCTGTGCCTCCTGCGCTTTTCCGACTTCCTCTATCATATCCTTTGAAGCCTCCGTAAGCATATTATAATATATCAGCTCAATCTGATTTGCAGGCTTTTTAAGCATCTCACTTATGAGATATTTTTGATCGAGTACCTTCATAATCTGTAGGATATCGTTGTATTTATGCTTTGCCTGAATATAATGAGATGCCAGGTAAGCCGTTAATATGAATATCCAGAATAGCAGGATTACCATGATTGAGCTTGAAGGAAGATCCATGATATAAAGAAACAGTATCAGCCCAATTGCACAAAAAATGTGCAGCAATAGCAGAAGTACCCTTTCCCTTATGTAAGCAGCAAAACTCATATTGTATCCTTTCTCCTGATTCGATAGCCTGCCTTGGGGACAGTCTCAATAAAGTCCGGATACCCGATGCTCGTCAGACGTTTTCTTAATCTTGATAAGTTTACATTAAAGATATTTTCATCTACATAAAGCTTATTCTCCCACAGAAACTCTATAAACTCATCCTGGGATATAATGCGGTTTTTATTAAGGAAAAGACAGGACAGAAGTTTCATCTCGTTTTTAGAAAGTTCGAGAAGTTCCTCTCCAAGTTTTAACTGGCTTTTTATTACATTCAGACTGGCATCTCCCAATACAAATTCTTCTGTATGATTTTTGTTACGTTCTATCATTCTTCTCACCTTAGCCAGTAATATTGGGAGGCTGTAAGGCTTGCGAATATAGTCGTCTCCACCTGATGCCATTGCTTTCAGCTCATCTGTTTCACTTTCTCTACCGGTTACAAACAAGATTGGAATCCCTGAGATTTCCCTGACTTTTTTACAGATACAAAAACCATCCTCCTCTTCGAGGTTTATATCAAGAAGAATTGCATCTGCTTTATGTACGAAAGAGACAATATCCTTAATATTTGCTGTGCATATCGTTTGGAAATTATTTCTCTTGAAAAATTCTGAAACCTCTATACGGATATTTTCGTTATCTTCTATGATTAATATTGTCGGCATATATTTGGCTCCTTTATGAGGAAACGTTTCTATTATTAAAATTTGCCGTACACCTTTATTGCCCCACAATGTACTTTGGATTGGCTTGCTTCAGATCCTAGACTACAAATATTGGCATCTTTTCTTCCAATGATTATAATATCATATATCCATTATAATGCAAACTCAAAAAAGCCCCCTTCATACCCTGTCATTCATAGAGTGTGAAGAGAGCTAATTTAAGTTTATATAGTTACATGAGTTTATACAGTTACATAAGCTTATTCAGTTATATGAGTTTATACAGTTACATAAGCTTATTCAGTTACATGAGTTTATACAGCTACATAAGCTTATTCAGATACATGAGTTTATACAGTTACATAAACTTATTCAGTTACATGAGTTTATTCAACTACAAGGGTTACTGCTGTTTGGCCTGCTTTCAGGGTTCCCAGATTAACATAGGTTCCGTTCTCGGCTGTTTCCACACTTCCTGCTGAAAGTTCATTTATGGAAAGTATATTGCTAAGATACAGCTTCACAGTAGTTTCGTTTGAGGAGCTGTTAAGAAGGACGGTTACTTTTGAACCTTCTTTTTTAGCTTCTACTGTCAGACAGCTTTCTCCTTTTTGGTTGTATACTTCTGTTTTGGCAGAGGTATTTTCTATTAAGGAATATAATTTCAAAGTAACTTCTTTTTCATAGTCGTATACCGGTCTCTCTGCATCGTCTTTTACAGCCAGGATGGTATTTTCTCTTACCAGGCAGGGTATGCTGAGGTATCCGTGCTGTTCTCTGATCCATCTGCCGCCGTTTATTTCTTCGCCGGTGATATAATTTGTCCAGATTCCTTCCGGCAGGTAATACTCTGCCTGACCTTCGGGATTAAAGATGGGAGCTACCAGTAAGCGGTCACCGAACATGTACTGCTTATCCAGATATCCGCAGGCAGGATCATTTTCAAACTCCAGTATCATGCTTCGCATTACAGGTATTCCTGTTCTGCTGGTCTGTACGGAATTAGTGTACAGGTAAGGCATGAGGGAGGCTTTTAGTTTGGTGAAATATCTTGCCACTTCTACGGATTCTTCGTCATAAGCCCAGGGTACACGGTAGGAGGTGCTTCCATGAAGTCTGGAGTGAGAGGACATTAGTCCAAAAGCCACCCATCTCTTGTATACATCCGGAGTTGAAGTGTCTTCAAATCCTCCGATGTCATGGCTCCAGTAACCAAAACCGGACATGGTGAGGGACAAACCGCCTCTTAAACTTTCGGACATGGACTCGAAATTGGACCAGCAATCGCCGCCCCAGTGTACAGGGAATTTCTGTCCGCCTGCCGTTGCACTTCTGGCAAAAACTACTGCCTCTTCTTTTCCTTTTTTTCTGGCAAGGAGATCAAAGACCGTTTGATTATATAACTGGGTATAGTAGTTGTGCATGGCCTTGGGATCTGCTCCATTGTAATATACCACATCTTCTGTGGGTATACGTTCGCCGAAATCAGTCTTAAAGCAATCCACACCCATATCTACAAGTTCTTCTAATTTTCCGGCAAACCAGTCACAGGCTGCAGGGTTGGTAAAGTCTACGATTGCCATTCCTGGCTGCCACATATCCCACTGCCATACATCGCCATTCTTCCGCTTAATGAAATAACCATTCTTCATACCTTCTGCAAAGAGTACGGAATCCTGTGCAATATAGGAGTTAATCCATACGCAGATCTTTAAACCTTTGGCTTTTAGCCGCTTTAACATTCCAACAGGATCCGGGAATACTTCTTTGTCCCATTTGAAATCCGTCCAGTGGAAGCCTTTCATCCAGAAGCAGTCGAAATGGAATACACTTAAGGGAATGCCCCTTTCCTCCATTCCGTCTACAAAGCTGGTTACGGTTGCTTCATCATACTGAGTGGTAAAGGAAGTGGAAAGCCATAGTCCAAAGCTCCAGGTAGGCGGCAGGGAAGGTTTGCCGGTCAAGTCTGTATAACGTACCAGTGCTTCTTTCATGGTAGGTCCGTTAAAGATAACATAATCCAGACTTTCTCCTTCTACACTAAAACCAACCTTCTTGACTTGCTCAGAGCCTACTTCATAGGATACTTTGGAAGGACTGTTAACAAATACACCATAACCTCTGTTGGATAAGTAGAAAGGTATATTCTTATAGGATTGCTCACAGGAGGTTCCTCCGTCTTCATTCCATATGTCAACGGATTGTCCGTTCTTTACAAAAGGTGTAAAACGTTCTCCCAGACCATATATCAATTCGCCTACGGAAAGACTCAGCTGCTCTCGCATATAAGCCCCTTTGTTGTCGACTTCATAGGCTAATCCTTTAAAATCTGTTCTTACATAGGCAAGATCCTTGAAAGCACTTGAGGTTAGCTTATAATCACCACGATAATAAGTCAGTTCTGCGCTCTCTTTGTTAATATGGAGTCTTAAGGAACCGCTTGAAATGTCATAGCTGTTCTCATCTTCCTTAATATCCAGCTGCAGGTTATCGTCGGTATTTATTTCAAATTCCGGACCATGATTTACAACTCCCATATAATGAAAGGTCTGGACTCTTAGAACTTCCTTTCCAGGTGCGGAAATCTTAATCGTAAGATTGGGGCCTCCTAAGGTATCACCTCTGTATCTGATTTTATGGGTGGAGGCACTAAAGGTAATACTGTTACCGGTTCTGCCGGTTTCAAAAAACTGAGCCGGGCTGAATATTTCGGTGCCGGGCTGAGAAAGCCACTGTCCATTACTGAATTTCATCTTAACCTCTTTCTGCAGAAATACTCCGCTTTTGTAATTTGTTTACCTTTTAAACTATAAAGTCCAAAAAAAAGCCATAAGCCCTTGCGGATATTAGCTGCTTGTATATTTTCTGTTGTATGTGCAGGAAAAACCCTCCATCAAATATTCCTTATACGTTTAAGTATATCTTTTTTGAGGAGGGTTTTCAATCATAATTTTTAGCCATAAAGTACAGCAAAAATTGTATATCCGTATTTATTTTGATAAAGTAACGATCAGTTTCTCGAATTCCGCTACAGGAATAGGTTTGGAATACAGATAGCCCTGAGCCATATCACACAGTACGCTTTTTAAGAAATCTGACTGGTTCTGTGTCTCTACACCTTCCGATAAAACTTTCATATTAAGCTGTTTTGCCATACTGATAATACTGGATACGATAATCTGCTCTTCTCTCTGCATGTTATCATGTCCGAAAAATTCCTTATCCAGCTTAATAACGTCTGTCGCCATATCCTTTAACAGATTCAGGGATGAATAACCTGCACCGAAATCATCAATGGATACTCCGAATCCAAGTCTTCTAAGCTCCTTCATGGCTGAAATGGCCGCTTCCGTATTATTTAAGAAGATACTCTCAGTAAGTTCCATTTCCAATAGATTGTAGGGTATACCATAGGAATCAACCAGCTTTCTGATATCCTCCACAAAGTGTTCATCATGAAGATGTACTCTGGATACATTTACGGAAATCGGTATGGGGGTTATCCCCTCTTCCATCCAATTCTTTATAATTTTACATACTTCTTCATATATATAAAAATCCAGGTTTACTACAAAACCATTATTCTCAAATATAGGGATAAAATCTCCGGGCATTATAATAATACCATTTCGAATCCAGCGCACCAATGCTTCTGCACCAACCAGACTGCTATCCGTCAGGTTGACCTTAGGCTGTAGATACACAACAAACTCCCGGTCTCTTAAAGCCTGTTCCATGGTGTTGTTTATTTCCGCTTCTCGCTGCAGGTTCAGCTGCATGTTGATATCAAAGAAGCAATAGGAGGATGTGGATGCATTCTTAATGGTCTTACGGGCGATATTGGCGTTGTCAATGGCAACGGTTATATCTTCACCGGGATCGATAAAAGCAATACCACTGGCTACGATAAACTTGGTACTGGGATATTTACTCTTTTGCAGAGTATTGAATTTCTCGTGAATGTCATTAATAAAATGAATAATTTCCTGTTCTTCCTTAAAAGGCAGGCATATTACAAAATTATCTTCAGCATTTCTTGCAATACCTTCTTTTTGAATGTCTCCACCGGATATGATATAAGCGAACTCACATAATATCTTGTCTCCGGTTTCATAACCAAGGGTGTTATTCAGATATTTAAACTTCGTAATATCAAGATAGATGATGGCACATCTGCTGCCGGAATGAAGTACGATATGATTAGCATCCTTCTTAAATTTATGAAGGGTAGGCAGTCCTGTCAATGCATCATAATTCTTCATGATGTATAACTGCCTGCTGGCACGCTCAGAAGCACGCAGTTTCAGTAAATAAGAGGATATTATCTTCGTAATGGTAAGGAAGGAATCCAGCTCATAGTCACTCCAGTCCCTGCTCTTTTTAAGATCATGGACGCTGACACAACCTTTTAAGGTATCATTCTCAAAAATAGCACATTGCAGCAAGGCTTTGACACCGATTTTTTCCAATACCTCTTCCTGTTCAGAAACATTTGCGATATCTGGTACGGAGTAAACGCCGCTTTCACTAAAGGTAAACTGATGGCCCTTCAGATACCTGGTGAACTCTTCTTTTTCTTCTGTACTGGCTTCCATTCTGTCATTGGAACAGAAATAAGTCAGTTTGTAATCGGATGCATCTGAGACATATTCAAAGATACAAATTTGATTGCAGTCAAATTGTGTCCTTACTTTATTGAGCAGCAGATTAATAGCACTGTTAACATCTTTTGTCCTTGACATGATGTCAAATGCAAAAGCCGTCATTTCCTTGTCAAAATTGCTGCTGCCAAAGCCTTTGGTTCGATTTATCTTGTATTTATCAAAACATTCTTCATCTAAATATTGAGCTGGCTTTGGTATTTCAGAGTAATAACGTCCATAGCTTGACTGACTCTTATCATTCTGATTCTCTCTATTATATAAAAGGGCTGCATCAGCCTTTAAAAATAATTCATGGAAATTGTTTCCGTCTGTTGGATAAGTTGAGATTCCAATACTGCAGGAAATCTTATAGTTCTTATTCTCTCCGGTATATGTATTGGCAAAAACAGAATATATTATTTTAGCTTTTTCTTTTAACAATTCAAGATTTGATACATTTTTTATAAATATAAGAAATTCATCGCCGCCTATTCGGCTTGCAATATCCGTATCATAAAAATTCTTACGAAGTGCATCGGCGATATTGACCAGCACCGTATCACCAAAAAGATAGCCAAGGCTTTCATTGACTGCATCAAAATTATCAATATCCACGATCATAAGACCATGACATTGTCCGGGCACGGAGGTCCTTAAGAATTCCTCGATCACCTGTCTGCTGTGTTCCTTATTATACAGTCCGGTCAGGGTATCCTGCTTCTCCTGGGCAAGCTTCATGTTTTTTTCCATCATTCTTCGCTCTTTCCGGTGCATCAGCTCCTGTTTGATTTCCTCCCAGCTACTGCCATCGATAAGTACTGAATAAATTGTTTTATCGTAAATAAATTTGATATAATTGTCCTTTTGCACATAGTTGGCGATAACTCCCTCCGGTAAGGGAATGCTGGCGAAAAAGTCCATCAATTGTTCTTTTGTATAGAGATACCTTTTGCTAAAGGTATTATTATTTAAGTCAGACATATAGTATTCTTACCATCCATGTTGTATATTCCTGTCATCCCTGATCATTTCTTGTACAATTGTACACATTATATCATGCTTTTGCCTGTTCCACAACCGCTAAATCACAACCAGAAATGTAAATACCGTATATATTTTCGATAAATTTTGTAAGTTTTTGCATATATTGTCACCTTTTTTCTAATTATAAGAATTTTAATCGTTTTAAACAGAACGGATGGGTGGTTCTTTATTGAATCTCGTAAGAATTCCCTCCATTTCCTTGGGATTTCACATTAAATATTCCACGAATATTAATCACATTTATTCATATATTTAGTTAGTAAAACTATTTCCGGAGTTGAGACCATGGACCAGGATTGCAGGCAATATATCATTAGTGATGACTACGCTGACTTCATTGTGGAAAATGGTTCTCCGCTAAGTCGGTTTTCCGCTATAGAAAACACCTGCCAGACCCCCCTTACAAACAGTCATACCGCTGTATTTGTACCCATTGCTAATGTTCCCGAAAACATCGTTCAATCCTATGGTTACAGTGTATTTCCCAGTTGTTTCGGACTTATGGACACAGGAAGCCTGGAAGCCTCCGGTATTACCAGAACACGTAATATTCCAGCCTTTAATTTAAGAGGCAACGGCATTCTTGTAGGAATTATTGATACCGGCATTGATTATACCCATGAAGCATTTAAAAATGCAGATGGTACTACAAGAATTGTATCTATCTGGGATCAGACCATCCAGACAGGTTCTCCTCCTCAGGGCTTTTTATATGGCAGTGAATACACAAGAGAGCAGATTAATCAAGCTTTGTCAGCTCCCAATCCACTGACTGTTGTCCCAAGCGTGGACGAGGACGGGCATGGAACTTTCTTAGCTGGTATTGCTGCGGGTAATACCAATGATGCACAGAATTTTTCCGGAGTTGTACCTGAATCCGGAATTATAGTGGTTAAGCTTAAACAGGCTAAAACATATCTGCGGCAATTTTTTCGTATTCCCGATGGCCCTATCTGTTATTCAGAGAATGATATTATCTTCGGTGTTAATTACCTTATGGCAGTAGCCAGAAACCTTGGGCTTCCTATTTCTATATGCATCGGCTTCGGAACTTCTCAGGGGGCCCATGATGAAAGAGGTATCTTAAGCAGTTACCTGTCACTACTGGCAGATTACAGCGGAGTTGCAATAACCATAGCCGGCGGTAACGAAGGAAATACCGGGCATCATTTTCATGGTAATGTTCAGAATACAACGGATTTTATTACGGTTGATCTTCGAGTCGCCAGCAATGTCGCCGGTTTTTCCATGGAGCTATGGGGAGATGCTCCAAGTACCTTTTCGGTTGATATATTATCCCCTACCGGTGAATATATCCCGCGAATTCCTGCGCGTATCGGTGAGACCAGGGTTATACGGTTTATTTTTGAGAAAACCGTTATTTTTATTGATTATCAGCTGGTGGAATCCCAAACCGGTGATCAGTTGATTCTTATGCGTTTTTCAGAACCTACAGAAGGGATCTGGCGATTTCGAGTTTATTCCAGCAGTGATTTGCAATCCAATTTTCACATCTGGCTTCCCATCTCACAATTTCTTCCAGTGGAAACCGCTTTTGTTGAACCAAATCCCTATACTACTTTAACTTCACCCGGCAACACAATTATTCCTATTATAATAACAGCATACAACTATACCAATAACAGCCTTTATTTAAATGCCAGCAGAGGTTTCACAAGAACGAACGGCATCAATCCGGATCTTGCCGCCCCGGGGGTTAATCTTATTGGCCCTGCACCGGGAAATCAATATACCACCAAATCCGGTACCAGTGTTGCTGCCGCTCACACTACAGGCGTGGCAGCTATGGCACTTCAATGGGGTATAACAGAGGGTTATTATACACAGCTTGACAGCGTGGAAATCAAGAATCTTTTGCTCAGAGGCGCGAAAAGAGATCCTAATCTGACCTATCCAAACAGAGATTGGGGTTATGGGATTCTTGATATTTACAACTCTTTTAACAGTTTACGCGGGGAAACTGTGCCTGGCAGTGTTCAGTGAGAAATGGATTTTTGCTGAAGACTTTTTGATAGGGTTATTAGGCAAAAGATTAGTGTTTCGCAAGGGGACGGAAAATTACACAAAACAGAAAAACTCATGCTTCGATTCCAAGGCATAAGAAGACCTAATTCTCTGAAGTTTTTGTGCTTGACATATTCTAAAACAGATAACTCGCTTTGCTCAAACAATCTGTTTTAGAATATAGCACAAAATCTTCAGAGAAAAGGTCTTCTAATGCCTTTCCATAGGCGCATTCGTTCTTCTGTTTTGTGTAATTTTCCTGTTCTCTTGTATGAGTGCTGACTCCTTACCTCTTTACTACTTTGTTTGGTATAAATAATCATTAAAGGGCAGCGAATGAGATATAAATACAATCGCCAGTTTTTACTCTCAGTTTTTATCCTCGTGGTTTGAAAAAATCGCGTTAGCTTAGCACTCAAAGCAATTCATAATCTGGTAAGTAACTAATAAAATTCCATGTCTCCTTCTTCTAATAATGAAAGATGTATAGTAGCTTTCATTATTAGGCAGTGTTTGTCATGGGACTTTTTTATTATATTGATTTTATAGTAGGTTGTATTTTATTTCATATAATATTTATAATCATAAATTTTTGGTACTCTGCTTTGTCGTTTTATTTCGTTCGTGTTAAGAAATATTATGGAAGCTATCCACCTATAGATAATGCTGATTTAATCAACATAGAGTTATAGTAATTATTTATCCTTTGTCATTGAAAATAAAAATAATTATAAGTTATATCTAAATGGACATATGTCAATAACGTAGACACATGTCCATATTTTATATTTTTATGAATAATTACAATCCATATCTTTACTACAGCTTTGCAATGTCTATCAGTGTTATATTATCCAAATCTGCATTTTCAAGGCTGGTTACAAGTGCTCCTGCTGTGTCCAATGAAGTGAGGCAGGTTACGCCATTTTCTATGGAGGTTCTGCGAATTAAGAAACCATCTCTTGATTTATCTCTTCCCTGGGTTGGCGTGTCGATTACCAGATCAATTTCGTGTCCCATTATCAGGTCAATGATTGTGGGTGCTTCCTTATCCAGTTTGTTAACTGGGATTGCTTTAACTCCATTGTCATTTAAGTATTTCGCTGTACTTCTGGTGGCATAGATCTCATATCCAAGCTGCTTGAATCTTCCGGCTACTAAGACAGCCTCTGGCTTATCTGCATCTTTTACAGTCATAATCATTTTCTTATGCTTTGGCAGATTGATTCCTGCTCCAAGAAATGCCTTATACAGCGCTTCGTTAAAGGTCTTTGCAATACCGAGGCACTCACCGGTGGATTTCATTTCTGGCCCTAAGCTGATATCTGCTCCGTAAAGTTTTTCAAAGGAGAATACCGGCATCTTTATCGCAATATATCCGGCATTTGGTGCAAGACCTGTTCCAAAGCCAAGATCCTTTAATTTATTTCCTAAGATTACCTGGGAAGCCAGTTCTACAATTGGTATTCCTGTTACCTTGCTGATGTAAGGTACGGTACGGCTGGAACGGGGATTTACTTCTATTACATATACCTCTTCCTTATATACAATGAACTGTATATTTATAAGTCCGATTACATGAAGTGATTTTGCAAGTCTTCTGGTATATTCTACAATTACCTCTTGTATCTTTTCGGTTACATTCTGGGCCGGATATACTGATATACTGTCTCCGGAATGGATTCCTGCACGCTCTACATGCTCCATGATACCGGGTATCAGGATTTCTTCTCCGTCACAGACCGCATCAACTTCCACTTCTTTTCCCATAAGGTATTTATCTACCAGAATAGGGTGTTCCTGTACATTCAGGTTGATAATATCCATAAACTCCCTGATATCCTCATCGCATATTGCTATCTGCATTCCCTGTCCGCCCAGTACATAGGATGGTCTTACTAATACCGGATATGCTAATTCATTGGCTACTTTAATTGCTTCATCTGTGGTAAATACTGTCTTTCCGGCAGGCCTTGGTATGGAGCATTCTTCTAAGATGGCATCAAATAATTCCCTGTCTTCTGCTGCATCAACATCTTCTGCACTGGTTCCAAGGATTGGTACTCCCATTTTAAGGAGTGCTTCTGTCAGTTTGATTGCTGTCTGTCCGCCAAACTGAACTACTGCACCGTCAGGTTTCTCTAAGTCTACTATACTCTCCACATCTTCCGGTGTAAGAGGTTCAAAGTAAAGCTTATCGGCAATATCAAAGTCTGTACTTACAGTCTCCGGGTTGTTATTTACAATTATTGTTTCATAACCAGCTTTGGACAATGCCCATACACTGTGTACGGAGCAGTAATCAAATTCGATTCCCTGTCCGATACGGATAGGTCCGGAACCTAATACCATTACTTTCTTTCTGTCTCTGGTTTCTTCCACTTCATTTGTGCTGGCATAGCAGGAATAATAGTAAGGAGTACTGGCTTCAAATTCTGCTGCACAGGTATCAACCATTTTATAGGCAGGGAGTATCTTATATTCTTCCTTACGAAGTTTCTTGATTTCCTCCAGGCTTTTTCCAGTTAAATCTGCAATTACACGGTCCGGGTATTCCAGTCTCTTGGCTTCTGTTAATAGTTCGGCTGTCAAAGGTTTGGTCTTAAGCTCCTCTTCCATCTCAACAAGGATAGCTATTTTATCTAAGAACCATTTGTCAATTCTGGTTATTGCAAAGATTTCATCATAAGAGATTCCTCTTCTGATGGCCTCTGCTACTACAAACAGACGACGGTCATCAATGCGGTGCAGGAATTCTATAATTTCTTCTTTGGAATATTGTCCGTAATTGCCGTGATTTAAGCTGTAGATATTCAGTTCCAGGGAGCGTAAGGCTTTCATCAGCGCACCTTCAAAATTGGTGCAGATACTCATAACCTCTCCGGTAGCTTTCATCTGGGTAGTAAGGGTTCTCTTTGCCATAATGAATTTATCAAAAGGCCACTTGGGAATTTTTACGACCACATAATCAAGTGCGGGCTCAAAGCTGGCAAAAGTCTTACCGGTAATAGCATTAGGGATTTCATCCAGATTATAGCCTAAGGCAATTTTAGCGGCTACCTTGGCAATAGGGTATCCCGTAGCCTTGGAGGCTAATGCGGAAGAACGGCTTACCCTTGGATTAACTTCGATTACACAATACTCAAACGTATCGGGATGGAGGGCATATTGAACGTTACAGCCTCCTGTGATTTTTAATTCTGTGATAATATTAAGAGCAGAGGTTCTTAACATCTGATATTCTTTATCGGATAAGGTCTGGGATGGAGCTACTACAATACTGTCTCCGGTGTGAACACCAACAGGATCGAGATTCTCCATGTTGCAGACGGTAATACAGTTACCTTGCTTATCTCTCATTACTTCATATTCTATTTCTTTCCAGCCAGCAATACTTCTTTCGATCAGGCACTGTCCAACACGGCTTAATCTTAAACCATTCGAACAGATTTCTTTTAATGCTTCAGGGTCTGCTGCGATACCGCCGCCGCTGCCACCAAGGGTGTAAGCCGGTCTTACAACTACCGGATATCCAATGGTTTCAGCAAAAACCAAAGCAGCCTCTACGTCTGTTACAACGGTACTGGGAGCGCAAGGTTCACCGATCTTTTCCATGGTAGTTTTAAATTCCAGACGATCTTCTGCTTTCTTGATGGTCTCAGAAGTGGTTCCGATAAGACGGATCCCATTGTCTTTTAAGAAGCCGGACTCCTCTAATTCCATTGCAATATTTAATGCTGCCTGCCCGCCTAAAGTGGGAAGCACACTGTCTGGCTGCTCTAACAAGAGAATCTTCTTAACCATATCCGGTGTCAGAGGTTCAATATATACTTTATCTGCAATATCCTTATCTGTCATAATGGTCGCAGGATTGGAATTTACCAGTACTACTTCAATGCCTTCTTCTTTTAAGGAACGGCAGGCCTGTGTGCCGGCATAGTCAAACTCAGCTGCCTGACCGATGACAATAGGTCCGGAACCGATAACCAGAACTTTCTTTATATCCATTATTTTTGGCATACCTGCACCTCCATCATGTTAATAAACTCGTCAAAAAGGAACTCGGAATCCTGAGGACCTGCACAGGCCTCGGGATGAAACTGTACGGTAAATATGTTCTTGCCAAGATAATGATAACCTTCAATGGTTCCGTCGTTGGCATTTACAAAATACTTCTCGGCTACCTCTGTTTTTAAGGTACCGTCTTCTACCACATATCCGTGATTCTGGGAAGATATATACACTCTTCCAGTCTTAAGATCCTTCACAGGGTGATTGGCACCTCTGTGTCCGTATTTCATTTTCTTGGTATCCCCGCCGCAGGCCAGAGCCATCAGCTGATGTCCAAGACAGATTGCAAAGATGGGAACCTCACTGTTATACATCTTTTTGATTTCTTCAATTATTTCCACACATTCTTTGGGGTCTCCCGGTCCGTTTGAGAGCATGATGCCATCAGGCTTATCTGCTAAGATTTCCTCTGCTGTTGTCAGCGCAGGATAGATGGTTACGTCGCATCCTCTTTTTAAGAGGCAATCCTTTATATTATCCTTTGAACCGTAATCCAGTAAAGCCACTTTAAAATGTCCTGTCTTGTATGGATTAACCTTTAATCCGCTTCTTGCCAGATCAGCTTTCGTGGGCTTGAACTCTTCTGCCTTATAGCTGGTTTTTTCGGCACAGGTTACTTTATTTACGACACCTGTTACTTTATGGGCTTTTAATTCCTTGATTACTTCTTCTACCTTCACATCTTCTCTGCAAGTAATCATACCGTTCATCGTTCCCTTTTCCCTTAGGATCTTTGTCAGGGCTCTGGTATCTATTCCTGCTATTCCCGGTATATCATTCTTCTTTAAGAAATATTCGATTGTATCCTCACTGCGGAAGTTACTGGGTGTCCTGGCGATTTCCCTTACAATGTAGCCATCTACCCAGGGCTTTTTCGATTCCATATCCTCATAACAGATTCCGTAATTTCCTATCAGCGGGTATGTCATAACGACTGCCTGTCCTGCATAGGAGGGATCTGTGAGAATTTCCAAATAACCAGTCATAGATGTATTAAATACAATTTCACTGATTACATCCCTTGTCGAGCCAATACTTGTTCCTGCAAATATATTGCCGTCCTCCAGTATTAAGAAAGCTTTCATAACTTCCACCTGTTCCTTTCAATGTCGTACACTTAACAGTTCCCTTGGGCTGCCATTGTTGCCTTTATACCTGATTTTGCCCGAAAAAAAAGAGTAGAATACATTATTTTTACCTACTACTCTCCCCATTAAGCTCACTGATACCCAAATTGTTAGTATTCTATCACATCCCTTTTAGAAAAACAAGAATTTTTTTTATTAGTTTTTTAAGAAAGATTTATAAGGAGATGTTATTTATTTTTATTCATTATTTTATATAATTATACATGAGGAATTGAAAATAATCAAGAGGATAGTTTTTAAGATTTGTAAAGATTTTAGAGTGAGAATTTGGGTTGTGGGGGCGGACGATGATTGGAGGGACTGTTTATTCGTCTTGCTGTTCGAGAACCCTTATTCCCCTAAAGCTCCGGTAACTGTTCATGGCAGGTCAAATAGTGCCAAACTCGCTGACAGGCTGTGGCATTACTACTTTGTTGAGCTCAGACAGTGGCACTATCTGACCTATTCACAGTTACCGGAACTTAAGTGTCATAAGGAACCTCTCAATGCAAAACTCGTAAACAGTCCCGCCAATCATCTGTTTTTTTTCACAGAGCAGATTTACTATTTTTTGCACAGGTTAAATAACGGCCGTTATTTTGAGGAAGGAGGAACGAGATTTTACAAATCTGAAATTAAGATATTTTTTAAAGCTATCGATTATAAAGAACTGAGAAGACCATTTAATTTATTGGATATGAAAACCATCTGTAAAGAACCAGCCAGGTTATGACATGAAAGAACGCAGATGTTAAATTTATGATACAGGTGAAGCTGATTTCTAAGTCACCAAGCACCAGTTCAACTTAGTTAAACTGGTGCTTGGTGACTTAGAAATCAGCTCTCATAAGGGCTATATTACTGCTCGCCCAAAAGGGCGGTATCGCAAGCACTTTTACTGGTCCGCTATGCTACACTAATATTCACATGGTCTATGCATACTACTCCTGCTATAATATACACATTTTGTACTTGCATAATTTACTACACTTATAATTCTTACATTATCCCTGACTTTCCCAGACAACACTTTCTATATTTCGGAATAAATACCTTATGGTATTGGCAGCTCCGACTATTCTATTCTCCTCAGCATAACTGAGAAATTAGTACTTGCATTTATACTAGTTATTTATGTTAGTTGATGTTACGTTAAGATATAAATACTGTCCGACCACTTCAGCATAAAATCCTCCCTCAGGTTATAAGCGAAAGGGTACTGTCAATTATTCAATTTGATTCATTCTCTTAAATCCATAGTCTCCTTCAACGAGCAGGCGATTTGTACAAAGGAGAAAGCTCCAGGCGCCTACGGAAATGTATTAGAAGTCCTTTTCTCTGAAGCTTCTGTGCTATATCCACAAACAGATTGTTTGAGCGTAGCGAGTTATCTGTTTGCGGATATGTCAAGCACAGAAGCCTCAGAGAATTAGGACTTCTTATACATTGGAGTCGAAGCCTGGAGCTTACTCCTTTGTGCAAATCGCCGTCCCCTTGTGAAAACCATCCTTTTTAAATTTTTTGCTGTATTCCCCCTTACATCCCCATACTTTCGTATTTTCTAATTCCCCGATAGAATACAAACCGAGCAGCCAGGAAGAAAACTATACACATACCAATCAGTAGCAACGTATAACTTATGACATGTTCTCCTCGCACTATGTATGCCGGTATCAGCCCGATAAAGCCGTAAGGGATAATGAATAACAGGATAAGCTGCACTCCTTTAGGGTATATATTTATGGGGTATCTTGCGTATTGCCCTATGCTGTTTATGGTAAAAGGTATGCTGGTTCTTCCGCCTGAGTCATACCAGAATATTAGACTATTACTAAGGAGGTAAACTGACATCAGGATGACCGTACCGCAGACTATGAGAAAGAAGCATAACAGTATTGAGACGAGGTCGTATTTTCCCAGTGCATGAAGGGAGATATTCAGGCTGACAATGCCAAATAGGAACACGCCTATTCCCTGTAAGCCCATTCCATAGGACAGTACTTGATAGAGTGGTGATACAGGGCGGGTTAAGATTGAATCGAATTGTCCGTTGAATACCATTCCCGGCATTTGCCAGATTCCTTCAAATAGTATGCTGTTAAGCCCTTCTGCTATAAATAGAAAGGACATGATCAGATAGATTTCATGTTCCTGCCAGCCTGCGATACTTGGGATATTTTTATAGATTACAAAGGGGATTGCCATAATTAATATACGTGTCAGTATTCCTGAAAGCAGCATCATCCAGAAATTAAAGGTATATTCCATTTCCGTTTTGATATACTGCTCTTTGAGTTTTAAAAATATTCTCAGCATCTTCTCAACCTCCTGCTACATTTAAGTTCTTTCGTACAAGTCCATATATCATATTGTGCAGAAGAACAAAGAACATTATCCATACAATTTGAATCAGGAACATGATTGATAGGCTTACCGGCAGTTCCTGCCCCAGCAATAACGCTATCGGCATCTGCACCATATACGGAAACGGCGTCATATAACTGATATTTCTAAGCCATTCCGGGAACATGGCAAGGGGCAGTACGGCTCCTGAGAAGAACTCAAAGAGTGCGATCCTTGTCCAGGTAATCCCTAAATAGCCTGTACTGAAAAAGCACAAAAGGCTGAACACATCCACCAGCAGTATACGAAGCAGTATGGATAATAGAAAGCATGGTATAAATAGCAATACTGTATTTTGTGTTGGTATTATCATATATTTTCCAAAGATAAAGAAACCTGAAACAACAATTATCAGGTTTACGGCACTTTGCAGTAAAAGTACTCCTGTCATTTCAGATACATATTGAGACAAAAAGGATACCGGACGGATACAACGTGCAACTATGGTTCCACTCCTGATTTCCCTTGCCAGGGTATTCTCTGATGACCAGCTAAGGAGGTTATTCAGAGCAAATGCGATTAAGATATAAGCAAACATCTCTTCTTTTTTTATTCCACCTATCACCGTACCTGTTTGCTGGCTATATAAGGCCTGCCACAGCAGATATTGACCGGCCAGCAGAACTATCGGTGTAAATAGATTCATAATAAAGCTGGTTTTATAATATAAATGACTCTGCATTGATATTCCTGTCAGTTTTAGAAATGCTTTCACCCTACATTGGCCTCCTTCGAAAAGATCCGGGAAACCACTTCGTCTATATCCGGTTCCTGTATGGTAATATCTTCGATCTCAAAGGCTTTGGATATTGCACTTAGCACCTGTTCTGAAGTATATTGTTCCGTGTGATACATGATTTTCATTGTTCTGCCTTCTGCTTCGAATCTGGCTTCCGGTAATAGCAGCTTTATTTCATTTTTTTGATTGCCGGCTACCTTTACCACCTTTTCTTTTACATAGCTGTGCTTTAGATTGTCTAGTGTGCCGTCGTAGAATATTTTCCCTTTTGAAAGTACAATTGCATCCTCACAGATTTCATCAATATCATCCAAATCATGGCTTGTGAGAAAGATACTGATTCCTTTTTCTTTATTCATCTGCCGCAGGAAGGTACGTATTGTATGCTTCACATTAATATCCAAGCCTATGGTTGGCTCATCCAGATACAGTATCTTTGGATTATGTAAAAATACCATACCAATATCTGATTTCATTCGCTGACCAAGAGACAGCTTCCTTGCCGGTGATGACAGTATAGGCGCTAAATCCAGCAGCTCCACTACCATCTCAAAGTTCTTTCGGAACTCCTTTTTATCCAGTTTGTATAATGTCTGTATGGCATTATAGCTCTCAATTACAGGTATATCTATCCATAGATTTGACTTCTGTCCAAATACGACTCCTATGTTTCTAAGGTACTCCTGGCCGCTGCGTCTTGGGTCCTTCCCATACACTTTGATCTCACCGGCTGTAGGCGTAAGTATGCCAATCATCATCTTAATAAGTGTAGACTTTCCAGCACCATTTTCTCCGATGCAAGCCAGGGCCTGTCCTTCTGCAACATGAAAGGAAACGCTATCAACTGCTGCTTTTTCAACCCATTCTGAGTGAAACAGATTCTTGAAAGCTCCTTTTAGCCCGGGGTCTTTCACATTTGTACGGTATGTCTTGCTTATGTTGCTTATTTCTATCATATAGGCTTGTCTCCTTTGTATAAAAATACGATATAGTCCCTTTCCTATATCCGTATTAGCTTGTGTTAGCAAATAACATCAGACATTAAAAGTTTAACACATTAAACACCTCATGGAAAGGTGTGCTATTTCTTAATTCAGGATAAAAATTTTATTCTGGAGTTATTTCTTCTGAATCTAAAGGTAGGAATTGGGAATTGCTACTTTCATTACGAATTGTTAATTTTATTACGCGTTGATATTTTTATTACGAATTTTTTTATTACGGAATTTTTTTATTACAAATTATTATTCAATCTCATATGAATTCCAGTCTCTCAAAATAAGCGCGTTATTAAAAATATCATATTTCTCAACTTTTCAAATATTGTTTGTACAAATCATATTAATTTTAGTTACTTTATAATTCTATTTAACGAAATACTTGAATTGAGTAACTCTATGAATTGAATTTAAATAAGCCGGACAATATCTGCGGGAAAGTATTGGATAACGACTTGCTGTTATCCTTTCCACTCTTTCCAGACAGGTAGTGTCAGGCTTTTTCGAAACTAATTTAATTCTGCTATTCTTGTTACTGCCACATAAATACCCGATATTCTGTACCAGGTTGGCAAATCTACAATTCCGTTTGCAGGAAGGCCAAAGGTCTGTTGAAAAGCTTTTACTGCTTCTTCTGTCTGGGCCCCAAATACTCCGTCTACAGCTACTGTGGGTACTGCCGTATAGACCTGTGATATGGCATTTAACTGCTCCTGCATCTGGCGAACGCTGTCTCCTCTTGAGCCGACTGTAAGATTGGCTCCCGGCCAGGAGGAAGGTACACCGGATACCTGGTTGGCAGAATTTATATAGATGCTGGAACCATAGAAATTACGCAGTATCTGTATGGCTGTCATTCCCTGATCACCTAAGGCTTTAGATCCCCACTGTGTCATCCATCCTGGGCAAGTCACGTTTCTGCCATCGCAGTATTGGGTTAGAATAGGCTGCTTTACATTAGGGCGAGACAGATAATTATTAAATACCTGATCCACTGCCTGTGATATGGTATCATATATATTTCTGCCTCTCATCCATTTATGATCAAAGGCTGTGGAGGAAGTTATGGTAAAGGTATAACCTCTGTTTCGATACCATTCTGTATACACTCTGTTAAGAGTAAAGGACATAATTGCGAGAATATTTGCGGTAATAGTAGAAGCCGGCCAGGTTGCATATATTTCACTGGAGGCGACATTTTTAATATAATCACTGTATCGCTCATAATAATTGGAGGCACTGCTATCTGAGGGTGGACCATCATGAACAATGACAAATTCAGGTACTACTACCCCTGGAAGTACGATTTCTCCGCTTTCACTGGTTGGCTTTATCTCTGCTTCCGCAATTTTAGGCGGATAATCGCCAAACAGGGTATGAGGTGGTATAACATAACGTTGTGTTCCCTGCAGCGGTCTTACGGTAATAGGCTGGATTGCCGTAACATCCGGCAATATCTCTGCTCCATTTACATCAATGCTGTCAAAACCTTCCGCCGTTACATTCACATTATATAAAGAGTAAGGCTGGGCTTCTTGTGCAGGGTCCAGGCTATAGTCTATGGGCGGCGCCTGAAGATCTATCAGAGGTGTTCTTCCCAAATCATCCGTTGTCAGTTCCTCAACAGTAGAATCCGGTTCTCCGGTATAACTAATTCTGACCTTTGCATTGGGTACCGGCCGGAATCCCTGCTCTGTCGTTACATTTACCTGAAACTTTCCAAAGCTCTCCGTTCCCATTTGTGCGGGATATATCCTTTGCTGTTTATAATCATAATAACTCATTGTCCACACTTATTTTTCTATAGGATTACTTCAATATATGCTGTCATCAGCACGATAATGATTGATATAGAGAATTTTTATCTATCTTCGTTAACTTTTATCCAGCTTGATAGCTTGAGGTTTCTGTCCGTTGTATTAAATTTGACATATACCGGGTAATATTATAGAATAACCTAAGAATTCTGGATTTTATAAATAAGAGGTGCTTATGACAGCTAATATTAACGGATTTGAGAATCTACTAAGAAATATTAAATCAACCATATATGAAGGAATCTTAAAACTTGGTATTGTAAAAGGGGAAAGTTTTGGTATCTATTATGAACTTGACCTGTTAAATTATCTGTTAGGTACAGACTGTACCAATGCAGAAAGCATGTTAGAGAACATAAAGGATTTTAACGATTTTTCCAGCGCCAGATTAATTCCCATAACAATTCGAAAGGAAGGCTCCCGCTTTCGCTTTATCGCTTCCGGTGAGGGCGTAGAACAAATAAGCAAAGATACTTCCTCCACGGATTTCTTAAGGAGTCTGATTGCTCTGGTGAACACCCATAAATTCGATTTGGAACAGGTTCAGGAGGTTTTTAAAGCTTCCGGTCAGCCTTATTCCTGCAAAGAAGTAGATAACCCTGAATTTGAATACGTTTTTTCTTTCTCCGATCAGAACTTTGATCCGTTTTTCTATTGTTTTCATATCGGGCAGGGACACAGCCATTATCACCGTTTGCTGGAATTCAGCTACCGGAAACTGTTTGACTAGGGTAGGAAGCTTACGCTGCGCAAGGTAGTACTAGAACTTATTGAGGCTGGATTCAAAGAGGCTGGTATAGGTAAGTTTACCCTCTACTCTATGGGAGTTCATGAGATGGATGGTATCTACCGGAACAATCTGCTTCGGCGCTTTTTGAGCCAGCTCTGCGAAGTTTATATCTTTGTTCAGGCGAATTCCTCTCCCAAGTGTTAAATGAGCCTTAAATCTCTGTTCTTCCACAGGAAATTCCCGTTTCTTAAGACACCAGGTAATTTTCTCATAGAGGCTTATCAATTCCTGGGACTCCTGAATACCAACCCATAAGGTGTCCCCTGTTCCTGTCTTAAACCTTCCAAGCCCTTCCGTCTCCACCACAAAAGGTCCCACTCTGCTTAATTTCACGCCCTCCTCTACAGCCTCCTCCACCAGTTCAAGTTTCCTTGTTTCACCGATAAAGGCTAAGGTCAAATGGAAATTTTCTTTGCGGGTAAAACTCCCTTTTTCTGAATTCTTCTTTATCAATCTGCCATACTCGTACAGTCTTTCTTTTTGATCCTCTGAAAAATCTATTGCTGCAAAAAGTCGATAGAATTTGTCCATCTTACTCCTTTCCTGTGTATCGGATGTTCCTGATGTTATTAAATTTTTGTAGTTTGGTAAACAGTCTTTTGCTTTATAACCGTTTCTCCTGTTCCGTCGCCTCTGGTATTGATAAACCTGATTCAGTAAATCCCAAACACAAATGTATGATAATATATTATATCTCATCTACTGTTAAAACATCTTCCAGTCCGCTGAGTAACAACAGAATTTTTTCATGGTCATGCTTTTCCTGCTGCTTGATTGTGATAAACAAACCTACGGTATCTTCTGAATTTCTTGTTTTACTGATTTCTACATCAGAGATTGTCATATTGTTGGTTCGAATTACTTCAAATACACGGCTTATGGCATTTACAGTGGTAACCTGCACATAGACCTCAACCAGCTTGGTCCTGGACATGGTATAAACGTCAAAACGATGTAAAACAGTGTTGCATATATAGATAAACGCACATGCAATAATCGCACCTTCATAGAAACCGATACCGATTGCCAGCCCCATACAGGCAGATGCCCAAAGCCCTGCGGCTGTGGTCAGTCCTTTGACCTGCTGTTTTCCCGTTATTAATATAGTTCCCGCACCTAAAAAACCGATACCGCTGATTACCTGTGCACCAAGCCTGGTGGGATCCGTTGTGTAGTTCCGTATTTCCATCATATACTGACTTGTAATCATTACAAGGGCTGCACCGATGCAGACCAAGATATGTGTTCTAAGCCCGGCAGGTCTTCGCTTTCTGCCTCTCTCATATCCGATTAAACCGCCAAAGAGAATTGCCAGCGTCAGCCTGGCTATAATGGAAAGTGTATTTATTTCCTGTAATGAAGCAAGAATTTCTTTCATATTTACACCTCTTGTATATCTCTGGCATACCAGTGATACCGCCACAATTTAATAAGAGTGAAAGATCCATAATGTGGCAACCTTTCATAATAAATTTTCTGTCACTCTTCCCTGGATTTGTTTTACATTGTTTGCACCAAACGAAACCGCCGCTTTATCAGCAAATACTTGGGATGTATAACAGTACTACCTACCGGAATTTCCAATACAGAATACTGCAATATGGTGTAATCATCCATAGTGCATCGTGTTTTGGCCATTCCTGACAGTATACCGCTTTTCTGACATTACCGCTTTCCTGACATTACCTATTTTCTGACAGTATTCCGCTTTTCTGACATCAAAATTAAATTTTGCTGCGGTATTATATGAAATAGCTGCCCAAAGGAAGCCGGTGTAGCAATAGCTTTCTGGGCAGCCGTTTGCAGCTGTTCTCGTATATTATTTAACCTGGACTGTCCAGTTAAAGGTATCTTCTAATTTTCCAAGCTGTATTCCGGTAATCGTATCATAGATTTTCTGGCTGTACTCACCAATACCGCCATCTTTTACCTGCATGATCTTATCTTCCCATCTTAACTGTCCTACAGGTGAGATTACTGCTGCGGTACCACTGCCAAATACTTCCTCCAGTGTTCCGTTATCATACGCCTCTTTAATCTCATTAATATCAATTTTTCTTTCTTCTACGGTAAGTCCCCACTCTTTGCAAAGTTGAATTACGGATGCCCTGGTAACACCGGGAAGTATGCTGCCGTTTAACGCAGGGGTAACAATCTTTCCGCCTATTTTAAAGAAGATATTCATAGCTCCTACTTCTTCAATGTATTTTCTCTCTACACCATCCAGCCAGAGTACCTGTGAATAACCTTCTTCATGGGCCTTTACCTGTGATCTTAAGGAAGCAACATAATTGGCTCCGGTTTTGGCTTCTCCGATTCCACCCTTTACTGCCCTTACATATTCATCTTCGATCCATATCTTTACCGGATTTAAACCTTCCGGATAATATGCTCCTACCGGTGACAGTATTATAAGGAATTTGTAAGTATCAGATGGTCTTACTCCTAAAAATGGATCGGTAGCTATTATAAATGGTCTGATATACAGGGAAGTTCCAGGTTTTGTAGGAATCCAGCTCTCATCAAGCTTAACTACTTCTTTGATTGCCTGCAAAAAGTCTTCCTCTGGTATCTCCGGTATACAGATTCTTACGTTTGTGTTATTTGCTCTTTCGATGTTCTTCTCCGGACGGAACAAAAGGATTCTTCCATCCTCCGTTTTATATGCCTTTAACCCTTCAAACATCTCCTGCCCATAATGAAATACCATGGCTGAAGGTTCAAGACTAATTGGTTGATAAGGTTCAATTCTCGCATCATGCCAGCCTTTGCCGGTTTCGTAATCCATCACAAACATATGATCCGTAAATATAGTACCAAATTTTAGCGGATTATCATTACCTGGCAGTTCTTTGGGAGTTGTGGTTTTTTCTATTCTGATATTTAACATGATACGTTCCTCTTTCCTTCTCATTTTTTGTATAGGTTTTATATTAGCCTTTCAGCTTAGGTTTTTCAAGTCTTTTTTCATAATTCTTTCTATTTTATCCCATGCAAAGGAAAACAACCCCGGCTGTATGGAGCAACATACTATTCTTATCGGTCATTGCAGTTGTATAGTGCCATTTTGCTGATTTCTGCTACATTTTTGTTAAAAAAGAATATCCCTACGCCTCCAAGCCCTAAATGACTGCCCAGTACTCCGCCAATTTTCTGGATAATGAAATGAGTACCCCCGAGTCTTTCCTGTATCATCTTCTTAAGTTCCAGCGCTGCTTCTTCGTCATCTGCATGGCTGATTCCAATAACCTTATCCTTAAGCTCTCCTGCTCGTTCCGCAACCAGATTTACAACTTCTGTATAGGTTTTCTTTCTACCTCTTATTTTTTCCACGACCTCCATCCGGCCGTCCTCTACATCAAGTATGGGATGAAGGTCCAGAATATTCCCTAATATTCCCTGCGCTTTGCTTATCCGTCCGCCTTTTATAAGCCAGTTTAAATCTGCTATGGTAAAGATATGCTCCACAGATTTTATCAGTTCTTTCATATAAGCCAGTGCTTCTTCAAATTTACAATGATTGGTTTTAATATACTCACAGGTTTCCATCAGGATTAACCCTGTGGCTAAGGAACCGCCTTTGGAATCCACAACCTCCATATGTGTCTGTGGATGTTTCTCTTTCATTTCTGAAAGTATGGACGCTGCCAGTTGACAGGTTCCGGACATAGCAGCAGAAAATGCAAGATAAATAAAATCAAAACCCTTTTTCGCGTACTGGCTGAAGGTATTGTATATGGTGTCTGGTGCAGGCTGTGAAGTCACAGGGACTGTCCCGTTCTTCATTGCTGCATATACTCCGTCAACATCAATCGTTTCACCATCCAGATACTCTCTGTCTTCCAGCAGTATTTTAAGGGGCAAAACTTTAATATCATTCTCTTCAATATATGTCTCAGGCAGATCACAGGTACTGTCAATAATTAATTTAATCATGACTATCATACTTCTTTCTGGATATTATATGTGGTCTTTAATAACACTATATATAATTATAGCATACTATTACGGCTTTGCAACATGGCTATATGGCTTTGCAACATAGCTTATGGCTGCAACATAGCTTATGGCTGCAACATGGCTATATGGCTTTGCAATGGCTATGACGACTGCTTTCACAGGATATCATGAGGAAATAAGCGATTACAATATTACTGTTTCTTCACATATTTATAAAAAGCATATTCAATATCATAATACGTTCGTTCCTCTGACTCTGCTTCCACTTGCCATTCCGGCATTTCATCCAAATTCGGAAAATAAGTATCGGCATGATAAGCGTAATCTATCTTTGTTACATGGGCGACATCACACAGATGAAGCATCTGTTTGTAAATAGTTCCTCCCCCAATAACATATACATCTTCTGATTTATAATCTTTTACTGCTTCAAGGGCTTCTTCAATACTGTGTACAACAACTGCGTCTTTGATTTCTATATCCTTCGAAGTGATGACAACGTTAAGCCTGTTCTTTAAAGGCTTACCTGCGGGAAAAGTCTCCATGGTATTTCTGCCCATGATAACAGCCTTTCCGGAAGTCTCATCCCTGAAAAATCTCATATCTTCGGGGATACTGATCAAAAGCTGATTCTGGTAACCAATAGCCCAGTTTTTGTCTACTGCAACGATTAAATTCATATAATAATCTACCTTTCTAAACTCTTTATTTCACACAAGCTCTCCTTGTATACCACATCTGCCAGCAGATACGGCACTGCCATAAATCGGGTGTGAATTATGTATTTCAATTACTCAAACCCATCTAAATTCCCTCCGCTGATGGCGCTGGTGGCACTGGTGCACTGGCGGCTCTGGCCCATCTGGCCAAAAGCTACAGGGATAGCTTTATATTAATTATAACAGAACATCTGAAAAGAAACAAAATATATAATACATTATCCTATAAGGGGGCGTATGTTACTTCTTATATTCTTTTTCAAGAGAGAATAAACCTACAGATAAATCAGAATAAACCTATGAAATAAACCAGATAACAGTCCATTTCCTTATTAAAGTATTAAAGAGTCCTAATCATTAATCATCTTAAAAAACGCCACCACCCTGAATACTGGGTCGCAGCGTTTAATCCCGTGCAATTCACTTTTATTATAAATCATCTTTCTCTGCAACGTCATCAATAAAATTTATGGTCTTTGTGTAGATTTCATTGATAATCGGCGTAAGTTGTTTTATTACATCATTTGCCTTCTCAACCTTTTCAGCCATTACATTATTGATCGCAATATCAACAATACCCTTCTGGGTTAGATTCTCTATGATCGCTTTATATTTTTTTATAATTTCCTCTATTTCATCTGTACCTTCTGAAAGCTCACGCGCCATTGTTATAAACTCACTGTCAACAATTACAACATTACTTGCCATAAATTATCTCCTTCTATTACATTTCATTTGCCAGCTTATTATCTGCCGTTTCAAAGGTACTTGAGGCATAATTTAAATCCTTGATCAGGTCCTCTATGTATTCTTCCAGTTTTTTTGCTACCTTCGTAAAAGACTTGCCGGTGGTCAGCATAGCCTCTGCTGCCGAACCCGAACTCTGATGCATTGCATATGATTTATTGGAATATTTTTGGATTCTATTTTTCAGCTCCGTCAGATCACTAACAGCATCCTTTATATTCGAATAATTTACTATTAATTCTTCCATTGTTTCTCTCCCTCCAATCAGTTAGTCCAATAACTCCGCCACAGCGTTCAATTCATCTGCTTTTGTATTCAGAAATTTAGCAAAATTGTCATCCAATTCCTGCACCTCTTCAAATATTCTCATCACTTTATTGATAAAGCCAATTCCAGCATCCAGGACAGAACCAGCTAAACGAAAAGCAACAGCCTGAATGGGTGAAAGAAGTAATCTGCCATACCACTTTTCCTGTAAGTATTTCTTATTCCATATCCTCATATCGAAAAATTCTTCCGATATGATGAGGGAATAGGCTTTCTTTAACTCCTCTAATATTCCGGCACTATAATCTCTAATCTTACCTGCAGCCTCGTCTACCAATTTATCTCTAGCAGCCTTGTTTGTTATTAATGTTATTGCATATTTGGCCAAATCTTTGACTTTGGAAACTTCTTTTTTTAATGCTTCCTTAAATTCTTCAAACTTTTTTGCAACCATTTTTTTTGCTTCTGCTACTAATTCACCTACCTTTTCGGCAATACTTTCAATATATTCGATTAAACACTCTAATCCAACAGACGCTAATACAACAGCTACTGCAGTAACAATCACTTTAGCCGCAATTTTTAGGGTACCGATTGGATTTGACAGCACAGCTATAGCAGCGGCTGCTACCATTTCTTTACCTAATGTTGTAAGCTTTTTATCAACAACGAGCAAGCTCTTGATCTCTTCTCCAAGTAGTAAGAAATATTTAAGGTCTTTTTTCATCGAGTTACCTATGGCAGAGGGCATTCTGTCAATTAACTTAGAGATTTTTCCCATAAACCAAGCTAAGTTATCCATTTTACCATTTACAAGATTTCCATGCTCGTCATATTTCAGGCTTCGTGTATCATGTCTGGCGATTAAATAGTATGAATATTCCTTACGTTCATCTTGAAGATATTTTGAGGTTTCACTATAATTTTTTATATCGGATGTAACAAATTCCACACCCGGAACCGGAAACAGCAGATTCCCTACAGCACTCCATTGATAATGCTTCATAATTCCAGATACAGATTCAATGTTTATTTTGTTACTTTCCAAGAATTCTTTTGAAAAACCAGGTCCATCAAAATTAACACTTTGCTTCATTTTATCACTAAGTTCATTAGCAGCTTGAATAGTAAAGTAATCAGAGAGATTTCCTCCCAAAGAATGTCCTGTGGAGGCCACATACGTATACTTATCCAATAATCCTTTGTTTTTAATGTCTGATAGGAATAGATTGACTTCTGTCTGCTGCAAAGTCTCTGTACTGTTCAGCAATCCGATATCAGCATCAATCCAATCAAACTGCAACTGATTATTTATACTTGGTTCTTCACTTCCACGAAAAGCTACGATTGCTTCATTATTAGAGGTTTCGATAATACATCCATAAAATCCATTCTCATCATTCTTATCATGAATCTCAGTAATTTTCCAGGAATCCAAATCAATTGATATATCGCCTTTTTTTATTTTATCTTCCAGATTTTTTTGTATCATTTCTTCTTTTGTACTATTTATTATCTGCCTAATGGAAAATGGCGGTTTTTCATTTTTTATTTCTACCAGATAATTATATCCATGACTCAAATCCATATATGCTATCTGTGTTGCATCTCTTAGTTCTTTGTCCGTATATCCCATCTGTACCTCCTATACGCTATTGAGTTACATTACTTTCTCCCAATGTTTCCAACATCTCTTGGACTGAATAATTTACCACACCATCCTTTATTCCATTATTTAATGAATATTTCAAATTATTCTCTTTCAATATCGTACTGGAAGGATATACTGTACTTTTAAAATAATCTTTGGTTTTTTTATACCCTTCTTCATCATAAAAATAAAACTTAGCATAAATACTAATTCCAGGATATATTTCATCCATCTTTGCTAATACCTTTACAATCTTATTTAATGTTTCTTTATTCATTGCATCACTTTCATTCAAAATCACATATAAGCCAAACTCGCAGTTTGGAATCAACTCTAAATACTCTTTTACTGTTGTATCAAGTGAAGTTACTTCTGGCACAATCGACATTTCTTCTTCTGTAGCCGGCCCTGCTTCTGCTTTACAGAATGCCTCCAGCCCATTTACGTCAAACTCTTCAATTATCTCTTGTGCAAAGTCATTCCAGACTTTTGCTGTATAATAACTATTTTTATAAGAACCATCTAATTTTCCATCTTTATCTGCAAATACTGTAAAACGGATTTCCTGATTAATCACTGGTGATACATATGCTTTATATTCCGTATCAAAGTTCGAGCCTTGTAGCCAAAAAACTTTAAACTCTTCTCCTATTTCAGCTTGTAGATTATCCTCTATTTTATTTTCAATTTTATCTTTTGCCATTTTACATCCTGTTAATCCAGCCATTGACATTGATATTGCCATAATTAAAATCCCCACTTTCATATATTTTTTTACATTTATCACAATTCTCTCCTTTCGAATTAGTTTTTATAGATATATATTTTTTTGATTGTCCAATCCAAACCTTTTGTACTACAGTTTTATTCATGCGTTATTTTCTTCTAAATTTTTCATCATATCTTCTACCGATTCATTTACTTTATTATCCTTTATTCCATTCAGTAACGAATATTTTAGGTTATTCTGTTCCAAGACTGTACTGGAAGGGTGTACTGTACTTTTCATAAATTCTTTGGTTTTTAAATACCACTCTTCCTCATAAAAATAAAATTTACCGTAAATACAGATTCCAGGATATATTTCATTTTGTTTTTCCAATACACTTACAATCTTACTCAATATCTCTTTATTTTTTGCATCATTTTCATTCAGAATAACATCTAAGCCAAATTGGCAGTCTGGATTCATCTCTATATAATCATTTACTGTCGTATCTAGCGAGGCAGCTTTTGTTGTAACTTTCCCTGCTGATGCTTTACAGAACGCTTCAATCTCATATTCTTCAAATCCCTTTATTATTTCCTGTGCCAAGTCATTCCAAACCTTTGCAGAATAATAACTACTCTTTTGAAAATCTTTTAGTTTTCCATTTTTATCCTCATTCACTGAAAAACGAATTTCCGGATTACTCACTGGCGACACATATGCTTGATATTCCGTATCAAAGTTTGAGCCCTGCAGACTAAAGACATTAAACTCTTAACCTAATTCAGTTTTTAAATTATCATCTATTTTATTACTAATATTATCTTTTGCCATTTTACAACCTGTTAATCCCACCATTGACATTGAAATCGCCATAATTAAAATTCCCACTTTCATATATTTTTTTACATTTATCACAATTTTTCTCCTTCCGAATTGCAGAATTTATTGTGTAAATCCATCGTTTCTCCATACACTCAGCTAGTCCAATAACTCCGCCATAGCGTTCAATTCATCTGCTTTTGTATTCAGAAATTTAGCAAAACTGTCATCCAATTCCTGCACCTTTTCAAATACTCCCGTCACTTTATTGATAAAGCCAATACCAGCTTCCAGGACAGAACCGGCTAAACGAAAAGCAACAGCCTGAATAGGTGAAAGAAGAATCTGCCATACACTTTTCCTAGTATCACCTTATTCACTATTGAACTACGTTATTATCTTCTAAAGATTGCAACATCTCATCTACGGTTTCATTTACCTTATTATCTTTTATTCCATTCAGGCATGAATACTTTAAACCATAATCTTTTAATATCGTATCGGAAAGCACAACTGTCTTTTCATAATAAGCTTTACTCTTGGAATATCCCTCTTCATCAAAAAAGTAAAAAATACCATAAATATTTATGCCTGGATATACTTCATTCTCATGTTCTAATACTTTTACTATCTTATTTAACGTTTCCTTCTTCATGGCATCACTTTCATTCAAAATTACATCTATGCTAAAATGGAAGTTTGGATTCGTCTCTATGTACTCTTTTACTGTCATATCCAGAGAAGTAACTTCAGTTGTAGTATTCCCTGCTGCTTTACAAATTGCCTCTATTCCATTAGCATCAAATGCCTTAATTATCTCTTGCGCAAAGTCATTCCAAAGCTTTGCTGTATAATAACTACTTTTATAAGAACCATCTGGATTGCCATACTTATCAGTATAAACAGTAAAACTAATATCAGGATTACTAGCCAAGGATACCTCGGCTTCATATTCCGTATCAAAGTTCGAGCCTTGCAGCCAAAAAACTTTAAACTCTTCTCCTATTTCAGCTTTGAGATTATCCTCTATTTTATTTTCAATTTTATCTTTTGCCATTTTACAACCTGTTAATCCCGCCATTGATATTGTAATTGCCATAATTAAAATTCCCACTTTCTTATATTTTTTTATAATTATCACAATTCTCTCCTTTCGAATTACAGTTTTATTCATGTATATCCATCGGAACCGGAAACAGCAGATTGCGAATGATTTATTTGATGTTTGGGGATTCTATTTTTCAACTCCGTCAAATCATATCACTAACAGTATCCTTAATTCCTCTATTTTTTTCTCCCTCCAATCAGCTACTCCAATAACTCCGCGACAGCGTTCAATTCATCTGCTTTTGTATTCAGAAATTTAGCAAAGCTGTCATCCAATTCCTGCACCTCTTCAAATACTCCCGTCACTTTATTGATAAAGCCAATTCCAGCTTCCAGGACAGAACCGGCTAAACGAAAAGCAACAGCCTGAATGGGTGAAAGAAGCAATCTGCCATACCACTTTTCCTGTAAATATTTCTTATCCCATATCCTCATATCGAAAAATTCTTCCGATATGATGAGGGAATAGGCTTTCTTTAACTCCTCTAATATTCCGGCACTATAATCTCTAATCTTACCTGCAACCTCATTTACCAATTTATCTCTAGCCACCTTATTTGTCAGTAATGTTATGGCATATTTGGCAAGGTCTTTGATTTTGGAAACTTCTTTTTTTAAAAAGTCCTTAAATTCTTCAAACTTTTTTGCAGCCATTTTTACTTCATTTGCTACCCATTCGCCTATCTTCTCCACAGTACTTTCAATGAATTCGATTAAGCACTCCAAACCAACAGCTGCTAATACGACAGTCGCTGCAGTGACGATCACTTTAGCTGCAATTGCAATGGTACCAATGGGATTTGATAACACAGCAACAGCAGCGGCAACCACCAGACTTTTCCCTAAGGTTGTAAGACCTTTCTCATCAACGAACAGACTCTTGATTTCTTCTCCATGAAGCAGGAAATAGGTAAGGGAATCTTTCATCGAGTTCCCTATGGCAGAGGGCATTCTGTCAATTAACTTAGAGATCTTCCCCATAAACCAGGCTAAGTTATCCATTTTACCATTTACAAGATTTCCATGCTCGTCATATTCTAAGCTTCGTGTATCATGTCTGCAAATTAAGTTATACAAATATTCCTTATCAAAGTCATTCTGTAAATAAGTTGAGGTATCACTATAATCTTTTATATCGGTTGTAACAAATTCCACACCCGGAACAGGAAACAGCAGATTCCCTACAGCACTCCATTGATAATGCTTCATTATTTCTGACATAACGCTAATTTCTTTATTATTATCTTCCAGGAATTCTTTTGAAAAACCAGGTCCGTCAAAATTAACACTTTGCTTCATTTTATCACTAAAATCATTAGCGGCTTTAATCGTAAAGTAGTCAGAGAGATTTCCTCCCAAAGAATGCCCTGTGGAGGCCACATATGTATACTTATCCAGATATCCGTTGTCTTTCATCGCTGATAGGAACACATCAACCTCTGCCTGCTGTGGAGTCTGGTTATTATTTAGTAATCCGATATCGGCATTTATCCAATCATATTCGAACTGAGCTTCGGTTGTTGATTCACTTCCGCGAAAAGCTACGATAGCTTCTTTCTCTGAAGTTTCAATAATACATCCGTAAAAACCATTTTTCGTATTCGTATCATGAATCTGCCTTATTTTCCACGAATCCAAATCGATTGTTATATTTCCTTCTATAACTTTATTCTCTAGTTCCGTACGTTTCTTTAAATTCACTGTGTTATTTATGATTTGCCTGATAGTATAGGGTGGTTTTATCCCGTTAATTATTAGATTATCATACCCAGCACTCAAGTCCATATATGCGATCTGTGTTGCATCCCTTAGTTCTTTATCTGTATACCCCATAAGTACCTCCTAATCACTATTGAGCTACATTACTTTCTGCTAATGTTTTCAACATCTCTTCTACAGAAAAGATTATCTTATTATCCTTAATTCCATTTCTTAAAGAATATTTCAAATTATTTTGTTCTAATATTGTACTGGAAGGATGTACAGTATTTTTAAAAAGATCTTTCGTTTTTATATACCACTCTTCGTCATAAAAATAGAACATACCATTTATGCGAATTCCCGGGTATATTTCATTTTCTTTTTCTAGCACCTTTACAATCTTATTTAAAATCTCTTTATTCATTGCATCACTTTCATTTAATATTACATATATACCAAACGTACAATCTGGAATCATTTCCATATATTCTTTTACTGTTGTATTAAGAGACGTGATTTCTGGTATAATCGGCTTTTCTTCTGAAACAGGCGGCCCAGCTTCTACTTTGCAGGATACCTCTATCTCATTTTCATCAAACGCCTTTATTATCTCCTGCGCAAAGTCATTCCAAACCTTTGCTGTATAATAACTGCTTTTATAAGAACCATCTGGTTTGCCATATTTATCTGTATACACCGTAAAACTAATATCAGGATTACTAACTAAAGATACCTCTGCTTCATATTCCGTATCAAAATTCGAACCTTGTAATCTAAAAACATTAAACTCTTCCCCTATTTCAGCCTTTAGATTATCCTCGATTTTGTTTTCAATTTTATCTTTTGCCATTTTACATCCTGTTAATCCTGCCATTGACATTGAAATCGCCATAATTAAAATCCCCACTTTCATATATTTCGTCACAGATTCTCTCCTTTAAATTACAATTATTTTTCTTATTGATGTATACACCTCTTTTATGTACTTAGTTTATTTTTTACCTATTTCTGAAAGTTTCATAATTCCACTTAGAAATAAAACACAAAACCTGTTATATTTTGTTTTTTTCTGATTCTCTTCTTTCTGATTCTCTTCTTGCTGCCTCTCTTCTTTCAGCCTCTCTTCTTTCTTCTTCCTGGATACGAATTATTTCTATTCTGCATTGCCTGATAATCTCATTTTGTTCCTCTATCTCTTCTTGTACCTTATGTATCGCAGAGTTAACCTCTGCATCTGCATCATCAAATTTAGACATCATATTATACCGAAAAGTATCATCAACATTTTTTTGAACTTTATCATTTAAGCTACGAACAAGTGGCAATCTTGATTCCATCATCAATAAATCCTGTGCCGTCTTGCGTTTCTTCTCAATTTGACCCTGTGTTATATCCGCACCATCTGATACTTCTCTTTTCATTGATTTTAAATTATCCAATTCAGCTTTTAAAGAAGCTATCTTACGTTGTGCCTCTTCGATTCTGCATTCATACCAATATATACCTGCCATATTATTCCTCCCTTATTTGTTTTACTGCATGATTATTAAATAAAATCGCAAATTATATTTACTATAAAAATATTTAAAGCAAACAAATTAAAACAAACCTTTTATCTGCTACTTCTCTAATACTAATATGACATAATTATAACGTATCAGGATATTTCTGTCAAAATTCTTCCATATTTTTGATATTCAATTTTATTCAGTACGATTTTATTTTATCAATTCGTTTATTTTTTTGATAACCTTTATACTTTTTTTGCATAACTTATTTATCCATTTACTTAACTTTGGAATAATTTTGGACAAAAAAAAGAAGCGGCTAAACCGCCACTTCAATTTTTTCTTTAAATTCATGTGTCTGATACTCTTTTACCTGAAAGCTGTCAACAGTAAATTTATAGAAATCCTTAATATCACCGTCAATTTCTACAGTAGGTGCAGTTTTTGGTTCCCTTTTTATCAGTTCCTCTACTATCGGCATATGCCTGTCATAGATATGTGCATCTGCAATAACATGGATGAATTCCCCAACTTCAAAACCACTTACCTGAGCCATCATTGCAAGTAAAGCCGAATATTGAAACTCATTAAAGCCACATCCAGCTGTAAGCATATCCTGAC
Organism: Anaerocolumna sp. AGMB13020; assembly: GCF_033100115.1. Lineage (NCBI taxonomy): Bacteria > Bacillati > Bacillota > Clostridia > Lachnospirales > Lachnospiraceae > Anaerocolumna > Anaerocolumna sp. AGMB13020. The sequence goes on along the minus strand of NZ_CP136910.1, from coordinate 4,179,268 downwards.
TCCTTTGATTCAACATTCCATTTAATTTATTTCCTGTAACATTAAATGTCATTGAATAAGCACAGGGTGCCAAAGCCATTTCATTCAAATCACTGTGATTGTATAAATTGGTAATGATTCTTCTGGAGGATGGGTTGTGCTTTAGATCAAATAGCACTCTATCTACCTGATCAAACAAACCCTCTTTATATTTATGTTTTACACCTAACTGATAACCATAGGCTTTTCCTATGCTTCCTTCTTCATTGGCCCACGCGTCCCAAATATGGCTGCTTAACTCATTGACATTATTCGATTTTTTCTGCCACATCCATAAAATCTCATCGATTGCAGACTTCCAGGCTGTTTTCCGTATAGTTGTCAAAGGGAATTCTTCCTGTAGATTATATCTATGAACGACACCGAACTTTTTGATCGTATACGCAGGTGTACCATCTTCCCAACGGGGACGAACATTCATCCCTTTATCCCATACACCATTTTCTAAAATATCCTTACAGGTCGCTATAAAATATTTATCTGCTAAACTCATTGGTTTCCCTCCTTCTCTATTTTTAACTTTGTACTCTGTAATAACCTAAAAACCCAGTATTGATAATTATTGACCCTTGCTTTCTTATCAATACCGGGCTTCTTGCATTTCTTACTTAATGAATACTTCTTCTGTGTATCGTTTGATATTAGAAGCATTAACGTATTTATTTACTTTGTCCTCTTCCAATACAACAAGCGTGGGGGCCTGCATAATTCCGTATTTTCTGGCAAGCTCTGTATTCTCTTCCGCATCTACTGTCATATAGGAGATATCCTTTAAATATTCCTTTGCTATCTTACAATTAGGACAGGTCTTTGTAGTAAATAGCATTGCTTTCTTCTCATTTGATACAGCAACTTCTTCTTTTAATACCTCACTGCTGCTTATTACAGTTCGAAAGCCTGTCATTTTTCTGGATTTATTTACTTCATATACCTTTCGGTTCTTATATTCCTGTGATTTTCCTTCATTCCAGTTCTGCACAGGTCTGTAATATCCGGTGATACGGGAATATACTTCTGCTGACTGTCCGCAATGAGGACAGGTAAACTGTTCGCCGCTTAAGTAACCGTGGTCACGGCAGATGGAATAGGTAGGTGAAAGAGTATAATAAGGCAGTTTGTAATTCTCCGCAATGGTTTTAACCAGCTTGGCAGCAGCCTGCCAGTCGGGAAGCTTCTCCCCTAAAAAGGCATGGAATACAGTCCCTGAGGTATAAAGTGTCTGAAGCTCATCCTGTATATCCAGTGCCTCAAAAACATCTTCTGAAAATCCTACCGGTAAATGAGAGCTGTTGGTGTAATAAGGTGTGTCTCCTTCATTTCCCGCCGTTTTAATCTCCGGATAATGTTTCTTATCGTGTTTTGCAAGACGGTAGCTGGTGGATTCCGCCGGTGTTGCCTCCAAATTAAAGAGGCTGCCGTACTTCTCCTGGTAATCGGATAAACGCTCTCTCATATGATTTAATACCTTAACACTGAAGGCTTGTGTCTCTTCATTCGTCATATCGCTACCCAGCCAGGTTGCATTGAGTCCGACTTCGTTCATTCCAAGCAGACCGATGGTTGAGAAATGGTTGTCAAAGGTACCAAGATAGCGTTTGGTATAAGGGTAAAGTCCTTCATTTAAAAGTTTGGTAATAACGCCACGTTTTACATGGAGAGAACGAGCGGAGATATCCATCATTCTGTCCAGCCGCAGGAAGAAATCCTTCTCAGAATCAGCCAGGTATGCTATACGGGGCATATTAATGGTTACTACTCCAATGGAACCGGTACTTTCACCGGAACCGAAGAAACCTCCGGTTTTCTTTCTAAGTTCTCTTAAATCCAGGCGAAGCCTGCAGCACATGGAGCGAACATCACTGGGTTCCATATCACTGTTGATATAATTTGAGAAATAAGGTGTTCCGTATTTTGCTGTCATTTCAAAGAGAAGGCGATTGTTCTCTGAATCAGACCAATCAAAATCTCTTGTTATGGAATAGGTGGGAATAGGATACTGGAAGCCTCTGCCGTTTGCATCACCTTCAATCATTATTTCAATGAAAGCCTTATTCACCATATCCATTTCTTTCTTGCAGTCTTTATAGCAGAAGTCTGTTTCCTTACCGCCTACGATACAGGGCAGCTCTGCAAGATCTGCCGGCACTGTCCAGTCCAGCGTAATATTGGAAAAGGGTGCCTGGGTTCCCCAGCGGCTGGGGGTATTTACTCCGTAAATAAAGGATTGTATACATTGCTTTACTTCCTTATAGGACAGGTCATCTATTTTAACAAAAGGAGCCAGATAGGTATCAAAGGAGGAGAAAGCCTGTGCTCCGGCCCATTCATTCTGCATGATACCAAGGAAATTAACCATCTGGTTACAGAGAGTGGACAGATGGCTTGCAGGGGAGGAGGTAATCTTTCCGGGTATTCCTCCAAGACCTTCCTTAATTAACTGTTTTAAAGACCAGCCGGCACAGTAGCCGGTGAGCATGGACAGGTCATGTAAATGAATATCTGCATTTCTGTGAGCTGCAGCAACTTCTTCATCATAAATCTCAGACAGCCAGTAATTTGCTGTAACCGAACCGGAATTATGTAAAATAAGTCCACCTACGGAATAGGTAACGGTAGAGTTCTCTTTTACACGCCAGTCCTCTTCTTTTACATAGCTGTTAACAATTTCTTTATAATCCAGGATGGTGGATTTCATATTACGGATTTTTTCCCTGTTCTTACGATAAAGGATATAGGCTTTGGCCACATCGGTATAACCTGTCTGTTCAAGGACATGTTCCACACTGTCTTGTACATCTTCCACTGTAATCTTATCTTCCTTTATCTTCTGCTGGAAATCTGCTGTTACTCTTAGCGTCAGCAAATTTATGATATCACCCGTATAGAATTTTTCCGTTGCCGTAAAGGCCTTTTCGATTGCTCCGGATATTTTAGCCAGATCAAAATCAGCTATTTCTCCATCTCGTTTTACAACCTGAATCATAATTTTCCCCCTTTTATTATCATTCCAATCCCTAACTATCTGCTGATACTTCGTCTAAATAGCAAGTCTGCAAAATACTACATCAAAAAGAATATTCCTGTTACATACTTATCTGCTTGCAGCTGATATACTTAAACGAATCTGTTTGTGGATTACAAAATTTGTGAATTACTTATTTCGCATTCGCGCTTCCCCTATAATACAATGTGATACTATAATAACAGTCTTTGGCCTTTTTGCCACAGCTGCCACATAGTATCACGTAGTTGGTTCCGTATCAGTCAATTTAGGATTATTGATTTGTAAATATGTATTTTGTTGGACCATATTATGGTAATCAAAGCGTTAAACCGCTTGGTAAAATAATAGCAAACTTCTCCTCGCCAGTCAATAAAAAAATACTATATATATTATTTTGATATAACAACCAAACTATATATAGTATTTTTATATAGTGCCATTTGCCTATTTATTTTCATGATATCAGACACTTTTATAATTAAATTTTAGTTATATATTATTTTAGTAAATTGCTTCTGTTACTCTAATTTCTTATAATATTTTAGTTATTCAAACAATTAAATAACGGAAATCCAAAAACTGCAGTGTGTCTTAAAACTGCCCGTATCGATCTGGATATTCCAATATATCCTTAAATCATCCCAATCACGTCTCTGGGTACATAAGCTTTGATATAGATACCTTCTTCTCTGTAATCCTCTAACAGCAGCTGGCCGTACTTGCGGATTATCTGAATCCGTCCTGCCTCCTGATAGGAAAATACCCTCTCAATTAAGACCTTGCTCTCCCTTAAGAGTTCCTCTATTACATTCAGCAGCTGGTCAAGGCCTTTTTCTTCTCTGGCAGATATCTTTAAGGTTCTGTCGGCTTTAAAGTCCTTGATGATAATATCGGTCTCCAGCAGATCCTGTTTATTAAACAAGGTTACAACTGTCTTATCTTTGATGCCCAGATTCCGTAAGGTTTCATAAACTACGTGCATATGCTTGTAGGCCGATGGATTGGAGCTGTCAACCACATGGAGAATCATATCGGCATATTTCGCCTCTTCCAGGGTGCTTCGAAATGCTTCTATCAGATGATGTGGAAGTTTTCTGATAAAACCTACGGTATCTGTCAAGAGCACCTGTTCTCCGCTTGGAAGTACAATGTTTCTGGTAGTGGGATCCAACGTAGCAAACAGCATATCTTCCTCCAGTACACCTGCTCCGGTCAGGTGGTTCAAAAGAGTTGATTTGCCTGCATTGGTGTAGCCAACGATTGCGATAACCGGAATGGGATTTTTACTTCTTAATTCCCTTGTTGTTTCTCTGGCTTGTTTGACATCCGTAAGTTCTTTGTTTAACTGAGATATCCTGTCTCTTATTAATCTTCTGTCCACCTCTAATTTCTTCTCACCGGGTCCTCTGGTACCAATACCGCCTCCTAAACGGGATAAGGAATTTCTCATACCGACAAGGCGGGTTGCCCGGTATTTTAATTGCGCTAACTCTACCTGAATCTTTCCTTCCTTGGTGACTGCATGCTGTGCAAAGATATCCAGAATCAGCATGGTACGATCCATTACTTTCATCTGCAGAGCATCTTCAAGATTCTTTAACTGGGCAGGTGACAACTCGTCATCACAAACTACGCCGGTAGCTCCCAGTTCTTCCGCCAACAGCCTTACCTCTTCTATCTTTCCCTTACCAATATAGGTTCCAGGGTGTACGCTTTCCCGGTTCTGGATTACAATCTCAAGGGTCTCTGCTCCGGCAGTCTTTGCCAGCTCTTTCAGTTCTTCCAGACAATCTCTCGTATCATCTCCCGGACCTGTTTCCACACCCACTAAGATCAGGCGTTCTTCCTGCTCTTTTACATCATACAAATCGCTCATGGTCGTCTCCCATTCTGACTGAATATTTTGATTGATTTCCGTGTATAGATTATTCTGTTTCTTTTTTGATAAGAACAGTGTCTGGAAGCCGGCTCTTTAAGAATACCGCTTCTTTCTTAGCAGCTTCATCCTCCGGATAGACTTTTAAATAAGCTTCCACAAGCTTATAAGCCTCCTCGAAGCGATCCAGATGCTCGTATACAATAATCTGGTTTCTTTTAAGCTCCTGATTTACGGATATATCATTTACCTTAATACCATCTTCAATATAAACCAGTGCTTCTTCATAATTCTTAAGTTTTATGAGACATTCTGCTGTCTGATTATAAGCCCTGCCATTGTCGGAGCCCGAATCAGTTTCAAGATATTTGCCATAGTTCGTTACAGCATTTTCATAATCCTTCTGCTGCTCATAGATACTTCCCAGATAATAGTAACTCTCCGTAAATCCATTGCCAAAAGCTTCTCCAAACATCTGTATGGCAGTTTCAAAATCTCCCTTATAATATGTTATCTTAGCCATATTAAACTTATCTTCCTCGGTGGTACCGTTTATGGCTGCTGCCTGGTTCAATACTTCCCCTGCCCCTTCCTTGTCCTCCATATCAAGGAGCAGAAAATATTTCGCGAGGTAGTAATCATAATTCGAAGTTTTCAGCTTGATTGCTTTATCATAATCAGTCAGGCTCTTCTCATACTCACCCATCTTACGGTAAATATCACCTCTGTTGATATAAGCCTGGGCGTTGCTCTTGTTATTTTCTATGATTTCTGTAAAGGTTTTTGCCGCTTCTTTATACAAGCCTGATTTCTCTTGTGCTTTCCCCTTATAAGATAAAATGTCCTGATTCATATCCTCTAATTCATTGATTTTAAGAGCTTTATTAAAATTTTCTATGGCGGAGGCATAATCATAGGCTCTATAGTATGCTATCCCTTCTCCTCTGTAGGCTCTTTTATTATTTTTTCTTACTACTCCGTTGTCTTTATCCAGAATACTTCGCTCAAAATTAATAATGGCATCCTCATATCTCTTAAGCTGTATTAAGTTCATAGCATAACTGATGTAATAATCTGCTCTCTCTTTGTTGCCTTCTATGGCTTTGGAGAAACTTTCGTCCGCTTTTTCATAATTGCCGCTGCCAAAATACGCCTGTCCTTCTTTATAATAATCTCCCGGTGATTTGCCGCCGCAGCCGGTTAACAAAAATACCGGTATGATCATTATGATAGCCAGTAACTTTCCAGATATATGAAAAGGCAGTCCTGCCCTTTGTATTCCCTTATTATATTTCATCTTTCCTCCCATCTGCGTGTCAACGCATACGAATTCAGGGGAATGCCCCCTGTCAGTTCTCTCGCCTCTTTAGAATTATCTAAAATGTACCCTGATTTGTCAAGTGAATATAACAGAAAAAGGATGGCCCAAATGTGAATTTTTCATACATTTGACCATCCAGCAGAACCATCCGGGAGAATACAGCAGGTGTCTGCCGCAGCCTCCCTTTGATTTCTATGTTAATTGAAATATACCGTTTTACCCGTTCTGCCTGCTTCATAGATAGCTTCCAATACCTGGGTTACAACAAGTGCCTGTTCCGGTTTTACCACCAGTTCTTCCCCTTTTGTAATGGCATTATAAAAGATTCTCTGTTCTACATCAGAATCATTCTCTGTTTTGCCGTCAAAGAATGCCACACCGCCAGAACCAAGATCCGGTTTCTCGACGCATTGTTTGTTATATTGAACCCTGTTGATTCTAAGGCCTTCCTTCATATCCGCTCCGGCTCTGGTTCCACATAAACTTACTTTTGCTTCATCCACTTCCAGTGTATTAAGCGCCCAGGAGGCTTCCAAATGAATTGTAGCACCATTCTTCATTTTGATAAAACCGAAAGCAGAATCTTCCACTGTAAAGATTTCCGGATCCCATTCCCCAAAAGCGTTTCCCTGTTCCTTCTGTTCTGCCAGCTTACGGTACACAGAACCTGTTACGGATTCCACTTCATAGTTATTCATCATCCAGAGAGTTAAATCAAGCGCATGGGTTCCGATATCGATTAAAGGTCCTCCCCCCTGCTCTTCCTCATTTAAGAATACTCCCCAGGTAGGTACTGCTCTTCTTCTGACAGCGTGAGCTCTTGCATAATAGATTTCACCCAGATCATCATTGCTGCAGGCTCTCTTAAGATAAGTGGAATCTGCACGGTATCTGTTCTGATAGCCGATAGTAAGAATCTTTCCTGTATTCCTTGCAGTTTCTACCATCTTCTTTGCATCCTCATAAGTCTTTGCCATAGGCTTCTCACACATTACATGCTTCTCTGCTTCCATGGCATCAATTGATATGGATGCGTGGGATTTATTTGGTGTCAGGACATATACTGCCTGTATTTCCTTTTCCTTTAATAATTCCCGATAATCTGTATAAACTTTGGAAGCAGCTGTACCATATTCGGTCTTAGCCTTTTCAGCTCTTTCTTTCTGCAGGTCACAAAAAGCTATGATCTCAAAGTTTCCATTTCTTTTAATAGCCGGCAGATGTTTACCGTTGGCAATTCCGCCACAACCAATAATACCTATCTTTACTTTATCCATTGTTTTCCCCGCTTTCAATCTCTAGTTTTATTCAAAATCCACTACCTGCTGTTTCTCTGCAGCTTCAAAGATTGCTTCCATCAGCCTCATAACTCTTGCAACTTCCGGCAGCTTAACATTTATTTCTTCTTCCCCGCGAATAGTCTTGATTACATTTCGGTAGAAGTCTCTGATATCACTCTTTACAACAGGAAGTTCTGTCTTAGCGATGGTGTCATCTCTTCTGGGAGCCATGGTCTTTGTAAGTCCTGCTGCTGTCTTAACGGGAACTACGTCCTTTTCATTCTGGCCTTTTGCACTTACAATCTCACCTTTTAAGCTCCAGTCTTCAATAATTGCTGTACCATTGGCACCAAGCATATACCATCTGGGCAGGTTAACGAAATTACTGGTCCCTACTTCAATAATAACCTCCACTCCGTTTTCAAACAGCAGACTGGTGGTAAAGCCATCATCCACCAGTTGATTGGTGACATGGGTAATGGTTGCATATACCTTGTTAAGCTTAACCCCTTTCAGCATAAGAAGGATCTGGTCCAGTAAATGTACGCCCCAGTCCAGAACCATTCCGCCACCCTGTTCCTTAAGCTGCCTCCAGTCTCCCGGAATTCCTCTGGAACCATGAACACGGGACTCTATGCGGAATACTTCTCCCAAAAGATTGTCATCATATATCTTCTTCATGGTAAGGAAATCTTCATCCCATCGCCTGTTCTGATGTACTGTGAATAATTTGCCGGTCTCCTCCGATGCTGCTATCATCTCCTTGAGATCTTCTGAGCTAAGAGTTACGGGTTTTTCACTTACCACATGCTTACCGGCTTTCATTGCAGCTATGGCAAGTGGTTTATGAAGGTCATTGGGTGTTGCAATCAGACATAATTCAACTTCTTCATCAGCCAAAAGTTCATCAAAGCTTCCATATACCCTGATATTTTTCTCTTTTGCGTATTCCTGTCTTTCTTCTTTGATATCATATATTCCAGCTAATGTAAGACCATCAATGGATTCTATCAGCTCTCTGTGCCAGTCTCCCATTCCGCCAAGGCCTACAATAGCAATCTTCATATCCTGTAACATACAATTCCTCTTTCTGGATTTTGGAACGGTTATAGTACTGTAGCTACAGCCTATATCCAACTCCTATCCAAGTCTCCTTCATCTTGTCTCTGATAAAACTGGTATATCCTATCCTTTACTAGCACTACCCTTCCTGTTATGCCCAGAACATCTGCCCGCGTTCTTCAAATATCAGTACATTCTGAAGAAAGCTGATTGCTTTGGAGAGACCTTCTTTTCCTGTCATCAGGCTGTCTTCGTGCTCAATGCTGATCGCATAATCATAACCTGCCAGTCTTAGCTCGGAAATCATTGCTTTCCAATAATCCTCTCCATGACCATATCCAACGGAACGGAAAATCCAGGAACGATTGATTTCATCACCGTAATGAGTGGTATCAAGAACACCGTTTACCTTGCAGTTAATGGGGTCAATCTTGGTATCTTTGGCATGGAAATGGAAAATAGCTCCCTGTTTGCCAAGCTCTCTGATTGCAGCACAAGGATCCATCCCCTGCCAGATTAAGTGACTGGGATCGAAGTTGGCACCGATTTCAGGTCCTGCTGCTTCTCTCAAACGAAGTAGTGTCTTCGTGTTATATACGCAGAAGCCCGGATGAAGTTCCAAGGCTATCTTTATGCCGTGTTCTTTTGCAAAAGCGGCTTTTTTCTTCCAATATGGTATAAGTACCTCATTCCACTGATATTCCAGGGCATGCATATAGTCCTCCGGCCAGGAGCAGGTCACCCAGTTAGGTGTCTTATCCTCAGGACTTCCGCCAGGGCAGCCGGAAAAAGTATTTACTACAGGAACTCCCAATTTCTCAGCCAGAAGAATCGCGTTGGTCAGATCCTCATCAAATTTATCTGCAATCTCCTTAACAGGATGAACCATATTGCCATGGGCGCTTAATGCACTGATCTGTAACTCATATTTTGCTATTGTTGCTTTGAATTCTTCGTATTTTTCCTCATTCTTCAGTAACAGTTCTGCATCACAATGAGCTTTACCGGGATGTCCGCCGCATCCGATTTCAATCATCTGAACTCCTTTACCATGCAGGAATTCACAAGCCTTATCCAGTGTCAGATCTCCAAGTACTACTGAAAATGTTCCTAATTTCATAAGTTACCTCCTTTACCTTCTAAGCAAATGTACACTTTATAACATCATGTATAAAAGCTTTCCTTCGACTTATATATTGATACTACAATCATATTATTTCCCAACGTAAATTTCTATAGATGTATTGCTGAATAGTCATATTATTTTGCTATATCATACTTTTGACGGTGGAAATCCATAATACTTACGAAACAGTCTTCCAAAATTATTGTAGTCAGAAAAACCTACCTTTACTGCAACTTCTGAAATAGAATTTTCTTTTTCTTTAATCAGTTCATATGCTTTCTTTAGACGAACCTCGTTTATATAATTGATAGGGCTTTTCCCCATACTCTCTTTAAAGAGGTGGCAGAAACGGTATTCGCTCAAATGTATCAAATCAGCTAATTCCCTGTTGGTAACAGGCTCACTGTAGTTCTCCTGTATATACTGCACTACCGTATTTATCCTGCCAAGATTATATAACCTCAGGGTATTCTCCCTGGGTGAAAGGCTTTCTGTAACATAATTACGAAACAGGTAAGTTATCAGCTCATAAAGCTTACCCTTAATTGCCAGTTTATAGCCATGGTTACGCTCCATGTCTTCTTTGCAGATCGAGGTCAGAAGTTCCTGAACTCTATCATCCTCTTCGATCAGGCTCTGAAAGATAACGTTATAATCTGCTATCTCTTTTGAAAAAGCACTCATTTCAAAAATTATTACCAATGCATCAAATTCTTTGTCTTCACTGATTCCCTGATGCAGCACATTGCTGTTGAAGATTACAAGGCTGCCTTCCTTTACCATTATGTTTTTTCTGTCATAAACAAAGTACCCGGTACCTTTTAATACATAATGCAGCTCAAGATGCTCATGCCAGTGAGTTTGAAAATATACACCCGGACTGCGTATCTGGTTCTTAAACATCTGCACCGGGAATTCTTCGTCTTTAATGATTTTCTTTTCATATAAACTTAAATCACGTATCTTCGCTCCCATAATACCACAAACCTTTTCCTTCAGATTTTCATTTTGTATATGTCGGATTTTTGTTCCTGTACAAGGGTTGAATCCCTGCAGCAACAGGGCTGTGTCCCACTTTACGGTCAGATACAGTGCAATGAGCCTTCAAACACGACCCGGAACACACGCCTTGCTTATTGTGCCTGGTACTGGTTCACTTCATACCACCTGAACAACAGATAATAATACACGAAACTATTGAATACCTTGCACCATAATAAGACATGGATTTTCTTTTCCCCATAAATCCGGTAAACATTCCATAGGACGAAATCCCATTGCAAAATAGTATTTCCTGGTTATAGCATAATTAACATCCGGATGGGATTCATCCAGTGTTTTTACCTGAAGATATTCATAGCCTTTGTTTTTACACCAGGCATAGCAGGCACGATATAATTCCTTGCCGATACCTTTCCTGTGATATTCTTTTTTTATGCCCATTACATGTATTTCTGCGGTATAACGGTTATTTTCTTTCACAGTAAGAAAGCCGGCAACTCCGGTTTCTGTAAACGCAGCAAAAAAAGGCATCTGTACTGAATCCTCTATGTATTGTCTGGTAGAATCAGGTATGCCAAACCACTCCGGAAGATCATAAAGCACTTCCTCTGCAATTATCTTCTTGCTCATAACTTCTTCAATTAAACGTATCATCCTGTACCTTCCGTTTTCATAATTTCTATCGTTACTCTCTAAAAAGTTAAGTACTGCATCTGGTATAACCTTAGATAATGTTCATTAATTCAGCTATTGCCTGTTATTTATTCCAACGCATAAGAAAAAATAGAAACATGCCTGCCTTACTTCAGGCTTTAATCACAAGCTAGCATTAGCTTCATTATCTCACTGTCTGTGTCTTTCATTCCCTTTGTAGCTAATATTCCGATATTATTGAGGGTATTTTCTATTCCTTTTGTAACAATACCTTCTCCGGCATAAAATTCCTGACCGTTTTCATACATATCATACCCCAGGATTCCGGCTTCCACTGCCATCGCAATCTTTGCCGCACAGGAGGACTTGGCTCCATCACAGATTGTTCCGGAAAGTATCGCAACTCCGTTAACAACCGCGTGAGCTATCTCTTTAAAACCGCCTCCCTGGAGATATGCTATTCCTGCACCGCTTCCGCAGCCTGCGCTTATTACGCCGCAATAGGCAGACAGTCTTCCGATCTTACTCTTCTGATACATTGTCATTAAATCCGACAATACCACTGCACGGAGGATTTTCTCTTCTGATGCTTTTATTTCTCTGCCATATACCACCACGGGTACCGAAGCTGTAATCCCCTGATTGCCACTGCCGGAAAGAATAACCACCGGCATTCCACAGCCGCTCATTCTGGCATCGGAACCGGCTGCCGCCATAGCCTTGGCTTTGTTGCGTATATCTTCTCTGCCGGTCCGCATAAGTACGGAACCAATATTTGCACCGTAATTTCCCCGCAAGCCTTCCTCGGCAATTGCCATATTATATGCAATCTGCCTTTCTATCAGCTCTTTTACATCCTCAATTCTTACAGTATCAGCAAAAGTAAGGATATCCTCCGCAGTGAGCAGCTCCTTTTTATCCCCATCTCCTGCCGCCGACGGAACGGAATTGATTGCTGCTTCCCGGGATAGCTCTAATAATATCTCACCGTTCTTCTCTATGAGTACCAGATTTGTATGATAATCTGTAATACGTACTCGAACCCGGTCACTTCCTCTATATACAGAGACCAGGATCTCGAATACCCGGGAGGTGTCTGCTTCTTTTACCTCAATAGGGCAGCTTTCTAGAAATCTTGCAATCTTTTCCTGCTCCTTCTCTGTAATTTCCTCCAGTATTTCCAGTTTCTTATGGGGGCAGTCTGCTATTATTCCGGCAGCCACTGCTCCTTTGATACCTCTTAAACCACCGGTATTGGGAACATAAACACTTTTCGCATTTTTAATGATATTTCCGCTTAATTCTACCTCTATCCTTTCCGGTACTCCGGAGAGTGTATTTCCCGCAACTGCTGCCGCATAAGCAATGGCTATGGGCTCTGTACATCCCATAGCCGGCACCAGTTCCTCCTGCAGAATCTTTAAATATGCGCTGTATTTTACTTCATCCAGTCCCATTTCCTTCCTCCTGTAATAACTGTAATGTAACAACCCATAGGATATGGGCTTTTCTTTCTTAATACCCTAATCATATACTATTTTAGGCATTGAGACAATTGGATATCGGAATATCAGCAAAAAAACGGGTATTTGTCGTTAACTTCAGAATTAGCAGGAATAGTGATTGATGGGTTAAAATATGTTTTTTGCAAGGGGACGGCAAATTGGGCAGACCAGAAAGAACTCATGCTTCAATTCCAAGGTATAAGAGGTCCTAATTCTATGGAGATTTTATGCTTGACATATTTTAAAACAGATAACTCGCTTCGCTCAAACAATCTGTTTTAAAATATAGCATTAAATCTCCATAGAAAGGACCTCTAATACCTTTCCATAGGCGCATTCGTTCTTTCTGGTCTGCCCAATTTGCCTGAAATCTTATAACGAATATGTTTTTGGTGCTTGAATTGTAAGAATGACAGCAATTATTATAAGATGATATAGACTGGTCTGGCAGATAATTGTAGCATAGATTTTAGAAAGGCACATCTCCGTGCCTTTCTTTTTTATAGATGCCCTGTTTTTGTTTCGTTTAAAGCTAATTATTTTATTTGTACAGCTAGAATTATCGCTGATAATTCTAATGATTAAAATCAACAGCAATTACTGCAGATATAGTTCCTTCAGATTGCGGATTTGCTCCTCTGTCAGTTTTGCAACAGGTGAATTAAGGTCGGAGGTATCCTGGTTTTCTACGATTAAGACAGTTGCTTCTTTATCTAGGGTATGGGTATGCCATACTCCCCGCTTTACGTTATACAGCTTCAATGGTTCCATTTTGACTGCATCCATACGGTTTATGGCATGGCCAAGCCCGCCGGTAAACAGAGTACAGCTCCCTTTTAACAGGATAAATACTTCATCGGATTCGTTATGCTGCTGCATGGTCTTTAAGTTCTGTACCTCGAGTTCTTCACAATACCGGAGTATTGCAACCCGCCAGCTCATGTAATCAATCATAGGCTTATAGCCTTCTCCCTCATAAGCCGTTATATCTATATATTGCTTTTCCAATTTACCTCTCCCCTTTTTAGATCAGCTCTACTTCAATTACATGGGTTATATCTTCCTTTAGTTTTATGATGTCTTCTTTCAGCAGCATAATCTTATCCTGAACCTTTGGAAGCTCTGAGCCGTTGAAAGAAACCTTTACAGCTTCATATTCGCCGTATTCCTTTGCATTCCTGTTATAGTAGCACACAGTGAATTTCCTGCCGTGTAATTGAAAGGATACTTCTGCTTTGTTCTCAGCAGAAAACTGCTCTTTTAGAAGTTTTGGCTCCAATACCAGATTACCGTAATAACCTTTCACCCCGAACATCTCATTGAAAACAGTAAGAAGCAGCCAGCTGGCTGAACCTGTAAGATAATGATAAAGGCCTCTGCCGTTTTCTCCTATGTATTCCGGAATGCCTGGATATATTCTGCTTTTTTCAAAATCACTTAAATGACAGTAGAGGCTGTTGATTACCTTATATCCTTCTTTTACAAAACCTCTTCCGTACAGGGCATTGGCATACATTACAGCCATGTGGGCAAATACCGCACCATTTTCTTTGCTTCCATAAGCAAAACCGAACATTCGTCCCAGATCTGTCTTCACCTCATGAAAATCTGTATTTAACCGGTATCCGCCTATCTCTGCTGCGTACAGGTACCTATCTGCCGCTTCCGTTATCTCTTTTACCTGGTCCTCTGTTGCAGTTCCTGACATTATGGCAAATACCTGACCTGTCAGCATCATTCGCACTCCAAGGTCATGCTCCCCTTCGACTCTTCTTCCATTGTTATCATAGTAGCTGTTATACCAGGAATAACCTTTCTGATCTGTTATCCATTCTGTCTTTCTGATATGCGCCTTAATCCAGTTTCCCATTGCCTTCAGGTAATCTGCCAGTTCTGTCAGTGAGATTTCCTGTTTTTCTCCGCTTACGCTGTGTCTTACGGAATCACAATACCGGTATAACAGTTCCTTTTTGGCAGTTACATCCTCATAGATTGCTATTTTGTCTGTCAGCAGCGGTATTAATTCTTTCAAAAGGGTTATCTTATCCCTTCCATTGGCAGCAAGATAGTTTAACAGTTCTGACAGCTGATTCAGATTCTGTCCATAGAGACTGGTAAAAGCCACACTTTCCCCCCGCTCTTTTGCCATATCCAGAGCATCATTCCAGTCTGCTCCCCGGAGCCGCATATGATTATGCTCACCTACATCGTAAAAGGCTGTTAAGAGCTGCACCAATACATGCTCAAGGATCGTTCCCCGGTATTCTGCTCCCTCCTTATTTCTAAGTATATTTCCCTCTTCTGTTTTCCACTCGGTATCCTTTTCTTCCCCTCTGACCGCCTGCGAATCCTTAAAATAGGAATTCTCCTGGAATAAAAGGTCTAAATCACCGGTCTGCATCAGATACAGCCTTGTAGTCAGGAAAGGCCATACACCATGATCCATCCATACACGGGTTATATTATTTCTGTCAGCGATAAATTCACCGGGTTTTGTTCCAATGATAGTGGCATTGCTTCCATCTATCCTCACCCCTGCATAATTAGCCCGGAGCATATCTCTGACACCTTCCGGATTCATGATCAGCAGTGCCAGACAATCCTGCCACAGATCCCGCCAGCCTCTGCCGCCTTTTCCATAATCATGGTGTGGCAGAAAAGAACAGCCATAGATTCTTCTTAACATCGGCTGAAAATTCACCCACTGCATCCAGGCATCAAAATCAGGCATACCGGTGCTGTAACTAATATTGAGTTTATCAAGCCAGCTCTTTTTGGTCTCTGCAAGAGCTTCTATGCAGCGGTTTTTCTTCAAATAAGGTCTGGCATTTGAAAGAAAAGCTTCTTTGTCTTTGCCATATCCCATAACCAGAAGAAAAGTTTTTTCTTCTCCTTTTTTCAAGGAACAGGTCTTAAAGGCTATTCCTCCAAGGGTTTCATAGCCGTCTTTCGTGAATCCGGCACTTACCCCTTTCTTACCTTCCTGTAATGCCCTGGGATTCGTAAAGGAACCGCCTTCCCCAATAAATTCTTCTGCCACAGGATAGAAGCTTTCCGGTAGTTCTCCTTCTTCCGCGCTGCCTAATACTCCATATACCACTTCGTTTTTACGATGACCTCTCTCATCAAAAGTCAGCGTCGGATCTAACAGGATTCCCTCAGGTGTGGTTATTGTTCTGTGTAAAAGCGAGGTTACATGCCTGTGATCCCTGATATTATCCGCAGAACGTCCATATAAGGGTATGGCTGCAACAGGTGTCAGGGTAATATCCTCCCGTGCTCTTAAGGTTACCAGCATTATCTCTACGGAATCCTTTAGAGGTACAAAAGAAGTTATGTCTGCTTCTATTCCATACTCTTTAGAGCTTCTGGTGACCTTCTGCCACATCATACCTGCCGTCAGAGTGGTTTTCTCTTTCCCCTCCGAAAAGAGTTTTCCTTCCTGCCAGGCGGATACACCTGCAGCCGACCACAGGCCTTTCCCCTTAATATCCACCCAGAAATTTCTGGTACTCCTGTTATTATGAAGGTCTTCGCTGCTTACGGGTGCCAGCAGAAAGCTATTCTGCCCCAGCTTATTGTCTCCGCCAAGGGTGGGGGTGATACTTGCCATTACACCGCTTTCATTGGCCAGAGGAAAATAAAGATAGCCTGTCAGCTCAGGATTATTTAACTGAAAGGTCCCATGGTTATCCAGATATTTATATCCACTCATTTTTGCTCCAATCTGTCTTAGAGTAACCTCTAAACTGTTCTTACTTCTGCGTTTTTCTCTTCGACCTGAAAAGCACCTACGGATTGCTTTAATTCTGCTACCATATCGCTTAGTCTGTCTGCTGTGACTCTTAAATCTTTTACATAAAGCATCTGATTCACTGCCGTAGCACCTAATTCTTCCGTAGCTGCGGCACTCTGCCTGGCTGCTGCCACAATACCCTCCACAGCTTCTAAGGCTTCCTCCTTGGAGGCTTTAATGATTGTTATACCAGAAAGAATATCAAGGAGATTACTGTCTAAATACTCCACCTTCCGGTTAATGTCATAGAAGACTTCAATGGTATTGGTAAGAGCAGACTTTTGGGAATTTACAGCTTCCTTCGCTGTATGTGCAGTTGCTACCGTTTTCCTGGTGCGCAGGTCTATTTCGTTTATGATATTGCCTATCTGCGCAGCCGCTTCATGGGATTTGGCTGCCAGTTTCCGGATTTCATCGGCTACAACTAAAAAACCTTTGCCTTCACTGCCTGCTCTGGCTGCTTCTATGGAAGCATTTAAGGACAGCAGATTGGTCTGTTCGGCAATCTCATTAATGGACAGGATAATTTCACCTACTGCCTGGGATTTAACTGCCAGGGTCGTTATATCATCGATGATTTTCCCGGTAATTTCCCTGGTATCCTCTGCTCTTTCTGAAAGCTGTCCGACAATTGACCTTCCCTGTTCTGCAATCTCTTTCGCCTCTTTGGTCAAAGCTTTTATCTTGTCCGTCTTCTCTCCTACCATTTCAATCTGTTCCGAGAGGGTTTCTATCCTCTCAGAGCAGATTCTCGTATCTTCCGCCTGATTCTCCGCACCTGCTTCCAGTTCCAGTACTGTCTTTTCTATTTCTCCGGCAGCTGTTATAAGAAGTTCAGATTTTTCTGCTATGTCACCTGCTGAGAGGGTTACGGCTTCACTTACCCCCATCATACGAAGGATCAGGTTCTTCATCCCTTGAATCATGGTATTAATCCCCTCTGCCAACTGACTGAACTCATCACTCCTCCTGACACGGGCCGATACAGACAAATCCCCCTCTGCGGTCTTTAACAGTACTTCATTGGTGCCTTTAATGGCAGCGGCGATTCCCTTTGCCGTTCTGCTTCCAATCAGCAGTGCAATGAAACTTCCCGCTATTACAAAAATAACGGTAAGCACCAGTTGTTCTCTGGAGGCACCGGTAATGGTCTTCTCCGGTATGAGCGCGCATACCTGCATCTCATCCTCTAGTACCGGCATATAAAGATAAAGGTAGCTTTCTCCCTTATAAGTGATATACCTGCTTCCGCCTTCTATAGCCTTGCTCTTCTTTCCGGTCTTTGCAGCACTGTTCTGCGAAGGCTCCAGACTGTCTTTATAAAATTCCGTTTCCTGAAACTTAAAATCCTCTTTATAATCCCCCTCCAGAATTTCTCTGCCGTCTTTCGTTATATATCCAATAACAGCACCTTCACCAAAATCAGTATTTCTTATGGCATTCAGAAAAAATTCTTTCTTTAGATCAATTATAACAAGCCCTGTCTTTTTATTTGAAGTATTATAAAGATAGTAGCTTAAAGTAGTCCCGTAGCCCTCAGCCTCTGTCTTGACCACATCGTCAAAAAAGGCATGGTAGCCGCTCCACTTGTATCGTGCCTTGCTGTCAAGGAAAGCCTTACCTTCCTCAGATTCCTTAAATTCGTTATACAGCTTATCCGGAAGTGTACCTTTGGTAGAGGTTCCTTTTCCATAATCACCGAACAAATAAATATCAGCTACCACAGAGCTGTTAACAACATTGGAACTCACAACATTCTGAATGGACTTATACTGCTCCAGTTCTTTGACAGGGTCCTCCTTATAAGCACCTGAGTAGTATTTTCGAATGACATCATTGGTGATAATCTGGTTCGCCATACTGTTAACAGATTCAAACCCCATGTTAAAGTAGCTCTCCAACATGGCCAAAGCAGCATTGCCGGATTGTTCACAGCTTTTCTTTAATTCCTCTGAGGATTTTAAGTAGGAAACTGCTCCTAAAAGGATAATGAACATAACAGGAATCAGAATTATTCCGTTAAGCTTTCTTGAGATTTTATCTTTTCGTATCATACTCACCCTTCTCTGCCATATACCCTAGTATATTGTTCACTTTATAGCTGTGAGGATTACATCAGTTATATGGTTGGAAACACTGCATTTACGGGAGAGTCTTTCTCTTACCCACCTGGGCATTCTTTCTGTATTCGGATGGGGATACTCCCGTTACTGCCTTAAATAGTTTCGTAAAATGCTTTTCATTTTCGTAACCGATCCGGCTGCTGATATCCAGTATCTTCTCATCTGTTTCTTCCAATAGCCTTTTGGCTTCACTAAGCCTGATGTTCTTAATATAGTTAATGAAATTCATGCCTGTATATTCCTTAAAGCAATAGGAAAAAAGAGAATAGTTCATGGATATATAGTTTGATACTACCGCCATGTTAAGATCTTTGCTGTAATTCTCCTGGATAAATACCAGCGCCTTTTGTATCTTCTGCTTATTTTTATAATTATCGAATTCTGTTAATATTTTTTCATTGATTTTTTCAACCCATGCGGTTAAAGCCTCGTAATAAACGCAGGCATTATCATAATCATAGACATTTCTGAGCAAAACGATTTCTTCTGCCATATCGCCTACAAGATTCTTATAGGTATCGCAAATACCCTCTACAATACGGTTCATGATATGCTTAAAGCTGTCAGGATCGATACCTCCCTGTTTCGTTTTATAGAGTATCTTTGAGAGAAATTTATTGGCCTCTTCCAGCTTCTCCGTACCGGCAAGCTGTACAAACTGTGCAATCATCTCCTCAGAAACAATATCTTTACCTTCTTCATTCTTTTCATATTCTGCTATAAAGTTACCTGTTGCAAAAGCATTCTTTCTTGCCTTTAATGCCTCCAGATAAGCCACTCTTAATTCTGAAAGACTTGCATGGATCTTGCTGATACCAACATAATAATCCTTCAGCACCTGGGTAAGGAGCTGTTCCTTTTCTGATTTCTGCACAATAAAAATACTCTGCCCGGACATATCATTCAAAAGGAGTACCCCCTCCTTTTGGATATTGTCTGCAGATTTATAGTTGGTACAGATAACCACATAATCTTCCTTTAAGAAATATTCAGCGTATTCCTTTACAATAGTATCAATCTCACTTTGACTGATATTTTCATTTAAGATCATGTATTTCAGCTGCGACAGGCTGATTTTCTCCACTTCTTTTTTCTTATGGCATTCACTTTGGAGCTCCTCCTCCAATTTTTCCAGTACAGAGGTAATCTTCTCACGCTCGATTGGTTTTAACAGGTATTCCCTTGCACCGTAACGCAGCAGCTCCACTGCATAAGAAAAATCATCATAACCGCTTATTACCACAACCTTTGGTACGTGGGGCAGATCCTTGATTTCCTTCACCAACGTGATACCATCTTTTTTTGGCATACGGATATCCGTAATCATTACATCTATCTTTGTATTTTTAATAATTTCTAATGCTTCTTCCCCATTTTTGCATTGTATGATCTCATCGATTGGTACCGGTGAACGTTCTGCTATGGCAGCTATTCCCTGCCGTATCATTTTCTCATCTTCTACAATTAACAGTTTTTGCATGACAACTCCCATCTGTGTGTCTTGGCACACATACAAATCAGGACACAGATATTGTTTCTCTTCGTCCTGTGTGATCTCCCTCAAAGCTCACCTCTTTCTAAACGAGTCAGTGAGCACCTGCGTGCGCAAATCACACCAGAGGAATCTTCACACATACCTTGGTATAACAATCCTTCATGGAAGCAATGCTGATACCATACTCATCTCCAAAACTGATTTTTATACGATCCTGTACATTCTTAAGTCCAATACCATTACCGGAGCTGCCGGCAGCTTCAATTTCACCTTCAATTTTCTTTTGAAGTCTTATGGTCTCTTCCTCCGTCATACCTTTTCCGGAATCAGTTATTTCAATCACGCAATAATTATCATAGATTATTCCCTTTACATATATGCTGGTGTCCTCTGCCATTTCCTCAATTCCGTGATAGATCGCATTCTCTATGATAGGCTGAAGAGACATCTTAGGAATCTCCTGGTCGTAAATAGATTCCGGTATATTAAGGCTCAGATAGATTTCATAATCGAATCTCAGATTGATAAGTGCCAGATAGTTTTTAATATAATCTATTTCCTCTCTTACTGTAACATTCTTTGAAACCCACTTCATACTGTAGCGTAGCAGTTTACCAAGCGCTGTAACCGCATCTGCTATGGGATATTTCTCCTCCACTTCAGCCATCATCTTTATAGACTCCAGTACATTATAGATAAAATGGGCATTAATCTGATTCTGGAGAGCCCGGATTTCTGAATCTTTCACCAGCAGCTCTCTTTTGATATTATCTCCCATAAGCTGATTTATCCGGTCAAGCATCTTATTAATCTGTAGTCCCAATTCTCCAAATTCGTCAGTGCCGGACTCCTGAATTCTTATATCAAGGTCACCTTTTTGAACACTGTGAACAGCATCCATAATCTCATAGAAGCGCTTTAAAATCAATCTGACCATATGGTTACAAAGTACCTGTAAAAGTACTGAAAGCACAAGGAAGCTGCTCCAGAAAATATTTCGAAATACGATAACAGAAGCGTATTCTTCTCTTAAGCTTACAATACGAAAGATCATTCCAGATAACTCTTTCACTGGTTTGTAACACACCAATACCGGTTCGCCGTTTAAGGTCATTTCTTTATAATAGGTGGCATCATACTCTTTGGGTCTGCTTAACATTACCTCTTCCTTGTAATTCAACCACCTGCTGTAATAATCATTGTCGTAGAAGTAATTTCCGGTTTTGTCTACAAAGCAGGTCCATTCGGTGTCCGTAGGAGAATACATCTGGGGGAACAGCAGCTCCATCTTCGTAGATACTTCGATAATAGCTTTTTTGTCGCCGCTAAGATTCTTTTCTGTAACCAGAGCTACCAGATGAAGTTTACCAGAGGAGGAATAGGAGGGAAACAGATCATCCTCATAATCGAACTGCCAGGTTCCGGATTCCTGCAGCTCCTTTCCCCATTTCAGCCTCTTAAGCCGCTCCGTCTGATACAGTACCGGCATCATCTCAGGCATATTGCTAAAAGGTGCATATACCCGCACCTGGTAAAGGTAGGGGTTCGAATTCACTATCTTCTCCAGGGATTTAATCTCTGTGTGATAGAAGTTAAGCAGCTCCTGGGTCTTGAATTTTTCACCGGCAGAGAATCTCTCCACATATGCCCAGAAATTCTGACTGTTAAGCATTACCTGTGTGGACATCTGGCACATCTCCACATTTTTTTGAATCTGCTCATAATTCTGGGTGAAATTAATCTCTGCATTCTTTATCTTTTCCTTGATCCTGGATTCTTTGTAGTTGTCAAAAAAAAGTGAGGACAGAATGGCAAGAGGCAGAATAATAATTGCCGTAGTCAGTAAACCAATTTTGTAGTTAAGTTTTAAGGATGAGAAATAACGTTTAAGTGCTTTCAACTGCTTCTACCTGACCTTTGTCTTTTATTCATTCTGCCGCTTTAATTGTATATATTTTCTGTAATTTCGAGATATATTATTATTTGTTATGGTAATTATAGATAATACTACGGGAAAAAACAACCTGATTTTTCATCAGGCTGTTTTTTCAATCTTTATTATTTTAAACCTAATTTAGCTTTGGCTTTATTCATTAATTCTGTTTTGGTATCCAGTACTTTACTGATACCAAAATCATCTCTCTTCTTGATAAAGTCACTCCAGATAGAGTCAAATTCCTGTTCAGAGCTTGCTAATAATAATTTCGGAAGAACAATACCCCACTCATTGTCAACCTTGGACTGGATATCTGCTTCATCAGAACCGGTAGCTAAGGTTACATCATACTGAGAAGTGGTCATAACATAAGGATATGTCCAACGCTCCATCTGTCCCAGCGGTTCAGGTGTCTCAACTGCCCATTTTAATGCCATAGCATTATCCTGGAACATCCAGTATGCGGAATCTGCACCATATTGCTTGTCATAAGCTGCTCTGTCTTTTGTCAGAAGTTCTCTAACTTCAGGTTTCATGGTTGCAACATCATTTACATAATCCCAGGTTACTCCTTCAACACCTAACCAGGTCATCAGCTGTCCGTGCTCACTCATTAAATAAGAGCATAACTGAATCGCGCGATCAGGGTTCTCACAATTCTTGGAGATCATAGTTACAGTCCAGCCGTTGATACCTGTTCCGGGAAGAGTATAAGCATCTCCTTTGCTGTTCTTAGGGCCATCCACTGCAATATAAATGCTGTTAGGATCGTTTGCATAAAGAATCTTCTCCTGCTCTGCAAGGTCTGTTCTCTGGTAAAGCATACAGAAATAACGTCCCTGAGCAATCTTTTCTTCCATCTGCGCTCTCTTGTCAATAAATATATCATCTGCAAGATAACCTTCTGCACCTAACTCTCTGAAAGCTTTTAACCATCTTACAAGTTCAGGATCGGTGTATCTGTCATAGAACTTACCGTCTTTTTCATAAGGTATTGCTAAGAAGTTGCTTAAATACTGGTCAAAGGATGTATTACCGGTTGCTCCGAATTCATGAGCACCTACAGGAATCAATGTCTGTCCGTTAACTTCAGGATATTTCTCTTTTGCTGCTTTAACAGCAGCTTTGAAACCTTCCGGTGTAGTCATGTCAGGACTTCCGATTGCTTCATAGATATCTTTTCTTACTAAGAAAGTCTGGTTGGAGGAAATATTGTCATATTTCTCATAGTCAGCAGGGGAGAAGGAGGAGTTAGGATATCCGTAGATATGTCCGTCTTCCTGTGTAAACCAGCCTACACGACCGGAATCTGCTACATCAAACCAGTAAGGATCATATTCTTTTGCCAGTTCGTCAAGAGCATATACCATGCCATCTTCGATCATATCGCCTACCTGAGGCTCCCACCAGCCAAGTGTTACAAGGTCAGGAAGGGAATCGGATGCGATAAGGGAATTGAGTTTCTCTGCTTCATTACCGGCAGGTACTACGAATTCAATGTTAACACCGGTTTCTTCTGTGATTGTTTTGGATATCAGGTTCTCGCCCCAGGGAGTTGTGAACCAGGAAAAGTTAATATACCAGGTTAAATCTACTTTTTCTGATGCATGCTGCTGCCAGCCGGGTACAACCTCAGCTGTATTATCTGTACCTGTCTCTGCAGGTGCTTCTGTTGCTGTGGCTTCCGGAGTAGTTGTTTCACCGGTCGCATCATTCCCCTTCGTTGTTTTTGAATTGTTTTTGCCACACGCTGCAAGACCGAGCACCAATACAAATACCAGTGCAAGAGAAAGCAGTTTTCTGTAACTTTTTTTCATCTTACATCCTCCATTTTTATTTACTTTATTCCTTAACTGCGCCTACCATCATTCCTTTTACGAAATACTTTTGAAGGAAGGGGTATACACAGCATATAGGCAGGGTTGTAATTACCATGGCCGCCAGCTTGATTGAGGTAGAGGTGGTATCAGACGCTGTAATATTGGAAGCAGAAATGGAACCTGCTACCTGGCTGGACTGTACCTGGGCAACCATTCGGTAAAGATAGGTCTGGATAGGCTCTAGGTCTACCCTGTTTGTCATATACATTAATCCGCCCCAGTAGTCATTCCACTGGCCTACACCTGCAAAAAGTGCGATAGTTGCCAGAACCGGTTTGGACAGAGGAAGTATAATCCTCATAAAAATCTTCCAGTCCCCCGCTCCGTCAATTTTAGCGGACTCCTCTAATGAAGCAGGTATTTCACGGAAGAAGTTAATAAATATCAGCAGATTAAAAAAGTTAAAGGCTGCAGGAATTATATATACCAGAAAGTTGTTTAGCAGATTCAACTGCTTAAACAGGATAAAGGTAGGAATCATACCGCCTGCAAAGAACATGGTTATGGTACCCATGGCCATATAATACTTTCTGCCTATCAGATTGCTCTTGGACAAAGGATAAGCTACCATCGCTGTAAAGAATACATTTATGGCGGTACCCAATAAGGTCTTTCCGACTGTTATCTTAAAGGCCTGTAATACGCTGCTGTCTGCAAATACGGTAAGGTAATTCTCCAGAGAAAATTTTCTGGGCCACCAGTAGATTCCTCCCATCATAGCATCCTTTGCGTCGTTAAAGGAGTTTACCACTACATACCAGATTGGGTAGATACATAGGAAACATAATATAATCATAAAGATGGTATTTAAGGTATCGAAGATAAAAGTTCCTCTGGAACGTTTTATATGTGTGCTTTTTACAGTTTTCATATCAGTTATGGCATCCTTTCTTTCTATAAGGTTTCTTGTCGGATAGTTGTGTCAATGTTAAAAATCTCATTAATACAGCGACCTTCCAAGAAGTTTCTTGCATGTCTTGTTCGCAAAGAGCAGCAGGAACAATGCAATTACTGACTTGAACAATCCTACGGCAGTTGCATAGGAATACTTTCCAAGTGACATACCTACCTGATACACATAGGTATCAATAACCTGGCTTCTTGATATATTCACCTGGTTCTTTAAAATTAATATCTGATCAAAATTAGAATTTAGAAGTCCAGATATCTGTAAAATAAGCATAATTGCTATGGTTCCGGTTATAGAAGGCAAGGTAACATAAAAGATCTTCTGCAGTTTTCCCGCACCATCTACCGTAGCTGCTTCATAAATCTGCTGATCTACACTGGTAATGGCTGCAAGGTACAAAATAGCCGACCAGCCAAGTTCCTTCCATATGTCAGAGATCAATGCCACACCCCAGAAATATTTGGGATTTCCTAAAAAGGATACCGGTTCTTTTAATAAATGAAAGGTTACTAAAAAGTCATTGATAACGCCTTCTTTTGAAAGCCAGGTAGTCAATATACCGCCCAGTACGACCCAGGAAAGGAAGTGAGGCAGATAAGATATGGTCTGTGTAACTTTCTTAAATTTAATACCCCTGATTTCATTAATTAATAATGCAAATATAATAGGCAGCGGAAATCCGATAAAGAGCTTTAGCAAGCTTATGCCCATGGTATTGATCATTACATCTGAGAAATTGGAATCCTGAAAGAACTCTTTAAAATACTGGAGTCCTACCCAAGGCGCTTCCGCAATAGATTTTGTAATCTTGAATTTCTTAAAAGCTATGATGATGCCGCCCATTGGTATATAGTTAAATACCAGCATCCAGATAAGCCCCGGAAGTACCATGAACTGCAAATACCTCTGGTTCCACCATCTCCCCAAGTTTCCTTTTTGTTTTACTCCTGCTCCTCTTTTTACAGACATTTCTTAGCCCTCCGCATACCGCTTAAAATCCAGCAGTGCTGCCACAGTAGAAAGAGTGAAAGATATTCCATGTGGCATCCTTTCTGACTTGTATTTTCTTTCACTCAGTTAATTTATCAATCTATCCCAAACAGTGATATGGCTTTTCAGTCATTCCCTAGGGGTTTATAAACTTTCTCAGGTCCTTGTTCAATTCTATGGAATGCTCTGCCTTTAGGGATTGATATCCTGTTTCTGTTGCTTCCTCTCTTGCCTTGTTATATTCTTCCTCTACTGCCTCATGAAAAGCCTCCTCGGAGGTATCTGAATCGAGCTTTAGAAGATAGTATCCGTTTACGGTTTCAATTACTTCGCTTACTTCTCCTTCTTTCATGGAGATAACGGTATCTTCCAGTATCTTCTCTTCCCCGAAGGTATCTTTCCCAGCTGTAAAGGTAAGTTCTCCGGACCTTATTCCGGCTTCCTCACCCAGTTCTTTAAAGTTCTCCGTCAAAGCTTTCGACTTCAATGTTAAAAGAAGATCCTTCTCCTCTTTCTGTCCGAAGAGATAGGTGATTTTATATTGTCTGTAATCCTTCCGGTCCAGTTTGTTTTGTATAGCTTCTTTATCAATTTCCAGTTTGTCTATGTAGTTACTGTAGTATTTAGCGGTTAATGCAAGCTTTACCTGTATGGCTGTAACGCTCTCAATTGAAAGTCCATAGGAACTTAAGGTTTCCTCACCGAAATTTTTCTGAATGCTTTCTGCTCTTCTTCGGCACTCAGACTTTTCCTCTTCTGTCAGGGTATACCCTTCTTCTATAGCCATTTCATAGAACAGCTGGTATTTTATTGCATTGTCAACAGCTGCATCTGTAAGTTCCCTTGCCAGTTCCTTTGCCTTTTTGTCACCGGAATCCTTCCCGTCTTCCTTCATGTAAGAAGTATAAAGTTCCTCCTGCATATTGGCTAACAAAACGTGATACATCATTTCATTGAGATAAATCGTTGATTTATCAAAAGTAAAAGCAACTGTAGCTTTGTAATTCAGATCCTTCTGACAGCCGCTTAGTAATACTGTCATTATGATAAACAGGAACAGGACCGAAATTCTATGCCTCAAATAAGATTTCCTGCCATCCGATTTCCTCTCGATTGCCCGGAGCTCATCTTTTATTTTTATTCCGTTACGGTTCATTTGTCCTCCTTCTGTCTGAAACGGCTGTTCTTTGATTCTAGTATAGCAGACATTATAAAATGAAAAAGATACAAGATTTTCAAAAAGGTGTTATTTTTTTAGATAGCAGGTGATACCTGATAAATTTCTGACACCTTTTCAAAATATACCTTTTATGGGGTTTGCCTCAAAAATTAGTACGTAGGCTTTCAGATGGAATAGAACAGCTGGAAAAAAAGCAAAAGAAAAAAACAATTAATGTATTTACAAATATTAACATGTTTGATATAATGAAGTCCTCAGTATTAGTTTTTTGACTAAACTATATCTCACAGATACTATGCTCCCTATCTAATCAAATGATTTTTCTAGTTTCTTTAGGGCTTCATCATCGACTCCCATTTGAACATAATTTATTACATTTCCACAAATTAAGTACAGGCAGGCACACTTATAAACGTTTCTGCAAGGCTTCCAGACCGTAAGCAAAACCAATGGTTCTGATTACCGGACCCGGCAAGGTACCGGCAGAGAGCTCAGATTAAAAGTGAAAGGAGGAAGGTATTGATATTCAGACAGTATGTAGGTAAGTGTAAATAAAACTATATAATTGGAGGGGTTTTTATGAGTAAATCATTTAAAAAAGTTCTATCATTCTTCTTTGCATTTATGCTGGGTTTTACAGGTTTATTTACCATGAATGCCAGTGCTGCTACAGATTACTGGCAGAATTGGACAGACGGCGGTGGTACTGTCAACGCGGTCAATGGTTCAGGCGGCAATTTCAGCGTAAGCTGGACAAACTGTGGTAATTTCGTTGTTGGAAAGGGTTGGAACAGCGGTAATGCTTCAAGGGTTGTAAATTACAATGCCGGTGCCTTTTCTCCTTCCGGTAACGGTTATCTGACCTTCTATGGCTGGACACGGAATTCCCTTATTGAGTATTATGTTGTGGATAGCTGGGGAACCTACAGACCAACGGGAACTTATAAGGGAACTGTTTACAGTGACGGCGCAACCTATGATATCTATACAAGCATGCGCTACAATGCACCCTCTATTGACGGTACCCAGACTTTTCAGCAATTCTGGAGCGTACGGCAGTCTAAAAGAGCGACTGGCAGCAATGTTCAGATAAACTTTGCTAATCATGCAAATGCCTGGTCCAGTAAAGGGATGTATCTGGGCAGCAGCTGGTCTTATCAGTCATTATGTGTAGAAGGTTACCAGAGCAGCGGTTATGCCAATGTAACTGTCTGGTAATGAAAGAAGATCGTTCCTTAGCGTTATTCTGCTTTCCTTCAGCAAAAGCATGTCCTATGGATACGGTCCGGTAACATAACGAAGAACTATCAAAAACTTACCTACATACTATTTGGATATTACTTCCGCCCCTGTTGATATCCTCAAATGATTAAAGTAACTCATTATGCTTATAGGAGAATAAAATGAAAAAAAGTGTTTTAATATTATTTTTCCTTGTTGTTCTCATACAGAACAGCGGCTGCTCCAGCAAAGCTTCCGATGAACTGGTATTTATAGAAGGCGGCAATTTTGTTAATACGCACTCCTCTTTTTATGGAGAGACAACAGAAATAGCCGATTTTTATATTGGAAAACAGGAAGTTACCCAGAGGGAATGGTCTGCGGTAATGGGACAAAATCCCTCCGAATTCAAGGGTGATACCAGGCCGGTTGAATCAGTCAGTTGGTATGAAGCAATTGAATACTGCAATAAAAGAAGTGAGAAGGAAGGTAAAGAGTTATATTACAATATAAACAAAGAACAGGTCGATTCAGACAATACCAATGAATTCGATGATGTGAAATGGCTTGTTACAATCAATCAGGATGCCGATGGTTACCGTCTTCCTACTGAAGCCGAATGGGAATATGCTGCCGGCGGCGGTCAGAAGAGCAAAAGCTATCTTTATAGCGGCAGCGGCATAGCAGAAGAAGTTGGCTGGTACTGGAGAAA
Source organism: Anaerocolumna sp. AGMB13020 (assembly GCF_033100115.1). Classification (NCBI taxonomy): domain Bacteria; kingdom Bacillati; phylum Bacillota; class Clostridia; order Lachnospirales; family Lachnospiraceae; genus Anaerocolumna; species Anaerocolumna sp. AGMB13020. Next base: position 4,150,156 of record NZ_CP136910.1, on the reverse strand, counting down.
TTCAGGAAAAGACCTTTTATCTGGAGACTGGAGCTGGCCAGCCATATCAGCCAACAATAGCAGCACGAAAGCAGTAGGCAGCTGTAAGCCAAATGAATTAGGGCTTTATGATATGTCAGGAAATGTGCGGGAATGGTGTTTTGACTGGTATGGTGAAGGCGATGCTAACAGCAGCTCTTCCAGGGTTACAAAGGGAGGCGGATGGATTGGCGATGTAAGCTGCCTGGAGCCCTCCTTCCGAGGTAAATTCGAAGCCAACGGTAAAGGTTCCGACCAGGGACTGCGTATTTGCCGCAATGCAGATTAAAACCTGCCTGTGCCGGGCCCAGTTTCCGCTTTCCAGGAGACAAAACACGATTTTGGGAACGTAGCTGGTTTACGTTCCCAAAATTGTAACACTGAAAACCACAAAGCGGTCATTCAAAACGGTGCAATGAGTTTTCAGGCACATCCTGAGATTCTGGTATTGTTGGTTTCGTGAAGTTTTTATTTTGAGAATCTTCTTATTTTACGAAAAAATTTAAGGATATATTCTTTGGAGGCTGCAGTCTTACTGTCCTCCCGCATGGCTTCTTCGATAAATAGCTGCTGCGAATCTATGGGCTCCGCATCACGATCAATTTTTTCGTAAGTGCCATCCTTTCCTAGTATTCTTGCTTTTACGGAATCGCTGAACATAACCTCAAGAATATGCTGAATCCTTTCCTTTATATCCTCATCCAGGATAGGGCAGGCAACTTCAACTCTTCTCTGGGTGTTTCTGGTCATCATATCAGCAGATGAGATATACAATCTGGCATCTTTACCCAGACCAAAACAGTAGATTCTGCAATGCTCCAGGAATCGTCCTACTATACTGTACACTGTAATATTATCTGTTCTTCCTTTAATTCCGGGAAGAAGGCAGCAAATTCCTCTGATTATAAGCTTGATCTTAACCCCTGCCTGAGATGCTTCTGATAACTTATTAATAATTATTTTATCTGTCAGGGAATTGGATTTCATTACAATACTGGCAGCTTCCCCTCTTCTTGCCTTCTCTATTTCATCATCAATGAGAGCAATCAGATTATTTTTAAAAGAATAAGGGGCCACAAAGAGGTTGTTGTAATTTCCCTTTAAATTGCTGATGGACATATTCTTAAAGAATTCATTTGCTTCCTGACCAATTACCTGATTAGCTGTCATAAGGGAAAGATCCGTATACAGTTTAGCGGTTTTCTCGTTATAATTTCCCGTTCCTATCTGTGTGATGTAAAAGATACGGTTTCTGTCTCTCCTTGTAATGAGACAGATCTTACTGTGTACTTTAAAACCCTCAAATCCATATATAACATTACAGCCGGCCTCTTCAAGACGTTCTGCCCACTCTATGTTATTCTTCTCATCAAACCTTGCCTTTAACTCCATAAGAACCGTTACCTCTTTGTTATTCTCAGCAGCGTTGCAAAGGTAATCAATGATTCTTGAATTTCTGGATAAACGATAAATGGTAATTTTAATGGAAATCACAGATGTATCCTGGGCGCTTTCTCTCAGCAGCTGAAGAAAGGGCTCCATCTGGTCATAGGGATAGAACAACAGGATATCCTTACGTTTTACCTGCACCGAGATATTCTCATGGCTGTTTAAAAAGGACGGATATTGTGGTTTAAACACCGGATAGCTTAACTGCTTCACCAGCGCAGAGGGTAAATGCCCCTGCAGATCGAATACATATCCAAGCACTAAGGGGGCTATACTTGTGAATACCTGTTCTTTTGTCAGATTCAGCTTTGAAAGCAGAAAGCTACTCAGGCTCTTGCTCAAGTGTCCCTGAACCTCCAGCCTTACCGGTGAAAGTCTGGCTCTTTTCTTAATGACCTTTTTCATTCTCTCCCTGAAATCGTCATCTACCTCAAAGACTTCATCCTCAGGGCTGATATCTGCATTTCTTGTAACAGATATGACTGCCGCACAATCTACCTTGTACATGCCGAACACTTCTGCTATGTGCTCTGATACAATCTTCTCCGTCAGTATGTAGCTGCTGTCTGTACCAGGAAGCATAAAATAAGCAGGCAGGGACTGAGATATGGGAATAAGACCAAACTTCGTGGATTCCCCTGTAAACTCGCATATGATATAGATTCCTTTATTTACAAGATGAGGAAATGGATGTCTGGAATCTATCACCTGAGGGGACAGTATGGGTTTGATATCCTCCTCAAAGATTTTATCCAGTTGTTTTTTCTCACTTTTTTTCAGCTCACTGCTCTCCAGATTACGTATTCCAAATTCACGGAGCTGCTCTTCCACCGTCTGAAATACCCGATCCCGCTCTTTATACAAAGGTATCGCTGCCTGGAATATAAGCTCCAGCTGCTGTTTTGCCGTAAGTCCGGTCTTATCGTCCACATTATTATCTATATACATAAGGTCAGTAAGACTGCCTACCCTTATCATAAAGAATTCATCCAGATTGCTGGTAAAGATGGATACGAATTTCAACCGCTCATAAAGAGGCACAGTCTCCTCCTCTGCTTCTTCCAGCACACGTCTGTTAAAGCGAAGCCACGACAGTTCCCTATTCTGCATAAAGGGTTTCAGGAAATTATTTTCCAGATGGGGCATACACACTCTCCTTTATTATTCTTTCGTATAGATATCCTTCTCTGACACCATAACGACTGACAAATATTTCTTTTGCATTGTAGAAATCTGCTATGGTATCCACAGCAATCAGCCCCGGGATTATGGTATGGATTCTATCCGGGATTACCTGCAATACCGGTGATATGGTCTGCTTTCTGCTATTTTTTATGGTATCAAGGATTTCTTTTATGTCAGAAGTTTTTATTATGATATTTTCTTTTCCATAACCATAAATCTGGTTGCTAAGCTTGGCGGCTGCACGCATGGTACCGCCAACACCGCAGATAAAAGGTGCCGTTTCTTCTTTTAACTCCAGAGATTTTAAAGTTTCTTTTATATGTTCTCTGATTGATTCTCTTTCTTCTTCTTTGGGTATAATCTTTTTTACATAATTTACGTAAAGATTCAGGGAACCAACAGGCATACTGGTTGCATATTGAATCTGTCTGTCCTGAAAGGACACAAGCTCAGTACTTCCGCCGCCGATATCTACCAGCACACCGGAGCTTTCCGGAAATGCCTTTATGGCTCCCTTAAAGTCAAGGGTAGCTTCTTCCTCCCCGGATATCAATTCGACATCCAGACCAGTTATATCTTTGATCGTCTGGATTACTTCTTTGGTATTTACTATATTTCGAAGGGAAGCTGTCGCAAATATATTTAACTCTTCCTTTTTGATTCCAAAATTACTGATATAATGCTTGTACTCATTTAATATATCACAGGCACGCTTGATTCCTGCTGTGCTAAGCCTCTCTTTTTTGATGTAGTTAACAAGGCCTGCCATGGTTTTCTTTTCAAAGATTGACTTTAACCCCGTTTCACTTGTTTCATAAATACAAAGTCTCATCGTGTTGGAACCTAAATCCACAATTGCATACAGCATATCATTTCCTCCTGTCCGCCAGAGTACAGCCTACTGGCATTGTATCCCGATAATGTTATAAATATGTAAAGTATTTATTAAATCAGTGTAAAATTCTACAAAATATTGCATTTTACTTCACAAAGCGTAAACTTTTAAATTTTTTTCTTCGTATTCTTTCGTTACTAATATAAATATCATTTAATGCAAAGCAGCTTATGGATCCTTTATATTAATATATCATTTTAATTCTGCAATAATTTTACTTTTTGATGTCTCTACTTTTTGATGTCTCTACTTTTTGATGTCTTTACTTTTTGATGCCTTTTACTTATTAATATTTTTTATTTTTTGATATCTTTTATTTTTTAATATCTTTTACTTGTATGGTATCATAACCTTGTTTCAAAACCTTGGTTCTAATGTAATGAAACGTTTCATCTTCTCCTCTTTCCATTAACATTACCAATAGTTTTTCTAAGAGTTTCTCTGTTTCCGGGTGAATTAAGTAGTGTTGTCTTGAGGTATTAAAATAATCGTAGGCATCTCTGTCGGTATATGCCTCTTTGTTGTAGATTCTACTGGCTGCTACTCTGTCACAGAACATTTCTACAACGTAATTTACCGGCATTCTCATGCCAGACATGGGAGCCCCCTCATTTACACTGTAATCAATCCAATATTCCAGATGGTGTTTATTTCTGCCTTTATGATGAAGCCATGCCAGACTGTAGCCACGGTCTTCTCTTTCTGCATTGTTTGGACTTCTGTTTCCCTGGAAATATTTCGCACCTACCAGAAATTCTACCGGACTGTATTTGGACATATCGTGTAACAATCCCTGCCTGTAAAGCCCTGCCCTGAAACAATATCTCATCACCAAATATTTATGATGATTAATTGTTTTTAAATGCTGTAACCACTTCATACTGCCTGCCATATCTGCTTTCCGGCCCTTTCCCTCATGTTTGGGTTTTATTATATTCTTCCCTTTCCGTTAATGCAACCATTTCGGTGTAAAAAGTCAAATTTTGTGGTACCGGCTGGTAATACGGGCGATGGTCTTTTAACAATAACATCACCTGCTTTTTACACTGAGACAGGTGGAGAATGGCACCAGGGAAGAAGCCGTGTAAAGAACAGGTGCTGAAATAGAATAAGCCTAATATAATTATCCTAATTTATACTGTTATCGTTGTTGTCTTTCTGATGTTTTCGCTTATAATCTCTTAAGTTGGTAAGTTCCCTGGAAGTCTCCATACTTAGCCTGTTGTTCAGATGGTTTGAATCCATGTTGCTTTTTGTTTCTTTTCGGAACTGTTTTACAATCAGATAAGTTATACCATAGAATATAACAATTGCAATTCCTGCGATTAGCCCTGTTCCCTGTCCTTTGATAAAGGGCATGCTTATTATGGCAACAATAAGGCATAGAAGCACAAATAAGGAGGAATACGGAAAACCTCTTAACCGTAGCCTGTCTTCCGGCTTCCCGTGATTTCTCCGGAAACGGATATGGGTTGCCATTATCATGGAATAGGTAAACAGGGCGGAAAAGCCGCCGGCGCTGATAAGGAACAAATACACCTGGGGAAGCAGTAAGCCTACATATAAACCAAGTAGCATAGCTGCACCAGAGAATAAAATCCCCTTATAAGGCACTTCTTTTACTTCTTTTAGGAATGGCGGTGCCCAGCCGTCATCTGCCAATGACCTTATCATTCTTCCAAGTCCGAACATGGAGGCTAACATAGTGGATAGGATGGCAGTTATCAATACAATATTCAAGACGGTTCCTGCCCAGGTAAATCCGTACCGGTTAAGTACTGCTACCATAGGGCTGATATCTTCCCTTATTTCTCCTGTGGGTATCAGAAAAAGAGTGGTACCTACAGATAGTATATATAAACCTAACAGTATCACCACTGTTCGGTGAATTGCTTTTGGTACTGTTTTTCTTGGTTCTCTTGCTTCTGAGGCTGCGAGGCCGATTATCTCAAACCCTGCATACGCAAACATAATTATTAGTAAGCTGCCTGCAAGTCCTCTGAAGCCATCTGCAAAAAATGCCTCATTTGTTATAGCCGGAGTATTGTAAACGACAGCACCACTTGTTGTTACCCCTCTTACAATCCCCAATATAAGCAAAACACCCATTATGATAAAAGCTACTACAGTCAGCATTTTTATAGCTGCAAGACCACTCTCTAACTTACTTAGTCTGCTTGCACCAAGTAGATTTATCAGGGTTACACCAATTATTATGGTACTTCCCAAAATTGTAGTCGAAACCTCCGGAAACCAATTCTTAAACAATAACGATATAGCTGTTGCTTCACTGGACATGGCAAGCACCATTCCTGTCCAATATACCCACCCTGTTATAAATCCTGCTCCCGGTCCATAGGCATCGGCTGCAAATCCTCGAAAGGAACCCACGCCCGGATTATTTACAGTCATTTCAGACAACGCAAATAAAATAAAATATACAAGTACACCGCCCAATATATAAGAAAGGATTATTGACGGCCCTGCAGAATGTATTGCTACTGAAGACCCTAAAAAGAAGGAACCGCCAATTACGGAACCTACTGCCATCATTGTCAGCTGCCAGGCTGATAATCCTTTTTCATGCTTTTCACCCATGTTAACCTCCATTCTTATGTTAGAAGAAAAATTGCTCCAGCATTAAAATTTACTATTAGTATCCCACAGAAGTATTATTATATTAGCTGACTTTTGATTTTCCTTTTCCAGCAATAGATTTTATCATAAAGATTTGTTATAATTTAGTAATTATGGTGTTTCTATTTTGAGGAGGTTATACTATAATAATAGTCATAGATTTACTGGTTATTTGAATTAAATATCTTCCTTAAGGAGAGCGCTTATGAAACTTAAAAAATTTATAATTCTTCTTTCGCTGGCTTTGTTTACAGGTTGCAGCAGAGAAAACATAAAAAGCAATACTGATTATGAAAACCTGACAATCAGAAAGGATATCTTATTTGATACGAATAATGATGATTTTATATTCATCAAAGGAGAGGATATCAACTCAGATGGAAGCAATGCCTATATGGAATTTGATATGGGTAAAAACGATGGTACAAGGGAGATGTTCAGGATACGGGCAGATGTTAAAAGTGGGACTGAAATTATGTACTTCAATGACAAAGCAGCGGTCAATCTGTTACATGCATTTAAGAACAATCCATTAGAGAATATAAATGCGTTTGAGGAAGGAACTCTTCCGAAAAAAGATTATTATTTTCAGGTAAGCTTCTTTGATCTGGATGAGGATGGACAGAAGGAGATAATACTCTCTATTGGCAACATGATTGATGAAGAAGTCAGTATAATCTTTCAGACTACCGATTCTGTTGATACCCCGGCAAAATATATAGGTGCTGCCTATGGCGAGCAAAGTATGTATCTGGCTGCTGATCACCATATCTATGCACCTTATGGCAGAGAGGAGCAGATAAACGATTATATCTATCTTAATAAGAAGTTGTATAAAGCAGTAAACTAATCTTCTGCTTAAGTTTCAAAGCATAAGCTAAATCTGCGGGAGATATCCGTTCTCTTCTGCAAGGAATTATGCAAATAGCTGTCTGACCACGGGGCAGACAGCTATTTGCATAGTTCCTTGCTTCTATTTACGAAATCTTAAATTCATCTATCAATTTCAGAAAATCCTCTTCCATATCATTGGCATAATCCGTATACTCCTTGTCCAAATTCTCCAAGGTAGCAGCAAGCTTACCAAGAAAGGCCGGGATATCCTTCTTTCTCATACTTCCAACCATTTTACCAAGATGGCAGGCACCTTCTAAAGAAGAACCGCAGATATGCAGGTCAAAAGCATCTACCGGTTCATTGTCTACTCTTCTCTTGATACCGGTGAAACCCAGTGGGCTTATCTGATGTCTTGCACAGGAATTCAGGCAGCCGGACACTGAAAGCTGGGGCAGCCTGTTTGGGTTTATTCCTTCTGCCTTCATATAATCAAGGGCAGCGTGAATCAGTTCCTGACTTGCTATCATGCCAACCTGACAGGAGGGTGTCCCCACACAGGATATACTTCTGGAAAGTGATATGACCATATTCATCGCGGCAAGCTTATCAAGCAGTATCTCTGCCTGCTTTTTTGTCAGATTTCTTACAAAAAGGCTTTCATCCATGGACAAACGAATATCCGGCGTATTGTTTTCCTTTTCTGCTTCTAGGATTTCATCCATGAAATCCCTGAGAATTTTAAAATCCGAAATTTTAAATTGTCCGCAGATGGGATGGATTCTCACTGCAAACAGACTCTCCTGTTTCTGCTCAAGGATTACTTCCCCCTTATCAGGAGATATGACTTCCTGATTTGTTTTGGTATTTTTCTCTATCTTAGTATCACAGGCTGCAAACTCCTCCGCGAATTCGGTAAAGCTGTCGTCGCCTTCTACTTCTTTTAGCTTATCATAAAAGGCATCCAAAAAGGCTTCTTCACCGATCCTCACCGGTACATAACGAAGTCTTGCTTTTCCTTTATTCTGATAGTCACCTTCTGCCATAAACAGCCTGATTGCTGCTTCTACATAATGAAGGGCTTTGGAGGGTTCAATCAATTCCTTAAGCTCAATACCAAAAGCCGGATTATTACCAAGTCCGCCGGCTAGATAAACTTTAAAATAGGGCTTACCTTCTTTTACAACGGCCAGAAAACCTAAGTCCGTAGAGGTACATCCGGCATTATCCCTGCCGCCGTTGGAGTAAGCTATCTTAAATTTTCTTGGTAATCGATATTCGGTAATATGTTCCATTAGGTACTCTCCGGTACAGACAGCAAATGGGGTAACATCAAAAGCTTCACCCTTTTCTACACCTGAGAGAGGTGACAGGGCAACGTTTCTTGGAAAATTACCACCGCCTCCTCTTGTATATAAACCATTTCGAATGGATTCTTCCATTATCTCACATACTTCATCAAGGTTCAGGTCATGTAGCTGAATCGCCTGCCTGGTAGTCAGATGAAGTTTCTCAATACCGAACTTCTCCGCTAAACGAAGAATTAAATCAGAATACTCTCTGCTCAGTATTCCAGAGGACACACGAAGACGAAGCATGAACTGCTCACCGCCCTTTTGCGCATAAACCCCCATTCCTCCTGAGATACCCTTAAATTCAGCAACCGTTAGTTCTTTTCGAAGGAAACTTTCGCCTTTTTCCTTAAAACCTTTAATTTCACTGATTAGTTTTTCTTTATATTCCAGTGTCTGCACTTTGCTCATATCAGAAAATTCCTTTCTGCCTGTGCCGTATTATTCCCTGCGGTACATTGCCTGTCTATGCTGCCTGAAGCATCATATGTAATTGTATACCGTCCTATTGTAAGTCAAACCATGGAAAAATGCAAGGTTTACCAAGTTAACTTGCCAGAGTGCTTTTTGCACTTCGCTCTGATAGAATTACCATCATTATCAAGAATACCAGCAATACAAAAGGATATAAAAGAAACGTTACCGAGTTGGCAATTGCACCAAAGAGCGGAGGCATAAAAGTTGAGCCAATATAAGCACAAGCCATCTGCATTCCCATCATGGACTGGGAGGCCGCTTTACCGAAACGTCTTGGGGTTTCATGAATCATACCCGGATAGACAGGTGCACAACCTAATCCCATTAGAAGCAAACCTCCCATCAAGGTGTAATTTCCCAAAGGCAGTATCAACAGGAGAATACCAAGAAGTATAATTCCTTCTCCCATACGTATCATGTTGCTGCTTTTTACCTTCATGGTAACAAAACCTCCGAGGAATCTTCCAACCGTTATACCAAGATAAAAAAGTGACACCCACTTAGCAGCAGTTTCCGGTGAAACCTCCTTGGTATATACCAGGAAGCTGCTGCCCCATAAGCCTGCAGTAGCCTCAATAGCGCAATAAGCAAAAAAAGCAAATAAGGCAGAAAGTACGCCTTTCTGTTTTAATATTTCACCTTTTTTAAGCTCCTTCTGCCCTTCCTCTTCCACCTCTTTGTTATCCTCTTTGACCTTTTTCCATAAAGGCAAGGACAGGAACAATATTACAGAAAGACTTAGCTGCAGGATTCCGATTGTTCTATACCCCAAATCCCATCTTCCCCCCTGTTTAAGAAAAGATGCCATAATAACAGGTCCAAGGGTTGCACCCACTCCCCAGAAGCAATGGAGCCAGCTCATATGATTGGCTTTATAATGTAAGGCTACAAAGTTGTTAAGTGCTGCATCCACAGATCCTGCTCCCAGTCCTAAGGGAATGGCTAGCAGACATAACCAGATAAAGCTGTCAGAGTAAGCAAATCCCAGCAAAGCACCAGCTGTCATGATAACACTGATGGCTGTAACAAGGCCTGTTCCAAGCTTCTTAATAACAGCACCGCTGAAGAAACTGGAAACAATGGTTCCACCTGATACTATCATGGTTACAATACCGGCATAGGATACAGGCACATTAAGCCCCGGATGGATTGCCGGCCAGGCTGAGCCGAGTAAGGAGTCCGGAAGCCCCAGACTGATAAATGCAAGATATATTATCATTAAAAGTAAAATTGTCATTCTAACCTCTTTCTGAAAGTCCAAGATGTATATTCTTAATTATCCAATACATACTACTCTGTATTTATTGACACTGTATTTATTGACACTGTATTTTCACAGGACATTTTCTTCATAAATTAAATTATTTATAGCATAACGGTTTCGATTCCTTTTCTTGAAAGTATATACTTATCCACCGAATGCTCCAATAGGAACCGGATCATACCCTGTTCAAAATCCTCTTCGAAGTTTTGAGATAGCACCAGATAAATATCAAATTTTCTAAAAAGAAGCTTTTCTGCAACTTCTTTGATTCCCGCCACATCGTCCTCCTGAAAAAAATCACCATATAAAACAATCTGCTCCGGTGCAATAACACAGGCTAAAGCCGCCACAAGCCTGCCAATCGCTTCCCTTATTTCTGTTCGGTTATCATAGTCAAGCTTAATCCAATCCACTCCAATAGGAAGACCTGCAATCTCACCTGCAAAGCTTTTATTTCCTGTATAAACTTCACCGTTTAGAACAAGCCCGGCACCTGGGGGATAAAGCCTCGGAAAATAAATACCGGCAACATTTAACATACCTCCGGGGGCTTTGTAGTGATAATAACCGTTTACTGCCCCGTTGATGTCATTGATGAAGATAACCGGTACTTTGTATTTCTCCCTGTAATGCTTCATAAAGACATCACCGGTCAGGTTTCTGTAATCATTAAGGGTTACAACGCCGTCCTCTTCTTCCCCTGGCAAACCAAAGCCGATTATTGAAATATGGGAAACCTTCTCCTTTCCCCTGTCTATAAGTTCTTCAAAGCTTTCCAGCTGGATATCCTCCATAAAGGCTTCTTCTTTATACACACTCTCCCCTGCAAGGTTAACTACTGCCAGATGAATGCAGTTCTGATTTTCTTTCTGATGGCCATAGATAACAATTCCGTAGCTGTAATTTACATTATAGTGATACAAAAGAGAGGGTCTGCCTCCGTTAGAGGGTATCATCTCACCTTCCTGTACTTCTCCGTGCTTCACCATATCCGTCAGAATGGAATTGACAGTTACCACACTTAGCCCGGTCTTCTGAGATAAATCCTGCTTTGTTGCTTTTCTTAAGGTCTTTAACTGCTCCCTTACCAGATCTTTATTAACTTCTTTCATCAACAGGGTATTTCCGCTTAACATAAAACACCTCCTAATACTGATTGTGAATCAAAGCAATTTTATATAACTCTTTTTAAAAGTTCTTTAATAAGTAATCTTTATTATACTGAGTTCAAGAATTTCTGTCAATATAAGTTTATACTCTTATTCCCTGATAAGAACTTTTACCGGATATTAAAAATCAATGGCGCCACAATCAGTATCAACCCTGCCAATGCCATACAGACAAAAAAGACTCTATTATCGGCAGCCAGTTTTATATCCTCCTGCAAGCCCCTGCCCCATTTTAGTGATAACTTCGTCTCATTATCCCTGATATCACTTCGTATACTCAGCCCTCCAAGTACGGAAAGTCCTCCAATAATAAGTAATAGCATACCTGCATATTCAATAATACGCATATAACTATAGTCGTAATGTCTGCTGATTAAATAGCAAATCCCCATCACTGTTCCAAATAAAACCATAAAAACCATTATTCGAACTAACATAATAAATAAAAACCTTTTCATATTACCTCCTGCTCTTCTATCCAGTTCTTTTAATTGACATAGCTTATGAATATCATAACTTAATTGTATTTATTTGTAAAATTAAGATTACATTAGAATCTTGCCGTTAAAATTTTTATTTGAAAACTTCTCTCGGTAGTATTTATATATCCGGATACACCATTCAAACAGCTAAACCATATACTATAGTATCAACATAATCAGAGGTAACACATGAACCGAAATTATTCCAAGGAACATGTAACAGAGCTGGAGACTTTACCTGAAACATATACGGTTGATATGGCTGTTAAAAGCAAAGATGTGGTTTTAAGCGCCGTAAGACCTCATAATACGGAACGATTCTATAGTTTTCTATCAAATATAGACAAGGGTATACCAGATAAAATAAGAATAACCGCATTTGAAACCGATAATGGAGAGATATCAACCAAAAGCATACTCCAATATGACGGCAGCTCAATTATTTATACCGTCTTCCGTAAGGATTCCAGAACCTATTACGGAGATAAAATAATTGCCAGCTGCCGTAATAATGATATTTTTGATTATTATCTCACAACTGCGGATTCTCAGATGGTGCCTGTATATTGGCTGAGTATCTAAAGGGTACAAATTATTCATCTGTTCCTTGCAGCCTGCGGATAATTCCCTCAAGCAATGTATGTTGGAGGGGGCTATTTAGCAGGCTGTATTTCTGAGAATAAATTCGCAAGATTTTCCTGTGTGCATATATTAAATTAATAAACTCTGGAAGGTTAGATTATGCCTGACGGAAAAGCAGACAATCAATTAAATCTTGCACTGGATGTTCCAGAGCAGGTAAGGGATAAGACACTGGATCTAAATGTGGGTTTTATACCGGAAGTGAAACTCTGGGAACTAATCGTGAAATTCAGTGGTAATATAACACGAATTGCAGAAGAACTAGGTGCTGTGGTGGTACCTCTTCAGAATGAGTATGCTATCATAACGATTCGGCAGGAACTGATACCAAGGCTCTCAGAATACCAGGAAGTGGAATTTATAGAAAAACCAAAACGTCTCTTTTATTCTGTAAACCAGGGCAGAAGCGTCTCCTGCATCAACCCTCTTCAGACTGCCCAGTTCAATCTCTTTGGTACAGGTGTTATTGTTGCGGTTATTGATTCCGGCATCGACTATGCCCACCCTGATTTCAGAAATCCCGATGGCTCCACCCGAATACTGGAGTTATGGGATCAGACTATTGATGGTGCTCCTCCGGAAGGTTATGCCATTGGCACCTTATATACCCGGGAAAAAATCAATGAAGCCTTAAATGCACCAGACCAGGCAGCAAGGCTTGCAATTGTTCCCAGTGTGGATTTATCAGGCCACGGGACACATGTGAAGTGGTTGAAGGTGAAAATCAATAAGATTAATCACGAGGAATCCATGGCGGGTTAACGATAATCATAGTTATAATCTCCAGTGTATAATTATTTCCTGATTTTTATCTCTGCCTTTTTCTCCAATCTCTATGAAATCAATGAACTCATGATAGATTTCCTGATCCGATTCCTTCAAATTCAGCAGATCGTTTAATATAACCTCCCTATTTATATAAGTATCATTCTTTCTCTCCTGTTTCTGTATTTGAAAATCTGCTTCTTTCACCTTGCCCTCCAATTCCTCCGTCATCTGAATAAGATTGCTTTTTAGCTCTCTATATTCCTCTTCCGATATTTTGTTATCCGCCTTATCTAAATATAACAGTGCCAAAGCCTTCTTAATTCTGCTAAGCTTATCCTCTAACACAGTAAATTTCTTTTCCTTCTCTTTCAATAACTTGTTTCCTGAAGCACTGCTACTTTCTGTTACAAGATACTCCTCCAGATTAATATGCTGCAAATTAGTCTGAAGGATATCCTGTATTTTCAGCTTTACTGCTTCAACGAGCTTATTATAATTCACCGAATGAGCAGAACACTGCTCTTTTTTGCTTCTTTTATATAACTGACAATACAGCGTGACATATCTTTTATCACCATTACACCTGACCATTGTGCTGCCGCAATCCATGCATTTTATTTTTCCGGCAAGAAGATTAATCTGTTTCTTTCCTGCTTCATCGGCAGAACAAGCATACCTTCTGCTCTTTCTTAATTCCTGAACCAGTGCAAAAGATTCCTTATCAATAATTGCTTCATGACAATCCGGTACGATAACCCATTCCGATTCCGGTACAGCTATTACCTTTTTACTTTTATAGCTTACCTTTCTTTCCTTTCCTTGTACCATGTCACCTGTATAGATACGATTAGAAAGTATTTTCTGTATGGTAGAGGTACCCCATATATTTTTATTGCTATAGGCAGACGCTTTAAAGGTCTCCTTATCGGTGATTCCCTGCATTCTCTTATAGACACTGGGTGTAGGAATATCTTCTTCGTACAGCTTGTCACAAATCTGCTTATTCCCCAATCCCTTAAGTGCATAAAGATAAATTTTTCTTACCACCCAAGCTGCCTCTTCGTCTATGATAAGTCTATGATTATCCTCCGGAGATTTCTTATAACCATATGCGGCGTAGGAGCCAAGAAACTGTCCTTTTTCCATCTTACTGCGAAAAACACTGCGGATATTTTCTGACAGGTCCTCACAATACCACTCATTGATAAGTCCATTAATCTGCCTGGCTTTTTTATTACCTTTGATGTCCGTATCCACATGATCAATAACTCCGATAAAACGTATACCGATTACCGGAAAAAGTCCATGAAGATACTTTTCAACGAGCTCCATCTCTCTGGTGAATCTGGACTGTGTCTTACAGATAATAACCTGAAAGCACCCTTCCTTCGCATCGTTTATTAGCCTGTTAAAGGCAGGTCTGTCACTGTCAAGCCCGGAATAATCATCATCGGAATAGATATCATGAATTATAAATTGATGAGCAATTGCATAGTCCACCAAAAGAAGCTTTTGATTTTGGATGCTGGCACTGTCATCTCCCTGATTCATCTTATCCTGGTCTTCCTTCGACAATCTGCAATAAATTGCTGCTTTATCCACAATTACACCTCCCCTGCTCTCCTTTATCAAACTTTCCATTTTTATCAGAGAATGTACCTGGTTGTTGCATTGAAGATTTTCCTGTTATTAATACGAATCGCTCTTTTTCTCTTGCCTGTTCTTAAGAAGCCTTACGAGTATTTTAGTAATCGCTTTTTGCCTCTCCTCCAATGACTGACTCTTGTACGCATCTTTTATGATAAACATTGGCATTACCCTTAGCAAATCTATTCTTATGTAAATATATTTCTGTTAATTTTGTCCTATTCACAAATCATATTCTCAGATGATACCTTCCCTTAACTCTGATGTTATTCGGGTAGTCCGTTCCATAATGAGAAGCGCCTTTACTTGATTTGCTTTGGTTTAAGCAATTAATCCAACGAAAGCTTTAACCATTATGGATTTTATTTCGTTCACTTTCAGTTAACAATGAGACGTCTGTTTTAACCATTGTCTTAATCAAAGTGATAAAGTAACAAATAATATGGTTATTTACCAATTGTTACAAGGATTACTTTCATGTATAATTGAAATAAGTTTAATATATTATTTCTTTTATATATAATTGACATAAGTTAATTATGTGGTTTCTTTCATGTATCGATTACTTAAATCATTTTATAGCAGGACGAGTTATAGTAGACCCATGTTATAGCAGGACGAGCTTTAAGAACGTAGCGCAATCTTTAAATACCGATATGCTCCTCAGTAGATATTCGTGTAAAACAAGCAGCTATTTTTTACAGAATGATAAAAGAATAGGAGACCTTCTGAATGGAACGCGATATCAATGTGACAGAGACGAGAAAGAACTTTAAGAAAGAAATCAACTATACTGTCCGAACACTCTTTCTATATGAATTAGTTATGTTTTCGACAGTTGTTGTATATTCCATGTTTTCAATATTAATAACTATGCTGAGAGATAGGAATATGAGTGATAGCGATTATGATGCGTTTATTACTTCAATAGGTGAAAATGCTTGGTCCAGTATACTGGGGATTGCCCTTGGATTGATCGTTATTTTGATATATCGAAATAAAGAAATACTTAAAAATGATTTGACCGTCGTAAATAAGAGAATGACTGCATGTTCCTTTGTTGGGATCTTATTCGTTTTCATGTCCGTACAAACCCTTTTTGGACTTTTTGGTATGCTGGCAGAGTTTCTCTTGAACACCTTTGGTTATACCATGTTAGGGCAGATTGAAACAGCCACTGCAACCAGTACTACCCTTTCCATGTTCTTATATGCCAGTTTTCTGGGACCTGTAATGGAAGAGATTGTTTTTCGCGGAGCTATGCTGCGCTCCTTTCAAAAGTTCGGAAAGCTTTACGCCATCGTAATGTCTGCACTACTATTCGGTGTTTTTCATTCGAATTTCATACAGGGGATATTTGCTGCAGTGGTAGGTTTAATATTAGGTTATGTAGCCATGGAATATTCTTTTAAATGGGCGGTACTCTTACATATAATAAATAATTTTATCTTTAGTGATGTACTGGGCTTCCTGATAAAAGGTCTCTCAGAAAATCAGCAGGATTTCATAACTACCTTTATTAATTCAATTTTCTTTCTTGTAGGTATGATTATTTTATTTATTAATAGAAAGAAGCTGTTTACTTATCTGCGTGACAACAAATCACCCAAGCATCAATATAAATATACCTTTACTACCTTATGGGTCATACTTTTTATAGTCGTGAACTTATTTTTAGCTCTCGACGGTATTGAGAAACTTGAGATTTTTTCTTCTTAAGTAAAATTGAAAGAATATTGAAAAACTTCCTCCTAAGCATGCAGTTTAATCCTACAACTGCCTGCCTAAAAGGAAGTCTGTCAAAATCTAATTTGTATTTCTTTTATCTATTACTTACACCTTTTATTTATTTCTTTCAACATGTTTTTTATAGCATCAATTACATACTGGGGCTGGTCTTTCATAATATAATGACTTGTGTCAGGTACAAATATAAGTCTCGAATCATTCGACCAGGTCAGCCATTCTCTCATGATTTCATCTGACATCTGTTGGTATTCTGGACCGCTTCCGCTATCAGAGGGGTGAAGTATTGTGAAGGGGATATTTCTTAAAACATCACCTGCGTTCATTACCTGCAGAGAACTTTGAATTATCTCACTTAAAGTACCATCATTCTCTTGAAACTGTCCTAAAAATAAATCTTCAACCTCAGGAGCATATGCTCTAAAAAACTCGACATTTTTTTGTAAAGTATCTGCTGAGGTACCGTCAACACTAACAATACCTGCTACTTCACCAGGATATTCCTTGGCGAACTCTACCGCCTCTAACATTGAAACAGAATGAAGAACTAATAAATATGGCCCATCAACTTCTGCTGCCTCTAATAATGCATGCAGGTCTCTTGCTCTGTCTATGGCTGTTTTCCCAGAACCATTCTCAAACACTGATTCATCATAGGGTATGTCCTCACCATTTAGAAAAGCAGCCATTGATTCCTCACTTAATGGATTTCTGTTAACACCCTGATCGCTTTGTCCCAGTCCGGCTCTGTCATAGGTTATGGTTTTAGCGAATTTAGCTATCTTTGACTGAATATTACCCCAGGTTTCATAAGCCGGATCTTCTGAATATGTATAAATTCCATCGCCATAGCCGGAATCAAAAACAACGGTAACATTACTGTCAATACCCATAGTTTTGGCATATAAGCTTTTGTCACCGATATCCACCAGCCCTTCTTTTACCGCAGTCTTTGCTGCTACTGAAACAGCAGTAGTTAATATAAGGCTTGTTGCAAGTACAAGTGTTGCTATTTTACGAATAATGTTGTTCTTTTTCATTTTTTTCTCCTTATGCTTTTTAGGTAGTTTGCAGTCCTTCTTATCTATGTATTATATTCTTACTTTTATTGGATATTATAACACATATTGGAATTTTGTCAAATTTCACCTGCCCATTGTTCAATCAATAAAAACAGTTCCATTAAGGTAAGAACATTCTGACCGCAAGAAAAAATATTCCTCGTAATACCGATAGAACTGCAATAAAAAAGACACTGATCGGCTTATATTTCACCTGTCAATATCTTGATTTATCAGTATTTTCGGCATATATACAATTTTCGATTTCAACTATGTGACACATGTGACCGGCATAGCAGCAGGAAATGGCAGAGCCAGTAATGGTCTGTACCGTGGCGTAGCTTCCCAGAGTGAGCTGCTGATCGTAAAGCTTGGGTCCTCCATCAGCAACTCCTTTCCAAGGACTACTCAGTTAATGCAGGGGATCGATTTCTGCGTAAAACGCTCCCTTGCTTTGAACAGGCCTATGGCTATTAATATCAGCTTTGGCACCAACTATGGTTCCCATACAGGGAATTCTCTTCTGGAGACCTACATGAGCGATATTGCCAACAGAGGGCGTATAAATATCTGTGTGGGAACAGGAAATGAAGGCACCGCAGCAAAACATACCAGCGGAGTATTGAGTATGACTCCGGGTGCGTCAAGAGAACTGGTGGAGCTGGCTGTTGGAGAATATGAGTTCACCTTTAACCTGCAGCTTTGGAAGAACTTTTATGACCAGTTTGATATTGCAATAACATCTCCCGGTGGGACCAGGGTAGGACCAATCCCAGAACGGCTTGGAACTCAGCAGTTTCGTATCGGTCCCACAGAAATCTATCTGTATTACGGAAAACCGGTACCCTATAACAGCCAGCAGGAAATTTATCTGGAATTTATACCGGTGAACGATTACGTGGAATCCGGTATATGGACCATCGAACTGATTCCGCGCAGTATTGTAGTAGGAAATTACGATATGTGGCTTCCGTCAGGAGGGGTATTAAATCCTCAGACAGCGTTTTTAAGGCCCACCGAAGTGACGACTCTTACTATTCCCTCAACAGCTGAAAGAGTAATCTCTGTAGGCGCTTATGATGGCTCTAATGACAGCCTTGCTTATTTTTCAGGAAGAGGTTTTCCAAGGGGTGGTTTTCCCATTAAACCGGATCTGGTAGCGCCAGGTGTAAATATAAATTCCTGTTCCCCCGGAGGCGGTTATACCGTTCGCTCCGGTACCAGTATGGCAACTCCATTTGTAACCGGCAGTTGTGCCCTGATGATGCAGTGGGGAATAGTAGATGGACACGACCTCTTTATGTACGGCGAGAAGATGCGTGCCTATCTGATTGCAGGAGCCAGAGAGCTTCCTTTCGAACCGGTGTATCCCAACCCAACCTTTGGTTATGGTGCCTTGTGTTTAAGAAATACTTTTATGCTGACACAATAACCAGAGTGGTGACAGAGGTTTTGTCCTGACTAATTGAATATTTTCAATCAGTCAGGACAAAAGTTACATTTTCCATTTCAACTACATTCCTTCAGCAAGATCCTCAAGAATTTCTTCATAAGATGTATCAGGTGACCAGTACTTTATAGCAATATTATCTTCTGTATGGTATATATAAGCACAGATACTTTTATTATCCTGCATCCAGATGTCTGCCCTTAGCTTCTTACTAAGACCTTCCTGCAGCAGGTCAAAGGAATACTTTCGAAAAGCTTCTCCTTCATAATTCCTTGGGTCAAGACCAATCTGCACAGACGCTGCAATCTGTAGTTTTGTAAGTTCCTGATTCAAAAAGTCTTTTGATAATATAGGCGTAGTTTTACTAAACTTATCACTGCTTGCGATATCCCAGCCATATTCACTCAGAACTTTTTCACTATGCAGAACCGGATAGTAGATTTTGTAAGTAAGTACAATAAATAGGCAGATCAATAGAACCGTTGCACTAACTGCAAAGTATAATTTACCTCTGGATATTTTAGTCATACTTTCCTCTCTTTCGCCGTCTTAAGCGGCACCAATATGAAATTTTCTGTGTTCTTATACTCTTGTTTACCAAATACGATGTCAAACTACCTAAACATGCTTCCCAGTTAATAATGATGTTAGCATCTAATTAGTACAAAACAAAATGAGACAATCCCTTGAAATAATGTATAATAACAAGAGGAGGAACTCATTATGCCAAGAAAATCAAAACAACACACTAAGCAGTTCAAGTTGGATGCTATCAACTATCGCAAGGAACATCCTGATCTTACACAGGTTGAATGTGCCAAGAATCTCGGAATTGGTATAAGTACCTTAGCCAAATGGGAGGCTCAGTTCCGTGACCATGATGGTGACATTCCCGTTAGAGGTTCCGGTAACTACGAATCAGATGAACAAAAGGAAATCGCTCGTCTCAAACGTGAGCTCCGTGACGCTCAGGATGCACTTGATGTGTTAAAAAAAGCCATCGGCATTCTGGGGAAAGATTGACAGAAGCTATCTATACCGAAGTTTCTGCCAAGGTAGAGGCATCTAAAGTCACAAAACGCCGAGTCTCTACTTCCGGAATGCTGAAATTTTTAGGCGTGTCTCGCTCTGGATATCATGCTTTTCTGAACCGAAAAGTCTCTTCCACCAAGCAACGTAAAGAGGCTGTCAAAAAGGAAATCCAGAAGATTTATGATAGTTCAAAACAGAATTACGGCGCTCCTAAAATCACCAAGGAACTTCGCAAATCTGGGGAAACCATTGCCCAGCGCACAGTAGGTAAATACATGCGTGAAATGGGTATCAAAGCTCAGTGGATTAGACCTTGGACCACTACAACCAGAGACTCTGATTTCAGTGATGAACTTCACAACATTCTTGATGAACAGTTTAATCCAGAACGCCCTAATGCTGTCTGGTGTACCGATATCACTTACATTTGGACACAGGACGGATTTGTCTATCTCAACTGCGTTATGGACTTATTTGCGAGAAAGATTATTGCCTGGACTCTTTCTGATACTATGGAAGTGTGTTCCGTTATCGAAACAATCAATAAAGCAAAAGCTTGTCGAGACACCGATTTTCCTTTGATTATACACTCAGACCGTGGTAGCCAGTATGTTTCTAATGCCTGGCGAGAAGCCACTGTAAATATGCAACGAAGTTATTCTCATACTGGCTATCCTTACGACAATGCCTGTATTGAATCTTTCCATTCTCTCATCAAACGAGAATGGTTGAACCGGTTTAGTATTCATAACTACAACCATGCATATAAGCTTGTTTTTGAATATATTGAAGCCTTTTATAACACCGTCAGAATACACAGCTATTGTGATTATTTGTCTCCAGACGAATATGAAAAACTGTATGAGAGGGCTAAGTCTCTGCCTGCTGCTTAACATGCAGAACTTCTCATTTTAATTTGTACTAAATCTTGACATAGGACCATAATGTTTCCGGTTCCTGCTTTCTCAGTATATAATACTCTGGTTTACTAAATATAATTATGCTACTTTTACCGTCAGGGAGAAATTGTCCATATAGTAAAATACTTCAGATATATTCTTCCCGTTAAAACTCTGTTCTTTGATGCACCTTCGAATAGGTACCCTCCACCCATCTGTTCTTTGAATTTAACCTGATACTTATCTTCTATGTAAGAAAACAAAGCCTCACTATCCGCTTTTCTCGTAAGATATACCGTTTCTTGCTCCCCTTTGGCATCCACTCTCTCCGCCTTAGCATATTCATTGCCTATTATCAGCATAAAAATAGGCTTAACATATTGAAGTGGATCTCCCTCTTGAAAAAACGTATCCTTTCCCATAACAAAAAGTGCACTAAAGGTCACAAGCAACAGAATCATCAGGTCATGTTTCTTGATTCTTCTCATTTTGTTTCCATTTGTATTTCTGTTTCCTTTGTTTCTGTTTCCATTTGTATTTCTGTTTCCTTTTGTATTTCTGTTTCCATCTGTATTTCTATTTCCATTTTTGTTTCTGTTACCATTTGTATTTCTGTTTCCATCTGTATTTCTATTTCCATTTATATTTCTATTATCATTTGTATTTCTATTATCATTTGTATTTCTATTATCATTTGTATTTCTACTTAAATTCGTATTTCCGTACATTTAATTTCTCTCAATCTGCTGCTAACCCAGCATAACTAATTAACCCTATTCTCCGACCATATATATATAGCCTCTTCACTCTCCGTACCTTTAAAATAAACATTGTCATTTAACTCAGCAAAAATCTGGCAGGTAATACTAAAGGAATCTGAATCCTCTCCACTTCTACCCTTGTCGGGTCTTAAGGCTAACAACGGTTTACGAATGCGTATAAAAACATCCTTGTTATTGCTTTCATAGGATTCAATGCTATAATTATCCGCTAACGGAGTACCACTGCTGATCTTAAGAGTAAGTATTTTATCTTTCTTTGAATATTCCATTACCTGAAATTCCAACCCCTTGGCAGGCTGGTATGATAAATTCATCTCAAAAAGCAGATAATAAAGAGGTCATCAAGGTACTCCCTGTTATAAATCTCATTTTTCTTCTTAGGAATTACTTGTTTGTTAATACTTGAAGGATCTGTTAAACGATTATACATAAAATTTACTCCCAATATAGAAAAATCCTTAACCCGCTACAATCTCTGTAATTATTATACTATTTCTAATTATTTCTAACAACATAAATTTAGCTCCAAACAAAAATACATACACTCATAAACCAGCGGAATAATAGCTTACAATTCAAGCAATAAATCTTCACATGACAAATATAGAAATATTTCAAGTAAAGTAATAAATCTTTACAATCCAACTAATAATTCTGCACAAACCAATCTCTTCCCCATACACTATAAAAGGCAGCCATACCTTAAATACACTAAACCGATTAAAAATATTGCAAATCAAACTAATTGTACATCATTTTCCTCTCCACCCTCCAACGAAAAACATCCAACCTACGCAACAGCCAACACACAGAGGATTTGTAGTTCTGTTTCGCAGTATTGCCTTGAGAGAATCCTTATGACACTTAAGTGACAGAAACTATGAATAGGTAAAACAGTGCCACTGTCTGAGCAAAATACACCTCCATCCCCAAAGAGATACAGCGAGTTTGGCACTTTTTTACCTGCCATGAATAGTTCCTGTCACTTTAGTGGAATAGGGATTCTCGAAGAAAATACAGCGAAACAGAACCACAAATCCTCGTCCGTCAGCCTTTCACTACCGTCAGCCTTTCACTACCGTCAGCCTTTCACTACCACCAAGCATTTCCAATATCTATTCCCGTTCTATATCCAACCTTGTCTAATTCCCACACATCATATATAATAGAAAAAACTGCCAAGAAAGGAGATTCCCATGCTAAGATTTTCAGTCAATATCCGAGATCTCAACTTTAACGAGGCTGCGGAAAAATTCCTTCCCGAGGACCTGGCTGGTATCTTGCTTAAAGCCGGCATACGTATCCTCCCTGCCAAAGAACAGCTTACTGCTTTCCTTATTAATGCTAACAGGGACAAGATAATCCGGGAAATTAACAAAAATACAGAAAAAAAATCCCTTCCCCTTAAAGTAAATAATATTCAGTTGAAATATCAAAAAGAGTTATAGAGCAAGGCGTGTCAGAACACGCAGATAGGAGCCAACGATGTTAAAATTAGAAGTAACCTTTGATGAAATCAATTATGGTGAGTTTCTAGCAGGACTTATTCCTATGATCCTTGATAATCTCTCCTCCAGGGACGAGAAATCAAAAGAGGTCGTAAACCTCATTAACGGGTTGGGTGACGCCCCTGCCAGAATGCTTACGGCTGCATTTGCCGAACTTCCTGGTCAGGATATGAATAAACTACTCTCCGGAATTTTCTCTATTTATCGTGAGGATGTGCTAAAGATTATAAACGATAAGCTGAAAGAACAGAAATTAACCGGAGCTGTAACTGACATTCGTCTCCAAAACGTTTAAAGTATCCTTCTTAACAAATTTATTCACTCATTAGCTGTTAGCTATCCCTTTATACAAGGAAGAAATATCAATTAGCCTCACTGCAGACTTACAGAAAGCAGTTCTGTCTGATTGACCTTCCTTCCATTATAAATGGGTAGTATAACAGCTTTTTGTTATTCTGAAGGGGTTCCCTCCTATAACTACTTTCTCCCCTTTTCCTTCCAGACTCACCTGTTATCTGTAGTTTTGTTTAGATCTGGCTTTATTTCCAGTAATGCCATATGGTCTAATTGTGACAAATATATTACAATATTGTTAACCCGTTGACGCCGAGCTTTGGCCCACCAATAGGAGGCTTTTATGATAAAATTGAAATCTGTACGAGTTGTGTTAGCTGCATCTTTACTATCCCTTGTACTTTGCCAGGCAAATGTATCTGCCGCCACATACAAGGTTGCAGCAAACGATTCTTTATATAAAATCAGTAAATTGTTCAAGACTACTGTGGCTACCATAAAGAAAACCAACAACTTAAAAAGCGATACAATACAAAAGGGGCAGAAATTAACGATCTCCGCTAAGATATATACAGTAAAGAAAGGGGATACCCTCAATAAGATTGCAAAAGCAAATAAGATTTCCCTTGCCAACTTAAGAAAAGCCAATAACAAGTACAATGATACCTTAAAAGTAGGCCAGAAACTGATACTTCCAGGCATAAAAACCACTGCAAAAACTACTGCTACTGCAAGAACTGCCACAACTGCTACAACTTCCGCTAAAGTAGAGGCTGCATCCTCAAAAGCAGTAATTAAATATACTCAGAAAGAAAAAGATTTACTGGCAAGATTGATTACTGCAGAAGCTACCGGACAGCCTTATAAAGCAATGGTTGCTATCGGAGGTGTCGTAGTCAATCGTGTACAAAGTAAAGAATGGCCTGATACCATAACTGCTGTTATAAATGATGTCCCCGGCGGTTACTACCAGTTCACACCCGTTAAGAATGGTTATATTAAGAAACCCGCATCCGATATAGCCATCAAAGCTGCAGGAGAAGCCCTGTTAGGAACCGATCCCTCAAAAGGCGCAATGTTCTACTTTGACGACAGTTCCACCAACGAGTGGCTATGGGCTAAACCCCAGACAGCTAAATTTGGTAACATGGTTTTTGTTAAATAATAAGCTTACAACGAATCAACCATAGATTTCCTTTCAATAAAAGCTGCGGCAGTAATCTGCCGCAGCTTTTATTGTTAAATACAGATATCTATTATACTAAGATTTATCTTACAGATTGAGCAATTTACAAACCTGCTTTTATAACAGTACATTACTTACAACCTCTACCAATTACCTTTTGATGTTAAAAGCATCAAAGCCAGGATACTGAGCACTTGTTCCGAGTTCTTCTTCTATGCGTAACAGCTGATTGTATTTCGCAACACGCTCACTTCTGCTGGGTGCCCCGGTCTTAATCTGGCAGGTATTAAGAGCTACAGCCAGATCTGCAATGGTAGTATCCTCTGTTTCACCGGAACGGTGAGAGGAAATTGCGGTGTAGCCTGCTTTGTGTGCCATCTTAATAGCTTCCAGCGTCTCTGATACGGAGCCGATCTGGTTCAGTTTGATCAGGATGGAATTACCGCAGCCAAGTTCAATACCCTTTTTCAGTCTGCTGGTATTGGTAACGAACAGATCATCACCAACTAACTGTACTTTGCTACCAAGCTCTTTGGTAAGTAACTCCCAGCCTTCCCAGTCTTCTTCATCCAGAGCATCTTCAATGGAGTAGATAGGATATTTCTCTGTAAGCTCTTTCCAGTGAGCAATTAATTCTTTGTTTGTGAAATGTGTCCCTGCTTTTGGAAGAACATACTCGCCCTTTTCTTTGCCTTTCCATTCACTGGAGGCAGCATCCATAGCAAGTACGAAGTCTTTACCAGGTACATAACCGGCTTTTTCAATAGCAAGCAGGATTAACTGAATTGCCTCTTCATCACTGGCAAGGTCAGGTGCAAAACCACCTTCATCACCAACGGAAGTAGCAAGACCCTTTTCTTTTAATATTTTCGCAAGTGCATGGAATACTTCTGTACACTGACGAAGTCCTTCCTTAAAGCTTTCTGCACCGGTAGGCATAACCATGAATTCCTGAACGTCAACGGTATTGGCAGCGTGAGCACCACCGTTTAGGATGTTCATCATAGGCACCGGAAGTTTGTTGCCTGCGCTGCCGCCTAAGAACTTATACAAAGGGAGTTCAAGTGCAGTTGCTGCTGCTCTTGCTGCCGCGATGGATACTGCAAGAATAGCATTGGCACCAAGTCCTGATTTGTCTTTGGTTCCATCAAGAGCGATCATTGCTGCATCTACTGCATAGATATCCGCAGCATTCTTACCCTTTAAAGCCTCACTGATAGGTCCGTTGATATTCGCAACTGCCTTTAATACACCTTTTCCGCCGAATCTGTTTTTATCCTCATCTCTTAATTCCAATGCTTCAAAGATACCGGTGGAGGCACCGCTTGGAGCTGCTCCTCTTCCTATTGTACCATCCTTTAACACCACTTCTGCTTCCACAGTAGGATTACCTCTGGAGTCAATAATTTCTCTGCCTGTTACCTTCTCAATTTCTAAGTATTTCATTTGGTGTTCCTCCTTTTATAATTAGTCGTCGTGGCCGTTAAGCCCTTCAGATGTTTCATACATTTCCTATATATATCGGCTGAGCCTGAACAGTCACATTTACCTTAGACCTACCCAAATACTACCACAAACGAAATCAGAATACAAGATATAATTTGATAATGGTTATCAATAAGAACTCTTTTGATTTTATTGCTACCTGTTAATTTTTTTCAGGCAAATGAAATTATTTCCATGTTTTTTAGAAAACAACTGTACGAAAACCGAAAAAATCCGGAAAATTTTCTTGCTTTTTCTAGTAAAATATTATACACTAATCCTATCCTTAATCGTTTACGTTGGTCAAAATATACATATAAATTGTTATAATATTGAGAGAATTACTGGGAGGATTAAAGCATGGTCTCCATGAAAGATATATCCATAGCCTGTAAAGTATCCGTAGCCACCGTTAGTAAAGCACTGAATGGCCACAAAGATATCGGGGAGGATACCAGGGAACTGATACGAAAAACCGCCAAGGAAATGGGCTATTTTCCCAATTCATCAGCCCGGGCACTCAAAACCAACAAGAGCTTTAATATTGGTGTGTTATTCATAGATGAAGCAAGAAGCGGTCTGACCCATGATTACTTTGGGAATGTACTTGAAAGCTTTAAGGTGACGGTAGAACAGCAGGGTTATGATATCACCTTCATCAGCGGCAGCAAGCAGCGTAAGGATAAGATGTCTTATCTGGAGCATTGCAGATACAGAGGTTTTGACGGAGTAATCATAGCCTGCATCGATTATGATAATCCAGAGGTAACAGAGCTGATACAGAGTGATCTTCCGGTGGTGACCATAGATCATATATTCAACGGAAGAACCGGTATTATGTCTGACAATATTAAAGGTATGCAGGATTTGTTTACATATGTCTATGAATGCGGCCATCGCAAGATAGCATACATTCACGGCGAAAGAAACAACTATGTAACTACCATAAGGCTCACTGCCCTTTACCGGACAGCAGAGGAATACGGTGTAGAGATTCCCGACGAATATATCAAGGCTTCAGCCTTCCGAGATATCTTTACGACTGCCGAGATGACCAGCCAGCTGTTAGAACTGCCTGATCCTCCAACCTGTATTCTCTTTCCGGATGATTTTGCGTGTCTAGGAGGAATAAATGCTATCAAATCCAAGGGATTAAAAATTCCGAGGGATATCTCCATAGCAGGTTACGATGGTATTAAGACCACCAAATACCTGGAACCCCAGCTTACCACCATCAGTCAGGACACTGATAAAATCGGCAGATATGCCGGACTGAAGCTCATAGAGTTAATCGAGAAGCCCAAGACAGCACTTGCAGAGTATATAAATGTGCCGGGTGAACTTGATAAAGGAGCTACTGTTTCCGTCATCCACCCGATTGATGCTTTAAGATAAATTTATGTATCATCTGAAATAACCTATCTCTTACCCTGCAGCTCTTTTACCCTTTCCCTGCTGCAGGGCTTTTTGTTTTTTCCGTCTCTTTCGGCATTCTTCTTTTAGCCAACCGCTTCATTATATTCTGGCATTCATGAAAATCCCCAAAGAATACCGTCTGTGCCCTTTTGGGGAATAACAGAAAGGTGCGAAGCACAATAAATACTGCAGTATACAGCATTTCCAATAGGATAAGGATAGGCCGAGAAAGCATCTGCCCTGACGGATACCAATACTTCGATTTCAACATAGTGATATTCTCGCTTTCGCATGTCATATTCTCAACCCAGCAGGGCTTTTATGTAATAGAATGCAAACACAATTTCCTATTAAATAAAAAATACCGCATATAAAATTAAAGAATAAGGAAAAATTATAATGCGGTCTTGCGTTAACTATTCCTTCACTTCATAAATACAAAAAGAAAGCAGTCCTCTGTCAAAGGATAAGGATATCCAGTACAAAATGGTATCACCAGTAGTCCTATTTATAAATCTTTAGTAACAACATTTATGCAATATTGACAAATAATCAATTTTTATATTTTCTTAAAAAACCACTTTATCCACAGTTTATGAAACCGAATTCATTCTTTTAAATAATATACTCTCAGTAATATTTGTGCAATACAACGAAATTACTTGAAAACCCAACTAAAAGTCGCTATATTACAATTTAAACATTTATTAGCCATTGTATTAAGCAGGGAAAAAACTATAATAAAAGTAACATTTGTGTAGGTAAGTGCACACAAATTTAGAAAGCATAGCTTGTAGATAAGTAGTAATTCCAAACCTGTATTATGCAGGATGTAATACGAAATAAACAGACAGTTCTTATACCGAAGTCTATGCCTGATTTTAAAACGCGTGCTAAAGCATGCAGATGGGAGCAAAATATGAATACACAACTATTAAACAATTGGAAATTCCAATATAATGACTGCCCGGAGGCCTGGTATAAGGGTTACGATGACAGCAGCTGGGAAGCAGTTACCGTTCCACACGACTGGTCCGTGCATATGCCTTTTTCCAAGGAATATTCCAGCGGTACCGGTTATCTGGCAGGAGGAATCGGCTGGTATCGTGGTTCCTTTTATCTTCCGGAGGAATTAAAGGGAAAGAAGATCTTTATAACCTTTGACGGTGTTTATAAGAACAGTCAGGTATGGTGCAACAGTTATTATCTTGGAAAACGTCCCTTCGGTTATGCAACCTTCCGTTATGATATCACCGAGCAGGCCGTTTTTGGCGACACCCCTAATGTTATGGCTGTCAGAGTAGACCACAAGGATATCTCTGATTCCCGCTGGTTTACAGGTTCCGGTATCACCCGAAAAGTCACTGTCACTGCTGAAGAACCCGTTTACGCAGAGTATAACAGCATTTTCTTTACCACTCCTGAGGTTTCAAAAGAGGAGGCCTCTGTAAAGATTACCTCCACTATTATAAATGAAGCTGCTGAAGCTGCTGAAGTCACAGTGAAGCACACTCTTGGTTTTAAGGCAAAAGAAGCTCTTACTGTCACCAGCTCCTTACGACTAAGTCCTAATGAGAAGAAGGAGATAACTGTAGAAGGTCTGCTCTCCTCTCCTATGCTGTGGTCAGTAAATGAACCAAATCTTTATAAACTTACTACCGAAATCAAAGCTCAGTCGATTACAGGTGCAAGCAACACGCAGCAAAACTATGAATCCATGGTAGGAATCAGAAGTTTCCGTTTCACAGCGGATAATGGGTTTTACTTAAACGATGAACCACTGAAATTAAAAGGTGTCTGCGTTCACCATGATGCAGGTTGTCTTGGTGCCGCCGTGCTTCCCTCCGTATGGCTTAGAAGACTGGAGGCTTTAAAGGAAATGGGCTGTAATTCCATCAGAATGAGCCATAATCCTCATATGCCTGAGCTTTATGACCTTTGTGACGCTTTAGGTTTCCTGGTAATGGATGAAGCTTTTGACGAGTGGGAAAGCCCTAAGAATAAATGGTGGACAGGACATAATGTGTATCCGCCCAGACATCAGGGTTATGCGGAGGATTTCCCTCAGTGGCATGAACAGGACCTGACCGATCTGATTAAAAGAGACAGAAATCATCCAAGTATCATTATGTGGAGCATCGGCAATGAAATAGATTATCCAAACGACCCTTATTGCCATCCCCTCTTTACAACCATGACCGGAAACAATGATAAAGACAAACCCTCTGCCGAAAGAGAGTATAACCCGAATAAACCTAATGCAGAAAGACTTTCTGTAATAGCAGCCAATTTAACCCGCATTGTAAAGACTTCAGATACAACCCGACCGGTTACCGCTGCCGTAGCTTTTCCTGAGCTTTCAACCTTCTTAGGCTACATTGATTCTTTTGATGTGGTAGGTTACAACTATAAGGAAGAATGGTATGAAAGAGATCATGGACGTTTTCCTGACAAACCTTTCCTGGGCAGTGAGAACAGTCACTCCTTAAGTGCCTGGAAAGCAGTAAGAGACTGTGACTATATCTCTGGTCAATACCTATGGACAGGAATTGATTACCTTGGAGAAGCCCACGGCTGGCCCATAAGAGGCTCCTATGCCGGACTGCTTACAACCGCAGGGTTTAAAAAGACCTCCTTCTACCGCAGAAAGAGCTTCTGGCAGTCAGAGCCTACGGTATATTTAACAACAGCCAGAGCTGCAGAAACTGAGAACGAAGCCGCTACCGAATGGGAATGGAAAGAAATGTTCCGCAGTTATAATTATATTCCGGAAGAAAAGGTTGAAATAAGATGTTATACCAATCTGGATGGTATCGAATTGTTTGTTAATGGTAAGAGCCTGGGAAGAAAAGCTTATGATGACACTCTGGGCTACATCCCTTTTACCCTGTCCTTTGAACCCGGAGAATTAAAAGCGGTTGGTTACTTAAAGAATAACGAAACGGAAATTACTTCAGATCTTCTTCTTACAAATGGTGCACCCTGCGATATTTCTCTTACAAACTGGGAACCCTCTGCTGAAATCTTAGCCTTTAATAAAGCTTATGTAGAAGATATTTTAACCTTTGACGGCTTTCGCTTAAAACAGATAGAAGTAACCCTCATTGACGGTAATGGCCTTCCTTGCTTAACAGACAGCAGCTTACTAAGAGTCTCCTTAGAGGGTGGTAAGATCCTTGGTCTTGAGAATGGTAATTTAGCCGATGTAAGAGAATATACTTCCTTAGAACGTCGCGCTTATAACGGAAAGCTTCTTATCTATGCTGCCCTTAGCGAAGATAGCCAAGGGGTCCTTACTGTAAAAGGCAGCAGCCTGAAGACAAGAAGTATAACTCTTTAACAGCTTTGAAGAATTACTTCAGCCTTCTCTGTTGTAATTAGAAGGAGATACCCCCACCGCTTTTTTAAATACCTTACTGAAATAATATAAATCCGTAAATCCAACGGACTGACCCACCTCAGACATTTTCATGTTTGTGGTGGTGATCAGCTCCATTGCATGATTAATACGTACAGAATTCAGATAAGTAAAAATTGTTTTATGAGTCATTTTCTTAAATATGCGGTTTATGTAATCAAAATTACTGCCCGATATTTCTTCTATATCATGACTGGTAATCTTTCTGGCATATTCCGTGTTTAGATATTCCAACAGCATTTGAACCTTATGATAGGATTTGGGCATAACAGAGGTACTTTTCTGAAGTGTGTACAGCAAATAGCTTCGATATGTTTCTATAAAGGCTTCCATTACCTTAATGGAACACATAATTTTATAATTGTCCATATGGTCTTTGTTATGTTTTATGGCCTCATCCAAAAGGCAGCTCACCTTAATAAAATCCGCCATACTGTTAAAATGATAATACTTGGGCAGCAACAAGACATCATTGTCTATGGTTTTATAAGAAAAAGGATCACTTTTCAGAGAATCGTTGTGTCTTGACAGAATAAACTTAATAAACTCCTCTTCCGGAGGCATGGGAAATCTTTTCATATCTTCCTGTTTAAAATGCAGATAATAATATTCACAGTGGGAAGCCTTATAACCTTCATGGAAGTATTCTTTGTCAAGAAGAAGAAAATCACCTGTACGAAGCACATAATTAACATTGCCTTCTTTCAGATACATCTCACCTTTTTTTATCACGTAGACGATATACTCCTCTGCCCTTCTTTTGTTATGTACAAAAGGCGGTTGTATGGCTGCTGTATTCATTAATCGTACTCTGGGAATCTGTCTGGAATTCAATTCATAGAACATATTACACACTGCCTTTCTAATTACTGTTATTTTTCCACAATCGCAACGCAAGTATACTCTTAAGTGGGTCGGTCAGAACGCTACAATGAAAGGATCCTGCTATGGCTTTGTTTTCTTATGATAAACAGTTGAATAAAATTGAGACTCCCTCTGGTACCATAACTTTATCTTCACTGTTTCTCCCATTTTTTATTGAAATGGTCCTTATCAATACCATGGGTACCATTAATACACTTTCCTTAAGCCACTATTCCCAAAACTCTGTTGCAGCTGTTGGTGCAGCAACACAGCTTATTAATATGATATTTACCTTCTACGGTGTGGTCAGTGCCGGCTCTTCCATCGTCATCAGTCAGAATTTAGGAGCAGGCAAGAAGGAAACCGCAGGTGATGCAAGTATAATCTCCATCTGCTTCAGCGCTGCCCTTAGTCTGGTAATCGGCCTAATCCTTGCCTTGTCAGCCAGACCTATACTTACCATGATGAACTTAAAAGGCGAGCTTTTGTCAGATGCAATCCTATACTTCCGTATCTGCATCACTTTTTCCTTCTTTCAGGCAGTGTATTCCGCCTTATCAAGCATTTTCAGGAGTTATGGCAAACCCAAAACAGCTGTCAAAATCTCATTGCTTGTAAATTTAATCAATGCTCTGTTAAATATCCTGGTGGTTTTCAGACCCTTTGAAATTCCACTAAGAGGGGTCTGGGGAATCGCAGTATCCTCTGTAATCAGCCAATGTTTTGGTATGATACTTATGTTCTTCCTGCTAAAACGCTCCGGTTTCTTTCCTCATCTTCACAAAGAAATCTTTAGAAGGCTGAATCTTATAACGAAAATACTCTACATCGGTGTTCCGGGGGGCATTGCCAATCTGTCCTATTCACTTTCCCAGGTGGTCTCAACCTCTATTGTGGCCTTCATTGGAACGGAAGCTGTATCCACCAAGATATATCTGGATAACATATTCTTCTATGTATATGTTATCGGATTGGCTCTTGGACAGGCAACTTCCCTTATAATCAGCCGTTTGGCAGGTGCCCGCAAATACACACAGGCTATGCAGCTAAATAAGCAGAATCTGAAAATCACCTTACTGTGTAATATCTTCTTTTCTGTGGTTATTTTTCTACTGGGAAAACATCTGCTTGGTATATTTACGGACGATCCTGCCATAATTGCAGTAGGTCATCAGATTATGCTCTTTGACATACTGGTAGAAATAGGCCGGGGATTTAATCACATTGAGAATAGTTCCTTAAGAGGAGCCGGAGATGTCTTCTACCCCATGATAATTTCTCTCACCTCTTGTTGGGTCATAAGCATCCTCTTTGCTTATCTTCTGGGTATCGTTTTTGGTTTGGGGCTCTTAGGCTGCTGGATTGCCTTTGCTATGGATGAGCTGTTCCGCGGTATATTATACTTCAGACGTTTTCAAAGCGGTAAGTGGAAGGCAAAAACCATTGTTTAGCACCCCTTTATTCCGCTAAGCAGAAGAAGCTCCATGGCATTTTAGAGCGTGTTTGAAAAAATAATTTTTCAAACACGCTCTACTTCGGTCAGGAAGCTACGGTGCTTTTCTTCCTATATTTATTGCGGAGAACTAGCCGATATCCGGCTCATTGCTCAGGTAAATTTCATCCTTCCATTTACCTTCCGTTTCAAACAGCACAATTTCATTTTTACCTTTTTTAAGCAAAGGTGCCGGTATATAAAGTCTTTTCTGCGGGCCGATTTCCCAAAACCTTCCCAGGTTAAAGCCGTTGATAAATGCACAGCCTTTACCCCAGCCGGTAAAATCAAGGTAGGTATCCCCTGCTTCCTCCGCTTCAAAGAAGAATCTATAAAATCCGGGTCTGCCCTCCTCATAATCCTTCTCATAATCTACTTTATCAATATCCTTTAGAGGTAATGTGTACATCTCCCAATCAAATATAAGATGACCATTTACCTGAACGCCACTGTCAATTCCTTTTCTCTGTTTCTCTAATCTGGGACCGAAATTCACACGTCCCATATTTTCCACCAGAATATCAAGCTGACTATTAGCCGTTAACTCTACTGCAAGCTCACTTTCTGTTAACAGCTCTCTGTCATAAAGCGTTAATACCGGCTTCTGGTTGACAAATAACTGTGCCCTGTCGTTGGCATCGTAGAGTCTTATTTTTTCTATGTTTTTTTCTTTCTTAAGAGTTGAACGATAGAGGATATATCCATAATTCTGCCCAGCTCTTTCCATGGATACAGGGTATTTACCGGTTTGCTTTTCCGTCAAATTATTAAGATTTGCAAACAGACCGGTCTTACTGTGAAGTTTAACTGTACCATATTCCTTTTCCTGTATATCTGTAGTTAAGGTCACCTCTGGAAGTTCCTTATATCTTCCGATAATCTCTTTAAAGGCTTCGTATTTTGGTGTAAGCTTACCACTCTCCGTCAGTACCGCATCATAATCATAAGAAGTAACATCCGGGGTCAGTACATCATAATAATTGGAACCGTTCATAAATCCGAAATTCGTACCACCTTCAAACATATAGATATTAACGTTTCCGGTCTTCATGATTTCTTCCAGATCTTTCTTATTTTCTTCCAGGTCTGAAGTCTGATGCTTGTCTACTCCCCAATTATCAAACCAGCCTACCCAGAATTCCATACACATCAAAGGTCCGTCTGTATGTTTTTTTAAAATCTCAAATTGCTGTGCCACCTTGGATCCAAAGTTAGCGGTAGGATGTACACCTTCTACTTTTCCGCAGTCTAATGCATCTCCCCAAGGCCCATCTGAGGTTACAAGAGGAACTACAGTACCTTCCTCTCTCATTACCTGTGCCATCCACTTAAGATATTCGGTATCATCTCCATAATAACCGTATTCGTTTTCTACCTGCATCATAATAACAGGTCCGCCGTAATTAATCTGTAAAGGGGTCAATATCTTAAACAATTCCTTGTAGTAACTCTTCACATGGTTTAAGAAAGGCTCATAAAGTCCGCGCAGGCGCATTCCATCCTCTTTTAGCAGCCAGGCTGGAAGCCCGCCAAATTCCCATTCCGCGCAGATATAAGGTGAGGGTCTTACAATAACCCATAATCCCAGTTCTCCTGCCACTTCGATAAATTTCTTTATATCAAGAATACCGTCAAAATTAAACTTCCCCTTCTCTTCCTCATGAAGATTCCAGGGTACATACGTTTCAACGGTGTTACATCCCATGGCTTTTAATTTTTCTAATCTGTCTTTCCAATACTCAGGTACAACTCGAAAATAATGTATTCCACCTGAAATTATTTGTATTTCATCTCCATTAAGGTAAAATTTATCCCTTATGTCAAACTTGTTCTGCATGCTAGATAACCTTCCTTTCTGCAACTGAATGTTTCTTTATGTTAAGCGGCATTCACCTGTTAAAGCTCTTGCGCTTATTTCCGGATTTAAAATTCTATTCTTTTCTTAAACTTTCTAAGATGTATAGAAATATATAACGCTATTGTATTTCTTACCTGATGTATTCATCGGATTTATTTTTACCTCTTCCAGGTATAAACAGGCTTAGCATATGAGGTATTTATATCTGGAAGAAACAAAAATGTTAAAAACAATTATGACAAACCTTTCTCT
Source organism: Anaerocolumna sp. AGMB13020 (assembly GCF_033100115.1). NCBI lineage: Bacteria > Bacillati > Bacillota > Clostridia > Lachnospirales > Lachnospiraceae > Anaerocolumna > Anaerocolumna sp. AGMB13020. Next base: position 4,114,594 of record NZ_CP136910.1, on the reverse strand, counting down.
ATATTGCAGCTTTCTTTCTCTATATTGCAATTTTCTTTCTCTATAAAGTTGCAAAGCTTCATACAAGCCACAAATTAACATTGCAACTTGTATGAAGCTTTTTGGGGCAACTTATTTATACAGGTTACTCTTCAATCAGTAACTCCGTAATTATTATTTACCTAAATACTCTTTGTAAGCAGTTAACTGATCCTGAAGCACTTTATACACTTCATCATATCCTGCATCTTTCATTGCTTTTCTGAAATCAGCAACAGCTTTCTCAGGATCTCCGGCTTTACCGAAAGCAATAGCAGTTACATAACTTGCAAATACATCAGACATATTAGCCATATAAGATGCAATGTCATCTGTTTCAAATACAAGCTGTGAGTAAGGTGAGTCAATTGCATAAGAATCATAGTTTGCAAAGATATCAGCTTTTCCTGAATACCAGGTTTCGTTATCAAGCTCTAAGTTATCGTTACGTCCATACCAGTAGTTCGTTCCAAGAGCATCTGTTGAATCATCATATCCTTCAGGACGACCAAGTTTACCGTCATCTGTTACAACGTAATCTGTACCTTCAATACCATAGTTGAATAAACGGTAGATTTCTTCATCATTACGAAGTAAGTCATATACCATTAAAGCTCTTTCAGGATGCTTGGAGTTAGCACCTACTGCTAAAGCACCATGTGTGATAATAAGGTTTACAAGGTTCTTGCTTGGCTCTGAGAAAGAGAAGAACTGAACATCAGAACCGGGTTGTTTGGTATCCATCTGAGGACGTACCGTTGTGTAGTAAGTCTGCGTATGATGCTGATCTGCACCAGTCTGACCTGCATAGAACTCTTCACGGGTATCTCCTGTGTAGTTGAGTACGTCTTCTCTCCAGTATCCAGCATCGCCCCACTGTTTCATCATCTTAGCAAAGTCGATGTATTCCTGACCTTCCATGTAAGGAGAAACAAGTGTAAAAGGATCATCCTTGGAAGCACCGAAGAAAACGGGAACTTCTAAACCGTCAAGGAAAAGAGTCTGTGTATTGGACTGGAAGTAACCACCAGCTAACTGAGAACCAAATGCCTGGCCGCTTGCTGCTGCATCCCAGGGAATAACATCAGGATAGTTGTCTTTGATACCCTGGAAGTACTTACCAAGATCAGCAAAGCTGTTAACACCGTTTGTTAAACCGAACTGTTTTGCCCAGTCTCCACGGTACATGAAACCGTGATTTGTCCACTGTTTGTAGTTATCTTCAGGTATTAAATAAATCTTGCCATCATATTTGCACATGTTCCAATGATCTTCTGAAACGGAAGCATAGGTCTGAGGTGCATAAGTTTTTAACATGTCATCTGTTAATTCTAAGAAAGCACCTTTCTTGGAGTTAGGCCATGCATCTAACCAGTCGGTAGCTGTACCGATTAAGTCAATTGTGGAATCTCCGGATGCTAAGAGAAGGTTATACTGTGTCTGCCAGTCAGCCCACTCTACATAATATAACTCAAGTTCTGCGTTAACTTTTTCTGTAAGCTTTTTGTTAAGCTCTGTCATCATTGCTTCTAAGCGGCCGTTGGTAGGTTTGTTACCAAGTACGACGAATTTAATAACTTCATGTTTTGATGTATCAATTGCGCCGGTTGATCCGCCATCTGTCGGAGCAGTTGTTGTACCGCCATCTGTTCCCTGTCCTGAATTGTTGCTTTTTGAACCACATGCAGCAAGGCTGACAGCCATGCTTAAGATCAGGCAGAGGCTAAGTAGTTTCTTAAATGTTTTCCCCATAAATTTCCTCCTGTTATATAATTAATCTATGTTTACTTCGTCTTGCGAAGAAAAACACCACCGGGTTACTTGCACTTTAGCCCTTTACAGCACCAACTGTGATACCTGCGATAAAGTACTTCTGTACAAAAGGGTAAAGTAAAATAATAGGACCAGTTGCCACAACCGCTGTAGACATTTTGAGCGTTTCCAGAGGAAGTGAAGTTACTACGACATTGGAGCCTGCAACGGAGTTCTTTAAGGATGCAACCTCGTTGACGATTTTATACAAGTGATACTGTAAGGGTCTGTATTCTACCTTAGCGGATAGGAATAACATGGAGTTATACCATTCATTCCAGTAACCAAGAGCCAGGAATAAACCGATTGTTGCAAGGGCCGGTTTTAACATTGGCAGAATCAGTTTGACAAAGATGGTAATATCACCGGCACCGTCAATCTTACCGGATTCGGTAATCTCAAAGGGTATGGCCTTAATAAAATTCTTCATAAGAATAATCAGCCAGGGTGACATCAGCAGCGGCAGAAATACTGCCAGGTAATTGTCTTTTAATCCAAGATATTTGGATATCAACAGGTAGAAAGGAACTAAACCACCTGAAAATAGTGTTGTAAAGTAAATATAGAAGGATATCTGATTACGGAAAGGAAAATCCTTTCTCTGCAGTGCGTATCCTGTCATGGAAATAATGAATAAACCAAGTAAGGTACCACCTACTGTCATTAATATTGTTACCACATAAGAGCCGAACAGCTGCTTGGAGTTTCTTAATACCAGTTCATAAGCGTATGTGGTGAAACCCTTTGGTATAATTGCAAAACCTGTTTTTCTGATCAAGCCTTCCGTACTGAAGGAAGTGGATATCATTAATATGAAAGGCAACAGGCAGGCTAAGGAAAACAGCCCGATAAATATATAAGCAATAGTTTTTATGATAATATCTGATGAACCCAGTTTAATTTTACTATTCTCTTGCATTTTGACCTCTTTTCTACATTTATTACTTTTAGCAACAACGAAATTTAGAATAATGAATAATCACTGTCAATCTTCTTTACAATCCAGTTACAGAAAAGTACCAGAGCAAAACCAAAAACTGACTGATAAAGACCTACCGCACTTGCCTGAGTAAAGTTAAAGTTATTCATCATGGTACGGAATACATAGGTTTCAATAATATCTGTTGTAGGGAACAGCATGGAGTTGGAAGGTCCGATAATATTATAGAACAATCCAAAGTTTCCTTTTAAGATGCTACCCATAGAGAACAATAATAATATAATAATAGTAGGTTTTAAGCCGGGAAGAATGATGTATTTGATCTTCTGGAAAGCGTTTGCTCCGTCTACCCTTGCAGCTTCAACTGTTTCTGCATCAATACCCATAATTGCCGCAAAATAAACGATGGAACCATAACCGGTCTGCTGCCATAAATGAACAAGTACTATGATAAAGGGCCAAACCGTCTTGTTGGCGTAAACTTTAATGGGATCTCCGCCGAACTGTCTGATAATACTGTTGATAAAACCAAAATCATAATTTAACAGGTTATAAACTAAAAGACCTACAAGTACTGCCGAAATAAAGTATGGCAGGAACATAAATGTCTGAGTGACCTTTTTAAAGTGTTTGTTTTTAATCTCATTTAAGAGAATAGCTACAAAAATCTGAAGTGTATTTCCTATTAATATAAATGCTAGATTGTAAAGGAGTGTATTCCTTGTCAGCATTGTAATCTTACCGGAAGTAAAGAGGAATTTAAAATTGTCGAAACCAACAAATTCACTGCCGAAAATTCCTTTGGCATAATTAAAATTGGTAAAGGCAATGTACGCACCTGGCATAGGTATGTAGGAAAATACCAGGAAAAATAAAATAGCAGGAAGACACATGAAGCAAAGTACCCTGTATTTCCATAAATTTTTGATAAATGATGTCTTTCCCACTGTCGATACGCTAGCTGCTTCTGCTTTTTGATTTCTTTTCATGCTTCTTCTCCTTATCCAACTTTCATTCCAGCCTCTCTCCATAATATCTGTAAAATCAGACATTAAAATTCATAGACGAAAAATATTCTCTGTTGCTTTAGCCTTGTATACTTTTCATAATAGCTTTTAAGGCAATTGTATTGTTTATGTTATTATCAGCAATTCTGCCCTAACAATACCTTTTACGAAACCGCTTTCATAGTGATTATTAAAAAAATGCGATTTATATTCAAATAACATGTTTACCTTTATCGTACTTTGAATTGTGCATTCTGTTGTAATGGTAGTTATTGAAATCGCTTTCATATCACGATTATAACAATAAGCTTTTTTCTTGTCAAGAGGTATATTTGTGATTTTTAACATTTTATTTATGAATGCTTTATAAATGCTGTTATTTACTTCACATATTCTACATTGTTAGTAAAATAACGTTTTGTACTTATCAGCATAATAACCATTAAATCAGTATTTTTACGAAGAAAAGACCATACTCTGTCTAGCTGGAGTATGGTCTTTTCTCATTTCAATATTTTTTATTTTAATTAATTAAACTAATACATGTTTACAGGAATCACGGATCGTCAGATAGGTATCAACTGACTTTATCTTTTCTGTCTCATTGCCGCTAATTATATCAATTATCGTTTTCATCATTTTTTCAGAATGCATTTTTAAATTGTAGTTAACGGAGGTTAACTGAGGCGTTGCTATTTCAGAAAAGGAGGTATCATCATAAGCCACCAGAGAAATCTCTGCTGGAATTTTAATTTTCATTTCCTGACAAGCTTTTAATATACCCATTGCTACCTGATCATTCACTGCTATGATAACTTCCGGCAGGTTATCACTGCTAAGAAGCTGCTTCATCGCTTCATATCCGCCATCTATATCATATTTACAATCAATTATAAGTTCATCAGCCAGCTCAAGATTATGAAGCTTCAGACAGTTCTTTAAGGACTCCCGCTTTCTTACGGTAGGTATAACTGTATTGCGTCCTCCCACCAGATTCACCTTCCGATGACCGCAGCTTAACAGGTAATCTATCAGTTCTTTCATTCCATGTTCTTTTTCTGTGTAGACCTTGTAACATTCCGCTCCGGGAAATTCACCGCCAACTACCACGGGCATCTTTTTCGCTGTTTTATTGATTAACTTCACATACTCTTCATCCGGTTTGATTTCATCGGCATTGCCTCCTACCTGTATAATCGCGTCTACATGCTTTTCACACAGGTTCTTAAGATGGCTCAATTCGGATGAAAGATCGTTCATTGTATTGCATAGAATCATATTATAGCCATATTGGCTGGCTACCATCTCGCATTCAATAAATATATTAGAGAAGTACGGATTGCGGATATCTGGAACCATCATTCCGATGGTTTTGGTTTCCTGTTTGCTCAGACTTCTGGCTAAACCATTTGGTTCAAAATCATATTTTTTAATGATTTCCTCAATTCTTACTCTTTTCTCTTCACTAACCCTGGCATTATTTGTCAATACCCTTGATACTGTAGCCGGAGATACACCCGCTTCTCTGGCTATGTCATATACAGTTATTGCCTTCTCACTCATTACCTGACCCCTTATTATGTAACATTTTCATGACCACCTTCAACCAATGGTCATTGCAGAAGCAGAATTCAGCTTATATATCTCCATTTTCGCTTTCGCACTGTAATAATAATATAATTTACATCATCAAGTCAAGTCCTTTAATTTTTCGCTGTTTTTCGTAAAGGTTTACTGGTCATTTTACTTTATTTGTGATAGAATTACAATAGTTTCATTTTCATTACATGTAATTAAATTGTTTACTTTTTAAAATATACGAGGAGGACCTAATGTCTGATATAACAATTTCCGAAGCTAAAAGATGCCTGCAATGCAAACGTCCCTTGTGTAAAGAAGGATGTCCCGTTCACACACCGGTAAATGAAGTAATTCATATGCTGCTTGACGGAAACATCGTAGAGGCGGGAGAAAAGCTGTTTCTCAATAATCCACTTTCCGTTGTATGTTCACTTGTATGCCCCCATGAGAAGCAATGTGAAGGTCATTGTATACTTAACAGAAAAGGTGACCCCATCAAATTTGGTATGGTTGAAAACTATATCTCTGATTATTACCTGAATTACGTTGAAAGCCCTAAGGTGCCAAAATCCGGTAAAAAGGCAGCGATAGTAGGCTCTGGCCCTGCGGGAATCACCATTGCCATTATCCTTGCTTCCAAAGGTTACGATATAACGATTTTTGAAGCCCATGATAAGATCGGCGGTGTACTGCGTTACGGTATTCCAGAGTTCCGTCTGCCGAAATCTGTACTGGATAAGCTTAAAGATAAATTAATTGAAATGGGAATTAAAATCCGTCCCAATACTTTGATTGGACCTATTATTACGGTAGAAGATCTGTTCCGTGACGGTTATAGTGCTGTATTTATCGGAACCGGCGTTTGGAATCCGAATACTTTAAGAATAAAAGGCGAAACTCTGGGACATGTGCATTTTGCCATCGATTATCTCAAGAGTCCCGATGCTTATACACTGGGTAAAAGAGTCTGTATCATCGGTGCCGGTAACGTTGCTATGGATGTTGCCAGAACTGCCTTAAGAAACGGCTCCAGGGAAGTAACGATTCTCTATCGAAAAGGAGAAACCAGCATAGAAGCAGAGCCTGTCGAGATAGAATATGCGAAGCTTGATGGTGTTAAGTTCAGTTTCTACCGAGCTCCTTTTGAGATTACCGATACCGGTGTTAAATATCATGAAACAGAAGTAACAGGTACGGACGAAAGAGGAAAAGAAACGGTTAAGCTACTGGAAGATAACGAAGGACTCTTTCTCTGTGATTCTGTTATTCTTGCAGTTGGACAGAGTCCAAGACGAAACATCGTAAATAATTCCAAAGGTATTGATGTCAATAACAGAGGACTGCTGTTAACCGATGAATTTGGCCGAACCACCAGAGAAGGAGTCTTTGCCTCCGGTGATGTTGTTACCGGTGCAAAAACTGTAGTTGAGGCGGTACGTGTATCCAAAGTCGTAGCGGAAGCTATGATAGAGTACATGGAGCAGACGCCCAATTCATAATTCGATACTTATTGGAAAATTATAAGGGTTCGTCATTTATTTCAAGCCTTCCGGGCATTTAATTTTACCCATAACCCAAAGCATAAGCTTCAATCCTTGTAATATAAAAGCTCTTACTGACAGAAATATTCATAAATGTCAGGAAGAGCTTCTTTCAATTTCTAATATGTTTTTATAAACACCTTTTTAAGCTGCTGTTCTTACAAAAATTATTGTTAAAGCATAACGTCCATACAACTTCAGGCAACTTGCACAGAACAGAAAGAACGAAATTAGCCGTTCCCCTGTAAAAATTATAATAGCTTTCACGTCTAATAACAAAGCACTTCATAACCCTCTTCCGTTACCAGTACCATGATCTCCCACTGTGCAGAGGGCGCACCATCTGCTGTGTAAACAGTCCAGTCATCTGCTTCATCGATAAAGATCTCATTCGTACCCATATTCACCATAGGCTCAATCGTAAAGATCATACCCGGAACCAACAGCATTTCTTTGCCTTTTCTGCTGACATAGCTTACCCAGGGTTCTTCATGAAACTCAATACCTACACCATGACCGCCGATTTCCCTTACAACTGTATAACCATTTTTCTTTGCATGCTCATTAACAGCTTGCCCCATATCCCCTAAGAAACCCCAGGGTTTCACTTGCTCCAGCCCTTTTTCCAGACATTCTCTGGCGACCTGAACCAGTTTCTGCTTCTCCTCACTGACTTCGCCAATCATATACATTCTGGAGGAATCGGAGAAATAACCATTGTAAATAGTGGACACATCAATGTTAATAATATCTCCGTCTTCTAAAATATCTTCTTCAGACGGAATGCCATGGCATACCTGACTGTTGATGGAGGTACAAACACTCTTGGGGAAACCATTGTAATTCAAAGGCGCAGGAATTCCCCCCAGCTGGAGAGTCTTCTCATGGACCATTCGATTTATCTCCTCTGTGGACATCCCGCTTTTCAGATTCTCACCAACATAATCCAATACAGCAATATTGACCTTGCAGCTTTCCTTGATACCTGCTATCTGCTCTGGTGTTTTAATTATTTTTCTTGGCGGAACCTTATGACCGTTTCTTCTGTATACCTCAAGCTTATCATCTAAGCCTGCATGACAAAATTTGTATTTATTTCCACTGCCGCACCAGCAGGGATCATTTTTACCTATTTTTTTCTCCATACGAACTCCCATCCGTGTGCTTTTACACACATACTTATCAGGATTTTAAAAAGTATACATCCGTTAGTTTTCACATCCTGTAAGCATCTCTCCTGCATTGATTCGGTGTATATCCGAAATTGCTGACAAAAGCCCTGGTAAAGGCTGCCTGAGAAGAATAGCCATATTTCACTGCTATATCCAAAAGTTTCTCTCTGGATTGGGTGATATCGGTAATCGCGTGGGTTAATCTTCTTTCCGATACATACTGCTTAAAAGTCATTCCTACCGCCTCATGAAACTGTGAGGAACAGTAATAGTGGGAGTAACCGATAAAGTCTGCCATTCTCTCCAGAGTGGGATCATTTGTTATATTTTCATCTATCCAGTTTACCATAGTTTCAATTACTTTTGCTGACATACACTCACTCCTTTCGTCTATTATATTATATCGGTCAGATTATTTTTTGATATAAGTTGCAGACTTTATCTGTTTTTATCTTATAAGGGAAGCAAATGTCCATACCCTTCTTTTTCCATTTCTTCAACAGGAACAAAGCGAACCGCCGCACTGTTTATGCAGTAGCGCAATCCTCCCATCTCCTTTGGACCATCCGTAAATACGTGCCCCATATGTGCGTCTCCTAATCGGCTGCGGACCTCCGTACGATGCATTCCATGGGTGGTATCCGTTTTTTCCAGCAGTACCTCTGCGTCAATGGGTTTCGTAAAACTAGGCCACCCGCAGCCGGATTCAAATTTGTCCCTGGAGGTAAAAAGAGGTTCGCCGGTAGTAATATCAACATAAATACCTTCACGAAAGTTATTCCAGTATTCATTCTGAAAAGGAGGCTCCGTACCATTCTCCATAACAACCTTGTATTGAAGGGAGGTCAGGTTCTCTTTCAGGAATTCTTTGTCAGCTTTTTTATATTTTCCTGGGTTTCCATTATTCTTCTCCATATACGTAGTCCTTTCTACAATGACCATTGTTATTAATGCGTCTGTTAGCGTCTGTTTATACCGTCTAGTCTATTGCTGATATTCTATAAATATCGGTATACTTATACTTGACATCCCTATTTCACCATCAAGAATTGAAGTATCCTCTTTCTCCCGAGTCAATAAAAATACATTGCTTACATTATCATAGTAATATTTTCCAGATATCAAGTAGGAAAACCTAGCATTGACTATATCCGGGTTAATACCGGAAAATATATAATAACCACCTTTATAATAAAATAAATCTATAAACCTTTCCATAGAAGTATTATTTTTATCAAAATAACCAATTCTTATAAATGTATTTTTTTTATCTTTTGCTTTCTGCATAAAAGCTTCCATGTATTCCACACCTTCACTGGTGATGCCGCTATAGGCTACTCCATCAAATGTGACCCCATTATTGATTTCCTTGTAATATGGAATCTTATCCTCTATTGCCTGCTCCACGGTATAATCAGCTGGTATTTCCATTAGTGGGATAGTATCTTTTTCACCGCAGGCTTTCAAGAGCATCTCATAAAACCCATTGCTGTAATTGTTGTTTGCCACCGTAAATTCCTGGCTGAAAATAAGGTAATTCTTACTCTCATCCTTTATATAAACTTTATCATGATTAGAATCAAGATAAACCGTCTCGCCCTTTAATTTTCCAGAGATTCCTACCGCCTGCATTTCTTTTGAAGGCCATATATCGTCCTTTAAAACATCCTCAATCTTTCCTGCTTCTGTAGCACCATAAGGTAATTCCGTAAGAAGGCTCCCCTCCTCCTGCCAGTAAACCGTATTTCCAACAACAATGGCTGGATTCAAAGGAATCTTCTGATGAAAGACATTATCCCACATCCAAAAGCCTCCAAAAATCAGCATAAGGAGGAGGACTGAAAGTAAGGACCATTTAGCAACCCGCAGTTCCTTCTGTCTTCTTTTACAGGCATTACGAAAGCGATTCTTAGCCGGGGAATCCTTCTGCCATAGAAATCGAAAAACACTGACCAGATAATTTTCTTCCGGATAATCCCCCTGATAATAAAAGCCTGCCTTTTCATAAAATTGTCTTAACTTCTTATTCCCCTGATAGCAGTCCAGATAGATATTTCTCTCCTGCTTTATACTAAACTTCTGTACAAAGCGCAGGATTTTCTCACCAATCCCTTTCCCTTGATATTCCGGCAAAACTGCAATCCGGTGCAGATAATAATCCTCTTTGCTTTGAGCCTTATTATCAAAACAGCTATCAAGAGGTTTGAGTGAGAATACTGCTATGACACTTCCTTCTTCTCTTACAACATACTGGGACGGAAGGTCTTTTTCTATCTCTTCCCTATACCAGGGATAACTCCATTGAGGAATTTCTTTCTCAAGAAGTCTCAAAGTTACTTCATCAAGTACTGTAATAATATTATCTAAATCCCCCAGTACAGCTTTTTCTATTTTCATACCTCGTTCCTATCTGTATGCTTTTGCACACCTAAAGTCACTGAATAAACCCCTTATATTTAGAGATATTCCAAGTAAATTATATCCCATTTTATGTAAATTACAATCTTTTCAAGTGTTTTCTTCCAATTAGCCGAATAGAGACAATAATATACCGGCTGCAACAGCAGACCCTATAACACCTGCTACATTTGGTCCCATAGCATGCATTAGCAGGTAATTTCTGGGGTTGCTTTTCTGCCCTTCTATTTGTGCCACACGAGCAGCCATCGGTACGGCTGACACCCCGGCTGATCCTATCAGTGGATTGATTCTGCCGCCTGTAAGAACACTCATTACTTTCGCTATCAGCAGACCACCAATTGTACTGAATATAAAGGCAATTAAACCAAGCAGTATAATCTTAACCGTCTCTGGTTGTAAAAACTTTTCCCCTTGCGCTGTTGCTCCAACTGTAACTCCTAAAAAAATAGTGACAATATTAATCATAGCATTCTGCACCGTATCCGACAGCCTTTCCGCTACCCCTGATTCTTTTAATAGATTCCCAAACATTAACATTCCAATAAGGGGTGCAACTGAAGGAAGCAGTAAAATACACAGTGTAGCGACAATCACAGGAAAACATATTTTTTCAAGCTTTGATACTTTACGAGCCTGTTCCATCACTATTTCCCGCTCTTTCTTCGTCGTCAGCATTCTCATTAAGGGAGGCTGAATCATTGGGATAAGAGCCATATAAGAGTAGGCGGCCACTGAAATAGGTGCCAATAACCCCGGAGCCAGTCTCGTTGCAAGATAAATTGCAGTAGGTCCGTCAGCTCCGCCTATAATTCCAATGGAAGCTGCTTCCCCTGGAAGAAATTTAAGAGCTATTGCCAGTATAAAAGCTATGGCAATTCCAAACTGTGCACCTGCGCCGATTAACAGGCTGCTGGGTCTTGCGATAAGCGGTCCAAAATCTGTCATAGCTCCAATACCGAGAAAAATCAGAGAAGGATATATCCCAAGCTTTACACCCTGATATAAATAATAAAGTAATCCTCCTGGTTCTGAACTGCTTAAAGGTCCATTCATTAGACCAGTCAAAGGCAGATTAGCAAGCAGTATTCCAAAAGCAATCGGCAAAAGCAACAGAGGTTCAAATTTCTTTGCTATTGCCAGATAGATTAAAACGCATGAAACAACTAGCATAACGCACCCTTGCCAGGTTAAGTGGGTAAATCCTGATTGATTCCATAATTTTAATAATGCATCGATTAACATACTGACCTCTTTCCTGAAGTTCCAATTTATGATTGAATCTTCTCTACTGTGTATGTAAAACTTATATATTATTTATTTTATTCTGCTCAAGGCTCTGTTTAATCCATTTAATAAAGCCTTATTTCTTTTGTTGCTTTTCAATGAAACATATAATAGCTGAAAAAGCTTTAATTACTACCCATAACATAATCAGAACAATAAAAACGATTAACATACAAAAAAATGCATATATTAAGCTATCTCCCACAGGCATCTTTCTTACCTCCTTCCCCAAATAGGTATTATATTAAATAAAAAAAAGCTTCCTGAAAGGAAGCTACCACCCTGAAGCCGAAACTTGAAACAGCATTAGCAGCTGCCAACCGGATAAAAATCTGTTTTACTAAATAATACCTAAAAACTATACTAATTGTCAATCTTATTTTAATTAATTACATTATATCACACGAATCGCTGTATCCATTTACTTAGATGATTACTACAATTAATTACTACCTCTAATTATTTCTTCTATCCTTAATAGCCATTCTGCTTCACACTTAATGCCTCCAACTCTAAGTAAACCGTAGAGCAACAATCAGATGATAAGGGATTTATGTTCCTCGTTTTGCTTGGAGAGATTCCTTCTAGCACTTAAGAGTCAGAAACCGCGACCAGGTAAAACAGTGCCAATAGCTGGAGCATAATGCCCTCCATCCTCACAAACTAACAGTGAGTCTGGCACTTTTTTACCTTCAGGAACGGTTACTGGCACTTAAGTAGAATAAGGGTCCTCGAAAAGCAAAACATATAAACAACCCCTTTATTATCTTCCGTTAATACAGCCCAATTCTTTCTACGACAATTCAAACATCCCCGTATAAAGCTGATAATACTTACCTTTCTGGCTAATCAGGCTCTCATGGTTTCCTCTTTCAATGATCTGACCATTTTCCAAAACCATAATAGCATGAGAATTACGTACAGTAGACAATCTGTGAGCGATAACAAATACCGTTCGTCCCTCCATCAGTCCGTCCATCCCCTTTTCAATAAGCGCTTCTGTACGAGTATCAATAGAGGAAGTCGCTTCATCCAGTATCAGTACCGGGGGATCAGCCACTGCAGCTCTGGCAATGGTAAGCAACTGTCTCTGTCCCTGGGACAGGTTTGCACCATCAGCTGTCAGAAGCGTATCATAACCCTTTGGCAGATGTTTGATAAAGGAATGGGCATTGGCTAATTTGGCGGCTGCCTTCACTTCCTCATCTGTAGCATCAGGTCTTCCGTAGCGAATATTTTCAAGAACCGTCCCGGTAAACAAGTGGGAATCCTGTAATACCATGGCAAGGGACCGTCTTAAATCATCTTTCTTAATCTTATTGATATTAATGCCATCATAACGAATCTTACCATCGGGTACATCATAGAAACGGTTGATCAGGTTCGTAATGGTAGTCTTACCGGCACCGGTAGAGCCTACAAAGGCGATTTTCTGTCCAACTTTTGCATAGAGGGATACACCGTTTAATACCGTCTTCTCCGGAACATAACCAAAGGTTACATTATCAAATTCCACTTCGCCTTTTACCCTGGTATAAGTTATGGTACCATCCTGATGAGGATGCTTCCAAGCCCAGATTCCAGTCTTCCCAGTGGCTTCTGAGAGAGTTCCATCACTGTTTTCTTTTGCATAGATAAGCGTTACGTAACCGTCATCCACTTCTGGTTCTTCATCGATCATATCAAAGATTCTCTCCGCACCAGCTAAGGCTGCCAGTATGGAATTAAACTGCTGTGACATCTGTGTTATGGGCATGGAGAAATTTCTGGTATATTGAAGGAACGCAACGACCGCACCAATGGTCAAATAGCCGCCAAGTGAGAGAATACCTCCAAATATCGCTGTTATTGCATACAGTGTATAAGAAAGATTACCCATAATAGGCATCAATACACTGGCAGAGGCATTGGCGCTGGTTGCAGCCTCACAAAGCTTATCATTCATTTCCCTGAATTGCTCTTTGGATTCTTCCTCATGGCAGAATACCTTAACAACCCTCTGTCCTTCGAACATTTCTTCAATATAGCCGTTTACTTCACCTAAGTATTTTTGTTGTGCTTTAAAGCGTGAACCGCTTCGTTTCCCTATGTTCTTGATGATAAATACCATAAGAATTACCATAAGGATTACCAGTATGGTTAATTGCCAGCTTAAGTAGAGCATCATGATGAATACACCTGTCACACTGATAGCAGATGCTATAAAGTTTGCAACGGTATTGCTGAAAAGCTCTCTGATCGTATCCGTATCATTGGTGTAACGGCTCATAACATCGCCATGGGGATGGGTATCAAAATATTTAACCGGCAAGGATTCCATCTTTTTAAACAGGTCTGTACGGAGACGGTATAATGTGCCAGTTGAAATACTGAGCATTATCCTGCTGTAAATATACGTTGATAAGATTCCTGCCAGATATATGCCAGCCATGATGAACAGTGTCTTAACAAAGCCCTGAAATAAGGAACTGTCATATTCTTTTAAGAGTGGTGCCAGATAATCATCCACCACTGTCTTCAGATAAGCAGTTCCTGCTATCTGTGCCAGGGAACTGATGGCTATACCTACTAACACCAAACCTAAACGGAATCGGTAAGCAGACATGTATAGAAAGATTCTCTTTAAGGTCTTACCTGCATTTTTAGGCCTGCTGCCGGGTTTTATCATCTTCTTTTTCTTCTTTTTATCCTCTATTCCCATAGAGCCTTCTGTCAGAAATCCATTCTGTTGTTCTTTTTGTTTTTCCATCTTTATGCTCCTTTCTGCTGGGATTCGTATACTTCTTTGTAGATTGCATTGGTTTCCATTAGCGCTTTTGGAGTATCAAAGGCATTCACTTCACCGTCATCCAATACCAGTACTCTGTCGGCCTCACTGACGGATGAGATTCTCTGTGCAATGATTATAGTTGTAGTATTCTTTAGCTTACTCTTTAAAGCATCTCTTATTTTCTTATCCGTTGCCGTATCGACCGCACTTGTGGAGTCATCCAGAATAATTATTTTAGGATTCTTAAGTAACGCCCTTGCAATACATAACCGCTGTTTCTGTCCACCCGACACATTGACACCACCCTGACCCAGCCAGGTATCGTAACCCTCGGGGAAGGCGGAAATAAAATCATGGGCTTGTGCTGCCTTACAGGCTTCCATTATTTCTTCTTTTGTCGCTTCCTTGTTACCCCATCTCAAATTGTCAATGATGGTACCGGAAAATAACACATTTTTTTGTAATACCATAGCTACTTCACTTCTCAGATGCTCTAAGGTATAGTCTTTTACATTCCTTCCGCCAACTAAAATTTCTCCCGACAGCACATCGTAAAGTCTGGGAATAAGCTGTACCAGAGTAGTTTTTGATGAACCGGTGCCTCCAATGATACCGATGGTCTCACCGGGTTTAATGGTAAAGTTAGCGCCTGAAAGAGTAGTATTCTCTTTATCCCTGGAATAACTAAAGGATACATTCTTAAATTCTATGGAACCGTCAGCAACCTTTAACTCCTTATCAGCCCCTGTATCTGTAAGGTCTATCTCTTCTGACAGGACTTCATAAATACGTGTCATGGAAGCTCGTGAGATTACAACCATAATAAATATCATGGAAATTAACATAAGTGAGATTAGAATCTGTGAGATATAACTGATAAAGCTTGATAACTGACCAAGTTCAAACTGACCGTCAATAACCATATTTCCGCCAAACCAAAGAATGGCTATCATACAGCCATACATACTTAACTGCATGATAGGGCCGTTTAATATAATCAGCTTCTCAGCAAAAATCTGAGCTTTTCTAACAGCATCCGCAGAAGCTTCAAATTTCTTTATTTCCTGCGGCTCCCTGACAAAAGCTTTCACCACGCGGATACCAGTCAGGTTCTCCTGTACGTCTCCGTTCATTCGGTCGTACAGCCCAAGCATAGCTACAAATCTTGGATGCGCTTTCACCAGAATAATTCCAAGTGCTATTCCTAGAAGAGGAACGGCTACCAGGAATACCACTGACAGGCTTCTGTTAATGATAACAGCCATTATGGTTGCTCCAATAAGCATTACCGGAGCCCGGGCTGCCATACGGATAATCATCATAAATGCATTCTGTGTATTTGTTACGTCTGTCGTAAGTCTTGTGATCAGCGATGAGGTAGAATACTTATCCACATTTGCAAAGGAAAAATCCTGCACCTTGTCAAACATAGTCTTTCTTAAATTCTTGGCAAAGCCCATACCCGCCTTCGCTCCAAATTTTGCTCCCATCCTTCCGAAATTTAAGGAGATAAGAGCCATAACTACCATAAGCGCTCCCATCTTAACAATATAGCTGATACCCCCATCTCCCAATATACCTTTATCAATCATGCTGGCCATAACAAAAGGGATGAGAATTTCCATTATTACTTCCCCGATCATAACCAGCGGTGTCAAAATGGTGTATTTCTTATATTCACCAACACAGCCAAGTATTTTCTTATACATTGACATTCTCCTTCCTGCTATTTCATAAAAGTCTCTACATTCTGAATGCTCTTTTTAAGCAGAAGCCGAAACATATCTTTCTCTTCTTCCGTCATTCCCTGAACGATAACTTCTTCTAACATAACCAGATAACTTCTTAAATGCAGATATAGTTCTTTCCCCTTCTCTGTCAGCCAGACCTTTTTAATTCTTCCGTCCAACACATCTCCGCTTCGTGTAACCAGGCCATGCTTCTCCATATTTTGAAGAATATTCGTGACACTGGAGCGTTTCAGCTCAAACATAATCTCCACATCCTTCTGATTCGCAGGATTATCACTACTATAGCCGTCAAGAAAACGCATTACCCTGACTTGTTCAAAGGTAATGCCATGTTTTATCAGATTTTCATCTGCCAGATATTTTATATTTTTCCCGAGCTTTTGAATGTGATATCCGTAATCCTCCGGACGTCCCTTATTACACATAATCCATACCTATATCCATTCTTTATTTGTTATCCAATTAGTTAGATGTCTAACAACTATTTTATAAAATTTTTTTTATAAAGTCAATACTTCATTCTTTACCATACTGCGGTAATCATAGAAATGATAACTCTGCAATCGCCCGCTGCATATCGTATAACCTGCCATCAATACGGCCTGCAGCAGCAATTACATAAAAGTGTCATCCAGCATAAGGTGGTACAGACACTGCCTGCTCCCTGTGCTGCCCTTCCGTATCCGCTTCCCATATTTTCATACCATATTCCCCCGCCTTCCATTCTCTGCAGCAGCATGCGATAGGAGGGGTTCCCGGGATCTAGTGCAACTGCCTGTCTGGCAGCATTTAATGCTCCTATGTTATTGCCAAGTCCCTGATTAGCAACTGCGGCATAATAATACCAGATAGCTCCTCTTTCTCCTATGGAATCCAGTACCGTCATGGCTTCTCTGTAATTGCCTGCATTGATATAATTAGCTGCTGCCCTGAGTCTTCTCATATCCTCCGGGTTCTGATAGGAGGAGGAGCTGCTGTCGGTATTCCCAGAACCAAAAGGACCGTAGTTCTGTCCGCCGGTTCCCTGTCCATACCCACCAGCTCCAAAACCACCGGCTCCAAAACCTCCTGCCCCATAAGACCCCTGACCATAGGTATTTCCACCATAGGCACTGCTGCCGGTATAGTTACCATTTTCCCGGTCCTTCATAATTCGGTCATAAGCTACCTGTATTTCTTTAAATCGTTCTTCTGCCTGATCTTTATTGGGATTATTGATATTTGCATCAGGATGATATTTGCGGCTTAAGGCACGATAAGCTTTCTTAATGTCATCGGCAGTTGCATCCGGTGCTACTCCCAGGATTTTATATGGATCATATATCATAAATTACCTCCAATGCATATCTCAGGCTCACCCGGGATACTGCCAATTACTATAGAATACAGGCAAATCTGCCATTTATGCATCCTTTTTCGTTTCTCCCTGAGCTCTTTCGAATTTGACCCAGACTCCTGCGTAAAGAATATTACGGAGTATATCTGCATTCATTAATACCGGAAGCCTCTCAAATTCTCTGGCACATTCTGCCATCATAAGGTTTAAGATTTCTCTTGCGGAAATCTCTTCTGTTTGCAGAAGAAAAGGGTTATAGCTGCCGCTTTCCCTATCCTTCTCCCTGTCTTCAAAGGCATCGCAGAGATAGATAAACTTACCAAGATAGAAACCAAGATTTCTGACATTCTGTGCCCACTCATCTTCCTGATACACAAAAATCTCGCCTAACATTCTGCCGGTCAGGCCGGCTGCCAGGTCGATATCTGTCTCTTTTTTCTCCTCACAAGCTTTCAGGTCTTCCATATATTTCTCAACAGCCTGAGCCTGTCTTGGATACCTGACTTTAAGTCTCTTATAATCCTTTTCCATAAGTTTGGCTAAGGAAAGCTTTCCAAGGTGTTTATCATCCACCCAATCGTCCATAAGATTATGATATGCCAGTAAGATATTCATATCAGCCGCATATTCGGAGATATCATTCATCCTCATATTATGTTTTTTTGTGGGATGAGCTACACAGCGATGACTTTCCATCTTTTCCTTCGGTTCATATAAGCCGCTTAGAAGTACTACTAGAAATGTCATATCATAGGTTAAGGTAGCCTGTCCCATTACACCATGTTTCTTTTTTAGTGCCTGACAGAGACCGCAATAATAGGAATGGTATTTCTCAAAATCCTTTATTTTTAGTTCCGGTTTATTTATGGTGATATAACCAAACATCATGACTCCTTTGTTCATTCATTCTTGTCTCAAATACAAAAACTGAAATGAGCTACTTTAAGTATGCTCATTTCAGAATCTTTCAACTTAAGTTTTTTAGCGCCCCATAGGGCTTGTTTAAATAATGCCCTATAAGATGTTTTTATCCTTAACAAGCGGCTATTTCATTTGTCAGTTAGCTCTTTCTTACAAATTCAGCATGGCATTTTGGACAGGTAATGCAGATTTTCCCTTTGCCTTTTGGTATTCTGATTTTCTGCTTACAGGTAGGGCAGGAATAGATATGGTAATTCTTATTCTTCTCTCTGCGGCTTTTAAAGTTTTTGAAATAACCAAGAAATTTCTCTTTGTGCATCAGATACTTCTGATTCTCGCTGTATCTGCGGCTTGTGTTTTTAGAGAACATTCTGATATAACAAAGTATCAGCAAGAGAAAGGAAAGAGAAGATATGATAGCATTTGTAAGGAAGGTAGACAAAAGCATTAGAATAACACCTATCCATAACAAGAACTGGCCTAATTGATCCATTCCATATCTGCCAACCATAAACTGCCTGAATTTTTCTTTCATAATGACCTCCATCTGCTTCTTTGCAATTCTATTTTCAGTTCCGTTTTTCTTACAGCACGGAATAATGTTTATAAATTATTAATTCTGTTACAACCTTACAGTAGTAAAGGAGTCTTGTCAATGGATTGAAGGCATTCTTAATTTACTTTTTATACATATCAGACTTTTTTCATGAATTGGGGTGTGCTATACTGTGATTTGAGTGTCTAAGGGTGAATCTTTGGCAGCTGTTTCAGACTACCGTACACAATTAGGTGTTTGTGTAATTGTTAGAAACTTTAAAATTTTCGTTTCAATGTATGTGATTGCATACAAAATAGATGCATACAAAATAGAGTCAGGTGAATTGTAAAAAATTAATTGCATTTGATTTAGAGCGTGCTACTGCTCGCAGAAAGGAGTTACTATGAATTGCAGAATTGGCTGCGGTGCATGCTGCATCGCTCCTTCCATCTCATCCCCCATACCCGGTATGCCTGATGGTAAGCCTGCAGGTATACGCTGTATCCAGCTTACAAGTGATAATAAATGTAAGATTTTCGGCTTGGATACCAGGCCTAAGGTATGTGAAAGTTTGACACCTACCGAGGAAATCTGCGGTATTAATATACAGGAAGCCCTTTCATTCTGGGACACTCTGGAGTCGCTTACAAAAGGCTGAATCTCTGCATCTTTTTGTGTTTCCCTGCATATATAAAAGTAATTTATATTATTCTTTTTATGGATGCATTTATAGCGGGAGAAGGCAATGGATAATAACGAGAAAATTTTACTTCCTAAAAACAAAGGCCCGTACTTTGGTAAGCTTCAGGTACAGGTTATTTGTGAAGCAGGTTCCAGACCTATTGATATAGCTACCATTAAAATTTATAACCGCGACGATCCCGATACTTTAATAGACACTCTTACTACTGATTACTCCGGCCTGACAAAACCAATAAACCTCCCGGCACCTGCCCTTGAATACAGCATGGAGCCTCCCGGTGAAAGGCCTTATTCGGAATACATTCTTATAGTAACGGCACAGGGTCTAAAAACAGTTATTATTGACGGTGTTCAGATATTTCCCGATTCTTCCTCCAGGCAAAGAGTCGTTATGCCGCGTAATATAGATTCTGATGAAAGTTCAAAAGTAATCGTGATACAACCTCATTATCTCTATGGAACCTATCCCCTCAAGGTTTACGAAGATGAAGTAAAGGAAATGCCTGAGTCGAATAATCCTCCCCACATAGTAGTGCCTGAATTTCTGGTAGTACGCAATGGTATACCCAGCGATTATAAAGCAGGGGATTATTTTGTGGAGTACAGAGATTATATCAAAAATGTTGTATCCAGTATCTGTTATCCCAATTGGCCTGCTGACACCATTAATGCCATTATTCTTACAACCCTGTCCTTCGCCATGAACCGCTATTATACCAATTGGTATCAGAGACAGGGTTATACCTTTAATATTACCTCTTCACCGGCCTATGACCAGTTATGGATCTATGGGCGTAATATTTATGATAACATCAGTGTTTCGGTGGATTATTTGTTTAATTTATTTTTGGCAAGGCCGGGGATACTGCAGCCTATATTAACCCAGAGCTGTCGGGGGACACTTACCGACTGCACTGGAATGTTATCTATCTGGGGTTCAAAATTACTAGGGGATACGGGCTATGATGTCATGTTCATCCTGCATTATTATTATGATGATGATCTTTATGTTAGTTATACCGACGAGATAGCCAATGTTATATATCCCTGGCAGGGCAAGGACCTAAGCAATGGTGCAATTGGCGGAAATGTCAATGCCCTGCAGAAAATGCTGGATTTGATAGCAAGGGCATATCTGGTCATACCCCCCCTTGAGGAGGATGGAGTTTTTGGACCGGTAACAGAACGTGCAGTGAAAAATTATCAAAACCTTGTCCTGCTGCCTGCCACCGGAGTCGTGGACGCTGCTACCTGGTATTCAATGTACAGAACCTATAGCCAGCTGTTAAATGCTGAACGGAAATGCGTATAATGAAAGATATTGCCGATTGTGTGTGATCTGATAGTTAAGATCACTTCACACAAGATCGGCAATATTATTTCGCTGCTATTTTCAGACAGCTATCTCTTTTATAAAATCCTTTTGTTTTCTTATACCAGTAGCTCAGCCAGCTCACCCATGTAAACTATGTGAAGTTCATGGAGTGCCCGTGTAATTGCTACATATAAGAGTTTGGCATCAGCATCACTCTTTTCATAATTGTTTACATCAGGGTTCCATAATAATACACTGTCAAACTCCAAACCTTTGGTCATATGAATGGGTAATACCATGATTCCATTGGTAAAGTTCATCTGCTCCATATCCTCATTTAGAGGTTCCACCTCGATTAATTCCTTAAGCTTAAGATATACCTCCTTGGTCTCCTCCTCCGTTCTGCAAATAACAGCCTGTGTGGTATAACCGGTCTCCCTGCTGCTTTTAAGAATCCGGGCTGTTTTCTTTAACATCTCTTCTTGGTCTTTTGCTTTACACACCTCTACCTCTTTACCATGACGTATGATAGGCTCGATATCATAGGTTTTGAAGGTACAGTGCTTTAACACCCGGCTGGCATAGTTTGAGATTTCTACTGTATTACGATAACTTTTAGCAAGTACATAAAATTTATCTTTGTCTATTGAAAACACATCACTGCGCAGAGCTTCCCAGTCATTCATACCCGTATCAAAGTGAATATTCTGTGTAATATCCCCCATTATAGTATAAGTACAGCCGGAAAAAAGCTGCTTCATACAATAAAATACTGACACACCGAAATCCTGTGCTTCATCAACAATTATATGACTTACATACTCAAAATCCTTGGTATCTTTGATTCTTCTTTTCAGATAGGCAAACATGGAAAGGTCATACAGATCAATTTCTTTTCTCAGAAAACCTGCCTGCAGCTCCTTCACCACCTCTTCCTCTGGAAGGTGATGTGTGAATTCCTTATAGAGTTCCTTTGTAAGAAGACTTTCCATGAAATTTAAATACATCTTTTCATAATCGAACTTCGCTACTTTTTTTCCGAAGTAGTCTTTGTATTTTTTAGTCTCTATGCTTATGATTTCCTTTTCCTGCTGTTCTCTTTCATTGATAAGCCTAATCTTACTGACCAGGCGTTTATTAAGGAGCTCTTGTTTTTCCTGCAGCGGCTTCTCTTGAAAGATTGTGAGAAAATCTCTTATTTCCGTTTCTGAATATACACTCTTGCCATGATAGTTAATATCCTCTGTCTTAATAATTGTGGTTTCATACCAATCCAGGTAATACTCCAGGGCTTTTATAAAGTCCAAAGAACCTTTGTACCGTTTCAGACGGGTTATCGTATGATTGTTTCTGTCTCCTATTGTACGGCTTCTGGCAAAAGGATTCGTAAGTTTATACTTTTTCCTGAGCTTATCGAATTCCTTATCCAAAAGAGAGATCAGAAATTCCTCCAGCGTCATCTGGTTAATATTATATACATCAAGGTTTGGCAGTACACCTGTGATATAATTCAGCAGCATTTTATTACTGCCTATAATATAGAATTCATCGGAGCGGCATCTTTCCTTGTAGTTATATAAAATATAGGAAATACGATGCATTGCCACCGTAGTCTTTCCGCTGCCCGCAACTCCCTGTACGATTACACTGTGCCAGGGTGTATCTCTGATAATTTCATTCTGTTCCTTCTGGATTGTTGCAATGATTTCCCCTAATACCACTTCTTTGTTCTTTCCAAGGTATTTGGTTAGAAATTCATCGTTGGCGATAACATCCGTATCATAGAAATCCACCAGACTGCTGTCCTGTATTTCAAAGGTTCTCTTTAAATCCAAACCAATCAGGATTCTGTCCCCATAGGGTGACAGATAGGAACTCTCACCAACATCACTGTCATAATAAACACTGGATACCGGTGCTCTCCAGTCAATAATAATAATCTCCGTGCTGCTCTTGCTTACTCCGTTCTTACCAATGTATAAAGAAAATTCCTTCTTTTCTTCCTCTAATTCTTCTCCATTTGTTACAACTCCAAGTTCTCTGTAATCGATTCTTCCGAAAAAAGGCTTTTTCAAGGCAGCCATATTCTTACTCAGGGATTTTTCCAGATCAGTTTGCATACTAAGCCCGATAACCAGGTCATTATGCAGCTCCGGATTATTGGAACGGTAATTATCATAGAGCTCCTTGGTTTCAGAACGGACTCTGGCTAATTCCGCACTCTGGCTATCTACATTAAACCTGATAAGCGCAACGCATTCCTTTAAATGTTCTTCTTCTCTTTTCCACTCACTTCTTAGCTCTTCATGTCTTTCACTATTTTCCATGATACCTCCTTCAGGTCTATTGCGAACTAATGGTTTAAGTCCGTTTAACAGGCTACCTGTATCATATTAATGGAAAATTTTAAAAAATACTAGACTTTTATTTTTAATTATGGTATCATATATAATGAAGTTTACCTAAAAATAAGTAGTCGAATTATCTGACAATTTAACAAATATTCTCGTCGCATTGAAACCTAGGTTTCAATGTTTTTTATTTTATTAATCAATACTCCTCTTTCTATAATCAGGAATTATCAGCTTCTATAAATTTTTGATCCGCTTTGGAAAACATTCTTCTTAAACTTTTGCAGCAGGATTCCTGTTTATCGCATACTAATGGTTCAGTATATTAATTTATTAATACAGGAAAAGCCAGAAGCTGATGACTGGCCTTCCTGTATTTCGGATAAATTATCTTTCTTTTAATCGTTTTGTTATTTCTTCTGCTAGCTCTTCTGTTCTCTTACTTCTACCAGCCAGATCATCCAACAGCTCTACTATTTTAATCAAATTATGTATAGTTCCCGTTTTCTCATAGACATGAATTAAGATGTTTTGAAATTGAATGAGTGGAACCTTATCCGGTATTACCCCTTTTATAACCTCGGGGTATTTCTCTTCCAGATTATCAGTCAGCTGTTTTGTTAGCTGTTTATTTAATATCTTACCGTAATATTTTATACAGGTCTCTTCCAGATCCTTGTAGATCTGTCCAAAAGCCGCTGCTTCTTCTTTCTCAAAAGAATATTCAAACAAATTTGTATCATAAACCCAGATACGGTAGGTAAACTGTCCTAAATCAGTATTATCACGAATTCTGACTTGAGGAATCAATATTCCAAGGGATGCTGCTGCTCTTTTACGTATTTCATTTATCTCGGGAAAACCTTTACTGCTTTCTTCAGAGGCAGCTCCTAACAGACCGATACCAAATTCCAGCAGCACCGGTTCTGCAAGCAGGTTATTCAGAATCTCCTGGGTAGGTTTTAAGCCAGCTTCTTCATAAAAATCCACCTTATTCTCACCTTCCAGCAGGTAATCAATGGAACAATTCAGAATACGACAGAGCGCTACTAACAGCTCTATGTCCGGATATCCCATTCCTCTTTCCCATTTGGAAACAGCCTGGGGAGTGACACCAAGGCGCATTGCTAATTCCTCCTGGGTATAATTACCGTCTTTTCTTAAATTCATTAATCTTTCTTCAAATCCTCTTACCGTCATATCAATTACCTCCTCTTTTTTTATCTTTCCTGGCAATGATAACATTGTGTTTAAGAAAAGTAAAACAACCGGATGTTTATCCTTAGCTCAACAACAGCTATTTTAGTAGAACATAGAAAATCTCGAGATTTAAAGGTTATTCTACTGCTTTTCTATAAGCAAATAATAGCTGGCATAAAGAATCCAGACAATATCATAACAAAATAAGTAATTATTCATATAGATTCGAAAAGTCCCTGCCATTTTTATTAAATTATATACAAATATCCGAAGGAATATTGTTAAAAATTATGATTGTGTTAATTCTTTAACAATATTATAATAGATACAGAAATAGAAACAATGTGCCAGTTAACAGATATTACTTTTTATGATATATGTTGAAGCAACTGCTCACATTTGGCTAATAATAAGGAGGAATTTCATATGATGAGATACACACTGCCCAGAGATATGTATTATGGCAAAGGTGCATTAGAACAGTTAAAACACATTGAAGGTAAAAAAGCTATCCTTGTTTTAGGAGGCGGTTCCATGAAACGCTTTGGTTTTGTGGATAAAGTAGTTAATTATTTAACAGAGGCCGGCATTGAAACGAAACTTTTTGAAAATGTTGAACCCGATCCATCAGTAGAAACAGTTATGAAGGGTGCTGAAATGATGCGTGAGTTCCAGCCTGACTGGATTATTTCCATGGGCGGTGGTTCACCTATCGATGCTGCAAAAGCTATGTGGGTATTTTATGAGTATCCCGAAACCTCCTTTGAAGCAATTATTCAGCCTTTCTCTTTCCCTACTTTAAGACAGAAAGCTAAATTCATTGCTATTCCTTCCACCTCCGGTACTGCTACTGAGGTTACTGCTTTCTCCGTAATTACTGATTATGCAAAAGGAATCAAATATCCTCTTGCAGATTTTAATATAACTCCTGATATTGCTATTGTAGATCCTGACCTTGCAGAAACCATGCCTAAGACTTTAACAGCTCATACCGGTATGGATGCTCTGACACATGCAGTGGAAGCATATGTATCCACTCTTAACAGTCCCTTTACAGATCCTCTTGCTATCAAGGCTATCCAGATGGTATTTGAATATCTGCCTGCTTCCTATGAAGGTGATATGTCAGCCAGAGAACAAATGCACTATGGACAATGTCTTGCAGGACAGGCATTTTCAAATGCTCTCCTTGGTATTGTACATTCCATGGCACATAAGACTGGCGCTGCTTTCTCAACCGGACATATTCCTCACGGCTGTGCAAATGCAATTTACCTGCCTTATGTAATCAAATTCAATGCTAAAACTGCGGAAAAACGTTATGCTGAAATTGCAAGAAGCGTTGGAATCACAGGTACAGATACTGAATGTGTGAAAGCACTATGTGATAAGATCGATGCCTACAATGTTAATTTAAGCATTCCAAAGACCTTAAAAGAATTCGGTGTCAACGAAGCAGAATTCAAAGAAAAAGTTGCCACTATTGCAGAACTTGCTGTAGGGGATGCATGTACTGGTTCCAATCCAAGGACCATTACTCCTGCTGAGATGGAGAAACTCTTAACAGCTACTTATTACGGAACTGAAATTGATTTCTAAAGAGCTTTACTACATAATTTAAATAGAATCCTGCAATCTCTTTCAGAATTATAATACCTTCTAGAAAGCCTTCTAACCCCAGATAGCGCTGGATATAATTTAATGAATAGCTAGTAAAGCATAATAACAGGCTGCACCTTCCACTTGGGAGTTTTACCCGGAGAGAACTGGGAACCTTTCCGGGAACAAAGCTCCTAACTGGAAGGTGCAGCCTGTTTTAAGTCCTTTTAAAACAAATTTAAATATCAAAGTACTATATATATCCATAGGAGCTCAGGCAAATTTCAGAAAATAGAAAGAACGAATGCGCCTATGGAAAGGCATTAGACGTCCTTTTCTCTGAATATTTTGTGCTATATGATAAAACAGATTGTTTGAGCGAAGCGAGTTATCTGTTTTATCATATGTCAAGCACAAAATATTCAGAGAAATTAGGACTTCTTATGCCTTGGAATCGAAGCATGAGTTCTTTCTATTTTCTGTAATTTGCCGTCCCCTTGCGAAAAACTTACTTTTCACCTAACTCTTTTACCTAACGTTCTAAATTGACTTTACTGTATTTCCTCAAACCATCTGGCACATAGATTTAAAGCCCCCCGAAATCCTACATAAGGTGGTGTATGCGGATTAAAGCTCCATTCATTTATGCTTCTTTCTGTAACCAGCTCAGAAGTATTTCCCTGTACTTTCTTCTGAACCTCCTTGCGTGCCATCAGAATTCCCGTTCTCATATCCTCCAGTATCAGCTGTAACTCATTTTCTGTTCTAAAGGGCAGGTTAGCCTGTTCATATTCTTTGGAATCACACCAGAAAATCCCTTCTTTTAAAGAAAGCTCACCGCAAGCAAATTCTCTTAAACCTTGAACCACATCTGCGTTACCACCGGCATGAAAAACAGCCCTGTCACCGAAGTATTCCAGCATATGCGCAATATTCTCAAATGCTCTTCTTCCTTCCCTGAGCTCTTCCTCGATAAACTTAACATCAGCTGTCAGACCAGTCAGCTCTTCTAATTGTTTTATCCATCCCAGCGTTCCTTTATAGCCATAAGGTCTGCCAAGCAGATAAGGGGTTCCGAATTTTTTCTTTAATACCTCCGCTCCTTTCCTGCCTTCACTCCTGATAACAAGATTAACCTGCGCAGCTCCCATTGACTGAATGCTCTTTACATCTGCTTTTGTGGATAATACACAGGATACCTTCATTCCGAAAGCTCCCTTAAGGATTCTCTCGATCTCTCTTGCATCCTGCTCAAACAAATGCAGGTCTATACAGGAACCAATGATATTGCAGGTAAGCTCTTCTGTCCTTTCAACCTTTACCGGCAGATGTTTCAGAAGCTCGTACAGTGCGGTCTCAATACCTTTATGATAATTATAGGAAAAGCTTCCGCACGGAAAGAATAATATTGGCAGATCCTCATACTGATAACTTAATTCTTCACAGATGGCCTCCATATCAATTCCAATAACTTCAGGTACGGAGGACGGAATCAAAAATACTGCCTCAGCTCTATACTCCGCTAAGATCTCATCCAAAGCTCTGCCAATACGGTCTGTGATACCAAGGGCAATGTCTTTCTCATCAAGATGTGTAACATATAGCTTGACATCCTCTTCATTATAACCGGCCTGTTCAAACCATCTCCTGGCATATATCATATGCCCCATGGAACCAAATTCCAGCACAACTGCATCTTTAATGGTTCCAAGAGTCCAGAGAGCACCCATCCTTCCGGAGGGCAGTGGCTGCTGTTTATATAGACCCATGACTATCCCCTCCTTTTAGCTATATATTATCCGGCTGTTTTAATACTTTCTGCTCTGATCTTTTCAACTTAATAGTCGTCTTTTCTGTTGTCTCCTGCTCTGCTCTTAGTAACTCAACTGCTGCCTTTTCTGCTGACCCCTGCTCTACTCTTTGTAACTCAACAATTGCCTTTTCTGCTGACTCCTGCTCTGCTCTTTGTTGCTTAACAGCTGCCTTTTCTGCTGACCCTTGCTCTGGTCTTTGTAACTCAACTGCTGCCTTATCTGTTGCCAGCTGCTTTGAATTATTTTGTAATTTAACCGGTACTTCTTCCATATTCTCAGCTAATTCCAACAACCGGTCAAGCAACGCTATACTTCGCTCATAACCGGTCAGCGAAAAAATTCTATGAACAGCAGGATTAAACAGTACTCTTTCCTTTGGTATATGTAAGCAGTGTCCAATGGAAAACAGATTATAATCCCTTGCCCAATGACCTATATTGTTGTTTTCTGTTATGGTTACCAGGTAAGGATCATTTCCATGCTTCAAGATATCCTCTTTCCAGGGAAGGTCTGTTTCATAGAGATTCTCTACCGAAAGAAGTTTTGGCTCCATACCTAACTCAGACAGATAGGCAGCGGTTGGCAATGCCAGCAGCTCCTGGCTGGTCATAATAAAAGGAATTCCTTTTAATACTTCTTTGGCCTGCTTCTCTTTCTCTTTCAAAGCCTGATAAGAAGAATGGAGAAAATTCTGATCCTCCCGCTCTATTTCTAATTGATCGAATAACTTTTGATAAGCTGTTCTGATGGCTTCTGCTTCAAAGCTTTTGCATAAGAGAATTTCAGGCTTATGAAGCTTTTCGGATAACAGACTCTGATTGGCATCCAGAAGCACATTCAAGGTGCCCTTATTGATCTTTTCTGCTGCTTTTACAATTGTCTGAAGATTTACCTCTAATAGATTGCATCCGGCTTCCTGCAGGCACTCCTTCAGAGCGTTTCCTTCTTTGCCCAATAAAGCACCAAGGAGGTTTACATTTCTCTCCCCCTTATTTGCTTCCTCTTTCAGGGCAGCCTCCTTATAAAGCAGACCTAAACCACTATAAGTATCTAAAAATCCTGGATAATAACCGTTATATTTAAAATGGGCTCCATCTACAAAGAAAAGCTTTGCGGATATCTTGCCTTCCAGTTCCTTTATGACAGCCTCCATATCTTCTCCGATTAATGCAGGTACACAGGTCAGAATTAACATTATTATTTCTGCACCTTCCCTGTCCATTTCCTTAAGAGCTTCCAGCAATCCTTTTCTACAGCCAAATACCACTTCGCCTGCATCCAGTTCATATACATAATGAAGTTCTCCGTTTCGCCCTTTCTGATCTGTCATGACATAGCGGCTGTAATAGCCGCATTCTGCACTTCCAACTACAAGGGTGGAAACCCCGCTTATATTTCTTATCA
Source organism: Anaerocolumna sp. AGMB13020 (assembly GCF_033100115.1). Lineage (NCBI taxonomy): Bacteria > Bacillati > Bacillota > Clostridia > Lachnospirales > Lachnospiraceae > Anaerocolumna > Anaerocolumna sp. AGMB13020. Next base: position 4,085,117 of record NZ_CP136910.1, on the reverse strand, counting down.
GGGACAACGCAGTATGCATCGGGCAGTGCCTGCCGGGGTCCTCAGGAATACCGGAAAAAGGTATGACCGTTCTTGCGTTTATTTTGGAAAGAGGTAACCAGCCATGCTTGTTTCTTTCTTTCATTTCATATCTCCTACTGCTTCTTATGCTATATTTCGTTGTATCATTGGTTGATAGTAATCCAATTAAGTCTTTTAACCTCTGTAAAAAGACCAGTTACAACTTAATGGGTTGTTAAGGGAAAATAATTCTTGATAATTTATTATATTCCTCTGCCAAAGCACTGTCTGGAAAAGCTGCTACTACTGTTTTCCCAAGATCTTCTGCTTTTTGTATCATTGGATTTCGGTCAATCTTAAACAGTATATCTGTATCAATCTCTCTGGCAGCATCGCTTACCAGCTCATCCTCTCTCTCAATATTCTTCGCATTAAAGATTAAACCTTTAAGGGAAGCATAACCTCTCTTGCCAAAGCTTTTCACCGCATAGGCAATGTTGGAGGCGGCATAAAGCGCCATCATTTCACCTGAGGTCACGATACAGACTTCTTCCGCATAACCGCCTCTTATTGGCATAGCAAATCCACCACAGACAACATCACCTAATACGTCATACAATACAATATCCGGCTGATATCGTTCATAAGCTTCTAGTTCACTGAGTTTCTCAAAGGCGGTTATGATACCTCTGCCTGCACAGCCTACACCAGGCACCGGCCCCCCTGCCTCGACACACAGTACGCCCAGATCTCCCTCTACAACGATATCCTCAAGAGTAATATCTGTATTATCTCTTAAAACATCCAGAACCGTCTGAATCTTACTTCCTCCCGTAAGGTTTCTGGTAGAATCTGCTTTGGGATCACAGCCTATCTGCATTACTTTAAGCCCTCTGGCCGCCATGGCAGCTGAGAGATTGGAAACGGTAGTAGATTTTCCAATTCCACCTTTACCGTATATTGCTATCTTTTTCATGATACCTCTTTTCTTTTTCCGTATATGATAATTTCTCTTGCTTGAATAATCTGCTAATTATTAACTTATGCGCTTTCTCTTACTTGAATAAACTGCTAATTATTAACCTATGCGCTTTCTTTTACTGAATAATCTTCCAGTTATTAACTTATGTGCTTTCCTTTACTGAATAATCTGCCAGTTATTAACTTATGCGCTTTCTCTAAACGTGTTTGAAAATATTTATTTATGCTGATTGCTCCTCTTTAATAATCCAACCACCCTCGTATTCATCTATGCTCCCTTTTTTACTGCTTTTTTAAGCCTGTTTAAAAGCTTATAAGAAATGCAGATAGGTCGTCCGGAATCCGGATCATTTACGATATTGGCATCTATTTCGAATACTTCTTTCAGGATATCCTTATTCATAACTTCAAAGGGTGAACCTGCTTTCATTACTCTTCCTTCTCGAAAGGCAATCATATGATCTGCAAATTTGGAGGCAAGGTTTAAGTCATGCAATACCATCAGAATGGTGCAGCCATGTTTCTTATTTAGTTCCTCCAACAATTCCAGTACCTCTAACTGATATGCCATGTCCAGGTATGTAGTAGGTTCATCCAATAAAATAATCTCCGTCTCCTGTGCAAGTGCCATTGCAATCCAGACTCTCTGCCTCTGTCCGCCGGACAGATCAGAGGTTCCTCTGTCTTCCAGCCCCGTTAAGCCGGTCGCATCAATTGCCCAGGCTACGATTTCCTTATCCTCTTTGGTCAGTCTTCCAAGTCCTTTCTGATAGGGGAATCTGCCGTATGCCACCAGTTCCTCCACAGTCAGCCCATCGGGTGCCTGAGGTGTCTGTGGAAGGATTGCCATCTTCTTAGCCAGCTCCTTGGTGGGAAGCTTATGTATTTCTTCCCCATCCAGATAAATACATCCCTTTTTTATCCCCAGAATTCTTCCAAGGGTCTTTAAAAAGGTGGATTTTCCGCAGCCATTGGGTCCGATAATGGTAGTGACCTGCCCCATGGGAATAGAAATACTTAAATCTTCTATAATAACTTTCTCTCCATATGCTGCTACTATATTCTCCGCCTGAATACCGCTTTTCATATCAACCTCTCAATCTGCCGCATAACGGCGCAAACTCCTTACACTTTTACGGTTTTCTTTCTCTCTTTTACCAGCAGAAATACAAAATAAGGTGCTCCCAAAAGGGATACCACGATACCCGTAGGTATTTCCGACGGTTCAATGATAGTTCTTGCTATGGTATCGGATATCAAAACCAACAGACCTCCCACCAGGGCACACACTGGAATTAGAATTCTGTGAGCTGAACCAACAAGCTTTCTGGATAAATGGGGCGCCATAAGACCCACGAAGCTTATACTTCCACTGACGGCTACACATGCCGCAGCAAGCGCTACCGCAGTAAAAAGTAATCTGTATTTTTCTTTTGCCACTCTTACTCCAAGTCCAAAGGAAATCTCATCTCCCATAGTGAGAATATCAAGATGTCTTGCCCGGAGCATTAAATATACTATCCCTAAAACAATCCAGGGCAGAAGGGCCGTTACAAATTTCCAGTTCGAATTCCAGATACTTCCTGCCTGCCATTTGGCCAGAAATTCATGCTGAGAATCGTCCAGACGAATAATGATCATGGTCATTACGGAGTTTATACCTGCCTGTATCGCCACACCATTGAGTACCAACCGCATGGAGGATACACCACTTGTCTTTCTGGTGGACAGTGAATAGATCAGGCCTCCCGTAAGCAGTGCACCTGCCAGTGACAGAAAGGGCAGCCCGAATACCGATCCAAAAGACACTGCTCCATTAAGTACTACGTAGATAACTACCACAACTCCCGCACCTGCATTAATACCAAGAATGCCCGGATCAGCCAGTGGATTTCTTGTGATTCCCTGTATGATACAACCGGACAAGGCAAAACCTGCCCCTATTAATACTGCTACCATAATTCTTGGCAGGCGAAACTGCAGCACCACCAGATTTTCTTTTACAGAACCTCCGCCTGTAAGAATTCTTAAGATATCCGGTAAGCTTAAATCCGTATAACCGGCATTGATACTGATAAAGAACATAAGGGGAATTGATAAGAGCAGGAGTAGTAATATGTATTTCCTGTTATTCTTCTTCATTAGAGTTCTCCCTTCTGTCTTCTTGCAAAATATAGGAATACCGGAACTCCAATTAAGGAAATTAAGGCACCGATGGGTATTTCACTGGGTGCACTTAAGGTTTTGGCCCCAATGTCAGCTATAACCAGGAGGAACCCGCCCATTACCGCACTAAGAGGAATAATCAGCCTGTAATCCGGTCCTACTAAAAACCTGGCAAAATGAGGTATCAGCATACCGACAAAGGTTATGCTGCCGGCAAGTGCCACTGAGGTTCCGGCCAGTAAGACCACCACAATGGTACCAGCCGTCTTTACAAAACTCAGCTTAACTCCTAAGCCTAACGCAACCTCCTCTCCCATATTCAGTATGGATATCTTTCTTGAGAGAACGATTGCTATAATCAATCCACCGATTATTACGGGAACACTTACCCTTAACTGATTCCAGCTGTTACCGGATACACTTCCCATGGTCCAGAAATTTAGATTCTGGCTCATTTTATTACCGATTGCTATGGCCTGGCTCATAGCCACCAAAAAAGTACTGACAGCAGCTCCTGCCAAAACCAGTTTCATGGGTTTATTTCCTCCTGGCACCAGATTACTGATTGCATATACCGCCAGGGCACCAATTGCCGCTCCGATAAAGGAACTTATTATGATCTGGTTATAAGAAACATTTGTTCCATACGCCAGACAGACTGCAATTGCAAGCGCAGCACCGGAATTAAGTCCCATTAGCCCGGAGTCTGCCAGTGGATTTCTTGTCATTCCCTGCATCACTGCACCTGCTACTGCCAGCGCTGAGCCCACCAAAGCTGCGCTGATTACCCGGGGAAGCCTCAAATCCACTACCATAAGGTGCTGTAAATTATCCGCTTCAAAATGTAGCAGGGCATCCACAACTGTAGACAGCGGAATAGTCGCCGCTCCCAGAGTTATCGATATCAGCATGGATAAAAGTAGAAAAAAGCAGCCGACTATTATTAAGAACATAGCCCTTACTCCTCTCTTCCCTTTCATTTCATTTTCAACCTTCTGTTTCATTTATGCCTCCGCATATAAAAGGGGCTGCCGAATAAACCATATTGTTTTATTCGACACCCCTGCCTTTATACAGCTTTTTCTGATTTTATTTATTCACTGCCCAGTAATGTCTCAATAATGGTATCTACTGTATATACGGTTGAAATGGCGCTGGCAGCGTGGCCGGAACCGTCAAGACGATAAATATGCCCTTCTTTGGAAGCCGTCAGGGATTTCCATACGGAATTGTTATTGTTCAATTCCTCAAAATATGCTTCATCACCATCAAAAACATTGACAAACAGGTAATCAGGATTCATCTGGGCAAGTGCCTCCAGGGATACCTGCTCATATTGCGTATTGGTTGTAAAGCCTTCCGGTACATTTAATCCAAGACCAGTCTCACTGTCATATAAATCCGGACGGTATGCCATGTAGTATTCATCTTCGCCCATTAAGGATAGCAGCATAACTGTCTTACCATTATATTTTTCCTGAAGTTTAACTCTTGCATCCGCCAGTTTCTGATCAACTTCCGCAATAACCTCTTCTGCTTTCTGTGTTTTACCGATTACTTTACCAATTTCTCTTAAGCTGAATCTCCAGTCCATTTTAACCTGAGGGCCAAATACAACAACAGGTGCAATCTTCTCTAAATTCTCAATTGCCTCTTTGTTGTAGCTCTGCTGTAAGATAATATCCGGCTCTAATTCCGCTAACAGCTCCAGATTGATATCTGTGTCTCCAAGATTCACTACGGAACTTAAATCGTATCCTTTAAAAGCATCCCAGGTCTTTGCATAGTTCTCAGCATTTGTAGTACCGATAGGCATTGCGTCCAGAAGAATTAAGGACTCCCAGTGAGGCAGATAGCTGATTGCTATTTTAGTTGGCTGCTTCTCTATGGTTACTTCTCTGCCCTCACCGTCTGTATATGTATAGGGATAGGTGGTTTCCTCCACCTGCAGTGGTGTAACCGCGGAATCAGAAGTATCGCCTGTCTCTTCCGGTGCTTCCGTTGCTGCCGGTTCTTCTGTTGCCGGTACTTCCGTTGCTTCTGCTTCTGTACTGTTGTTTGCAGCTGTCTGTGCATTGTCATTGGCTTTACTGCATCCAGCTAAAACCATAGCTGAAAGGGCTGTTACAGCCACTATCCTTACTATTTTTTTCATTATGTCCTCCATGTATCTATGAATATGATTGTCATTATCATCAGAAATATATCATACCCTGTAGCAAAAGGAAATAGACATAATTTTAATTCACCATGGATTTTTTCCGAAGGTTTCACGGAAACTGCTTGGTGAATAATCTGTATACTTCTTAAATAAGCGGCTGAAATACAGCGAATCTTCAATTCCAATCATGCTACTAATCTCTGATACGGAGATGGTATCATGTATCAGCAGCTCTTTGGCCCGGTTTATCTTAAAACCGGTTATGTATTTTTTAGGGCACTCTCCCATAAGCTTACGAAACAGATAGGAAAAACGTTTGACATCCATACCTGCCATTTCTGACAATTCCAGGACAGTTATGTTCCTGTCATACTGATTATTTATATAATCAACCAGTTCTTTTACGGTATCTTCGTCAGAATTTTTCTTTTTATCCATACCATGGGACAGTAAATGTTCCATAATGGAATAAAGCAGCGTTTTGCTTCGAAACTCATTAAGAGCTCCCGGGCTTCTCCTTACCTGATGCAGCTGTTTTACCAGGGTCATCAGATCATTATAACAGGCGGGATTTAAATACAGCCTGCCATGCAGGTTCTCAAGGTACTCTTTCACTTCTTTGGGGCCGCTGACATAATAATGCAGCAAAGCAAATTCCCATATTCCGTCTCCTACCACCTTTTTATCAAGCTCCATACTGGGTCCGGCATGAAGAACTATCCCCGGTTCCAGTTCATGTGCCTCCCCTTTCAGCGTAAATACAGCTTTTCCTTTGAGGGGGATAACAAGACCGCAGACCTCCGGTTTTGTATAATTATCATATATTTTTGTAAAAGGCTGAACTGATATGATAAAAAAGTCGTCTACCTTGAAAATACCTTCTGAGAAACTTTGTATTAATTTATCTTTATCCATTTTCACAACTAATCCCCTAAATTAATATTTATGCATTTGAGTTTCATTATCATTATATGGACATATTTCTAAATTGTCAAGGATATCAGGGGGAACCATACTGAATGATAAGCTTAGTTGCTCTTCTTAAGCACATAATAATTTTGGTAATTAACTACTATTCATAAAAAAAGCTTGCAGAATAGACAAATTACGTCTATTCTGCAAGTATTCATTCTATACCCAATATTTCTGTGGGCTTTTGACCCTGAAAACTAAGTGACTGTTAAATTCAATATAATCAATAATTCTAACAATTTCAATCTTACTCACTTATAAAATAACATAAAATTAAAATTACATTTACTTTTCAAAGGTCTTTTCAAAGGCCGCCTTGCGTTCATCAATAATTGCCTGACCGCCAGAATTTAAGTAATCTGCAAATCCGCTGTCAAAAACAGAATCAAATTTACCGCTTTCGGCTACAATTGATTGGGTCAATAACGTATTACGTTTCTCACTAAGCGCTGTTCCCATTCCTTCTTCTGACTTAATTTCACCCACATTATATTTATTCTCATAAACACCGTCATAGGTGGAAAGTTTGAAGGCTTTCTCAATATAGCTGGGAGTCACTCCCACGTAGCTTAATGCAATGGATTTTACTGTCAATTCCTCATTTCCAAGATCCAGTCCATTTATGGTTATGGTATAGTCAATGTTATTCTGAGAATTCATGATCTTCTCACCGGTAGCTGCCATTGTCTTAATACTTCCGTCTTCCATTTTTTCATGGGTTACACCTTCTTCACCGGTCTGTAAAAAGATACGGTTTTCAAGGTTACTGATCCAATCCAGGTATAACATGGAGGCAACTGGCTCATCATTGGTTGCGGGGAAGAAGATTTTTCGGTCAATCGGTCCCGGCAGGAACTTCGTATAAAGGCCTGCTTCATTCTTAAAGGGCATTACCGCTACATAACCTGCATCTTCTCCTACAAGACGTTTCAGATTATTGTTTATACTGTCTTCTCCGTTACGATAAGGATAATCCCAGTTATGTATAAAAGCTCCCACATATCCGGCTTTCATCATGTTATCTTCTGTAGGGTCACCAGAACCGTATAAGGGGAAATCCTTCCATACCAAGCCTTCGTTGTACCATTTATTTAATACCTGTATACCGTTCTTAATGCCCGGATACAAGAGCTTCCTGTCATCAAAGCCATTAATGTATTTATCTTTGTCGGATATACCATTCGGTACAAAGGAGGCAATCAGATGGTCTGCTCTCCAGCCAACATCAAAGCTGATGGAGAAAGGTACCATTTTATCTGCTTCTGCACCAAGGAGGGTTGAAGCATTCTCCTTAAAGGCTTTTAGCATACTCTCAAACTCTTCCAGTGTAGTGGGTTCTGAAAGATTCAACTTCTTTAGCCAGTCTTCTCTTACAAAGGTATTGATACGGGCGGAATTGGCCAGTCTGGCCTCTAGTGCCCAGATTGTTCCGGCCTGGGGATCTTTATCCCAGTTGATATTTGTTTCCTGTAGTAAACCCCAGAGATTGGGAAGTATGTCTTTGTTATCATTTACATAGGAATTTAAATCGGTAACACCACCCATATTAGCATAGGTCTGGATAGTAGAATAATCATAGGTAACACAAATATCCGGTGCATCTCCTGCTGCCAGCAGGTTGTTTATCTGCTCTACCTCCGTCCAGCGGGGTACCGGTACAAAAGTTACTTCTACATTATGATCTCTTAGCATACCCTCTTTGATAAAATCTGTGTAAAAATTATCCTCCGGTTTGGAGCCACCGTCATTGCCACGGTCAAATACTTCCACCGTAATCTTTCTGGTAGTCGTGAATTTACCGTCCACTATTTCTGCATTCTTATCTTCTGCTTCTTTTGTCGGAGTTACTTCTCCTTTTTTATCCGTATTTGTTTCCTTGGATACCGCCGGCGTATTGTTTGAGTTCCCCTTGCCGCCGCATGCCGTAAGTGAAAGTACTATCAGTATACTTACAAGCAAAACAGAAATCAGCTTTCTCATTGAAACCTCCTATTAATATATATAATTTGACTTATTACGTCCAACCATAAGGGTACCTATCCTATTCCTTTATCGCACCTAAGGTTACACCTGCTATAAAATATTTCTGCAGCCAGGGATAGACCAGCAATATTGGTACCGTTGCAAAGATTACAGTAGCCGCCTTTAAGGTTTCTGACAGACCTGGTGCACTAAAGCCTTCCTGGGTCGCAACCTCGACCTGCATCATATTATTTAAAATATTATACAGAAGCAGCTGTATGGGATAAAACTTCCGGTTATTCATATACATTAAGGCATCTGAAAATCCATTCCAGCGGCCCACTGCATAAAAAAGAGAAAGGGTAGCTATTACAGGAGTGGACAAGGGCAGATAAATTTTCACCAGCACCTGAAGAAAGCCTGCTCCATCAATCTGTGCGGATTCTCTGAGACTGTCTGGTATCCCGTAAAAGAAACTTCGCATTATGATCATGTTAAATACACTTAAACATCCGGGAATTATCAATACCAGGGGGGTATTTAACAGATTTATATCCTTTATCAGCAGATAGCTGGGGATTGCACCGGCATTAAAGTACATAGTCAGAATAATCACCGTATTAAAAAATGCCTTTCCTTTTAAATTATCGTAGATCAGAGGATACGCGCACAAAACTGTCATTAGCATGGATACAATCGTAAATACCACTGCTAATATTGCAGTCCATGCAATGGACCAAATATACTTGGCATCCACTAATACGGTCTTATATGCCTCCAGATTAAATCCTACGGGAATCAGGAGCACCTTATTGCGGATTAAGGCTTCCGGAGAGCTTAAGGAACGTGCCAGTACACTCAAGAGCGGAATAAGGCATACTGAAATTACCAGAACACAGATCCCAACAATAATCCAGTCACCTAATTTTGTTTTCTTTGATTTAATCATCTTACCTGACTCTCCTTTCTACCAGATTCCACGTTCACCAAATTTTTTTGCAATTGTATTTGCCATCAGAAGGAAGATCACGCAAATAACCGATTGGAACAAACCAACTGCTGTGGTCAGTGAAAATTGCAGACCTCTGATACCATAGGTGTAAACAAAGGTGGATATTACATTTGATACACTTATTACCAGTTTATTTGTTAAAGCAAAGGGCCTGTCAAACTCGCTTCCAAGAATTCTTCCGAGACTCATAATAAGCAAGATTACAATGGTAGGTCTTAACCCCGGCAGTGTAATATGCCAGATTTTTCTCAATCTGCTAGCTCCGTCAACAGCCGCGGCTTCATAAAGCTCTGGGTTTATACCGGTAATGGCTGCCAGATATATAATGGTATTCCAACCTACACTCTGCCAGATACCCAGAAAAATATATGTAAATATCCAATGGGTCGGATCATTTAAAAACGGAATGGCTTCTAATCCCAGCTTGTTCAAGAGTATATTTACAAATCCGTTGGTAGGTGCAAAAAGCTGTAGGGCAAGACCGGATATAATAATCCAGGAAAGGAAATGGGGCATGTATACTATTGTCTGGGTAATTCGTTTAAAACGCTTAAATACCAGCTCATTTAATAAAAGTGCCAATATAATCGGTGCCGGAAAACCAAGTGCCAGGTCAAGAAGATTAAGTGTCAGGGTATTACGCAGGGCATAGAGAAAATCTCTGTTCGAAAAAGCCTTTATAAAATATTCAAAACCGTGATTAGCCGCCCACTCCATGTCCCAGACATTTTGTATAATGCTGTATTTCTTGAAGGCAATCTGGATATAGATCATAGGAATATACTTAAATACCAGAAAATATGTCAGGGGAATTGCCAGAAGAAGATACAAGGTCCAGTAACGCTTTATGTATGCGATAGTCTTTCTGGTTCTTAAAGATAATTTATCGGTTGAAGCTTTCATTGCACACCTCTTTCTTTGAAATATAAACATGCAAAAGTATCCCTGAGAATGGGTTACTTCATTTTATTTCCCTGTGGTTTTGGTTGAGGTTATCTGACAGTCTGATAAAGGGAACAACATAATAATATAATTGTGTCATGACAGTATCTTTATGATAATGGTTAGAATTGAAGTAGAATGCAGTAATATTTTGTGATTTTTTACCATTAATTTATTATAACTTATAAGCTTTCTTTTTACTTCTTAAATATTGCTATGAGCTTGCCACATATTGCTAAAACTAGTTTAAGCTTCTAGCTGATATTACTCTTTAAACTTAAGGAAGTATTCCTTCGGTGCGGTCAAAAAAACAGCCTCATCAGCTGTAGTATTACCTGGCCTGATGGGGCTGTTGGTTGAAATTCTCTATTTTCCTTTTGCTGCAAGATAATCCGTTAACTGAGTATTAGCATCTTCTACTAGTCCATCGATTCCGTTATCTTTTAATTTCTTGATAAACTCAGGCAAAGCCTGTGCCGGATCGACAGTTCCGGTATTTAAGGCAAGCGCATATTCTGCTGCTACATTTGCAAGAGCAGCCATTTCAGTCTGCTTGTTTGTGGGATCGTATGCCCAGCCTAAAGCGGGTATACTCTTTGCAGAGCCATAATAAGTTTTGAAATCATCCCAGAAGTTGATATCCTGGCCGTCCAGAGGAGGCAGCTGGGTTACATTACCCATCCCATTGGTCCAAGGTGTGTATTCAGCACGTTTATCTGTGAATTCAACCTTACCGTCTTTTAGATTATAGTGTACACCTTCTACACCATATTCCAGTAATGTGAAAAGATAAGGATCTGTATTTAACAGGTTTAAGAACATCATGGCACGTTCCGGATTCTTGGAAGAAGTTGAAATTGCCATCATGGCACCTTGGGATGAGGTTGTATCTACATATGCAGGTGTACAGGGAACCATATCAACTTTAAAACCACGCTCTGTGGTAGCCTGCACTTCATAACCAAGTGCATAGCTCTGTGTTCCGATCAGATATCCACCGGTAAGCTGTTTTGCACTACGGGTATCATTTGCCTGGTTTGCATTACCCATGGCAGGATCAATATAACCAGCCAGGAAGTATTCACGGGTCTTTTCTACGAACTTCTTATATTCCGGTGTTTCGAACTTGCTTAAGATCTTGTTGCCGTAAATGCCTTCCGCAGAAGGATCTACAGGGTTCATATAATAAGATAACAGGTTGATGGTACCAGAGTCACCGGTTACGATAATAGAGTTATTTACCATTCTCTCTAATACGGCACCTTCAACTAACAGAGGGTAAAAATCTGCACCTTCCCCTTCCTTTACCTTCTTAAGGATATCTCCGAAGCTGTAATAATCTGCCTTCTTGATATCATCAACCGTATATCCGTATTTCTCAAGAAGAGGCACATTTATGTCCCAGCAGTTCTGCGTAGCAATATCTTTATAGCCGGGTACTGCATATACACCGTAACCATCAGAACCATTGATCTTGGCACCATCTGTAAGTACAGTAGGCAGCTGTTTCCAAAGATCTGGCGCATACTTCTCAATCAGGTTGTTATTTGGATCATCCAGACGAACCCAAGCACCTTTTTTTGCAAAGGCATTGTATTCGTCAGCACTCCAGGAACAGGTAAAATAAATGTCTACATCATCGCCACCGTTAATGGCAAGGGTTACATTGTCATTAAAGTCACCCCAGGTTCCCCAGATTGGCTCAAGAGTTACATTAAGCTTTTCTTTTAAATATTCGTTTGCTTTTGCAAGAACTTCTGTGTCATCGGTAACATTGCTTCCATGGAGATACCATTTTAAGGTAACTGGCTGTGAAATGTCTGCAGCAGCTGATTCCGTTTCAGTACCTTTTGTGTCAGTCTCACTGCCGGACTCCGAAGAAGAGCCCTTATTTGTACTTCCCGTATTGTTTCCGGAAGTTTTTTCGGTGTTGTTCTTTCCGCAGGCCGCCAGAGAAAATACCAGCACCAGGACAAGAAGCATTGATAGTACCTTTTTCATAAATATAATCCTCCTTTATATTCTTTATTATAGGAACAAAAAATCATCCCTGTAATCATCATTATGGCAGAATTAAATCCGCCTCTTTATCGGTTATAAGTCACTATTTCCGATAACTTTTAAGGGTAAACTCCCTGTTTTATATAGCTCCCAGTCTTATTTAGCTCTCAGTCTTATTCAGCTTTCAGTCTTATTTAACTCTCAGTCTTATTTAGCTCTCTGTCTTATTTAGCTCTCTGTCTTATTTAGCTCTCTGTCTTATTTAGCTCTCTGTCTTATTTAACTCTCATCTGTGACTTGGTACAAGAACAGTTACGTTTGTTAAACTTATACGTTTTCCACCCCCATAGGGTATAAAGAAGCACTCATGTAAATCAAATGTAATAACAAATTAACCGAGAATTGTGCGGGCTAACTTGAGCAGGATAACATCTTTATCCTTTTACAGACCCTACCGTAAGTCCTGATATGATGTAACGCTGGAAAAACGGATAGGCACAGGCAATAGGCAGTACGATTAACACAACCAGGGACATTCGCAAGGTATCCTGGGGTATGGAGCTCATAATCTTGGCCGCCTCCGCACCTATTAAAGAACTGTTTTTTACCAGGAAATCCGCTTGATTCTGCATTCTCATCAAAAGATATTGAAGTGGAATATAATGAGCATCCCTGACATAAAGCATGGGAATAAACCATTCATTCCAGAATGCCAGTGCATTTAATAACGCTATGGTAGCAATGCCGGGTTTTGATATTGGTACGATAATCTTGAACAAGGTATTGTACTCTCCGCTTCCGTCAATAGCTGCTGACTCGATCAATTCAGTAGGAACTGAGGATTGAAAAAAGGTCCTCATGATTATTATGTTAAAAGGGTTTACTAGCATTGGTACAATCATTGCTGCATAATTATCACTTAAACCGAGCATTATCTTACATACCATATAGGTAGGTGCAAGTCCTCCGCCAAAAAGCATGGTAAAGAAGCTGAAGAAAGTGAAAAAAGTACGGTATTTAAAATCCTTGCGAAAAAGTGCATAAGAATACAATACGCACATTAAGACACTAAGCCCGGTACCAAGAATCGTTACAAAGAAACTGTTGAAATAGGATCTCCAGAGCTGATCGCCTAAATCCATTACATATTGATAGGCTTCCAGTGACCAGGTTTCCGGGATAAAGGAGAACCCAATGCTCCTGATACTGTCCTGGGAACTGAAGGATATGATTACTACAAATAGAAATGGGATAATGCACATAAGGCAGAACAATCCCAGAATGATATTTATTATTACTTCAGCTGTCAGACTGACGGAATTCAATCTTCTTTTCCTGCCGCTAATATTGACTGTATCTCTAGCAGAACTCATAATATTACCCCCACCTGCCGTTATCCAAACTGCAGGGCCGTAACTTTCGTTTCCGAAAGCATACCGCATCCTTTCTTTCTTTTATCCAAATCTGCCGCTCTCAGCAAAATTACTTGTTTAGAACAGGCTGCTCTCTTTGTCTACTTTTCTTACAATTGTATTGGTAACCATAATACAGACAAAACCGATAATATTCTGCATAAGGCTGGCAGCAGTACTCATTCCTTCACTGTGAGTGGACATCAGGGTTCGGTATACATAGGTATCTATAACCTGTGTAGCTGGAAATAGAGGTCCAGAATTCATAGGAACACTATAGAAAAGTCCAAAGTCAGCATTAAAGATTTTGCCCACATTCATAATAAACAGGATGATTATCATTGTTTTCAGATGAGGAACCGTAACATACCATACCTGCTGCCATTTGCTGGCACCATCTATTCCCGCTGCTTCGTATTGAGAGGTATCAATACCGGTAATCGCTGCCAGGTATAGAATAGTTGAATAACCGATATTCTTCCACAAGCTTGCCAGGGTCAGTATAAAGGGCCAATAGGAAGGATCATTATACCAGTTTATAACCTCCATTCCATGTGACTTCTGGAAGTTTACGATTAACCCTCTGGTGGGATCTAAAAATGCCAGGACAAAATAACTTGCTACTACCCAGCTAAGAAAATACGGAAAGAACATTAAGGTCTGATATGTCTTTGCTACAAACTTTTTCGTTATTTCATTTAACATTACAGCAAAACTTACAGATATAAGGATTCCAAGTACAATCCAGAGCGCATTATATCCCAGTGTATTGCGTATCATAACCCAGGAATCCGAAGTAGCAAACAGGAATTTAAAATTCTTAAAGCCCACCCATTCACTATGCAGGATATTATTAATCAGTGAAGGGTCCTTGCTGTATATTTTGTACTCCTTAAAGGCAATTACAATACCAAACATCGGCAAGTAACGCAGCAGAATGAGCCAAATGGCTCCGGGAGCTACCATACTGAGCAGCACTAAGGTTTTTTTATATTTGGCAAAACCTTTTAATTTGTCTCCTGCTCCGGCTGTTAACTTAAGCATATTTTGTCCTCCTGTAGTCTTTTTTTGATATCTGACGCAAACCACTGTTTACACTAAGTTTACATGATTTATTCGTAATAGTAACGGTATGCAATTGTTATTATTTGTTTATATATGTGAATAGTGATATATTTGATTGATTAGTTGAAATGTTTTTGTGCTTATTTAACAGAACACCAGGAAGTAAATGTAATACATACCAATATATTTGAAATTCCTGTGAATCGATTGTAAGAAATAAGAAAATATGATAAGATACTATCTTGTAGGTATAATATAACAATCCTTTTTTTAGGAATCTGTTTTAGCGAAACCCCAGGTGTGTCTGAACAGCTTATACCGAGGTTGGATATTCCATTTAGCGGAATATTAGAGATACCAAAAGTGTGATTATAGCTGCCGGGTGATTGGTTTTTATAATGCAGAAGGCTGCTAAGTATGGTGTTCATTACGGTGCACTAAATTTCAGACATACCCTAAGAGAAGAAAAAATATAAGGTGAAATAGATGAAAAGATTTATAGCAGATCGAAAGCTTTTTATAAGGAGACTTTTTCTTATAATATTGGATGCTCTGTTTATTAACCTGGCATCTTTTCTGGCGTTAATGATACGTTTTGATTTTCGTATCAGTCAGGTGCCGACGAATTATTCAGAAGCAGTTCTTAGTTATGTGTTTATTAATACCCTGCTGACTATTGGTATTTTTGCGGTTTTCAGGCTTTATAACAGTTTGTGGAAATATGCAGGTATTGATGAGCTTACCAATATTCTTTTTGCCTGTGTAACAGCTGGAGCTGTACAGTTAACAGCCATGCATTTTTTCTTAAAGGTTCATGTTCCTAGAAGCTTCTACCCTTTAAGTACTCTCTTTTTATTATTATTTGTTACTCTCGGACGTTTCTTCTATCGTTATGTCAGAAGACTGTCCAGACGAAATTTTGGCGTGGTTAAGGAACGAATTATGGTCATCGGTGCCGGTGAGGCCGGCAGTTATATCATTCGTGAAATTACAAGCAGTGTATATATAAACGGCAGCGTTGTCTGTGCCATTGACGATGATAAGAATAAACTAGGCAGCTATATTCAGGGAGTTAAGGTCGTAGGTGACAGAACCAAAATTCTTGAGTCCGTTGAAAAATATGAGATTACCAATATTATTATCTCTATCCCTTCCGCCAGTCAAAAAACCATCCGTCAAATACTGGAGGTCTGTAAGCAGACGAATTGTAAGCTTAAGATTCTTCCTGGCATGTATCAGCTCATCAACGAAGATATCAGCATTACGAAATTAAGAGATGTTGAAATCGATGACCTTCTTGGCCGTGACCCGGTTAAAATTGATATGGACGAGGTTATGGGTTATGTAAGCGGAAAGGTTATATTAGTTACAGGAGGCGGCGGTTCCATTGGAAGTGAGCTGTGCAGGCAGTTAGCAGGTCATAAACCAAAGCACCTGATCATACTTGATATCTATGAGAACAATGCTTATTCCATCGAACAGGAGCTTAAGAATACGCATCCTGAGCTTAACCTGACTGTGCTTATTGCCTCTGTAAGAAATACGAAAAGAATACATATGATAATGGACAGATTCCGCCCTGAAATTATTTATCATGCTGCTGCTCACAAGCATGTACCTTTAATGGAGGCAAGTCCCAATGAAGCCATTAAGAACAATGTTGGCGGTACCTACAAGATGGCAATGGCGGCTCATTTGTTTGGAGTAAAGAAGTTTATTCTTATTTCCTCTGATAAAGCGGTTAATCCCACTAATGTCATGGGTGCCTCTAAACGTATCTGTGAGCTTATAATTCAATCTTTTCAAAAGAAATCAGATACTGAATTCGTTGCCGTAAGGTTTGGTAACGTACTGGGCAGTAACGGCAGTGTAATTCCTCTGTTCAAGGAGCAGATACTAAGAGGTGGTCCTGTGACAGTTACCCATCCGGATATTATTCGGTATTTTATGATTATACCAGAGGCAGTATCTCTGGTGCTGCAAGCAGGTGCTTATGCCAAAGGCGGAGAAATCTTTGTTCTTGATATGGGGGAACCAGTAAGGATTGCTGATCTTGCAGAGAATCTTATTCGTTTATCAGGATATGAGCCCGGAAGGGATATTGAGATTGAGTATACGGGTCTTCGCCCCGGTGAGAAATTATACGAAGAGCTCTTAATGGATGAAGAAGGACTTACTACAACTGCTAATAAATTAATTTATATTGGAAAACAAATGGATATTGATGCAGATGATTTCCTAACGAAAGTCCTGGAGCTGGACAATGCGGCAAAAGAGGAAGCGGAGGATATTAGAGAGCGGATTATAGCGTTAATACCTACTTACCATCCTGAAAATGCAGGTGCTGAGAGTGGAAATAGTGACAAAACTGCAATGACTTATGTGGCGGCAAGCAAAGAATAATTTTATTCTGCTTGCCGTCGATGTTTTTATGAAAAATAATTAAGTGAGATTCTTAAGAATAATTCTTTTGCATCTCTTCAGGCTTGTATGATACAATATTTACGAAAGGAGGTAGTGATAAAATGGAAGCAGAATTAAAGAGTATGTTAACTCAGATAATGCAAGATGTCAGAAGCACAAAAGATGATGTTTCTTCTTTAAAAGAAGACGTTTTTTCTTTGAAAGAAGATTTTTCTGGCTTAAAAGAAGACGTTTCCGCTTTGAAGGATGATGTTTCTGGCTTGAAAGAAGACGTTTCCGCTTTGAAGGATGATGTTTCTGGCTTGAAAGAAGACGTTTCCGCTTTGAAGGATGATGTTTCTGGCTTGAAAGAAGACGTTTCCGCTTTGAAGGATGATGTTTCTGGCTTGAAAGAAGACGTTTCCGCTTTGAAGGATGATGTTTCTGGCTTGAAAGAAGATGTTTCTGGCTTGAAAGAAGATGTTTCTGGCTTGAAAGAAGATGTTTCTGGCTTGAAAGAAGATGTTTCTGGCTTGAAAGAAGATGTTTCTGGCTTGAAAGAAGATGTTTCTGGCTTGAAAGAAGATGTTTCTGGCTTGAAAGAAGATGTTTCTGTTTTGAAAGAGGACGTAGGTTCCTTAAGAAAAGAGATGGATATTGTAAATTATAAACTCGACATGCACAGCGACAAGATTGAGAGTCTTGAACTTCGAGTACGTATGTCAGAATCTAATGTCCGAAAGGATATCAAAAGGCTGTCTGATGAAAATGAGACTATCATTGAAGTATTAAAACAAAGTCACCTAATACCCCGATAAAATAATTTTCAAAAAGCCGGCTGCTTCTCTTAACAAGTGCAACCGGCTTTCATATACCATATATTCCAAGTATATTGGACTTGTGTAAATAACGTAAACAAGAAGTTAACTTTTGATGCCGCTTAGACAACCTCATGAGCAGCCTGCGGAGTCAAATAATTAATGGCCTCATGAATCTTTTTTATTGTTCTAAGCTTCAATATATAACCAGCTTTACGAAAACTTTATCTGCTTACTTACATTATCTACTTTCTAACGTCATCTGTTTTCATCTACATCTGTGCATTGAACAAACTTTTAATCTTATAGATAACATCATCTGAATCCGCATTGATACTGGAAGCTTCATTTATATCAGAAATTGTTTTAAGAGCTTCAATGTCAGCGTTGTAACCTATGGTATAGATGGGAATTCCGGATTCTTTAATTACCGGAGATACATAATCAAGTGAGTTTCCTTCATTGGTGGCTCCATCACTTAAAAGAAACAGCATGAGCTTGGCATTTGGATTACTTTTCTTTGCCTCCAGCAGCATATTGACACCAACGGTTATACCATCATAGGAAGCAGTTCCTCCTGTTGCCTGTAAGTCCTCTACCGCTCCCTGAAAATATGCTCGCTGATTTAAATCAAACTTTGCGATAGGAACTTCTACCACTACATCAGAGCTATAGCTTACAAGACCTATGCTGTTATTGTCCTTAATATACTCCGCTCCGTTAATCAGACTCTTCTTAAGCTGTAAGAGAGGATCACCGTCCATACTGCCGCTGGTGTCGGCTACAAATACGGCAATAATATCCTTTCCACCGTCTTTGTTCTCTTTCCAAAGCTTCTGCGCTTCCAGAATACCTCTTCCGGTAGTATCATAAGACTCTCCGGCATACTCATTGTTTCCATTAAAACCATATTCTGCCGCTAATTTCTGGGCTTTACTTCCTGTTGCATATTTTACAAATTCCTTTATAGCGGCTTTTTTACCATCAGAAAGCTTACCTACTGCATAAAGTGGATTATCATGTCTTATACCAAAGGGAATAAATTCAAATTTGGATAGCTCTTTGTCATTGATATAGGTCTGATATTCCATGATCATACCCTCCAGCTTACCGGAGGAAGCACTGTCTCGCATCTGCATGGTGGTATACGCTACATACGGTATATTATTCTGAAACTTCGTAAATCCTTCTTTGGCTGTATTGCTTAACATATCATTGGAATCAAAATTGTGCAGGGTGCTTAATAAGAAATTAAGGCCTGTAGCACTTGCCAGAGGATTGGTATAACCCATGATCAGGTTGTTATCCACTACCGCTTTTACAACAGTACTAAAATCTGCTTTCCCGTAGGTTTGCTCCAGTCTGGCTTTGGCGTCTTTGCTGATTAGTATTCCGGCTACATTGCCAAGCAGCCTGTCTGCAGCAACCTCAACTTTCCCGCCCTGTGAGGCTACGAGTTCTCCCCATAGCTTGGAAGAAGGTGTATAAGCCTCCGGAAGATACTTACCGGAGATAATATAATCTGCTCCCTGGCCGGAGGATACATTTCTGACAGATACCGATATTGTCTTTCCATCTATCTTGATGTTTTCTTTATTAAAATCCTCAGCTGTTTCGATCAGCCAGCCGTCTTTGTCAGCTCCTGCCTTTTCCGGACTGGAGAAGATCTCAATATCGATATCTCCTGTCCCGGTTACGGTTAAGGGATATTTATCAATTTCCGGCAATTCGTCATATAAACTGGGTGGTGTAAGTTCCACTGAAGCTTTTCTTGGAGTGGAGGTAGTGACATTAATACTTTGAGTCAGGTAATCAAGCTTAGCAGTTAAGTCCTTCTCTGAATAGGTTTTAAACGCACTGTCACTCTTCTCTTCCTTCTTGCTGTTTCCGCTAAGTGCTCCAACTATCACCAGAACTATGACAAAAACAAGAGCAATGCCTAAAATAAATTTGAATACTTTTTGATTATTTTCCATCTTTGGCTCCTATCTGCGCACTTTGTACGCCTACAAAATCAGCTGGAGTAAACGGACTTCTCTTTCACTCTAACTCTAAGCTGTGTCTCTATAAACACCTGTAATTATCGGACTTACTGGTACTTTTTCTTTAAATCCTCAAGCTGGCTGTCTTCATTTCTACGTAAATTCTGCATAGCCGTAATGATATCTGTAAGTTTACTGATATCAACTTCACTTTCAGACCCACTCATACCGGAGACTTCTGTAATTAATTTTTCAAACTCCATCAGAACCTGGTCATTTTTATTAATATATTCTTCTATATATTCTAAGTTCTGTTCTACCAGGAAAACCTGTAATTTATCATCGAATATTTTAATTCGGTCAATAATTTTATCTGTATTAAAATCCAGAGAATTTTCCACCAATGCAGCCATATCCGCAATGGCACCACTCTGTTCCCCCTGCAGTTCTTCTAAAAGGGAGGAGAAAACATCCTTTCGCCTGTAAAAGCTTTCAATCTGCTCAATATTTTTATTAATGCTGCGATAAAGCCGTTTCATATAGCTGCTGGAAAATCTCTGCTTACGGATGTATGCCGCAAACCAATATTTCTTCCTGCCAAGCTTTGTTACTTCCTTATCCTGTGTAATCACGTCAATGGGCACATCAAAAACCAGTCGGTAAATCAGCATTATAGCAGCTGCCAATACTACAAAGACAGCTGTTATAAAAAGGGCTTTGAATACATTTGAGCTGTTCGATAAGTTCTTTAGGATGATAAAAGCTATTGGTATTGTTAATACACCTGCAAGAATTACCAATCCGTACAGGGTAAGATTCCTTTTATTTTTCATGTTAATCTCCATTCGCGCCTTGGTGCGTAAATAAGAAGTGGAAAATACTTTTATTTCCACATTAGCTTCCATTACATACTGAATCTGCCTTAAGAAGTGGTGCTGCAACAAATTAGGATAACAGCCGGCATGGAATCTTTTGGCTTTTAATAATCTTAATATTCTTTTTGCCAAAAGTCAATTAATGTAGATTAATATTTTGTTAAAATATACTATTATTATGATGTGAGATTGTGAAACATCATCATTGACAAAAGTCACAAATTTATGTAGTATAAAATTATATTTTGTAAATATTTAACACTTCTTGACTACTTGTCACATTCCTGATTCTTTTAATTGGCATAAGCTCCGAAGGATTACTAATTTACCCGGAGTTTTCAATAACCTGCTTCATATCCCGGCTAGTATTATAACACAATTGTATTAAAGTAATCTCACGATCACTTACGCAAATTAATTAGATAAACAGCTCGCATAAGTATTTTCCATACGTTTTTATGCTATCAATTGTGAGCATTTATTACTGTGCATAATGGCACGCCCACTTATATAGAAGTAATACTATTTTGATGCACGGAAAGGAGGAAACGAAGGTATTTCATACTTAAAGGATGTAGCCATTATACAAAAAATGTGGAGGGTATAGTACGAAAGAAAGACTTCTTTCGTACAACTAATTAAGGAATAGCCAATACTAATTGGCAGTTCAGAAAAGAGGGTAAATGATGAAAAAGAAATTCAAAATTGCTATAAGCGCAATAACAGCTGCTGCTATGGTAATTACCACTGCTGCCTCCCTGTTACTTCCGTCAGTGGCATCTGCGAAGGTTGCAAGCGAAGCCTACACCTGGCAAAACGTTCAGATTGGCGGAGGCGGTTATGTAGATAATGTAATTTTCAATCCCGGAGAAAAAGATCTCATTTATGCAAGAACAGACATGGGTGGTGCATACCGCTGGAATCCAACAACGCAAAGATGGATTCCCTTAACGGATACCATCGGCTTTGATGACTGGAACAACTTAGGTTGCGACAGTCTGGCTGTGGACCCTGTAGATACCAACCGTGTATACATAGCAGCAGGTACCTATACCAACAATTGGACAATCTATAACGGAGCAATTCTACGTTCCACCGATAAAGGTGATACCTGGCAGGTAACGAACCTTCCCTTTAAGGTTGGTGCCAATATGATGGGTCGTTCCATGGGCGAACGTCTTGTTGTTGACCCTAACAGCAACAATGTCCTTTACATGGGCACCAGAAGCGGGAACGGCTTATGGAAAAGTATAGATTATGGTGTTACCTGGAGCCAAGTCACCACCTTTACAGAAGTAGGTAACTTTGCTCCCACAGATCTTGATCCTACTTATTATGACAATACACTTACCGGTGTAGTATGGGTAACCTTTGACCCACGCTCCAGCACTGCCGGATCCCCTTGCAAGACCATTTACGTAGGTGTTGCAAATAAGGCAAAAAGCGGTGAGGCTGCGAAAAATACGGTATTTTATACCACTAACGGTGGTCAGACCTGGAGTGCCGTAGCCGGACAACCCAAAGATGGTTATTTTCCTCATCACGGTGTCCTTTCCTCCGACGGAATGCTCTATATTCCATACAGTAACGGTGTAGGTCCTTATGATGGCACAAAAGGTGATGTATGGAAATACAATACCAATACTTCTGTTTGGAGTAAGATAAGTCCCGTTCCTTCGTCAAGCGAGGATAACTACTATGGCTATGGCGGATTATCTGTGGATGCACAGGATCCCGATACACTTATAGTAACGACATTGAATAGCTGGTGGCCGGATGCCAACATTTTCCGTTCTACAGATGGCGGCAGTACCTGGACAAGGTTCTGGGATTGGAATGGATATCCAGATCGTACGCTTCGTTATACCCAGGATATTTCAGTGTCTCCCTGGCTGACCTTTGGCAAGCAGCCAATTCCACCGGATGCCATTCCAAAGCTTGGCTGGATGATGGGAAATATTGCTATCGATCCTTTTAATTCTGACCGAATGATGTATGGAACCGGAGCTACGGTATATGGTGCTGATAATCTAACAGCAATCGATTCCGGTGGTAAAGTAAAGATCACTGTAAAATCCCTTGGAATCGAACAGACCGCCGTTCTTTCCCTGATTAGCCCTAACAGCGGCAAAGCTCACCTGGTCAGTGGTATAGGTGACGTTACCGGTTTCGTACACGATGATCTGACAAAGATACCCTCCCTGATGATGACCACACCGAATTTCGCTACGACTACAAGCATGGATTATGCAGAACTGAATCCAACGAAATTTGTGCGGGTTGGTAATACAGATGAGGGAACCAATCCCAGAATTGGTATCTCTTACGATAGTGGTTATAACTGGAGTGCTGGAACCAACAGCTGGTCCTCAAACAGCGGCGATAAAACAGAAGGTGGAAAGGTAGCCATGTCCGCTGACGGCAATACCATAGTATGGGCGCCTGCCGGTAAGACCCCTTCCTATTCCACCACTTCCGGAAGCTCCTGGACAGCCTGCACCGGCCTCCCTGTAAATGCTTTTGTTGGTTCAGACCGTGTAAATCCCAACAAGTTCTATGGTTATTCTGGCGGAAACTTTTATGTTAGTACCAATAAAGGTGCCAGTTTTACACTTACAGCAACCGGACTCCCTGATCCCTCCTCCAGTCCTTCTCCCGAAACAACACCTGTTAACTTTAAGGCTATGCCTGGTATTGAAGGTGATATCTGGCTTGCCGGCGGCAGTGAAGGTTATGAGTATGGTTTATGGCATTCCACAGACTCCGGTGCTACCTTTACAAGGATAAGCAGTGTAGACGAAGCAGATGTAGTCGGCTTTGGTAAAGCAGCACCCGGTGCAAACTACATGGCACTTTATATCACCGCAGAGATTGACGGAGTACGTGGTATTTACCGTTCAACGGATGTGGGAGCCAGCTGGGTAAGGATTAATGATGATAATCACCAATATGGTAGAATTAATATGTGCATTACCGGTGATCCGAGAATCTTCGGACGAGTTTATGTGGGAACCAATGGAAGAGGTATTGTATATGGTGATACCAATGTAACTCCTACTGTTACACCGACACCGACCACAACGCCTACTCCCACTACTACACCTACTCCGACGGTTACAGTTACACCTACCCCTACAACTACTCCAACGCCTACTCCTACAAATTCTGCTAGTATTTCACCTGTAACAGCTACATTTGATAAGAATACAACGAAGCAGGCGGATGTAACTGTTACAATTACTCCTAATGGGATTACTTTGAATGCTATTAAAAATGGTACAACTGTACTAACAGCTGGAACTGATTATACGGTATCCGGTAATACGGTTGTGATTAAGAAGGCTTATCTGGCAGGAAGGTCAGTTGGAACTACCAGTTTGACTTTTGATTTTAGTGCCGGTACTGATCCGGTTCTTAGTATTGTGATTTCAGATACGACAAATAGCGGCAGCAGCGGATTGACAGTTCAGATGTATAATAATGGACTTACTGCCAGTACACAGAGCATATCACCCCAACTCAAGCTGACAAACAGCGGCAGCAGTGCTATTAATCTGGCATCTGTAAAATTAAGATACTATTTCACTGATGACGGAGCAGCTGCACAAAGCTTCTGGTGTGACTGGTCATCTGTTGGTTCTGCTAATGTGACAGGCGCTTTTGTGGATATGGCTACTGTTAAAACTACAGCGGATTGTTATCTTGAGATAAGCTTTTCCAGTGGTGCCGGAAGTCTTGCGGCTGGGTCCAGTGCGTTTGTTCAGACTAGATTTTCTAAGAGTGATTGGAGTAATTATACACAGAGTAATGACTATTCCTTTAATTCCAGTGGTACGAGTTATGGGGATTGGAGTAAGGTTACGGCTTACTTGGATGGTAGTTTGGTTTGGGGGGTGGAGCCGTAGAGCGTACCTTTTCACTTTGATAGCCTAAATGGAGTGAGGTAGCTTCAAAAATCATTTGAAGCTACCTCACTTAACCTCTTAGTAATAATTACTTTAATCTGCTAATTTTCAGCATAAATCTTGGGTTTTAATGTTTAAATAATTTCTTAATCTTATTCCTAATTCCACCTTCATTTATTCTATTATTTAAATGAATAATTTGCTTAGTCATTTCATCAATTATCTTTTCTTGAATAATTTGTTGATTAATAAGATTATTAACAACTTCTTCATGCCGATTTATTGAAATTTCATGCTTATTCACTACTTTTTCATGTTTAATTAATGCTTCTTCATGCCGATTTACTACTTCTTCATGCTTTATTAATGCTTCTTCATGCCGATTTACTACTTCTTCATGCTTTATTAAAGATTCTTCATGTCGTACCAATGAATTTTGTAAGTAATAATTATGCAAATTATACTTTTTTGCATGGTCAGTAATATTACTCAACATATTATCATCCACAGTATAACTAACTTTTTTTCTTTCGACAAGTGCTGTCTTTAACCAATTATACGACTTATTAATTTCGTTATGTAATATTTCATCAACTTTATTATAATCGATATTATTTGTAAGCAATCGTTCTACATTATGCATACTATTAACCAATCTTTCTTTAAGACCTAACATAGTTAATAAGTCTACAAATCGAGCACTTCCCCTTTTTTCATTTTCAATAACTATAAATTGTTTCTTAAATATAATTGCAAAACACATACCATGAAAAGAATCTGTTATAACATATTTAGATGTGATAATATTCTTAAGCCAGTCTTCAGTATATGCATTTTTAATAATATTATTATCCCACTCATTTGTAATATTTTCTTTTAACGCATCAGAAATTATATTGTGTTCTATTTTTAACTTTATACTTATATAATTAATAATCTCTTGCTTTAGTTCTGAATTATCAAGTATATACACTCCAATAAACTCAAAAGGAGTTTTCATTTTTGATCTTTTCGCTAACTCTAAAAAGTAATTCTCTTCACACAAAAATACTGGATCTAATACCCTCTCTGCCATGAGATTAAATTTATCTTTACATAAATTCACTCCACTATATTCTCTTACTGAAATATAATCGAATTTATTCAGATGATAAGTAGCTTCTCTTTTATCATATTCGTTACCAGTCCACTCATCTTTGCCAAAAGAAGTCGCATATGATATTTTTTTTATATTGCTTTTCAAAAAGTCCAAGTAACATATTTTTCCAAAACATTCATATAACTCTCTATGCCATAATTGGTCAGACCCTATAACAACAGTTTCAAATCGATTATTAATATCCAACATATCATATTTTGTATTATATAAAGGGCATAAAGAGTATTTTGGATATGGATTAGTTTTAAATAAAATAGCAGATTCATTTGGTTTCCATTCTGCGTCTCGAGGTCTTTCTATCATTTGTACCTTAAAACCCATACTTGTTATAACTTGGTAGAGTGCATAGTAAGTTAACTCAGAACCATAGTTCTTTTCACTCCATATTCCAAGAATCCCGACATTAAACTTGTTTTCATCGTAATATTTTTCTGACTTTTTAAAGCTGTTCTTTTTTATAATATGGTAGTTTCTAACTTTTCTGTTATACGCATTTACTAAAACTGGCCAATTAAAATTATTTAATTTTAGTGATTCTTGTTCACAAATTATATATTTATTATAATTAGAACCACATTCATTTTTACTCTGCAGTTTATATTTCATGTAAATACCCTATTCTATAATTAATATTTTGTACTAATTAACTATTGTAAATACTGATAATGTCTTTTTGGTATTGTTTATTTGTAAATAGATTTAATTTCACTAATACTTTATCATCAGGTCTAGGATGAATAAAATTATCTAAGTTTCTAATTATTTCAACAAAACTTTTATCATCATATGGATCGAAGCAATAACCAAATTCGAAATAGTCAACTAATTCTTTCATCCCTCCTATATTTGAAACAATAGGAACTATGCCTAAACTTATTGCTTCAACAATTGATACCGGACTGTTTTCATACCAAACAGATGGTAATATTAAATACTTTGCATCAATTATTTCTTCATACAATTTTTCAGTACTTAAAAATTCATTCTTAAAAACAATCATCTTTCTATTTCTAGCATTATTCACTATTTTTCTTAATTCTCCAGATTGATCTCCATTTCCAATAATGAGCAATTGCATTGTTCCAGTACAAGAACTATCAAATAATTCAACTATTCTTAAAATGTTTTTTTCTTTGCTAATACGTCCAAAGTATACAATTTTATTTTCTTTTTTATTATAAGGTAATTGAAAATTATTTTTTATACAAGGATTGTATACGACTTCAACTTTATATTTATTATTAACTTTTAGCAACATATTCTTCATAAAATAGCTTGGTGCTACATGAATATCTATTAAATTACCCATAAAATACATTATTCTTTTTTTTTGTAAATACTTCAAAGTTGAACCAATATTGCTATTGTAGCAATTTTCTTTAATGATAGTTTTATCAAATTTACCAATACATTTTTCACATAATTTTGAAGTAGAGTAATTAAATAATGAATCGTTTGTACACAAAAAAGAAAATGTATGATGAGTCAATATTATTTTACACAAGGAACGTACTTTGTACTCACTAAAAGCTTTTAACATACTTGGAGAAAATGGTATATAGTCATGCATATGTATAATATCTGGTTTAAACCTCGTTAGACATTGCCGAACAATTCTGTAATTATATTCCATGTACATACTACCTATACCTTTTGAAAAAACTCCTTTTAAACTTCTGAAATCCTTAGCAATAAATATTTTTAAATTAAACATTTTTGTCGCGGAAGCATCACAAGTTAATATAGCTAACTCTATGTTTGAATCATTTACAAAACATTCAATATTATTTCTAGCTACGTGTTCTGCTCCTCCACCTGATAATTTTGAAATAACTATTAGTAATCTTTTAATTAAATCACCTACTTTTCTAATGTAATTTTATTTAATTCATTTGGAAAACCACAAATCTAAACTATCACATACCTCCAAAGCTCGGTTTATAACTTGGTCCATATTATAATATTTATAATCAGCAAGCCTACCACAAATAAAAATGTTATCAATTTTATCAAATAAACTTTTATACTTATTATATTTATTTTGATTATCTTCAGTAATAATTGGATAATATGGTTCTGAGGCGCCACCTAAATTATATTGAATCGGATACTCTACTGCAATTGTTGTTTTAATACTTTCTTGTTTCGGTAATTTATTATACTCTGTAATTCTTGTGAAACTCTTAGCCTGTGGATATGCAACTACTGGAGCCTTTTGATAACTTTTTATGTTTTCTGTTTTGTACTCAAAATACAAAGATCGATATGGTAATAACCCAAACTTATAATCGGATAACTCATCTAGAGCTCCTGTATAAACAACAGGGACTTTTAGCACAGTACCATCTCTTTTTATAACACTGTCTTTCAAATCAAATTCCAAATAGTCTTTTACATTAGTATTTAACTTGATTTCTATATTAGGATGATTTATAATGTCTTCAATAACATTTGTAAAGCCTCCAACAGGCATACATTGATATAAATCATCAAAGTACCCAGTGTTATAAGAAAAAAGAACTGGCACTCTTTTTAATACACTTATATCAATTTCGCTTGGTGATATCCCCCACTGCTTAGCAGTATATAAACTGTAGTCATTATCAAAAAGGAACTTTGCATACCCTCTTATGATTTCATCTTCACAATTAAGCATTTCAACTATTGTAGCTTTTTCAAGTCCATTATAATATTTACTAATTCTTTCTTTTAATAATTCTGCTTTATCTTTTTCATAGTAATCATCAATAGTCTTGAAGTTGAATGGCGAATTTGTATATTTACCATTCATGAAAACCATGCATTCTAGAAAATATTTTTCCCAGGTCCCAAATTGCTTTATATAATTGTAAACTCGTTCATTATTTGTATGAAAGATATGCGGTCCATACTGTTGTACAATTATCCCATTTTCATCTACTTTATCATACATGTTTCCAGCAATGTGATTCCTTTTATCTAATAGTAGTACTTTTTTATTTTTGTTTACTGCTAAGTGACGTGCTATTACTGCGCCAGAGAATCCGGCACCTACAACTATTGCTTCAATCATATTTATTCCCCTCATTTCTATTTTTCTTAAAATACTCTATTGTATTTACAATTCCCTGATAAAAAGTATATCTAGGTTTATAGTCAGTATCTTCTGTTAACAAAGTAATATCAACTATCGAATTGTCTACTTTAGTCGTTTTATACGGTAATTCACCAATCCCCATAGGAAGCGATGGATTAATTATATCTCTGATTATTTCAATGTACTTTGATAGTGGATATGAATTTCCTGTTCCTACTACATATGTTTTACCCCCTATTCCTTGCTGCCCTAATAAATATAAAGCAGCTATCAAATCATCAATATATAAATAATCCCACATTTGTTCTAGTTTCGTAAAAGAAGGCTTTTTATTACTTAAAAAAGTTTTTATAGCATACGTAATTATATTGTTATCTTCTCTTCCAGGTCCATAGATGCTTGGTATAAGGACCCATAGAAATTCTAAATTATTTTGCCTTGAATATAGATCACAAATAAAATGCACAGATGTTTTACATGCACTGTACATATCAGCTGGACACGGTAAGTTTCTTCCATTCACAGGTGTTTCTGCATAAGCGTATTCCGAAACCGAACCAGGATAAATTACTTTTGAACATTTTAACTTTTCTGCTAACTTTAGTGCTTCTAATGAGTGTGCTATATTTTGTGACTGTATTTCAAAATCATTTTTATAAGTGGAACTTACCCCTATCCAAGCTAAGTTATAAAATAAATCTGCATTAGTAGGAAGTTTACCTTCTAGTTCATTCAATTTATTAAGTTCAAATTCAATAATATTACTTCCATCCAACTCAAAATTCGACTTATTTTGCACAAGACAGTAAACATCCCAGTTTTCTTTAAGAAACATAATGGCAAGATGTGATCCTATAAAGCCATTTGCCCCCATTATAATTACTTTTTTCATATTATTGTCTCCTATTGGTTGCATATTATAATTATGACACTTAGTTTAACCTAAGTGTCATAATAGTAGTTAACTCTTTAAATATTCAGTTATCTGATCTTCCATAACTGCATTGACATCTTTATTAGAATAAAATACTTTGCTCCACTCAATTGTTTTTTTAACAGCATCTTCGATTCCCCATCGAGGTTTCCATTCCAATAATGTTTTTATTTTTGAGCAATCTAATTTCAGGAAATTAGCTTCATGTGGTGCATCCACTTCTGATATATCTCTCCACTTGGCATTTTCACCCCAACTTTCACAGAAAATATCTACAAGTTTTCCGGTAGTTATACAATCTTTATCTTCAGGCCCAACATTAAAGCTTCCTTGTATTACTTTATCTATATACTGAGCTTGGGCTAAAAATAGATAAGTACAAACAGGTTCTAGCACATGCTGGTATGGTCTTGTTGAATTTGGATTTCTTACAATAATCTCTTTATTTGATGCCACCGCCCTTATACAATCAGGAATAATTCTATCATTAGCAAAATCTCCACCTCCAATTACATTCCCTGCACGGCAAGTTGATAATGCAATGTTTTTATCTCTAAAAAAAGATTTTATATACGAACTAGTAATTAACTCAGAACAGGATTTTGAATTTGAATAAGGATCATATCCATTTAGCCTGTCAATTTCTCTGTATCCCCATTCCCATTCATTGTTTTCATAAACCTTATCAGTTGTTACATTAATAAATGACTTAACATTATTATTAAGACGTACTGATTCAAGAATATTAACAGTTCCTAAAACATTAGTTTCATAAGTATAAACGGGATTTATATAGGCTTCTCGTACAATCGGTTGAGCTGCCATATGTATTACTATATCAGGATTATATTTATCCATACAATTCTTAATAGCTTCTAAATCTCTTATATCACCAATTACCGAAGTTATTTGCTCTTCTATTTTTGCAATTTCAAATAAGCTTGGATTTGTAGGTGGTTTTAATGAATAACCAATAACACGAGCTCCATTCATTACTAGCACTTTACACATCCATGAACCCTTAAATCCTGTATGACCTGTTACTAGTACAGTTTTTCCTTTGTAAAATGATAAATCCATTATTTCCCCCACACTTTCCATGGTGCTTGACCATTTTCTAATAGTTCATCAAGATAATTTTTATCTCTTAGTGTATCCATACACTGCCAGAATCCGTGATGCATGTAGGCATTTAATTGTCCCTCTCTTGCTAATTTTTCTAATGGATATTTTTCAAATGATATTGTATCATTATCAATATAATCTATGACAGATGGTTCTAACACCATAAAACCACCATTTATCCATCCACCATCTTCTTTCGTTTTTTCAGCAAATCGATTGATGCTGTTATCCTCCGAAATATCCAAAGTACCAAATCTACCTCCTGGTTGAATCGCAGTAATTGTAGCCTTCTTACCATGCTCATTATGATATCGAACCAGTTCCTTTATATTAACATCACTTACTCCATCTCCATATGTTAACAAAAAAGGACTCTCTCCAATATATTCTTTTACTCTTTTGATACGACCTCCAGTCATTGTATTTAAACCAGTATCTATTAATGTTACCTTCCATGGTTCGGCAACATTATTATGTATTTCCATTCTATTATTATCTGTAAAATCAAAAGTAATATCCGAATTATGTAAATAATAGTCTGCAAAATACTCTTTTATTACATATCCTTTATAACCACAACATATAATAAATTCATTGTATCCATAGTAAGAATATAATTTCATTACATGCCATAAAATAGGCATTCCTCCTATTTCTATCATAGGTTTTGGTTTTAAATGTGACTCTTCACTAATTCTTGTACCATATCCTCCAGCTAATATCACTACCTTCATTTGTGTATTCTCCTTATAATTAGTATTTTTTTATTAAATTGTAAGATCGATAAATTAGTAAATATAAAAATTTATAAAACGGTTTATCATATTTGATATTCAAAAAATTACGTCTAATATCTGACATTTCCAAGTCATAATTTACCCTAGCTTGATACAGTAAATCAATTTGAATCCACCATTCACCCCAAAAATGAATTTTTAACTTATTTTTTATTGCCTTGCGAAGAAAGTAGCCGTTTTCAATAAATCCAATTCTCCATTTTTTTAATAGAGCTTCATTAAATCCTATCCCTCTCAAAGACAATTCTAGTGAAAAGATGTAGAACCCATATGTTAAAAGATAATTAATATGAAAAACTTGGTCACTAATTGGGAAAAATTGATCATCAAACCCACCTAACTCTATTACATTAGACTTCTTATACAATGTCCCAATAGGTGCATTATAACCACATTCAAAGTAATAATCTATTAACTTTAATTTATACAATTTACCTCTACCTAATTTTTTTCTAGATTTTCTTATTATAAGTAATATATTTTTAATAATACCTTTAACTTTATTTTTTTTGACTAGACTATTTTTTTTATTATAATTTAAATCCCAAGTATCAGTATGTAAAATCTCACTATCATGATTAAATAACTTGTATATAGTTCCCAAACCTTGTATATTTTTATTCAACGTTAATAGTTTAATAATTTCAACAAAATAATTCGGTTCCAGCAAATCATCATCATGCAACAAAACTATCCACTCAGATCGTGAAAGTTCAATTCCTCTATTCCAATTACCTACTTGTCCAATATTTTCCATGTTTTTATAATATCTTATTGGTAACTGTTTATAACTTTTTATTAGTAACTCTGTTTCACTCTCAAAATTATTGTCATTATCAATAACTAAAATTTCATAATTAATATTTTCAATGTTATTTTGATTTAAAACAGAATTAATTGACAACTTTAATGTATCCACTCTTTTATATGTAGGAATAACTACTGTAATAAAAGGATTTTTTTCACTCTTATAAGAAAGAATACATTCACTTTCTACCCCTTTATACTTTTGAAAATTATTTTTAGTCTTAAAAAAATCTGTTTTCGTATCAATCACACTAATCATCCTTTACAACATTTAACTCGATCTCATTTTTAAGTATATTTTATTGAATAGTTTTCTTCGTTTAGTATTAGCTGGATTTAGGAAAGAGTAAATTCGATAGCAATACTTCAAAATACTCCCCTTATAATCTATTCTTCTTTTCATATTGTGTGCTATATGCCACGCAGCTCCCGTATTCATACGGTAAAGTAATAATTCATAAAAATCTGTTTGTTTGGCTACTCTCCAAAATTCCTCAGCCATATCCTCTTCAGCATTATACCATGGTTTTAAATAACCAGCATAATGAATTATTTTAGGACTTTTTCTAGCCTCTAAATACTCATTATATAGGTTGAATGGTGCAAACTTAATAACATTATTAATCCTATATCTTGCACAGTCAGTCAACAAATTCCACTTCATATTCAAATATACAATACGATCATTACATTTGATATTTAAAATATCCTGATCCATATATTTATATATACCTTTTTGAGCAATTTCAAGTAGTTCTTTAACATTAAAAGATTTATTCATCTCTGTAATATTTAATAACAATACGCCAGCTTGAAAATAATTGTATGGCTTTTTCAACTTTAATGTTTTTTCACAATAGTTTTTTACTTTACCATTTTTTAAACTATATTGCCCTATAAAATCTGCATCATGAGTTGCAGCTAGAATTTTATTATCAATATTAGTATGATATAATTCTGCTAAATCTGCCTTTACTATAACATCTGAATCCATGTAAATAACTTTATCATAATGTTTCATTACATCTTGGATTAAAAATCTATAGTATGTTTCAATACCAACGTGTTCATTAGGTGATAAATCATATTCACTTACTTTACGTGTTACATCAAAAAAACGTATACTAATATTATTTCGATTTTCTTGTAATTTTAATATTTTACATTTGTTATCTTTGCTAATTTCCTTGTTAAAAATAATAATATCATAATTATTAAACTCAGTGGTACAATTAATAATTGACTTAAGACATACCCCAAGAACAGGAGCAAAAAGATCACTAGCTGCCAAAACAATAGGTACTTGATTACTCGTAAACTTTGGATCTATATTTTCTTCTACATCCGTATTATTTATTAAAGCTTTTTGTAATTCTATTGTTTTATATATACCCTCTTCTAACAAATATGTATAATATATACCAGCTAATCTTTCTCCTAGATGACCCATTGTTCGTAGTTTTTCTTCTGAAAAGTATTCTGTATCAATCAACTTTTCAACTTCCCCCAGTATATCAAACAACCATTCTGAGTATTTGCAAAAAACTTCTTTTTTCATAATAAACATATT
Organism: Anaerocolumna sp. AGMB13020; assembly: GCF_033100115.1. Classification (NCBI taxonomy): domain Bacteria; kingdom Bacillati; phylum Bacillota; class Clostridia; order Lachnospirales; family Lachnospiraceae; genus Anaerocolumna; species Anaerocolumna sp. AGMB13020. The sequence continues at coordinate 4,050,992 of NZ_CP136910.1, read as the reverse complement.
ACAGGAATATAAAATTTTTCCATTAGAATATTTTTTTGCAGCATTACTAAATTCAGGATACTTTTTATTTATAACTTCTATCATGCAATCAAAATGTTTAATGTCAAGTGAGTCAGCAGAATTATAATGTTCTCTGACTGATTTGCATTTTATAGTTTTTAAATCCCAACTTTTCGCAATTAAAACATCATATTTTTCAATTTTTCCCCTTACTGTTAGAGAATCGAGACAAAGTTCTTTAATTGCTTTCTCATTCAATGAATTATATACCACATTTCCCCAAACATCTTCAACCAATGGTTTCTCATTAAATGAAAAATAACGTCTGTAGTGACAGAAGCCATAATAATCTAAATCTTCATTTTTCCAAGCCCAATATTGTGTTGTAAGCTCACAGTATGATAATCTTTTAAGTGATATATTCTCTCCAGTATTATCTCCTTGTATTGTAGAAGCTACATTATCTTTATCTAAAGCTGCTCCACACCGAATCGGAACAAACAATGGATTCTCTAAACATACACTATTTTTATCTATTCTATGGGTTACAAATATTTTAATATTTTTCTTATCTCCACTCATACCGTTCCTCACTACCTTACTTAATTTTTATTATCATACGTTAAACAACACTTAAAATAGTAAGTACTGTTAATTACCCTTGCTCATATATTTCTCTAAAATATATTTCGAATCACCAATTTCAACCATATGTCCATTTTGTATCCATATTACTTTTTCACATATTTCTTTAACTTGATTTGGTGAATGTGAAACAAACAAAACTGTAGTCCCAAGATCTGTCATTTTCTTCATTCTATCATAACATTTTTGCTGAAATTCAAAATCACCGACAGATAAAATTTCATCAACAACCAAAATGTCAGGTATATTAGATGTAGCAATTGCAAATCCCAACCTTGCTATCATACCAGAAGAAAAATTCTTTATTGCCACTTTTTCAAACCTTTCCAATTCAGCAAACTTAATTATCTCATCGTATCTTTCTTTTATTTGCTGATCTGTATAACCTAATATAGCACCATTCAGATATATATTTTCTTCAGCAGATAAATTTGCATCAAATCCTGCACCTAACTCAATAAGTGGAGCAATAGACCCATTTACTTTTATTTTTCCTTTAGTCGGCTTCATTACTCCTGATATTAGTTTTAATAGAGTGCTTTTGCCGGAACCATTTAATCCAACAATTCCTATTTTTTCTCCTCTTTTAACCTCAAAACTTATATCTTTTAAAGCCCAAAATTCTTCATACATTAAGTTACCTTTCAGTAATTTAATAATATATTCTTTTAAACTGTCAATTCTTTCACCACATATATTAAACATCATAGATACTTTATCGACACTGATTATCACATTATTTTCATTCATCTTAAGCCTCATTTTCTATATATGCAAAATAAATTTATCTTGTGTTCTTTTTAATATTATTATACCTATTATTAAAGTTACCAGACCAAATAAAAAGCATATAATATTTTCTTTTAAATCAGGATAATATCCATCTAGTATTATAGCCCTAAAAAAAGTAACGTAATGGAACATAGGATTTAAATATATAAACTTTTTTATATTGTTTGGAACAATCTCAATAGAATAAAAAAGCGGAGTTAAATATGTCCATGCAGTTAAAAAAACACTATATAAATGACCAATATCTCTAAAAAACACATTAACAGAACATAATATAAGACTAAGACCTAATGTAAACATAAACAAATAAATAAAAGGAATCCATAGTGTAATTAGTAATATATAAAAATCTGCTTTAGTAAATATCATAACGATTAATAAGGCTATACAAGAAAATCCAAAATTCACCAAACTTGAAGCTACTTTTGAAATAGGAAATAAATACTTAGGTATATATATCTTCTTAATCAAAGACGAATTATCGATAATTGATGTTAAGGACTGAGTCGTAGCTTCAGAATTAAAATTAAATACAATATTACCAATCAAAACATATACTGGAAAGTTTGCTATACTCATTTTAAACAAATTAGAAAATACGATTGTTAAGATAATCATAGATAATAATGGATTAAGAACTGTCCATAATAAACCTAAAAAAGATCTTCTATATCGAACTTTTATATCTCGTGCAACTAATTTCTTCAATAAATTACCATATTTAATAAACGTTATTATTTGTGTTTTTAAATTCATATTAAATTTCCTTATCTTATTCGAACTTTCAGTGAGATTTGACTGAGTAATTAACAAAAATCAAATTCTATCTATATTTTTATACATTATCCCTTTATTAACTAGTGAAGCAAAGTTGTAGTTTATTGATATTAATAATCCATATAATTTACTAGAAGTTTTATAATTACTGAATATATATTTAATAATATTTTTTCTAACTATAGAAATCAGTAAATTAATCGTATCTATATCTTTAAAATTTTCATCCGCGATAGTTTTTAAAAAAGATATCGAATATCTAACAAGTCTATTATAAGCTACATTTGTTACAGACGGATATTCTTTTTTTAAAAAGTTTATCATATCAAAAGAAATTTCTAAAAAATCTAAGTTTTTATTACTAAAAGATTTATTTGTAATGCTTTTAGGATTTACTCGATAATAATATTTGGGAGTAGAATTGTATACTATTTTATTCGCTTTATGTATTAATTTATATGTAGTATCTAAATCTTCGTATATTTTTCCTTTAGGATACTTTATATTAATAAATAACTCTTTCTTATAAAGTTTATCCCATGCACTTGTATTAAACTTAGTTTCTGTTAGCATAACCTTTATTGCTTCTTCTGGCAAATAGACATGATTTCGTTTATGATTATTTGTTCTATTTATCTTATTTTTGTTATATGTTCCGCATATAGCAATATCTGCATTATTATCTAATGCAAGTTTTATTAAAAATTCAAACATATCTTCTTCAATGTAGTCATCACTATCGACAAAACCAATAAAATCTCCTTTAGCTAAATCCAATCCTATATTTCTAGCATTTGACAAGCCAGCATTTACTTGATGTATAACTTTAATACGATTGTCTTTTGTAGCATATTTATCACAAATTGAACCACTTCTGTCGTTGGAACCATCGTTAACTAATATAACTTCAATATTTTTATATGTCTGTTTGATAATACTATTTATACATTGTTCTAAATAATTCTCAACATTGAATACAGGAACAATAACACTTATATAATGCATGGCTTATTAGTATACTCCTTAATTTTTTATTTTTATACATCTATTAAATTTGAAAACATTTTATTATTCCATGTAATAAATGGGAGCATACTAAAAATAATGATCTTACTTTGCTAATTCTCTCTGTCCTATAAACTCCGTAAGTCATTCTAATGGAGTTAAAACGCCTCCTTGACTTACCATTAATACTTTTTCTATATGTTATTAATGGTTCTCTTAAACAAAATGCAAGACCATGATCTTTTAATACTTCTAGCCAATTTATATAATCTTCATGGTATTCATCGTTCCTCATTGGATGCTCACAAGCTATTTTTTTAGCAAGCATAACTGATGAACATGATATGCTATTATGATGTAATAATGTATTATAATTTACTACTTGCTTGGAAGGAATAATTGTTTTAATATATAAACCTGATGAATTAACAATTTTTCTTCCTGTAAAACAAATCACATACTTATTTGTATCCATAATTTCCATCTGTTTTTTTAATTTATCAGGACTCCACCAATCATCAGCATCTAAAAATGCAATGAAACGTCCTTTTGCTAGTCCTACCCCTTTATTTCTGCTTGCAGCTACCCCAAGGTTAATCTCATTCTTAACATATATAAAATTATCCATTTTAAGATATTTCTCTATCACTTGTTCAAGGTTATCCTGCGAGCAATCATTTATAACTATTATTTCTAATGGTATATCTTGTATAAGTACTGATTCAATAGCTTGTTCAATATAAAGGCTATTATTATAAACAGGTATTATAACTGAAACAATTGGATTAATATATACCACCTCCAATTTAATATACATTTTCGCATTATTCATTATTTATAAGGAAGTAGATTAAGTAACTTAATGTGTTTATATTAGCGATTTATCATAATAAAAATCACCAAATATTTTTTGAAAAATGCCTCCCTTTTTTTTAACCAGTATGCTTATTATCCAATTAGCACACTGAGTACGTCTTGTTTTCTTACCTAAATCTTTTCTAATTCCTTCTATTAATTCACAAGTATCTACGAAACTATCGTTTTGAGGGTAAAAAACACCTTTTGATTCATTAACTACGACGTTTACTAAAAATTCGCATAAATTTTCGATAGATACCATACTTCTTATATTATGATAATTGGGTATTAAAAATAGATATTTAGCCAGTTTAACAAGCCTTGCATAATTGCCTTTGCACCCTTTACCGTAAACCATTGGTGTTCTTAAAACTACTACTTTAAAATCTTTATCTTGTGATTTTAAGATTTCATTCTCTGCTGCCAATTTAGTTTTTCCATACAATGAAATCGGTCTAGGAATAGTATCGCTTGTTATACATCCACTTATATTACCATAAACAGCAGCCGAACTCATAAAAACAAACTGGTGTACACCACTTTTCTTTGCTTTCTGGGCAGAATTAACAGCCAACTGATAATTTACTTTCTCATACATTTTCATCATACACTTTTTTTCTCTTTTATGTACAATTGCAGATAAATGTAAAATCACATCATACTGGGCAAAATCTATATTTTCCCACTCGCCATTTGAGGCACTGACCATTTCTACTTTCAGCAATAGTTTATAATTATTATCTACAAATTTTTTAAAACATTTACCAATATAGCTATTAGCTCCAATTACTAATATTTTTTTCATTATAGTCAAATCCTTTAATTAGACATACAGTAACTTCATAGTTAAATCTAAATTATAAAACCTTTACAATTAAGATTGAGTTACATTACAATTCTATTGTTTCTTGCATACTAATAATTCTACTCTCAATTCTGTTAACTTAAATAATCAATACCGTTTTCATACTTACTTTCCGTTCCACCTTCCAACGCACCTTCTCTTACTCCTTCATGCTTTACAACGCAAACAACCGTTTTTGACATACAGGTCAAATCAAAAAGAAAACTCATTTTTTGTATATATTCACTATCATAACGAACTTTAAGTGGTATTGGTACTTCATCCCTTCCGTTAATCTGTGCCCAGCCTGTTAAGCCTGGCCTCACATCATTTGCCCCATACCGATCTCTTTCTTTAATAAGATCAAATTGATTCCATAAAGCCGGCCTCGGACCAACTAATGACATATCCCCTTTCAGTATATTAACTAATTGCGGTAATTCATCAAGACTTGTCTTTCTTAGTAGTTTACCGATTCTAGTTATATATTGGTCCGGATTTTCAAGCAGATGAGTCGGTACATCTTTTGGTGCCGCAGATGACATGGTCCGAAACTTTAATATGTAAAATTCTTTTTTATTCTTTCCTACTCTTTTTTGTCGGTACAATACTTTGCCCTTTGATGTAATTTTAATCAGTAATGATATCATTAAAATAATCCCCGCTAAAATAATAAGTGATAGAAAGGCAATCATAATATCCAATATTCTTTTTATAATTTTATTATACATTGATATCTCTTCCTGTCTAATTATTACTTTTATTATAATGAATAGGTCTTGAGAATACAAGCTTTTTTGTCCTTTGCTTATAATTAGAATTAAAAGTAAGCATTTCAGACCTATTTACATCAAATCTTAATATTATTTATATAATTCTTGATTTGTACAGCAAAAAGTTTTTGTATCCATTCAAGAACCACATTTTCATTCTATGTAGTTGTATAATCTATATTATTAATAAATCTTGATTTGTATCAAAGCAATTCAAGCCTATGCCTCATTAGAATAATAAAAATAAAAATTAAAATCACCTAATTCTACTCTTTACCTTGTCAATTACCAGAATAAGTATTAAAATACTCCTGTACTATAAATTCACCCTAATAATGTATTTTTTATACTTAAGGAGTCCCCTATGGCAAACAAATCAACCAGTAAAACAAAATCAAAACAACATTCGTATACCTCTCAAAGCAGTAAATATCTTGTTATACCTATCATCTTAATACTCGCTGTTTTACCATTAATTATGCATTATCACCTTGATAACCCTGATATATCTTCTTATTCATGGGCATCGCAGAACTCTTCCACCTTAGATTTCTTCCTTCATTACAAGCAGATATTTTTTCTTATAATATCGGCGGTGATGTTAGTATTGATTATACTAAACATAAAAAAATCTAACAGTAACTTTAAGGACTTAAAATTATTTATTCCCTTATTATTATTAGGGGTTTTAAATTTACTCTCAACTATAACTTCTGAAACTGCCAAGTATGGTTACTGGGGTATATTTGATCAGTTTGAATCCGTTTTTACACTAATAAGCTACAGCCTGATAGTAATTTATTGTTATCTTTACATAAAAAAAGAAGAAGATCTAGCCTACTTACTTCACTATTTTATGATAGGCGTTTTAGTTATAGTATTTATCGGGTCACTACAAGCTATTGGACATGATTTTCTAGCAACAGAGATTGGAAAAAAACTTTATCTTCCAAGAACTCAATGGAGTAATTTAGCTGGATATACCATGTCATTTGGTAAAAATCGTACATATATGACTCTATTTAATCCTAACTATGTCGGAGTATATGTATCCATGCTCATTCCTTTTATTTTATGTCTCCTTATAACTGAGAAGACAAAAAAAGCACTGGCACTATATAGTACTATATTATTAGGATTGATTATATCACTGTTAGGTTCTGAATCCAAAACATCCATTATATGTATAATTGCTACCATTCCGTTTTTATTATTCTTCTTTCGTGCTAAAATCTTTACTAATAAAAAAATAAGTATGATTACTACTGGTTTTCTTTTAGTTGGAATATTGATTATTTCACTAACTAATTTTAGTTTTATTAAGAACACATTTCAAAGCTTTACAAATATCACAAAGTCTACGCCTAATTTAACTGATATCAAGACAGATAAACTACTTACTATTACTTATAAAGGCAATAACTTGAACATTGATATAAAGCTTGAAGACACCAATTATAACACTTACTTCTATGATGAGAAAGAAAGCATACTAGCAAGTCATAAAGATGAATCCGGACAACTTATTATTGATGATGAGCGCTTTCAAGGTATTACTGCTGCAATAGGATATGCAGATAGCTTAGCAGTACTACAGTTATCGATAGATGGTACAGACTGGAATTTTACCAATCAATTAGGAGATGATACATTCTACTATATTAATAAGTATGGTAAATTGGATAAAATAGTACAAGCTGATTCTGCAATATTTACAGGTTATGAAAATTATGCCTCTGGAAGGGGTTATATTTGGTCAAGGTCTATCCCCTTGTTAAAAGACCGTATTATACTGGGTGAAGGTGCTAATTCATACGTTTTTGCATTTCCTCAGCAAGATTACGTTAATCTTTACAATTCAGGGTTTGGAGATGAGCTTTTAACAAAACCTCATAGCTTTTATTTACAATTAGGCATTCAATCCGGACTGTTAGCTTTGATATCTTTTCTCGTATTCTATATAATTTATTTTGTATGGAGCATTCGCTTATATAAGAATATTGTTTCCTATACATTATTTACACGTACCGGTATTGCTTCTTTTATTGCAACCATAGGATTTATGTTGGCAGGTATTACAAACGACTCCTCTATGGCTGTTTCTCCGGTATTTTGGTCCTTGCTCGGTATCGGTATAGCGTGTAATGCATACAATGCTTCTCAAATACCTAATAGCACAAAAGGAAAATAACAAGCAGCACTAAAAAGCTCCAGTAGATGTAAACTTACTGGAGCTTTATATATTCATTCTTAACTATTTCGTCTTCTCTTCATAAATGGCACTTACTTCATCAATAGTACCATTTGCTATTAATTGCCCCTTTTCCAACAGAATAGCCTTATTGCATATTTTCTTAACCTGCGCAAGGGAATGAGATACAAATAACACTGTAACCCCTTTATCAAACATACTCTGTATCTTTGCTTCACATTTCTTTTTAAACTTCGCATCACCTACTGACAATACTTCGTCCAATATCAAAACATCCGGCTCCACAATAGTAGCAATTGAAAAACCAAGCCTTGATTTCATACCGGAGGAATAATTCTTAAGTGGTACTTTTATAAACTCACCTAATTCAGAGAACTCCACGATTTCATTAAATTTTTCATTAATAAAATCCCTGTGATACCCCAAAACAGATCCATAAAGATATATATTCTCAATACCTGTATATTCACCTTCAAAACCGGCTCCAAGCTCTAACAAAGGGGCTATCTTCCCTTTAACATTAACATTGCCCTCTGTAGGCTTCTGAACACCTGCTATTATTTTAAGCAGAGTACTTTTACCGGCACCATTAAGCCCTAAAATTCCAAGGCGGTCTCCTTTTTCAATAGACAGGTCAACATCTTTTAAGGCCCAGAACTCTTTATACTTTAATTCCTTTTTTACAAGCTTAATAAAATATTCCTTTAAACTGTCAACCTTTTGAGTAGACATATTATATTTCATACTGACATGATTGACTTCTACCGCTGTTTTAGCCATATTTCCTCTTTCCCATATACCAAATAAGGAATCTGATATACGTTTATAACTGGTTGTAGTTTTTCTCTTATCATATTTTCACTGCAACTTCTACCATTAAACATGTAATATAAATTCATCCTGCTTTTTATAAAACATGAGTAACCCGACAATCATAAATCCAGCAGTGTAAAGTAAGGATAACCCTAACGCTCTTGTATCCAATGCCTGTCCAAAGATTGCATTTCGAAAATTCACTACAACGGAATATAGCGGATTTATATCAAGCAGCCAGCCATATCCTGCCTTGATAATTCTCTCAGGCTTATAAAATATTGCTGATGTATACATAATAAGCATCATTACAACCGACCAGATATATTCCAGATCTCTAAAAAACACCGAGAGTGTCGCTAATATTAGTCCTAAGCCATAACACATAACCGGTAAGATCAATAATGGTATGACAGCTTGGAACAGATAAAAACTAGGCTCAACTCTTAGTACAATACTAACTATAAACAATATAAGCAAAGATATCAGGAATGTTATATAATCGCTTAATATACATGATAAAGGATACATATATTTTGGTACATATACCTTCTTAATCATACCACTATTGGATCGAATCGACTTCATTGAGGTCTTCGTACTATTTGAGAAAAAAGAATACATTAACCGTCCTGACAGTATGTAGACGGGAAAGGTCCTGTCAGTGTTTCCAAACAGCGTACCAAATACGAGCGTTAAAACCATCATTGTTAATAAAGGTTCAATCAAAGTCCAAACTACACCCAGATAGGATCTTCTATATTTTAAGGTTACTCCTTTTTTAACAAGTTCCGCTAATAAAAATCTATATTTTGCAAAATTACTGAAATACTTTTTCAATTTACCACCTGTTTTCTTTCTTACTATATTCGTTGAATATATAGCCATCATATAGGTGTAATACTCTATACTCTTTCCTTAATATTACACCTACATGTTAAACTAATGGTTAATTCAATTTTTATTATAAATTATTAAAGTCAAGCTCAAATACCATTCTATCTATTTCTGATTTTAGGATTAAACCTGTGTCTTACAAATCAGCTCTTATGATAAAATGCTCAACTTATTATTTATATTGATTTATTTCTTTTTTTTCTTCTTCTTTAAATGATTATAGGACTGCAGCAAGCTGTCAATTTCTACATCATCAATCTGGGACATAAGCTGATTTCGCTTTAGAACCAGATTCATGGGTTTTTTATGATTAGCGTTATAGGCTTTCTCATAAGTACTTTCTTTTAGTACCAGCTGCTCCTTAAAGTGTTCAAAGAATTCTGATCCCTTGGAATTATTCAGCTTAATAATGGATACACCTCTTTGGTCCATCATTTCAGGATGCTCATTTTCAATACCCCAATAGTCACCTATGGTAATATCACCGACACTTCCCTTTAATCCTGCAAATTCACAGGTGTAGCAGCACGGCCTCTGAATATTATTGCTTAAGAAAGCTCTATTAAAGTTGTTGCTGGCTGCCGGCTCTAATAATACCTCACCAGATTCAAATTTAACCAGTATATAAGGTTTACTCCAACCTCTTATTTTATTTCTGAATTGAAAATCGATTACCTTTGAGTGATAACGATTCTCCAGGTAGTTAATATACTTTTCAAATACTTTTGGTGAAGGAACACCATGGCAGATAATATCCACTGTATACAGATTCGTGTAATCTTTACCCAGATAAGTCTTTAAACCTGCTATCTGACATGGATTACCGGTAAATAATACAACCGTTCCGGCTTCAAGTAATTTCTTTACTCTTGGCTTCACATTTTCACTGTCAGGTGCAACATATTTTGAACCGCAAAAAGCTCTGCAGCCTTCTTCTGTATCTGCAATGTCATATATGACTCTCATATTTTCATCATATCGAACACCTACTACCTTACCCCCTATAGAAAGTATATATCGATACATAGGTATAAACATACCTCCGCTGGTACTTTCAGTATGAATATCTTCTGTCTTATGATAGGAGGCATAAACTACCGGGTAATTTTCAACCGGTTCTTCTTTTTCAAACTTTCGGTAAATACATACTTTTCTGCAAAGATTACAATGTATACATTTATCTTCATCGATCTTGGGATACCAAAAGCCTTCTTTGTCCGATACCATAGTAATTGCTGAAACCGGACATATATCCTTACAGGCCTTACATCCATAACAGGAATAAACATCCTTGGAATCAAAGTACTTATCCTCGTCTTTAACAGGCTCATTAGTGGTTTTCTCACCTGCAAGAGACCTACTCAAATAGTCTATTGATGTCTTTCTAAGTTCAACTTTAAGCTTCTCAACCTGATTATAATCGATGGATAGCTCATCTAAATCATTTGGCAGGTCTTTTGTAAATTCAATCAAATGATTTCCCGTACCTAATGTATCCAATAAGTGTCTCATTCTTTCAGGATTTTGAAAATGAGGTATTGTTATAAAATTCTTTTGGTACATAATTGAGAACACTGTAGCATGAAATGAATTTGTTACAACATATTCCGCATTTGCAATATAACCCAGGAACTCTTTCGGACCACCAGAAGTGAATTTATGCAATTCATTGGTAAAGTTATAATCTGATCGGTTATGAACAATAGGTAATCCAAGTCTTTGAGATATTTCTTCTGCCATTGCATTTAACCGCTTGTCTACTTTCGTTATATGAACATTATGCACATATATATATTTAGCTTTTGTCTTAGGATCATTCTTTAGCTGGTCATATCTTTCTCTGTCAAGAAGAAGGGTTGGATCAAGTACAACCGAAATCTCCTTCTTCGTTAATTTTTCAATCGCCTCCTTTGCCTTTTCCTCTCTAACAGATATATAGTCAAATAGCCTCAGATATCTGGAAAACAGTGTATGTTCAACTTCCGGAATAAAATCTTTTCCAATACTGGCAGCATAAGAAATCCTCTTTATCTTCTCTTTTCCAAATGCCAGAAAATAAGCGGGATTAATACCTTTTGTAAGTGAACCATTCCAAATCTGATCGCTACCTGCAATCATAACATCAAAATCAAAATTTGCTTTATTTAATTCACCAAAAACTGAATATGCTTTTGTAGTATTTAATGTATTATTTATAAAATGCTCAAATTTACGAAATCTCTTCACCTTATCCGGTTCCGTCTTAAACTTCTTTAAATATTGAAGCATGTGAACTACTTTATTTAATTTATAGCTTTTAAAAGTTTTTCTGGGCACATATAAACGGTACAGATTATCAGTAGCTGGCAATCTGTAGTTTATAATGCTGACATCATGTCCTTCACCTTTTAAATACTCCTGCAACGCCCAAGCCTGTAATACAGCACCATGATTATGGGCGCTGTTAAAGGTAATAATACCTATCTTCATACACTCACCATTCTTATCACAATTGATATAATAGGATATTCCAATATATTGACTGGTAACTATCTATGATTAAATTGTGGCTTTCCTTTCCTAAATTATTCAAAAAGACTTTCAAACTGATTGATTGCACGTTTATTATAAGCGTTATAATCAACATTCATTGCTTTAATTTCGCCTTTCATATAACGTACCATACCTTTTTTCAAGCCTTTTTCACTCTTTTCTACAAGGCAGCCATTGAACTCTCTTAAAAAGCCCTGAGGTCCTCTTACATCTGTAGACATAGTAGGTATACCTAGCGCATCTGCTTCTAATAACGTAAGACCTAGTCCTTCATAATGTGAAGATAAAATAAAGAAATCACATTTGTTCAATACCGGCATAGGGTTCTTCATTGATTTTATGATAATTATATTTGCTTCTGATTCTTTGGCATAATCTAATGTTTCCTTATAAAGGACACCATGTCCGCCAATTATTATCAGATAAGTATCGGGATAATCCCTGGAAAATTCTTCATATGCCTTCATAAGCATCATATGCCCTTTCTCCGGTGAAAATCTTCCTATAGTGATAAACTTCTTGGCATCGCTGTTTAATACATCTTCTAACTCCACCTGTGGAATATTGCACTTAGTATCTGCATCAAAAATCAGAGGCTGGTTCGCTTTACTTCTAACTTCAAGATGTGCATGACAATTATTAACTACTACTATATTATCCTGCTTTTCGCTGATTTTAACCGTAGGTGGAACAATGTCCTGGGTAACTACTGCAACTTTATCATACTTTTGATATGCTGAACGAAGAGTCAGGTAATGCTGGTTACCCCTTGTTTTCATCTCAGCTATCATATCATTATGCACATAAATAACCTTCGGTCCTTCAAATCGTTGGAACAAATTCGTTACTTTATGATCATAACCTGCAAACTGAATCAGTGAATCAATTTTAATTCTACCAAATTGCTTTATAAACTCTCGTTTATATAATCTATCAAGATATTTTTGAACAAACTTATTATCTTTGTTCTTCTTAAAATATAGAACAAAGGCTATAGCTTCCATTATAGTGTAAGCAGCTCCGCTGCTCATTGGAAGAATACCAACCTTATCAGGAATCTGTGATACTCTGGTCGGTGTCTTCTTAAGGGCTGCTTCATTAAAAGTTACGTAATAATTTCTCTTTTCTATATCTATATTATTAAAAAGATTCAGTAGTGAGGAAGTTAAACCGTTCTTCGCTAATGCTGAACCAAACATCACCACATTTTCTTTACCATTCTTTTTGAGTTTTTCTTCCTTACAGACTTTTTCTCCTTTGACCACGTGTTTACAGATACGTTCTGCTGCACCAGCTCTGTCATAGGTACAATATTCCTTTAGAAAAGCTGTATCATCGTAATTCTTGGGAGCGTTTAATTCTTTTAACAATCCCTCGACTGTTTTAACCATAGGGAATGGGAATTCATTCAGAGGTACATAGATACCTCTTTCTTCTAAATAATCTGTTTCATCGTATGCAAACAAAATAATTTTATTTCCACTGTTGGCATAATCAAAGAAAACACTGGAGTAATCAGTAACCAGGCAATCACATATATTCATAAATTCATAGGAATCATATTGATCCGGATAAGGTTTTATATGAACATAATTACTATAATTCATATTTCTGCTTACAAAAGGGTGTAATTTTACATAGAATACCTGATTATCCGTAAGGTGCTTGTCCAAGTCTCTCAGATAATAATCCGTAATAGCTAATAAATGATCTGTATTCTTGCTGGTAACTGTTCCTCTCCAGGTAGGCATATAAATGTAAACCTGCTTGCCATGAAGTCCCAATTCCTCTTTTATATTCTGACCGATTTCTTTGTTAAAAAATATCGAATTTCTGGGGTATCCTTCATTGAGAATAGTGCCATCATATATCCCTTCCAGAAGATATGCATCAACCATCTTCTTTTTCATAAACTCATTGGGATATACCAAATAGTCTGAGAATAGAAAGTTTCTTTGAACATTACCAATAGCATATGCTCTATTATCTACGTCTCTACCCATTTTCTTTAAAGGAGTACCATGCCAAGTATTCGTAATAATCTGGCCTTCCTTTTTTATAAAGCTTCTATTAAAAGTTGTATCAGTAAATAAGTATTTAGCAGTTGCTAAATACTTATAATATGCGTAAGAATTTGTTCGTACTAATTTTACATTTTTAATCCCGTAGTTGGACAACTGATTCTGTATACTCTCTTTTTTCTTATTTAAAACAGATAAGACTACCTTATAATCCGAATAAACTTCCGTCCTTAATTCACGTAGTATATGGAACATGTTTCCTGCTAAATCGCTGCCGTTTTTTGATTCTATTAATATAAGGCGATTGTTTATTTTTCCATTATAAAAACAGTTGGAATAATAGGAATTTAATAAGATACCTTTGCTTCTCTTCCATATAGACTTGAGTTTCATAGAATGTATTTTCTCTCCTTTAGAGGCATATAATTATTATTTACTAATTTATAACTAAATTGAATTTTATCATATATAATTTTAATATGCAATATTTATTAAGGATTCTTAAGGAGTATATGCCAGATTACACTGTAACGCAAAATATCCCTGCCAATTCATTTGAACTGGCAGGGATATTTTTATATTAAATAATGATAGTCAACTATTATTATTTAACTTTTACTGACTGACCAATAGTTACAACAACATCGAAAGATAAGCTTCCAACTTTCTGTGTTACAGTAACCTTGTCAAGGTATACATCAGAACCGGATACGATTGTACCAGTAACTGTCTTAAATACAGTATTTTTGATTGTTGAAGTTATGTTGTTTCCATCAGCATCTTTGATTGTTAATACATCTTTTGCAATATCATCAGCTGTAAGTTTTTCTGTAACAACTTTATCTACAGAGAAACCAGGTACAACCTGAGTATCATTAATTACAAAATACTGTGTAAAATCTTTGGAATTATAAGTTACTACAACTTTGTAAGTTCCCTTATCTGCTTTAGTAACTGTTACACCGTCAGTTGTAAGACCGTTGAATGTAGCAACACCATCAGCATTAGGTGTAAGAGTTAATGTAGCACCACCAACAGCACCAGGAGTTGTAACTTTTACAGTAGCAGATGTTACATAATCATAAAGTGCACCGTTGTTGTAACGAGCAAGTTTGATTGTTAAGTCCTTATCAGCAACTGCAGTAGTTGAAGTAATCTTAGTATCAAGTGAATTTGTTGATAATACTAACTGTGTTCCTAATGTTGAAGGATCAGCTACGGAAGCAGTCTTAGCATCAAGTACTGTTACATTAAATGCTACAGGTTTTCCATTAACTGTTGCTACAAAGCTGTATGTTCCAGCAACAGCATTTGTTGCAGTAACGGTAATCTTATCACCAGCCCAAGTAGCTATAGGATTAACAGCAGTTTTTGTTGATTTCTGCTCTACATCTGTTACAGTAGTTGCAGCAAGGTTTGAACCATACTGATCTTTAGCTGTAGCAGTGATTACTACAGTATCAACTACTTTATCAGTGTTGGAGATTGTTACAGCTGTTTTGTCTAACTCTGCAGAAGAAGCATCTCTTTTAGCAACAACTGTTACAGGAAGAGTAAAGCTTGTTTTTCCAGTAGTAGCGATAACATAAGTTGTTCCTTCTTTAACAGCTGTTAAAGAACCGTCTGAACCAACTAATAAGTAGTTAGCATCAGCTGCTTTGTAAGTAATCTTATCAGCAGTTACATATTTGTCAGCGGAATCTTTAACGTGTAAGTAGATTTTCTTTCCTGTATCGCCGATAGCTATAGTTGTAACAGCATCTTTGGACCAGTCAACAGAAGCACCGGAAATTGTGTATTTCTCATAGTTTCCAATTGTAATTTCTGTAGGATCTACAGCTACGATTGTTCCCTTAGCAACAACAGTCTTTTCAGCGTTGTTCTCATATTTCCAAGTGTGGTATGTTACAGTTACAGTTGCAGTATTTCCTTTAGCAAAAAGGTTAACTTTTGCACTTGTACCGCTTCCGATGATATAACCACCTGTTGTATCGATAGCAACAGCAACTCTGCTAGAGTCAACGTTAGTTAACTGAATTCCATTAGCATCAAGGAAGTTGTATTCGATAGCTGAGTCAGTTCCGAAAGCCACCTGAGTAGTTTTGATAACGATAGAAGCTACTTCACCAACACTTGCAGTGAATTTATGCTCTTTCTCAGCGTATGTTAATTTGTACTCAGCTTTGTCTGTTAAAGGTAAATATGTTACAGCAGTAACAACTTTGCCATCAGCAGAGAATTTTAATTCTTTAATTGCCTGAACAGCATTGTTAGCAGCATTCTTAAGAACTAAATCAGAAGCTTTGATTGTATCTTTAGTCATAGCTTTGTTAAAAGTTAAGTCTAAGGAAACATCAGATACCTGCTTAACAGAAGTCACACCAACAGGTACAGTAACTTTGATTGTATCAACCTTGTTCTTTGTACTCTTGTTAGAAGTGCTCTTTGTAGCTTTAGCGTAAACAGTAATAGTAGCTTCACCAGCTTCTTTACCAGTTACAACACCACCAGTTAAACCAACTGTAGCAACAGCTTTATCGCTGGATACATAGTTGATAACGTCTGTGGAGTTAGAAGGTGTTAATGTTGCAGCTAATTTCTTTGTCTCGCCTGTAGCTAATGTGAAATCATCACCAGCTTCAACGCTTGTCGCACGAAGATTAACTGTAAGAGTTTTCTTGAAAGTGTTAAGAACCTTTCCACTCTTCTTATCTGTAGCTGTAGCTGTGATAGTTACACTACCAGGAGCTTTTGCTGTAACAACACCAGTTGTAGCAGTGATTGTTGCAATTTTTGTATTACTTGATTTCCAAGTATACTTTACTCCAGATTTGATTGTGCTTAAGCTGTAATCAACTTTGGAGCCACCAACATATAATACTGTCGGTGCTGCTGCGCCGCCCTGCTTTACAATTTTAGTAGCTGTAGCAGCCTGTGCAGAGATTCCTGCAGGACTGAAACTTGCTACTACTAATGCAAGAGCAAGAGCAGAAGCTAATTTCTTTTTAAAGAAATTTTTCTTCATATTCTTTCTTCCTCCTTAAAATATAGGTTGGTTTGGTATTATATTTTTCAATATAATCATTCCAATAACAAGACGATTATAACAATAATTAGATAAAAGGTCAAGTCCTTTTAGCTATAATTTTACTTTTATGTAACCCCGTACATTAGGCTTAAAAACTGGGTTTTGCCTTAATTTTGACACATTCCAGGGAACCCTGAAATTTACTCTTCGTCTTTCTGTTAAGGATTATTTTCCCACTTAAGCACTTGGCTACTTTCCATATCTTGTTATACCTTTATGGTTTGATTATACCAAAGTTCCGGATGCAAACTCTAGTTGAAGTTTTGTGTCTCGTGAACTCTAGGTATATAATGCACTTTGTTTATGTCAATTTTATGTCATGCATTTGTCACAAATGGCTTTTTTTCAGGTGTTTTCATGTTCTTGCCAGCTTTTATAGATTCATGCATTTGAGGAAAAATATAGAAAATGCCGCAGATTTAATTTTATGTTCTGCAGCATTTTCTATCTTATATGAACAATTGAATGGTTTGGCACAGTACTATTTTTACAAGATATCTATTGGCTACAGCCTTAATCATCAAACAGATCAATTCCGTATCCTTTCAAAATAATCTATGTCTCTTCACACCAAATAATAATATATAACACAAAATATAAATTAACAAAGCCGTTTATTTAAGCCATAATGATTCTAAAGCAAACAAATGTTGTGTTGAGTAAATTATATATCGTTACATTTAATTCAATATTCCCTCAACCACTTTCTGCATCTCCTCCGTCTTACACACCCTGTCATGAAGCACTTTGGCACTTCTGATTTCCTCGATGGCTGCCGGTACATTTACACCGGAGATTCTGCTAAGCTCATCCAACAATTCAAAATCTCCCAGACTGCCATACTTCGGATCTATGGCTTCCATAACACTTCTGGTAAATTTATAAGGGCTTGCAGTGGAGGCGATGATAACCTTTGTATTATCTGAACTCTCTTCCTGATATCTCTCATATACAGAAGCGCCTACTGCTGTATGGGTATCCAGTACATAACCTGTCTTCTCATAAACTGCCTTGATCGTCTCCGCGGTCTGAGCCTCTGTAGCAAAGCCACCGGTAATACCGTCCATATTCACTTTCATTTCCGGTGTTATTACATATTCTCCTTCTTTAGACAAGCCATTCATGAGCGCTAATGTCTTCTCACTATCTCTTCCTGCTGCCAGGTAGAGCAATCTTTCCAGGTTGCTGGAGATTAAGATATCCATGGAAGGTGAAGAAGTAAGGATGAATTCTCTCTTACGGTTATATATCCCCGTATCAAAGAAATCAAACAACACCTTATTCTCATTGGAGGCACACACCAGTTTATTTAGTGGCACTCCCATCTCTTTTGCAAAATATGCCGCTAAGATATTCCCAAAGTTACCGGTAGGCACCGACACATTAATTTTCTCACCTTCTGCAATAACGCCTTTCCTTAACAGACTGGCATAGGCATATACATAATAAACAATCTGAGGAACCAAACGGCCGATGTTGATGGAATTAGCAGAAGAAAACACATATCCTTTTGCTTTCAGGCTGTCTGCCAGCGCTTTATTATTAAACATTGCCTTTACGCCATTCTGCGCATCATCAAAGTTTCCGTCGATTCCGACAACATAGGTATTGTCTCCTTTCTGGGTAACCATCTGCTTCTCCTGAATTGGACTGACACCATCCTTGGGATAAAATACTATGATTTTTGTTCCGGGGACTTCAGCAAACCCTGCAAGGGCCGCTTTACCCGTATCTCCTGAGGTTGCGGTCAGTATTACAATTTCATCCGTCACCTGATTCTTTTTTGCGGCTGTGGTCAGAAGATGCGGCAGAATGGATAAGGCCATATCTTTAAACGCAATGGTGGAGCCATGAAAGAGCTCCAGGTAATAGAACCCGCCAGCTTCCTTTAACGGTGCAATTTCAGTTGTATCAAATTTCTCATCATAAGCTTTGCTTATACAGCTTTTTAGTTCTTCTTCCGTAAAATCAGTAAAGTATAATTTCATTACTTCATAAGCAGTCTGCTGATAGGTCATGTTACTAAGTTCCTCTAAAGAAACTTTTAGTGCCGGTATGCTTTCAGGTACAAACAAACCACCGTCCTCAGCCAGTCCTTTCAAGATTGCCTGAGATGCCGTAATAGGAGCCGTGTTGCTGCGAGTGCTTTGATACAAAAGATTCATAGTTTTCCTCCATCTGTGCATTTATATTATTCAAATACTTAGCCTGTGATACAGTAAGTAATTTTATCGTAATAAAAATTTATGATTACAATTATAGGTTGAACCTATAAGAACCAGTCAAATACGTAATTATCATATATTCATAACTATCATATACTAATTGATGTTTAAGTTTAAGTATGCAATATAAAAATTTCATTATAAACTCTTATTTTCGTTGTATTATATCATTTAAAGCACTGATGTACAATACCTTACTAAAGTAAAATAACGGTATAAATTGACGGACGCAAAAAAAGACACCCAGAAAAGTGTATCATCACTTTCCTGAGTGTCCTCTTTTTCTCCTGTTCTATTGGTTGAATCCCGTACACCTATTCCTGCAATACACCACTAAGTTTTATCACTTATCAGCATAAAACTTACGAACTGATGTCACGGTTATTCAATTATTTGAAGAACTCATGCCCTCCGTGCTTGAACAGGTATGTTAGATGGCGGTCAAACCAGCTCATGCTGTTTTTATCGGCTCTTATTCTCGCCGAGAAATACAGCGCCCCTTGGGAGTAGTCTTCTCCCTGCAGTACACGATTGACTGCTTTTTTGGTACTTTCCGATATTTTAACGGAATAATATCTTCCGTCTTTTATCGGCGAAAACTGATAGGTGCTGCCGCTTTTTTGAAATACAACGGCCTTTACCGAATCAGGGAAATCCTTATTTTTAACTCTATTCAGGATGACGTTTGCGACCAACATCTTTCCTTTTATGTCCTCACCTGTTGCTTCAGCTTCAACGATTCTTTGAAGAACTCCAGTATCTTCTTCATTTAATTTGATTTTGCTTTCTGTTTTCTTTGCAGTATCTTTAATGGTTTTCTCTTTGGTTGAACTACTATCAACCTTACTTTTTGCAGCTGCCTGTACTGCTTTTTTCGAACTAGTGTCTTTTGTCTTTGTTACGCTTGCATCTATTTCTTTCTTCGCTGCTGCAGCTTTTTTTACCGCAGTTGTTTTCTCGGTCTCTGTTTTCTTATCAGTATTCTCAGTTTTTACTGCTTCCTTTACGGAAGCTGTATCCATACTCTCTGCCTCATCGTCCGATGCCGCATTCTTTACTCCATTACTTGCTTCAGCTGTTTTCTTTTCAGCTGCTGCCATTATCTCCGTAAAGCTGCTTAGGTTGTCCGAGTTTTTTTCTGCCTGTAAACTGATTATATCTTCCTCTGTCAACAGATTTAAGTTGGTTGTTATACTTAATTTCGATGCAAGGCTATTTTCTGCCGCTTTTATTTCTTCTGCCATTAATAATTTGTCTGCTGTAATATCAGAATCGTTTTTTGCTGTTTTGGTTATCATGCTCTGCATGAAGGAAACATAAGGATTTACGTACTGGGTACCATAGGCTTCTAAACCGCCTTGTACAATGTACCCCTTAAAATATATAGGATTCATTCGTACAATTGCTTCTATCGCTGTTTCTTCGCCTACCTCTTCTGACTCCTTATTGGAATTTCCCGATGTATAAACAGGAGCTTCCGTTCTGCTGGAGTGTTCGTAGATAGTATCCGGGCTCAATATCAGTAAGCATGAAAGGGCAGCATAAAGTACTACTGCTGTGATTCCCGCTTTACTTCTGCCGGAGAGTGGTAACATATCTTTTACCGGCTTAAGAGCCCTTTGAAGAAACGAGTGTATTTTTAGCATATATACATCCTCTTTTCTTTTTTGATCTTATTCCAATAAAATATCGCCTTTGTTATTCTATTGTCATAAATAGTCTGTGGACTGTTAACCGCTTAAAAGAATCACAGGCATTGTTTTCCGTTAAGAGGTTCTCATGAATTATATCATCTCGCCTTTTACTGTCAATAACTCTATGCAAACTTTGGAAGAAACGATAACCTTATTAAGGTTCATTTTCCCCTTAAGTATCTTTATGCATAATATGATTTTCTTTTAAGCATCTCCTTTTGTGCATTACGCACAAACATTTTTTAACTAAATATTAAGGAGTTATTAAATATTTTAAACCATTTTTGGCACATTATTCATGATCGACATGATTTTTTTCTATTTCGCACTCTAAAACCCTGTATTTTGTGGGTTTAGAGGCATGTATATTGTTACAATTGTGTTAACTTCATTAATATGTACGTAATATATTATCTATGGCTGATGTTTCTCCTATACCGCCCAATTATAGCTATTCAGGATATTCTTTACCTCCTCTCCGTTCTTTTACAATTTTCTATTTTGATAGAACAAACTTTCTCCTAAACACCGAACACTCGTACTACCTTTGCCTTATTGATTTTAGGAGTTTCTTCTTATACAATAAGTATAACGAGAAAGCTTATGTACACTTCTTATTATTTACCATTATTTAACTTTTATACATGAACGTCGGAGTATATTGAAATTATAATATCGGAATCAAAATGTTTCTTTGACAACCTGAAAATTCATAAGCGGCAAGAAAACAGCTTAAAAACTATTCATCAAACAAACCATATAAAAAGAAAGAAACGTTAATCTATTACACTACCACAATACAGCATTTGAATAATTGTTTTATTTTCCAGCTCAGATCAGGAGGTGAAATCTTTGTCATCAAATCAGGGTTTATCAAAGGCTTATAAGAAAAATGGCGAAATTTATTACCGTGCTGGTATTACTTATCGAAATAAGCACATCAGCCTCGGCAGTTTTAACGATACTGCTTTAGGGAATAAAGCTTACGAAACCGCAAATGCGATTCTACGGGATGGGAGTTATACACTTTCCGACTATGACAAAGCTTTTGGACTTCCTTTTGAGAAGTGGGTTATTTTGATAAATTACAGAGATAATGGTATTTATATCAGGAATCCTATCTATTTAAGAAAGAATTACTTCTTATATTATATAGGAAAAGAAAATTATTATCTTTTTGATACAGATGATTTGTTTTATTATGGCCATCACAAGATAATGCTCCGCGGAGGGCATCTCTTTGTTTCAGATTATGGAATGCAGGTTAGCATCCTCTCCCGCTATGGTATAAAGAATTATGCTGTTGCTGGCAGAGATTTTAGGTTTATCAATGGAAATGAGCACGATTTAAGATATAGTAATATTGAAGTAATCAACCAATACCATGGCGTTTTTTTCTCTAAATGGAAAGGACATCCTTGTTACGTTGCAAAAATTCATATAGAAGGCGATTATGTTGTAGGCCGTTATCCTACCGAAAAGGAAGCAGCCATCGCTTATAACAAAGCGGCAGATACCTTAAGACGCAGTGGATTTTTAAAAAACTTTCCAACAAATTATGTAGCAGAGGTTGATGAGATTGAGTATGCAAAGCTATATCACAAAGTAAGAATTTCTAAAAATATCCGGATGTATGCAGAGAATTATGCAGAAAGGACTGATAAGTAACTATTTTTATATTAATTTTTAAGAATTTTAAAAAAAGTTAAAAAAACACTACCTTTTTTATTTTTATATGTTATAATGAATCTATATTATTCTTCTTCCATTTTCATATTCCAGAAATTAGCCATCGGTTACCTGCTCTCAGGAAGCCGATGGCTATTTTATTCTTCATCTTTTTCCTCTGCAAGGATTGAGGATTGCAGTTGATATGACCAATAATAATATGGCTATTATAAGCTGTATTGCAGAACTCAGAGGAAACCAGATATTTCTTAATGCCGGTGAAACACTGCCTACATTATTAAACAAATAAGATACCTGTGTGGCTATCCCTGTCTGATCTTTTAATACCGAAAGAAAGTTAACTACAGGATTGACTAACAATAGCAGCATCCAGTTTCCAATATCCGCTTGTACATAAGAGGTTGCTTTGTCCAGTGAATTGTTTAGATGCATTTGCATGATAAAATGAATTCCCAGGGCTATACCTATCGTACCAAAGCTCAATACCAGGACACTTCCAAAGGTTCCCACGGTTGCTGAGGTTGATTTCTTAAACAGTACAGAGAAGAATATTCCGATGCTTCCCAAATAAATGGCTGTTATAATAATAAGAAGCAGAAACTCTGCCATATCTCTCAGAGTTATACCTCCTATTGTAAATACCAGAGCCATTACCGGAAAACTGGTAAAGGTCAGAAACAGCATCATACTAATGGAAGAAAGAAGTTTTCCTCTTATAATAGAGCCTGCGGTTAATTTGGTAGTTAAAAGTATTTCCAGGGTCTGCCTTTCCCTTTCTCCGGAAACAGAGCCTGCGGTTACTGCCGGCACCACCAGCATCAGCAAGAAGAATTCAACAGCAGTTATTATCGTATAGATTTCCAGCACATCTGAATATTGAACACTGCCACCAAGTCCCTGTTGGTATTCAAAGGTCAGATACAAGGTCAGCAGCCCGAACAGAGAAAGCAGTCCGTTAAAGGCAAATATAATAAGATAGGTCTTAAAGCTTCTGGCATTTGTTCTCAGTTCTTTTTGGTATACCGGATTTACTCTAAGCATAATCAACTTCCCTCCTCATGCGTTATTTGCAGAAACAGAGCTTCCAAACTGCTTTCTTCTCTTGCGAAGGAGGATATGACTCCTCCTCCCTGTATGATAGAAGTAAGCAGCGCTGCTTCTTCCTCCTGGTTTCCTGTAAACAACAGACTCACTACATTCTCAAGAATCGTTATTTTTTTGGTAAAGGGATTATCCCTTATAACTCTTACCGTTGCTTCCTGATTGTCTACCATTCGCAGTACAATGGGTCTGGCATTGCCCCTTGCTGAGGTAATTTCTTCAATGGAACCGGAGAGGACCAGTTTTCCTTTTTCAATAATTCCAGCGTGTGTGCAGATTTGTGCCAACTCCGGAAGAATATGAGAGCTGATAAGTATTGTCATCCCTTCTGAACTGAGCCTTCGTAATATATCCTTCATGATTACTCTTGCTCTGGGATCAAGACCGGAAGCAGGTTCATCCAATATCAGCAGTTTAGGTCCGTGGACCAGACATCTGGCAAGACAGAGCCTTTGCTTCATTCCTCGTGACAGACTGTCAACATAGTTGTCATATTGGTCCTTCAGCTGGACAGAATCCAACAGCTCCATACACAAGGTTTTGGCTTCTTTTCCCGTGATACCGTATATCGAGGCATAAAATTCCATGTATTCAATGGTCTTTAGATTATCGTATACCCCGAAGAAATCGGGCATATATCCAATTCTTTTTTTGAGCTCCCTGTTATTTTCCAAAGCATTGATACCGTCAATCATTACTTCACCAGAATCTGCTTTCATTAAACCGGCACAGATTTTCATGGTAGTGGTTTTTCCCGCACCATTAGGCCCGACAAAACCGTAGATTTCTCGCGGCCTTATTTTAAGCTCAAGCTGATCCAAGGCCAGAAATTTGCCATAGCTTTTTGTCAGTTTATGAATTGTTAACACTTTAATCAGCCTCCTTCCAATAGGATATATGAGGTAAGACTACCTGATACTCCTGTAAAGAAGATTCCTGTCTGTAGCGTACGGTTAAAATATTATCTGCTGTAAGATAATCTGATGCTTTGATATCTATATCATAGGTGCCGTTAAATACTTCTTCATATCTTCCCGTCTCTACATTCAAAAAGAATACACTTCCTCCAAAATTCTGGGTATATTTACTTAAAACCTTCTGATTCTGTGCTTTTGGAAAACTGAAATTAATGATTTTCTCCTCCGCTGGGAACTGATAGGTATGAATGATGCTGTCATTTGTCATATATCTGCCAGCATAATACTCATTCATTTTCATGCCCTCGGCCTGAATATTATTGTCTATGGTATACACATACTCCTTATCCGCCAGATGGTTATCCACCTTAACAGGCAGTTTAACAAGGGTTGTGCCTTCCAGCTGCATAATAGAAGATATTTGGGACAGCAGCTGATCACCTTCTTTTGCAGTCTGATTGTTTTTCTGTCCGTTTTCTTTTAGACCGATAATACAATTAGAATATTCTCCCTGTGTAAAATTATATTCCACCATAAGAGATATCAGCTGATTCAGCCTGGTATTTTCATTCCCGTCTTTTCCTTCTTCCGACAACTCTGTCATCCCTTTAATTAAAGAAGTACTGTATAAATCATCAATGGACAGCAGATATGTCCCCTTCTCATTCTTTAAAGAAAGCTCCTGACCTTTTTTCAGATAACCGATATCGATTAATCTTCCATCACATATTAATATGGCATTGCTGATGTCATAATCGTTATCATTTTTAATGCTACCATCTATTCCGCTGCCGGTATGGGTCAGCTGTCCGGTAATACCCCCTCCCTCTTTCGTTGTTTGAAAGATTCCCTGAAAGTACACCGGAGTAAATGCCGGATTATCTGTTACCGTCAGTTTTACACCTTCGCTTTCGTAACGTATAATCTTATCTGCATTGTTAAAATCCGCTTTCGTCCCCAAACGGCTTTCTGTAATATATGGATTTGCATTGGTCATTTCCACCAGGTTAAATCTCCTGGTAAGATTCAACGTGTAATCATAGTTATTTGGCATTGTCAGGGATAGATTAATTTTGTCCATACCGGCATCCGTATAATCCAGAACTCTTAAATATTCGGCATAGGGTTTTGTAATACGTGTCTTTGTCCCCGCCGCATAAATTATTAGGGTGAATACAACTACCAGGACCGATACAACGATCAGTCCCATCCCCTGCTTCTTTTTCTTTTTGAGATAAAAGTAGGTAACAGGGCCGCTTATCAACAGGTAAAGTGCAATGATAATAAAATATTTATAGGTGGCCGGAACTATTTTTTCTTTTGCGGATGCAATCGAGTTCATCAATCCATCTGTCATATACCAGCCATAATACTCATTATCCAGCTGAAGAGTGTTGTCTTCGCTTATATGCTGCGTTATCAGGCTTATAATGGACAAGGCAATGGATTCTTTTTCCGCTGTCAGCCCTAAATCAAAGGCAAAGAGCTGAACTCTGCCGCTGTTAACTTTTGAGTACAGCAGCAAGTCTTTGCCAGCTTCTTGTACCAGGCTCCTTCCTCCGTCTAACCCAATGGTTGTAATCTGCTTTTCTGCAACAGATTTTCGTAAACCTGAAATCTTTTCCTCCGACAATTCCCTCTTTCTATATTCCAAATCCAACCCTGTTATTATTTCAGTCAGATTTTTCTTATTTCCAGAAGAAATCAGCCGTTGGTTTCGCTCTGATAATTCCAATAAGAACATTCTTCTGCTCTTCTGACAATCCAGTAGGTGTTGCTTTAAACCTTTTAGATCATCTTCCTTTGAGAGCATGCTTATATTCTCAGTGTCCGTCTCGTTGCCAAAAGATACCTGAAAGTTCTTAAACACCTCACTTACTTCCTTGTTATATTTACCTGCACCCAGAACAAGGGTCCCCCCATTATTTACCCAGGTGGTGATTGCCTGAACCTGTTCCGTACGAAGCTTTGAAACCTGAAAGTTGTTGATGATCAGTACATCAAGCAGGTCAAGTCCCAGCGGATTATCGGATAAGGTATCCTCCGTCAGATAAAACGTCTTCAGATTCAATCGATCCAGATAAGCAAGATTTTCTCTCTCTTCGGTCAGCACGCCTGCATAAACCAGCTTATCATAATTACCAAAAGTAAGCTGATAGGTATGTTCCAGAACGGCGACCTTTTTGTTCCATAATTTTACCTGAAGATAACCTGTGTCATCTACTATAGGAAGTGCCAGCGATACCTTTTTGGTTTCTCCCGGCCTGATCGTTACTTCTTCCTGATACAAGGCATTATCAGTGGATTTTGGAACCATAATCTGAAAAACTCCCGTAAAAGACTTTTCTCCGCTATTTTCAATTTCTCCTGACACAAGAGCATACCGGCCATATTTCACCTTATTGTCAAAACCATACTTTACAGACATACTAATGTTGTATTTATCATTTGTTAAGAGCTGTCCATCCTCTTCGTTCGCTCCTGCAGCATTCTGAGGCGACACAAAAATACATATCAGTAACAGACTTATCAAAAATGCCAGTATTACCTTTCTGCCTGTCATCCTTTCACCTCTTCCGTTTTAGGCAGTATATCAGCTTTTGGCAGTATAATCATAAACACTGTCCCGTCATGGTCACTACGTGCACTGATACTGCCGCCATGCATGACGATGATGTTCTTTACAATTGCAAGCCCCAGACCGGTCCCCCCCGTTTCACTGGATCTCGACTCCTCCAGCCGGTAAAAACGTTCAAATATTGCTTCAATATCCTTTTCCGGAATTAACTTCCCGTAATTAATTACCGATATTTGTACCGTATCCAGGTGCTCCAGAATCTCAATCTGAACACTTTTGCCATCCTTTCCATACTTAATGGCATTATCAATGAGGTTAGCAAAAGCTCTGGCTAAAAGATTACCATCTCCCCAGACGGAAACCGAAGGTGTATTGGCTCTGAATTCATATTGCAGATTACTTTCCTGAAAGCTCGGATAAAATTCCTCCGCCAGCTGCTCCACAAATTTGACCATATCTATAGGACCTGCTTCCAGAGTTACTTCACCGGAACTGAATTTTGTATAAGCAAATAGATCCTCTATAAGTTTCTCCAGCCGCTTTGACTTGGTGTAAGCAATCTCTACATAGTGTTTCTTAACCTCCATATTAATGTTATTCTCACCCTGTACCAAATCCAGGTATCCTATTATGGAAGTAAGCGGTGTCCGCAGATCATGGGCAACACTTGTAATTAATTGATTCTTCGTATTTTCGCTCTTTCTCTCGTTCTCTATAATACGACGGATGTCTCCGCCCATCTGATTGATACGGTCTGCTATCAATGCAAATTCATCATCGTTGTCTATGGTTATTCTGGTGTCAAAATTACCCGAGGAGATTGCTGTGATACCGCCTGCTATTCTCTCGATATACACCGCGAATTTTCTGGTAAGCAGTAAGAAATATCCCATAAACAGTATGATTCCTATTGCTATTGCAATTACAGTTACCATAGCAATCATACCTTTGGTAGCTCCGCCCTCCAGGGTGGGACTTATTTGCTCTGCCGTATATCTGTTGTACAAGCTGTTATTCTGTATTAAATTGCTGTTGCTGCCGAGGGAAGCTCCGCCTTGAAGGTCACCGGGGACATCTGTTTTTCCGCCTGTCATATAATAAACGATGTATATACCAAAAAATATAACCGCCTCTGTTAACAGCGCATACACCAGACTTAACAGACTATACAGGACTATTTCAAAACGAAAGCTCTTAAAAATACTATTTTTCAATTTTGTATCCTACTCCCCATACTGTTTTGATTATTTGCGCATTTCTGGAATCCATCTCAATCTTTTCCCTGAGTCTTCTGATATGCACCATTACTGTATTATTTGCCTCATACATCTTTTCATTCCACACTCTTTCAAAGATTTCATCGGTGGAAAAAACTCTGCCCGGATTGCTTGCCAAAAGATACAATATATCAAATTCAATAGGTGTCAGTTTAACATCCCTGCCATATGAAACTACTCTGTGATCCTCTTTGTTGATTACCAGATGATTAATGGCTATTTCCTTGTCAGCTTTGTCTTCGTGAGAACTGGGGTTGAACTTTGTAAACCGCCTGAGCTGGGATTTCACCCTGGCCGTAAGCTCCAGGGGATTAAAAGGTTTGATAACATAATCATCCGCGCCGGTTCCAAGTCCTATAATCTTATCCAGATCAGCCGACTTGGCACTTAGCATTATAATAGGTATGGTACTGGTCTCCCTTATTGTCTTACACATACTGAGCCCATCAGTTCCGGGCATCATGATATCTAATATAATCAATTTGATATCTTCTTTTTTTAAGATATCATAACCTTCTTTTGCATTAAACGCTTTAAAAACCTGATAACCGTCTCCGATTAAATGTATTTCCACCAGTTCAGCAATTTCTCTGTCGTCATCCACAACTAAAATGCTTGTCTGTTCCATTCTGATTTTCCTTTCTTTGAATCTTATACTATTTGAGCCCCTTATGATTGCATGGTCTTTTTTCTATGGATATGTTCCAGGACTTCATTTTCTATCGCTTTATACTATAGACTTACTATTCCATTTCTATGTTCACTCTATCATAGTTTATATGTAAAAGTCTTTACTTTTTTCTTAAAACTAAAATAAGCTGCTGCAAAATAGTCACATAGGAACTATTCTACACCAGCTGTATGAGCAGCACTATAAGCCGAGTTCTGTATCAAATGGTCATCTATCTTTGCCCCATGTTACCATGTGGCTCACCGTAAGCACCAGGAAAACCTGGTCTTATCAGCTGCGACCTACCCAAAAGCACGACGGGCCGCCGTATCGCTTTTCATTCGGTCTTGCTTCGAGTGGGGTTTACATATGCCCTGTGTGTTACCACCCAGGCGGTGGGCTCTTACCCCACCATTCCACCCTTACCGGGAAATCCCGGCGGTATATTTCTATTGCACTTTCCTTAGAGTCGCCTCCACCGGACGTTATCCGGCACTCTGCCCTATGAAGCTCGGACTTTCCTCACCTATGGCCTTTCGGCAACTTATAGGCGCGACCATCTGTGCTACTCACAATTTTTAATTTTAACACGCAACAAATAGATTGTAAAGGAGTTTTTTCATCCTACTTTTTGCAGGCTCATAAAGAATACTATCTGCTTTATTTCACTCTGCATCATACCTTAAAGCAGCTTCCACCAATAAATTCCTTTAATATAGAATGTTTTGGCACCACATCGCTGTTGACTCCTAAAAAGTAATCCAGGAATTTCAACATACGTTTGGCTTCCATATATTCCTCTGATTCCCTTGAAACACCAAATAGTACAGGTTCCGCATAGGATTTTAAAATAGCAAGTTCGTAAATCAAGGCAGAATTGAACATAACATCCGCTTCCTCCTGATAAGGAAAGATATTCTGTTCTTCTCCTCTTCTTACAGAAGGCCACATACTGATAGTCTTAGTACCGTCTGCTCCTCTGGTTCTTGCATCTCTCACCATTCTTCTGAGAAGACGCAAATCAGTGGTGGGTATACGATTATGCTCATCAATATTTAATGCCGTCAGAGCGCTGATATAAATTTTAAACTTGCTTTCTTTTGGCAGACTGTAAGAAAGCTTGTCATTAAGTCCGTGTATTCCTTCAATTACCAGTATATCATGAGGTCCGAGGGTTTTATAATTCCCCTTGTATTCTCTGTGCCCGGTCAGGAAGTTAAAACTTGGAAGTTCCACGGTCTTTCCTTCTAACAGTGCTGACATATCACGGTTAAAACTCTCCGTATCAATCGCTTCCAGCGCCTCGTAGTTCGGTTTTCCGTCTTCATCCAAGGGTGTCAGATCTCTTTCCACAAAATAATCGTCCACGCCAATAGGGTGCGGAACCAATCCATGGGTCTTTAGCTGAATGGATAACCGGTGGGAAAAAGTGGTCTTACCGGAGGAGGAGGGGCCTGCTATCATAACTAACTTCTTGCCGGATTCTTTTATCATGGCAGCGATTTCACCAATTTTCATTTCCTGGAACATTTCCTGGGTCAGGATCAGTTCGTTAAGATTACCGGCTACGATTGCTTCATTTAAGGCTCCAACGGTATCAATTTCCATTGTCTGTGCCCATTCATTTGATTCTTTCAGGGTCTGATATAATTTTTCAGGAAATACAAAAGGCTGAAGCTGTCTTGGTTTCTTTTTATCCGGCATAATAAGTATCAGCCCTTCATCCTTTTGAATCAGGTCAAACCACTGAAGCATACCAGTGTTTGGCGGCATATATCCGTAATAATAATCCTCAAAGCCTTCCAAATTGTAGATATTTGTCTTTGAAACACGTCTGTAACGGAATAGTTTTTCTTTGTCATACATCGCATAAGATTTGAAAAGCTCAATCGCATCATCTGTTCCGATGGTTTTCTTTACAAAGGGAAGGTCTTTCTCTATATAACTGCTCATTTTCAACTTAATCTTATCTGCCAACTCTTTTGTGACAGGTATATTCATGACGGGCTGGCAATAGATTCCCTCTTTCAGAGAGTATTCCACATATACCTTGTCGATATTTTCTTTTCCCACGATACTGTAAATGGCTTTCATAAATACCAGTATCATTCCTCTGGTATAGGTTTTGTGCCCCGCATCCTCTCCGGTAGTCACAAAACGAAGCTTACAGTCCTTTTGTACCTTTTTTGTTAACTCTCTCAGTTTATTGTTAACAAGGGCAAGAATAAAGTCGCCGCCGTCCTTTGGTATATATTCACCGCTGATTTCTAAAAGGCTCGTTCCTTTCAGATATTCCTTTATAACTCCATCTATCTCAACTTTTACGTATTCATCCATATTCATAACCATGCCTTTCTCACAGACTGCAATCCTTGGCTGCAGACATAAATTGTCTGTATGATACAAGGAAAATATCACTTTGTATGCAAATCAGTCCTGCATACAAAGTGAATTATCTATGTTTAATATATTCAGCTTCTTTTACGTAAGCACCTTAATTTTTAAAATAATCAAGAGCTGCATGTATCAAGGCAAGATCCCTTTGGATCTCTTCCAGTCTTTTATTGCTTCCGGCGGTATCTGTACCCCTTAATGATTCTTCTACCTGTTCTTTTAATCGTTCTTCCCTCCGCAGATATTCCTCCACCAAAGGGCTGCCGCTCTCAAGCAGCTGCTTTCCATATACATAAAACAGCTCGTGCTCATAGGTTTCCTCTGCCGAATCTTTTTGTGCTTTTATAATGATATAGTATTTATCCTCCTCTTTT
Organism: Anaerocolumna sp. AGMB13020; assembly: GCF_033100115.1. Classification (NCBI taxonomy): domain Bacteria; kingdom Bacillati; phylum Bacillota; class Clostridia; order Lachnospirales; family Lachnospiraceae; genus Anaerocolumna; species Anaerocolumna sp. AGMB13020. Next base: position 4,018,816 of record NZ_CP136910.1, on the reverse strand, counting down.
ACCATTTTTTCAGACTCAATTCTATACCCATTAGCATGAAGATGTCTGCGTACCAGAAAAACCTCTGATTGAGGCTGCAGAATCAACTCCTTAACTTCTTTTAAAGCTGACTCACCTTCTGTTAATATCCGAACCATCAAGGCTCCACCCATACCGGCGATAACAACTGTATCCGCTTCACCGGGGTTTAACCTGGCAAGTCCGTCGGATAACCTTGTTTCTATTCTGTCTTTCAGACCTCTGGTCTCAATATTTTCTCTGGCTTTGCTTAAAGGTCCTTTATTAACATCCATGGCAACCACCCTGGGTGCTATGTTATTCTCTGCCAGATGTATGGCTATGTAGGCGTGGTCGCATCCTACATCTGCAACCCTGTTTCCTGCTGTAACAGAATCTGCAACAGTTTTTAAACGTAATGATAATTGCATGCTGTCTCCTGAATCTTTTGTTGTATTCTTTCCGTACTTTTGTTACAGTACTTTCTCTCAGCCACACTTGTGCCTTGGTATAATGTCAGACTTGTACTTTCTTCTCATTTCACTTTTACATTCTTCAAATATTAACTTGTGCTATTTTCTCATGTAAGACTTATATTTCTGCTCAGACACACTTGTACTTTCTTCTCTTGTAGACTTGTATTTCTACTCATGTAGACTTGTATTTCTATCATGCAGACTTGTATTTCTAGTCATGCACACTTGTATTTCTAGCCATGCACACTTGTATTTCTAGCCATGCACACTTGTGCTATATTCTGGTGTACACTTATACTTTTTTCATTTACACCTATATTTCCTTCTCATGTTAAACAGTACTTTCTTTCACATATAATCGTGCTTTTCTTACTATTGCACATTCATAATTTCGTGCTTGCTGTACAAAGAAACGCTTCGGACAAAAATACAAGTTATCTTATCTACACTGCTTTTATTATAAACTTTTTATTCCAGATAATCCTTTAACTTACGGCTTCTGCTGGGATGTCTTAATTTGCGTAGTGCCTTGGCTTCGATTTGTCGGATTCTTTCTCTTGTAACATTGAATTCCTTCCCCACTTCCTCCAAGGTCCTGGCTCTGCCATCGTCCAGTCCGAACCGCAGTCTTAACACCTTCTGCTCTCTGTCCGTAAGGGTGCCAAGTACATCAAAGAGCTGTTCCTTTAACAAGGTAAAGGCTGCTGCATCCGCAGGTACCGGAACATTGTCATCCTGAATAAAATCTCCCAGATGGCTGTCTTCTTCTTCACCGATGGGTGTCTCAAGAGATACTGGCTCCTGGCTGATCTTTTGAATTTCACGCACCCGGTCAACGGGTACATTCATTTCTTCCGATACTTCCTCCGGCGTTGGTTCTCTCCCCAGCTCCTGAAGTAACTGTCTCTGTACTCTTATCAGTTTATTAATTGTCTCCACCATATGCACCGGTATACGAATGGTTCTGGCCTGATCCGCAATGGCTCTGGTAATAGCTTGTCTGATCCACCAGGTAGCATAGGTACTGAATTTAAATCCTTTTGTATAATCAAATTTCTCAACTGCTTTTATAAGTCCTAAATTTCCTTCCTGAATGAGGTCAAGAAACATCATACCTCTTCCTACATAACGTTTTGCAATACTTACCACCAGTCTCAGATTGGCTTCCGCCAGTCTTTTCTTGGCATCTGTGTCCCCCACCTTCATTCTTCGTGCCAATTCAATTTCTTCATCGGCACTTAAGAGAGGAACCTTTCCGATTTCTTTTAAGTACATTCTTACAGGGTCATCTATGGCGATTCCCTCCGGTATGGAAAAGTCTATCTCTTCTATATCCTCTTCCTCTTCTATCAGGATATCCTCTTCCTCCGTCATGCGAAGCACATCCACATTATTTAATTCCAGGAATTCATAGATTCTTTCAATCATAACGGAATCCAGTTCAAAATCAGCAAAAAAATCATTTATTTCCTGAAATTCAAGAACATTCTTTTTCTTCTTGGCAAATACCAGAAGTTCTTTTAACTTTTCAGTGAATTTAACCATATTCTCATCCATTATTTATCCATCCTCCTTGCTCATTCCAGTATGAAAATTCAGCTTAATTACTAGTATTTTAACCACAGTCCAGGGAAATATGCAATTTCTGTAAACCCGTCTGTTCCTTTATGATACCCTGAAGGGTCTGGATATCATTTTGCTCAATGGCCTCCTTACTCTGCTTGTCAAGGCTGTTCTTCTTGATTCTTTGTACGGTTTCATTTAGAGCCTTTTCTTTTTCCTTGCTGCCCATTTCACTGCTTAGCTCCAGACTAAACAGAGCCGCTGCTTCCTTTTGCTCTTCTTTGCTTTCAAAATGATTGAGGATCTTGGCAGGTGTAACCTTGCCCTCCTTCTCATATTGATCAAACAAAAGCTCGGCAGCCTGTTTGTACAAATCTTCTGTAAAATCCCTGGGAGTAATAATACCCTTGATTTTTTCAAAGAGCCTCAGATCATCTATAAGCCAGGTTAACAGTATCCTTTGGGACTGCCGCATTCCTTCCATGGGCAGGTTCTTATTTCTATCCCTCATGGTATGCTCTTTTGGTTTATAGCTGTCGCCGGTACCAAGTCTGGCACCGTAACTATTCACCAGCTTGCGTAAATTGTCAAAACCGATTCCATATTTGGCTGATACAGCCTCTATATAAATATTTCTCTCGATTTCCTCGGTAAACTGCAGCATTTTCTTTGCTGTTTCATTAAAGAATTTTGTCTTCTGCTCCGGGTCATTCATGTCAAAATCCCGTTCGGTTACTTCCACTTCAAAGAGAAAGGAATTTTTGGCCGTTTCTATACGCTTTTGGAACTCCTCGGCACCCAGGGCTTTGATAAATTCATCCGGGTCTTTATACGGCTTCATATCAATGACCTTTACCGTTAAGCCCGCTTCTTTCAGGATGGGTATTGCTCTTAAGGCCGCCTTGGTACCAGCCGCATCACTGTCATACGTTAACAGCACTTCTCCGGTATATCGCTTGATAAGGTTCGCCTGTAACCCCGTAAATGCAGTTCCAAGTGATGCCACTGCATTGGTAAACCCAGCCTGATGAAGTGCAATAACATCCATATAACCTTCACAGATAAGAAAATTTGATTTTCTTGAGGTTCGTGCAAAATTCAGACCATACAGGTTTCTGCTCTTATCAAAGAGTTTGGTCTCCGGTGAATTCAAATACTTGGGAAGTCCATCCCCCATTACACGTCCGCCAAATCCGATAACCCGGTTATTTGCATCCATAATGGGAAACATGACTCTGTTCCAGAATTTGTCGTATACCTTGTGTTTCTCATCAAAGCTTACAAGTCCTGACTCTCTTAAAACCTCATCCTCATAACCCAAATGTTTTAAATACTTGTAAATATCATCTGCTGTCTGGTTGGAGTATCCAAGTCCGAATTTCTTTATGGTATCCTCCGATAACTGCCGGTTTACCAGATAATCCATGGCAGCTTGTCCTCTTTGAGATTTTAATTGAAAGTAATAATACTTGGCGGCTTCTTTGTTTATTTCCAACAGTCTGGCCTTTAAGCCTGCCTGGCGTCTGGCTTCTTCACTGATTTCAGCTTCCGGCAGTGTTACTCCGACTCTGCCCGCCAGATACTTTAGAGCTTCTACAAAGGTATAGTTCTCATACTCCATAATAAAGGTAAATACATTGCCTCCTACACCGCAGCCAAAGCAGTGATACATCTGTTTCGAGACACTGACGCTAAAGGAAGGAGATTTCTCACTGTGAAAGGGGCACAGTCCCATATGGCTGCTGCCTTTCCGCTGTAATTTCACATAGGAACTGATTACATCTACTATATCATTCTTCTGTCTTACTTCTTCTACCAGTTCTTCCGGATAAAACATGTCTTCTCCTTTTCCTTTTAAATGTAAATCTATCTATCTTATATTTGCTTCTTTGTAACTTGATTTCTTGTAATCCTGTTTACTAATTATGGTATCTGTCAGGAGAGATTTTAAAGGATTTGACTTCTATCATTTTTATATCTCTTAATTTAATATACACTCCAGAAACGAGGTATCGCAATCTCATTAAATTTAGCCACAGCATAACGGTCCGTCATCCCTGCTATGTAATCGCAGACCGCTCTGGCTTCTTTTTCCTCTTTCATTTTAATCATATTAAAGTACTCCTCGGGCAGAAGTTCAAAATTCTTACTGTAATATTCAAACAGATACTTTAACATAGTCTCTGCCTTTTGCTCTTCCCCTTTGGCTTTTGGATTGGTATATACACTGTAAAACATGTACTTTCTCATACCAAACATAGCTTTTTCTATTTCGGGTGACATTAAGATATCATCCTTGTCCTCACTGCAGCTTACAATATCATGAATTATACGGTTTAACCGCTCTCTGGAACTGTGACCGAGAACATCTGTAAATTCCGTGGGAATATCTTCTTCGGAAATAATATGTCCTCTGATAGCATCATCAATATCATGATTTATATAAGCTATTTTATCAGATAATCTGACTATTTTTCCTTCAAGCGTTTTAGGCACTCCATTGGTCTGATGATTAACAATGCCGTCTCTGACTTCTTTCGTCAAATTGAGCCCTCTGCCGTGATTCTCCAGAAGTTCAACGACACGTATACTCTGCAGATGATGTTCAAACCCTTCCGGGCAGATGGAATTCAATGCTCTCTCCCCGGCATGGCCAAAGGGTGTATGTCCCAGATCATGTCCTAATGCTATTGCTTCCGTCAGATCCTCATTCAGTCTTAAGGCTCTGGCAATGGTTCTTGCATTTTGGGATACCTCAAGGGTATGGGTAAGTCTCGTCCTGTAATGATCCCCTTCCGGAGCAAGAAATACCTGTGTTTTATGCTTTAATCGTCGAAAGGCTTTGGAATGAAGAATCCGGTCTCTGTCCCTTTGATAAATTGGCCTTAGATCACAAGGGTCCTCATACACATCCCTGCCCATAGAATTATCACTAAAGGAGGCATATTTACTCAAAAACTGATGTTCTCTTTGTTCCAGCTTTTCACGCATGCTTAATGTCTTTGCCATTTTTTCTATTTCTGCTTCTTCCATACCTGTTCTCCTTTCTTTCAGATTAATGCTTATATTAATAATATTCCACCAAAACTTCCTGTTTCCTTTTTTTATTTTCAAAATTTTGCTTTTACGGTCGTTCTTAATCCTTATATTCCCAGCCTTTGTCCTTATGATAAATCAATCAATTTTACCATACCATTTAAGCACTTCTGCCACAAAGAGCTGAATATCCTGTTCTGCTTTTAAATCTCCCTAAAAGTCAGGAGGATTTGGATTTGATGTATTCGCTGTAAGTCTGTCCATAATTGCTGTTTTGGCTCCTGCTGCCTGAAAATGCTCTGCCATGCTCCTTCCAATTCCTTTGGCACCTCCGGTTATAAAAACTACTTTGTCTGTGAAATCCATTTATGCCTGCACCTTATCTCATATTTTTACTAAATTTATTTAACTGAATAAATTGTTTGAAGTTATTATACTATAGCTATCTGTACATAAGGTTGATAGCAGATTAGCTTCCAGCTTTCTAAATTTTTGGTTAAATACTGTTATTTATAATGACTTATAAATTTATATTTTCGTCCACATAAAAGTCTTAAACTCCCCTGCCTTTATACGTTTTTCTTCTTTTCCAAATATTAAACATATATGCAAATCTTTTGTATCTAATTCATGTCAATTAACTCTCATGCCTTAAAAGTCACAATATTGTTTAGAAGTCTCCTCTTTGCAATATTCATGCTTAACAATTATGAAAGTGTAACACCACTCCACATAATTTGTCCTTGGTAAAAGCGTCAAAACATATCCCACAAAGCACAGTGTTAAGCCTCACACCATGAGTTTTCAGACTCTCCCTGGATAAGACTAAATTCTGCACAAATGGCATACTATAGCTATAACATACTTGGTACAAAGAAAGAAGCAGCAGGATTAAAATACATCTTCAATCCTACTGCTTCTTATTATATACCGCTTTAAATAAAAAATCGAGGCGACAAGATTTGAACTTGCGACCTCTGCGTCCCTAACACAGCGCTCTAGCCAAGCTGAGCCACGCCTCGATATTTGTTGATGATCAGCTTTTTTATTTTGCTCTTGCGTCTCACAACAATATTATAATATAATATTCTAGAGAAAAAATCAAGTAGAATTTTCATATTTTTTAAAAAAATTTAAAAATTATTATTAAGTACAAAAAAAAGCCCTAAAAACTGCCAAAGACATACAGATTTAGGTGAAAACGGAGGATATCATTGGAAAACATTATAAATTATCAAAAAGAGTTGGAAAAAACTCTATCAAATATAACCGCACAAGGCAGTACCCCCACTCTTCTGCTCCACAGCTGCTGCGCACCCTGCAGCAGTTATTGTCTGGAATACCTGTCAGAGTATTTTCGTATCACCATATATTATTATAATCCTAATATCTCCATAAAAGAGGAATATGACCGCAGAGTAGAAGAACAGAAGCGACTGATTAATGCTCTGCCTGTAAAACATCCCATTTCTTTCCTGGAGGGCAGTTATGAACCGGAACTTTTCTATAAAATTGCCAAAGGCAAGGAAAACCAGCCCGAAGGTGGCGAAAGATGTTTCGGCTGCTATGAACTCCGTCTCAGAGAAGCAGCCAAATGTGCAAAGGAAAATGGATTTGATTACTTTACCACTACCCTCACGATCAGCCCCCACAAAAATGCAGCCAAGCTAAATTCTATCGGTGAAGCTGTAGCTGCCGAATACGGAGCTGTATATCTCCGCTCGGATTTCAAGAAAAAAAATGGTTATAAGCGCTCCATTGAATTATCAAAGGAGTTTGATTTATACAGACAGGATTACTGCGGTTGTGTTTACTCTATGATTCGTTCCAGAGAAGAACACGAGTTAAAAGACAATGAATAAGTTTTAAGTTATTGTTTACAATTAACTGTAATGAAGAATATCCCTTTATAATTCTGCAAATGCTTTATGACATCATTACATGTCAATATCTATGTAGATTATCATGTTTAGGATACTACGTGTATTTATTATACACTGAATATACATATGCACCATTTCATGGTTTTATTGGTTTCCGAAAAACCATGGGTTATGGTAATTCTATTTTTCCATAACTGATTCAGGCAGATAATCCAGTAATAACTGATTAAATAAAGGGAGAAATTTATGAAAAAAATACTTTTTATGTTTTTATTATCAACAGCCTTAATACTGTCTGCCTGTGGTAAAAATACCAATCCAAACAGTATTGACAATAGCTCTAAAAATTCCAGCGGAATAAATGCTACTGCTCAAAATACCGAAAGCTCCGATAAAACAGGCGAAGAGAAAGACACAGAAGAAGGTACCACATCTGAGCTTGAAAATTTAGGCAATGTAAGTGTAGAGAAAGGAGCTTCTGAAGTAGAGCTTACCATACCTGCAACTTATGTTGAAGGCAAAACACAGGACGAGCTTGATCAAATCCGTGAGATGGAAGGTTACAAATCCATAACCTTAAATGACGATGGCAGCGCCACCTATGTTATGTCAAAGGAACAGCACCAATCACTGATGACTAAAATCGCTGCTGCAATTAATGACGCTATGAAGGAAATGATTGGCTCTGAAGAATATCCTAATATTACAGAAGTAAAAGCAAATGATGCATATACGGAATTTATAGTCACAACAAACTCTAAAGACTTAGATATGGGTGAATCTTTCACATATCTTATGTTTTATATGTTTGGTGGAATGTATAATATTTTTAATGGTTCCGGGTCAGATGACATAACGGTAACCTATATAAATGCGGAGACAGGAGAGACTATTTCAACTTCCAATTCATCTGACTTAATACAATAGTAGAATCGTTACACTACAGCTGTAGTGTGACGATTCTACTTTCTTCTATGAAACCTTATTTTAAGTTTTATCCTTAATTTTTATCCTTAATTTCTTCCATTTGCAGCAAAGTCTTAACAAAGTAGAAATTTGCTCAGCTGCTTCTAATCATAGTTAAGCGGCCTGGTCTTCTCAAAAAAATCAGTCCATTCCCGAGAATTAAAATTTGCTCCCAGACCATTGGCTTGCAGGTAGCATATAAATTCCTTTACTCTGTTATAGTCTATTTTTACACCCTTCTGCTTCATGGCTGTCAGATATGCTATTGTCTTTTTAATGTTATTGGATTTCAGATAGCAGTTCAGACACTCCACCCATAATTCATTCTGAGATTTTGATGCTTCTTCTAAATAGATACCCCATTCACACCACTCTGCCTCTGTCAAATCATATAAATTTTCAATAGGAGGATAGGAAGTATAAGAATAATATTCATTTTTGAATTGAAAGCCCAAGGTTTCGGCTAAGGCTCTTGATCCCTTATTTGTTTCAACACATAACCATTCAATTTTTTCATATCCTTTTGCAAAACAATCCTTAATCGTTGCAGACACTACAATTTTAGCCAATCCGTTTTTTCGATATCTTTCATCCGTATTGATACCTATAGCAATTGCCTTCTCGAAGCTACAGTCACTAACAGACCAGCTTACAATTACGTTATCCTTGTAAATGTAATACCCTGTACCATACTTTTCAAAATTCTGAATACTGCCCCATTCCTCTACCCAATTAAGAAGTTTTTCTGCATTTTCATAACCGCTTTGCTTCATTACATTTACATCTATTTTTTCTAATACAAAGCCTTCTTTTAGTATTGCAGTACCTTCTTTATAAGTATCGCGAGACAGAATATATCTGCGTCTTTTATATTTTCTGATATACGGGTTCTTGTGTATGGAGGGTATAATATCGCTCCATTCCGGGGTATCAGGGGTCAGCTGATCCCAGAAATCCAGTTCCTCCACTATCCTTGAATTAAATCCAGCATCCGTTATATCTCCTGCAACCAGGTTGCACTCACTGGTCTGTATTAATACAGCCGTTGGTTTTTCCAGGCTATTAACATAAACTTCACCTGGCATGATATTATGAAGGACCGCAAATACAGATAATTCGTTTTTAGATTTGATGAAAGGTATAACCTTACTATACTCCCTGCTCTGTAGTTTAAACATAATCTCTCCCTTGTGATATTCGTATTATACAATACTTCCGATTCGTATTAGTGCTATTATAATATGTAGGTTTCTGTACTTCAAAGGAATTTATGAGTATAGTTATTTTGTATGATAGAGATTTCGTAAGCAATTTGTCTTATTGCTATGCATTTTACTTTATGATATAAATTATGAAAATAAGAGGTTACATGAAGGGAGAATTTATTTATGGCAAAACATGCAATTACTTCAAAGGTAAATGATGAATTGATCAGATATCAGACGGTAAAGGATTATCTGGACAGCCTGATTAATAATGATACTGAATTGTTATCTGTTGTAAAACATAACAGCGGAAGTTACTCTTTCAGCATAACAATAGATGAAAGAGAACTCTATTTTAAAGCGGCTTTTGGTGAAATCTATGAGAAATGTTTAGATTGTTCCGTTCATCATATTGCTGAACATGCAGAAAAATATATTATATCCTTGCTGCGTCAGAAGATTATTGAGATTACTGGCACTGATTAGTTGATGCTTACATCAATTAGAGTCTCCAATTAGAAATTAACACTGATATACGATAAAATATACTTCAGACAAGGAGCTTCAATCGATAGCTTATTATTCGCGAAAAAGTGATGCTCCTTCTTTACATACTAAACCTGTGTGTTATCCTTATTGCCTCTACTCTAATTAGCATCTTATACTCTTCTTTCATTTACCAGTGCTGTTTTGGTATTTATCCCCACACCCCAACCGGTAGCAGGTTTCCATTTTAACTGTTTCCAGTATAATAACACTGCTGCTCTCGTCTTGGTTCCGTAATCTCCATCCACTATCAGCGGAACATAAGCTTTTATCCCTGCCAGGCATATATTAAGCCTGTATTGCAGCCATACAATGGATAAGAAGTTCGAATCCGGATTTATTGTACCTGTAGGTGGTTTTGTATAAATTACCTGGAGATCATATTTCCATAACTCATTATCCCGTATTAGCCTGATTAGTTTGGACGTATAAGATACATCTGTTGCCCAGCCATCTTCTTTTATAAGGATACAAGATTCACGGTAATCCGTTACTCCTTTCAAATTCCTATATCTGGTGTAATTGAGAAACTCATAATATCCCAGAATGCCTTCCGAGACATTGGCATACTTTCGGAACCTTGCCTTTACTGTATACCAGGTCTTATCCTCTTTCTGTTCTTGGGTGGAATACTCCTTGAAGGAGGTACCGCATGTATTCGTCCATTTCATGCCAAAGTAGTTGTGGCAATCTTTCGCAAGGCCGGATTTCCCCCAATTTGATTCCAGAATTGCCTGGGCAATTGTCATGCTGGGTAAAATTTTGTATTGGGGATAGAACTTTACTGCAGCAATTCCAAGCTGCGTAATCAGTTCCTTATTCGTCATTATCGGAGTCCTCCTTCTTTCCATCTTTTTCAAGCAGGTTTCTCATAGCTTCATAAAGTCCTGTACTTGCCAGACCACTAATCATACCACCAAGTATGACTGCCATGTTTATATTAGGGATATTAACCAGTATATTAATGATAGTACCTAATAAAAGCATTACTGCGGGGATATACTGGTTGTTAAATTTGTCTATCTTTTTGAAGGCGTAGCCAATACATAAGCAAATGCCAAGGGTTATCAGGTTTATGTATTGTAACAAAAAATCTAAATCCATAAAGTATCGCCTCTCTTTCATGTTCACATTTTAATACAAATTTTTAATACTCTGCTCCGTTAAGAAATCTTCCTGTTCATGTTTGATTTCTCTTGCAAACTTAAGAGCTGTCTCGGTTTCTCCGTTGCTGTGTCCGTTTTTTAAAGCAGTGGCTGTTGCTTCTCCCAGAGCAATTGCAGCTCCTACACTTTTTATTAATAAAACTGTGTTCTTTTCTCTTGCTGTTTCCTTCTCCGTAAAAGTTTCTTCCCGCTTAATCATTCTTCGTTCAATCCACCAGAAACAGAATCCGGTAATTGCGCTTGGAATGCTAGCTGCTACTAGAATTGTTGTAATATCCAATAAATCCCCTCCATTATAAATTTTGTTATGCAGTTTCTCTTCTCCTATCTTTAAATCAGTATTGTATGTAGTCTGAAGCCATCCGAAATACAGAAAGGGATAAGAAAAACATAGTTCAGTATGAGCATGTTATATTCCTTATAAAGTTTAGGGCATCTGGTAACAATCCCAGACACCCTGTGAATAGCCCCTCGAAAGAATTTTACAACATAATAAATTAACCCCGATATCATCAAAAAAGAACCACGATTACTTTCCTCATGGCTCTCTTTTAATACTCTATTGATTCTGCTAAGACATCTTCTTTGGTCTGTGCAGCATTAATATTAGATTCAATTGTCTGTTGGTGACGAACTAGAGGTTTTACTAAGGTAACTACTTCGAATGCCAATTGTTTAAGTTCTTCCAATGTCCAATCATACGTAAGGGGTTCATCAGCTGCATTCCAGCTCGGCTGATATTCTATACCTGCCTGTATCGCCATTTGTACTATAGCAATTTCTTGGGTAAGTAAGGATTGCTTTTCTTTTGTGATTGAATACTTCTTTTCTATCCCACCGTGACAATCAGAAGTGATAGGATTAGCCTCAAGGTAGATTTCAAGTGCCTTCTTGCTCTTAGCGATCTGGTAGACTTTCAGTTCATCCAGAGTACATGTATCAAGATTGATAACTGGATTTAATGTAGCTATTGTCTTTTTCATTTTTGATAGTTCATCTTCTTTTTCTAAGATAATAACTACATCGAGTGTACCGTCTGACGTCCGTGTCACTGTAGATGGATTTACCATAATTGTATAGTCTTCATATACTGAATAAGTATCATCTGTAATATAAGCCTTTAATTCCTCAGTGGCTGTTCCTGTTAATTTAGCTTTTAGTTCATCAAAGCTTTCGATACTTCCAAATGAAATACTTAACCTATTTTCCGCTAGCATAAAAATGCTATTTATTTGCAGTTCTTCTCCGGTTTTTAATATTAGTTTCATAACAACCCCCTATAATTTTATACTACTGGATATGAAAAATTATATGCAAAACGTCCAGAACTAGGTGTTGGCGCTCCAGAATAAAGAAATCCATCTGCAGTGCTAACGTGTAAATACACAATACTGCTATTCCCCCACCACATAGGAATAACCATATTAATAGTACCACCAACAGGTTTTGGAAGTCCCATAAAAAGTACATTGGTGGTTGGAGCAGACGCAAGAAAATCAAACTCTAAGTGAACATGACAAGTACCAGCTATCACTCTGTAATAATTGCCCGCACCAGCAGAAACTACGTATGCACCATTCAACGTTAAGTTTCCAGTAATCGCAGTTGGAATCAATGCTCCATCACTAGCAACTCTAAGTGCATTCTTTCTTGCACTATCGGATGTACCATTTCCTATTTGAAATAAATCAGTTGAGTTTGGCTCATTGCATCGTCCAAATACAGCTTGCTCGTTCCCATTCGCTTTTAGAAAAGAACCATGAACAAACGAATTCAATGCACTTGCTGTGCTTAAAGTACCTCCAGCATGTGAAGATATACCATTTGCTGTCGTTCTATCACCCTCTGTATGAGATGCGTTTGCTCCTGCTCTCGTAGCAATTCCTTCAGAATGTGAATATGAACCCCATGCAACTGTTAGATTTCCCTCTGCGTGAGAATAATTTCCACCAGCAACCGTAGAACCACCCTCTGCATGAGAATATAATCCACCCGCAAGATTATTTTGTCCTTCAGCATGTGCTGGAAATCCCCCAGTATATACACCTCGATTTATAGCATACTGCCATGAACTATCTATAGTTGCTGTTGTACTTAATGTCAGAACAAGTCCAGATTTCATAGTAACTAATACATTAAACAATGATAACTTATCTGATCGTTTTATATCTATAGATGAACCAACAACTACACTACTAGAATCAGCTACAGTAATCGTCTTAGCTTCATTATCAAATGACGTAATATTTGTTACATATCCAACAGATACAAGATTCCAAACACCTTCTGCATGACCATAATCAGATGCTACTATAGATTCACTACCCTCTGCGTGTGACGTTATCCCGAGTGATCTTGTTCTCCATCCCTCAGCATGTGATGTTTGTCCAGTAGCATTGGTTTCTATTCCCTCAGCATGTGAACCTATTCCAATAGCATTTGTTAAGTTTCCTTCCGCATGTGAAGTTATTCCGGTGGCAACAGATTGATCACCCTCGGCGTGTGAATAATTACCTATGGCTTTTGTACTAGCACCTTCGGAATGAGAATATGAACCCTCGGCTGATGAACTCCCCCCTTCCGCATGCGATGAAACACCTGTAGCTTTTGAATTACTGCCTTCTGCATGAGCTGAACTTCCAGATGCAACATTACTACTTCCCTCTACATGGCTATTGGCTCCAACGGCAATATTATTACTTCCCTCGGCATGTATAGGTGCAGCTGTTACAGTTGACCTCTTAACACAGTATTTCCAACTCGATGTGATATCAAGTGAAGTATCCAGTGTTATTGTCTTTGTAGTTGTATCAATTGCATTTATTGATATCGCTGAAAAACCTTTTAAATCCGTTGCTTGAATATCGATTTTATCACCGACCGCCAAACCGGACACACTGTCTAATGTCAATTTTTTTGCTGCATTATCATAACCCGTAATCATATACAGCGTACCAAAAGAAGCTAAATTACTTTTTCCTTCAACGTGTGTATTTTCAGTAGCAGCGATATTATTTGTATTTTCAGCATGAGAATACTGTCCCAAGGCTTGTGTATAATACCCCTCTGAATGAGCTCCACTTCCTGCCGCCAATGAAAACGACCCCTCAGCGTGACTGCTAGAAGCAACCGCTTTGTTCCCATAACCTTCTGCCACAGAGAAAGTACCAGACACCAAATTATTTTGTCCAATGGAAGTACTGTTATCTCCTATCACTCCACTTTCCCGTGTCCCAACAGTTAGCTGATTAAAGATATCTTTATCTAAGGCTTTTTTTACTTTTTCATCTAAAATGTCCATATTATCATTGAAGTCCTGCACATTATAGTAGTCCTCTGATGCTGGTTTCTTTAGTTTAAAATTAGTTGTTTCATCCATTAATTCAAGACCTCCTCTCTTACTTCACTGTGTTTATATTGGCTTAACTTAATGTGTGTATATTGATTCAGTGTACTATGCTGGTTATATAATAGTAATAATGTTATTACAATATTACACGGCACCACCCGATCAAGCAGGTTACCAACCTCAGCATATTTTTTCTTGGCAGTTAAAGCCACTTTAACAGTCAAAGCATATGCACTACTGTCTAAAATAAGCTTATACCCATCTCTCCCACACAAAAGATTCAATTGTGCTTCCAGGTTAGTATAAGTATACGGAAGCTGCTCATTCAACCTGGTCAATATCCTGAATTTTCGGTCACTCAATGTATCCGTATCAAGTGCTTTTATCCCTAAGATACGTTCCCATCTCTTAACCCCGTTTAATGTAGACTCATTAACAAACTGGTCATCCAGTACATTTTCAAGTTCTTCCCACAGCCCGATGACCTCTGCATTTTCCGCTGCTGAAAGAGCTTTGAATTCTTTTATTTCTCTCAGTACACCGGGAAGGTACTCTATCAGATTTATCTCCCTATCCAATTACCGTCCCCCTTACCGGAATAGCATCAGCGGATAAAACCAGATTAGATGCCTCTCCATTAATGGTTGTACCTGTAACATCAACAACTCCTGTAACATTCAGTAACCTTGACTCCAACTGAGAGATACGTATAATCAAGCTGTCATTATCATCCCAGGTTTTACACAGTTCTAAGAAATAATTATCGATTACTCCGGTGATATAGCTCTCTACTTCATGAAAGGAGTACCCCTCCTGATATGTTATGTTAAACGTAAGATTGACTTTGGTCTCTGTAACAGTCTCAACCGTTACTATATGACCAATCGGTGCAAGACCGTTGCCCCCGCCTCTATTTATAGTCGGGTCAACCATTGTCTGCACAGTATCAATTAAGGTTGTTGTTGCTTTCCCATAATCCGAATTAATGATTACCAGTTTTACTGTTCCTCCGCCATTCCACACAGGATACACTTTTACTCCGCCAACACCGGAAACAGCGTTTACTTTTTCGATATAATCCGCTTTGTTCCCGCCAAAAGATTTGGTCGAAAGAGTTGCAAAGTATCTGCTTCTGAAATCTTCGGTTTCCTCTTCGTCTTCACCTGGTATCAATATTTCAGTCAAAGCAGCCGTTGTCAGTCCATCTATGTAGTCAATGGGTATCAGCATGCCAAGATTGCCATTTGGTGTACTTCCTGGAGTTTCACAGGTCAGTTTCCATATACCGGTTGATATCTTTTCCGATGCGGCATAATTATAATCTCCGCAGCTAAACCTGTCACCAACAGCTAGATCCATATTAAATTCGCCTTTCGCAACTGTATAGGTTGCAGCAGAAGGTGCAAGACCTCTTTCAGCTGCCCTCTTAATCAGATATTCTCTGGACGCTGTGTCCGCGAAAGCTTCATTTAAGATTGCATCCATTTCTATGTAGGTCTGTGTCAGCTCCACTGCTACCGGTGCCAAGGCATCAAAGATGATACTTCCTTCTCTTTTATCAATAGAATCCGGGATCTGTTCCAGCATTCGTTCGAGAATGGCATCATAAGTATTTGCTTCATACATCAGTAATCCACCTCCTTTTCCATCACTATATCCCCCCAATCAGTACGAACGGTAAAGGCCGCAGTTACGCTTCCCTTTTCCTCCGTAAAGTAAAAATCATCAACTCCAAGTACCCTCTCATCCCGCAACAGCGCTTCTGCTATTCTTCTCTGTAAGGTAGGCAGCACATAGGCATCAGGTTCACCAACCAGATCTTCAAGCTGTATCCCATAATCCTCGCTATAGATTAGATAATCCTCTCTCTCAGTACTAAGCCTTAAATAGATTGCCTGCTTGATTGCTTCCAATCCATCTACTTTACCTAGCATTCTATTATTCGCTAAGTCAAGCCGGTAAGTTTTACTGGGTTGCTCTACCACCTCAACTTCTGTGTATTCAAAATCAGCCATCCGACACCACCTTATCCATTATGATATACTTCTGCCCACCCTGCATGCGAATCATAACTACTTTATCACCAACCACCAGGTTCTTTACCTTATCCGTAACCACCAAAAATCCCCTTGTTATAGTACGTTTTTGCTCCAGATAAATGGTTAGCGGGTTGATGCCGCTTACCGTCCCATAAAGTACAACTGTTGGTTTACTCGCATCGACTGCTTCTAACGCTACCCTCTTAAGCAGCGGTATTAATCCCTCACTGGCCATAGATACCACCTCCTAATAAATCCAGGTCCATAAAATGACTGTCTTTGTTGTAAGTATGTGTTACTCGGTTGACAAGCATATAATCCTTAAGAACGATATCCCCCAGGTTCATATTAACATAAACTCTTGATCCCGCTCTTACCCTGGTATCTCCAAACAGATTTTTAAAGGATAAGCTTCTAGTTTTTGTATTGTAGAAATGAAGCAGTGTAGTAGCTTTCTTTCTTGTTGAAGCTTTTATTTGCTCAATACTGGTATTAGAATCACCACTGATTGATTCATAGTATTGTAAAACCCCCCACTTATCAACATTCTCATCACTTTGCTCTACAAACACCTCTCGGTTTCCTAAGGAATCACTATTATAGACTATTTTGATTCGGTTATATGTGTTCGTATCAATACTGGAACTGTAGTCAAAATCCTCTCCGCTTTCATTGCAGATCAAGATATCTAATGTCATATTTTCCATGCTTTTTAAGGTCAATTTTCCATGATCATCATACATGGTATATAACAAGCCTTTGGCAGTCGTAGTTAAGGTAAGTGCCGTATTTATGATATCAAAGAGAGTCTGGTTATCTTCATCCCTGGAAGGTATGACATATTGCGTATCCTCGATCTCTCCTACCTGAAGCTTGAAATCTGCTGCCAGCATCTTTATAACCTCACTGGCTTTTTTATTCTCATAGGTGTATGTATCTTTATTCTTCAGATACCTTAACTGATCATATGCTGTAACTTCAATGATATTAGCCTTTGTGCGTTTCTTGGAAAATACAAATCCATAAAACACTTTTTCATCATCATATTGAAATGAAATAGAATTCCCTTCTGTAAAAGCAAGCGCTTCATCCTTTATAACAGAAAAAGTCAAAACTCCTGGTGTACCTTTTCTCTCCGTTGTCCACTTAACACCATCCAGAACAGAAGGAAAATATAAATTATTATTGTTTTCAATAAATAATTGCATTCTATTTCCCTCCTTTTCCTAATTTTTTCAAATCTCTTAGTGATCTTTTAGGAAGTTCTCGTTTACTGCTATATCCCTTGTACTCCGTCCATACTGCGGTGTTTGCATCTTTTATCCCAGTTAAATCTTTTAAGACATCATAAGTGTAATTCCAATATGACAGATTAGGCAGGGGGGGTTTGTTATTTGCTGCTGATGGTGTAATCGTTTTAACTGTAGTTGTAGTAGGCTTCGTAGAGGTGTTCGTATTAGAGGATGAATTATTCTTTGTAGGTGAGCTGGTCTTTGTAGGATTCGATGCGGAAGCCGGTGCAGAAGATGCTTTTACATCCTGTATCTTCAGTACCTGACCAACAGACAGCTTATTGGGATTACTAATTCCATTTAATTTTGCGAGATTCCAGCACTTCGCACCATCTCCAAGAAGCTTCTTGGCTATCGCCCATAGAGTATCTCCTTTTTTTACAGTGTAAGTGTTCGGAATCGTATTCTTTGCCTTATTTTCTTTTTTTGTACTGCTTAATTCTTTTTTTGTCTTGATGTCGAATTTCTTAACCAGGGTCTCATACTTTATATATTCTTTTAATTCAATAGAAACATCCAAGTCCGGCGCATTGTCTTTTGATTCTGTAAACGTGTAGTTCTCTAACACTACCAGCATATTTGTCCACATAATATCCCGACTCATTATTGGTTCAGAATTTTCTTTGTATCTATTTACTATAAACTCAAATGGTGTGCCCATGAATTTAAGCTTTTCAAAATATTCCAGATAATACCCTGCCGGTTGAAAAGAATTTTCATACTTAGCAAAAGGATACCACGTATACAGGGGTAAGATTATATCAAACTTAATGGAGGTAAGACCCGGAGTTTTTATTATATTGACTTCACCCTCGTTCATCAAATTAACTGTTTTATTCTGATTATTTATTGTCGTTTGCAGCTTTGATGGAGGAATTGGCAGCAACACCTTTCCCATATAAAACTTATACATTCTACACCCCCTCTGCGGAACTGCTCATTGCTGTTTCAACTTCATTTTTTAGGTATTCTACAATTCCGTCGATATCTCTCGTTCCTTTGATACTGTTGTTATTGATCATGTCAACCTTAATTTCCGAGGTTGTAAATCGATTAATTGCATCCCGCTCTGCCACATCATGGAGATATTTCAGATCCTCATCACTTATATTCACTTTTTCAGCCATTTTACTTGTATTATCGGCAGTTGTTGATACATTGTCGTAAAGGTCTGAATTATTCGAATTGTCAAGAGGATTAACGGTAGGATTAATCAAAGGGTTGCCTGAAGAATTATCTATAAAATTAGTGTACGGGTCTTGTAATTCATTTTTCTCATCCTTTGAATTAAACAATTTGCTCCCCCCATTATACCCACCATCAAATGCATCTGTCATATCAACCCTATAATTTATCTCTGGTGCGTTTCGATTTAACGTAATTGAATTCTCGTTTTTCCCCCACGAAAGGACAGTACCTTTCAAACCTTCAAGGCCAGCAGTCCAATCGGTACCAAAAATTGCATCGATAATTTTCGTTACGATCATCCCCAAAGACAGAAACCAGGAGATAATTTGTCCAATTAAATTTGCAACTGCACCACCCAAGCTGTCAAATCCACCATTTATTACATTAAAAATCCATTCGAAGATTCCGATGAAAGGTTCTACAAAAGTGGTATAGAAGTATTGAATCATCCCATTTATAGCACCTATAAATACATTAGCAATAAGTGCTGCAAGCCACATGAACGCTCCTGCAATTAAACCAGTCGCACTTAAAGATGTACCTGCGAAATGGTTTATTGCAGCTACGACACCATAAATAATTGCTATAACAGCTATGATTACTAGTATAATCCAAGTCAACGGACAAGCTAAAAGCGCCGCATTTAATCCTTGAACTGCAACCATTTCAGTAAAGGTTGCCCCTGCTGCAAATGCCTGTTGCGTTGCTAAAATCCCCGCTCTCAGTGCTGCTGCCGCCTTTAAGCCATTTGATATGCCCTGCACAATATTCAGAGCAGTCAAAACCCCTGTATATATCACCACAGCTACAACTATACCGTAAATAAAAGGTGCTATCATCCCCCAATTGTCCGTAAAGAAGTTTCCGATTCCGGCTATTACATCAAAGAGCTGGGAAGCAACCATACCTATAGCTTGAAACCCAGTTATCAAATTGTTCTTAAAAGTCTGAAATGCGGTACTCCCTGTTATTTTCCCTATCTTTTCCAATACAGCCTGGAAAGCCATCTGCCCATTGTCCTTAATGCTGTTACTTACCTCTGCCCAGGTAATTGGTAGCTTACCGAACTGCTCTTCTACCGTTTGACCTGAAAGAAACATAGCAGCTTTGATTACATCAGCAGTCAGTAAACCTTCCGCTGCCCAATCTCCCATAGATCCCTTTGCCTTCTGTACATTTGTCATGTAATCTTCGATAGATGCGGCCAGTAATGGAGCATTTTGTAAGATATCCTTATATCCATCTCCCTGAATACCGCCCGCACTCATTGCTTCTGATAACTTCGACATGGAATTTGCCTGGTCTTGTGCACTAGCACCACCAATCTTATAATTCTTATTCATTAATTCAGTGAAAGCAATCAATTCATCCTCATTGCTAAAGGCACCTTTCGCTTTTGTACCAAGTGCATAGACCATATCAGCGGTATCTGCATAACTTGTTCTGGACCGCTCAGCGGCTTCAAAGACCTTCTGGGAAAATTGTTCTGAGGTTTGTAATCCTTTATTTATAGCATCCAGCTTCATTTTCGTCTGGTTCATTTCATCAGATGCGCCCATTATCTTTTTGCCCGTATCAAGAAAAGATACTCCAATGCTTTTGGCTTTATCAACCAATGCAACGACTGCTGAAGTACTATTGCTTAATGATTCTGTCAATTTATTCTGAAGCTTTATGGCTTCTTCGATAGGACTTAGAATCTTCTTTTGTTCATCGTTGGATGCTGCAATTTGTGCTTGCAATTTCGCTTCTGCCTGCGTACCCAGATTAATCTCATGAACGAAGGCCTTCTGTGTAGTCGTGCTGTGGTCAATGTTAGTTTCTATCTTATCTATGAATACATTAATCATATTAAGGCCATTTAAAGCAGCACCGAAGCGGCCTCCGCTAAAGGCATCATCAAAACGCTGCCCTGTTCTTGCCAAGGCAGTATTCATGTTCTGCAGTGCTAGTGTTGCCCCATCGTATACCTCGATGGCGTTTTCTACTGACCCCATATCTCACCTACTTTCTCTTTGCTCTGGCTCTTCTATCCGCTTCCCGGTCAGCTTTGATCTTCTTTTCAACCGACGCGATGACAAAGGCCT
This sequence comes from Anaerocolumna sp. AGMB13020, assembly GCF_033100115.1. Taxonomy (NCBI): domain Bacteria; kingdom Bacillati; phylum Bacillota; class Clostridia; order Lachnospirales; family Lachnospiraceae; genus Anaerocolumna; species Anaerocolumna sp. AGMB13020. The sequence goes on along the minus strand of NZ_CP136910.1, from coordinate 3,998,023 downwards.
TTTCCTTAAGACTTAGCTGCATGTACTCCCATGGTTTCCAATGGAGCTTCAGTATACAGTAATAAAGAATACTTGCCTCGCCGTCGGTTTCAATTAGTTTTTTGCTTCTTCTACCAGCTCTTCCGTATCCGTATTAAATCCGTTGATTTCCTGGACTTTTAGTATAAGGTCGGAATACTCTCCGCTCTTAAGCATAACCTTTAACAGGTTGTCAGCACCTAATACACCATAGGAATTCTGTAACCCGGCATCGTTAAGCTCAGGATACACTACGCATTTTGCTGCCAGTTTGCCAAGATACATATTCCCATCGGTTTCTGTTGTAAACTGACCTTTTCTCCCGGGTACCGGCACTTTCCTGGTGCAGGCTTTTCGGATATCTTCGTCCTCTTTGGAAGAAATACAGCACAATTCCCACTCCACCGGCTTACCGGACTTTTTCAGAAACCTCTTTGATGCTACAAATTTCACATTTTCCTCTTTTAATGCGTTTTCCGCAAAGAACATACTCAATTCACTCATATTTATATCCTCCGATTATTGTAATAAGATAAATAGCAATCATATAAGGTGAATGAAGTATAATACCTGCCAAAACATAAATAATCTTCTTATCTATGCTTTCATTGCTTTGAAGGAATATACTTAAATTCAACTTATATTCAACATAAAATGGGAAGAGACTCCTGGTTCTCCTGCAATACACCGTTGAAAGACGATATTTATCTATCATGCCTGTAAGGAACTATTCTTGCGATTAATTCTTCACCTGCTAATAATGTGCAGATATCCTGTGTGTGGCAGTGAACCTGGAGCTCTTCCGCTAAATTACTTTAAATGCAACAGTCTCTATGACTTACATACGCATTCCTTTTATTACATCAAAACCTTTCTTCATTTCCCAATCTTCAAAGGTAAAGTCCATATCCTCCTCAAGATACTCACCATCGGCATCAAATTTTGCGAGTATCCCTCCATCCATATTACAACCTTTTAGTATAATTTCCTGGGTGCCAATAGTAGAAGTAGGATCAGAATTTATTATCTGTATATCAAAATACATATCCTTTCCTGAGTTCTTATAATCATATAGTAAACTTCTAAAGATTGACGTATTATAATGGAAGGTTGCTGATCCGGTTCCCTTCCATCCTGTAGTCTTATTACCCTTTCCAGTCCTACCAAGAATCGGAACTTCTGATTTGGTCTTTTCCATTTTAGCTTCAAGATTGATAGCCTGCATGAAATTATATACTTGCGTCCCAATCGTTACATAGCATTCAGCCAGTGAGGCACTAATTGCGTCCTGAGCATTCATAATAGCATTCGCCATATTTTTTTACCTTCTTTCTTTTAATTTACAGCAACTTCCATGTACAGCTTCTTCATAGCTGCTACCGGGGTAACCGGGCAAGTTACAACAACTGAATCTTTTGCAGTACCTTGTGAAACAATAACCTCATCCTTTATAATTCCTTCAATGGCACCGATCTGTGATAATGCATCCAAATAGCTAATAACATCATTCCAAAGCAGACTCTGGCCGGCACTGTTGTTCTGAATATTCCCTATGTATTTCGTGTTGAAAATCGCAGCAATGTCATTGCCTACCTGATCCAGAACTCTGATAACCTGGTTGTTCGAAAAATCCCTGCTCTTTTCTTCTGTAAAGGAAATCAGGGAATTAATATCATTTAAAACCCTGATGCTATCCCCTACCTTATGGAACAGCAGCTCACCGGCACCTATTCCCTGGGCTAAAGCCTGCTGACTATAATTGGTATCAACCTTAAATTCTCCAGTATAGGCTTTGTTCGTCAGATCTTTATTTACTTCGCAGGCTGCTTCCCTGCCGGCCAGCCAGTACATTAAGGAATATACCGGGAAATCTACGTTATTATCCGTAATAGCATTTTTTAAATTGATTACACCTTCATCATCTGCTGCCGTACGATATACGATTGTCTGGAACTTTACACCCACTTCATTTCTCATACGTTTGGTAAAAGCCACAAACAAAGCAATTACTTCTGCTACATCAGATGGGCAGGCCAGGATGTTAAAAGAATAACTTTCAATCTTTGCTAAGAAATTCTGATAATCTGTACCTGTCACTGCTTCCCCATTGGTGCCTCCTGTTAGTGGTGTTCCGGCTGTAACTGCAAGTTCAGCTGTTTTTACAGGCTCCACATAATCATTTGCCACCAGTTCAGATGCCGCTGCAACGGTCTGAGAATCCACCAGGGCTGTATCCAGATAAGTGGCTACATCAAATTTGTCATTATCGTCTGCGTTCACGGCAATAACTGTCTTGAGACTGTTGCCTCTTACTCCTTTACACTTTGCTGTTGCAAATGCATTGGAGGCTTTCACTCCCCCATTTAATTTGTAGAAATAACAGGTCTGAGCATGTTGGAATAAATCTCTTAGGCCCTTTAACTTATCACTTGTATAAGCGTATCCAAAGAGTTTCTGAGAGTTTGTCAGAAACTCTCCCTGTGTTACAGTAAATACCTCCCCATCTGTACCCCAATCGAGCACCAGTGGAAATGCTACAAACCCTCTGTCAGAATAGGATAATGAAGCATTGGCAGCACTTACAAAATTAATGTAAGCACCAGGAATTACCTTGTTTTGTGTTGTAAATGTTCCGCCACCTAACATGAAATCACCTTACCTTTCAGGAAACCCTCAAGAATTCCCTCGACTTCCGATATTGAATAAGCTCTGTCCTCTGCCAGCAGGGCATTGAGCAGATCTTTTTTTTCGGCATATTTTTTACTTGCTGCTAACTGTTTCTTCGTAAATGTTACAGGTTCAATATTTTCTTCCTGTATGATTTTTGCTTTCGCCATATTTAGAACCATACCTTTCTCATATTCTGCAAACTAAGTGCCACAAGCACTAGTTCCTTAAATCACTTTTTACATTGAAAGACTGCATTTTGTCACTCTCTTCTTTGGAAGTGTATGCAAAGCAATTATATTGCACATAAAAATGCAGTATCTCTTCTGTAATCTCATAATTCATTTTGGTACCACGGAGCAGTTTTCCATCTGACATAATATACTCCAAGGCCGAAAGACCGGGAACTATCTCTGATATTTCACTGTTTTTATTCACAGTACCCGGGAAATACTGAATATCAAATGAATGCTCCAGGTATAATCGGTTACTCATCATCTGTTTACGGCTTCCCTTAATCAGCTTCACCAAAAAGCAAGGCATCGTAAGCTCATTCTGGACCCCGTCCGTATAGATATGAATATCCTCTCCGTAAGTTGCTTCCAGCATTGCAACAATGCCATTAACAATATCCTTTACCATCCAATTCCTCCTTAAGAGATTTAATAAGCTCTTCTATAACCATGGGTTTCTCTTTGTTCTCAAGTTGAAACCCATCAAGACCTCTTTGCCTGTAACTCAGGTAATCCGGATCCTGGATTCCTGCTTTACCGAATTGTTTATTCAGAGAATATGATTTTATTGTATTGACGACATCATATTGAAGCTTTTGGATTGTCGCTTCCTGCTGCTTGATAATTTCAAGCAACATCTCTTTTTCACTTTTACTCTCTCTCAGGATTTCAATGGCTGCCATAGCTGTTTTCAGTTTTTTCTTCGCCTGATTAAATTCTGATTTTGGTACCGCATTTCTAGGGAATTCTTCATTGATTTGTTTCATCAGGCTCTCCAGATCAATACGGCCATCACCGTTTATCAAGGCTCCTTCTATTAATTTTCGTATCCACTTCATTTCGCTTCCTCCATAGATAGTTATTCCCGCTCTCCGGGTATTGGGATCTGGCCGTTATTCTCCGGCGGAGTTTTGATAGTTTTACGTCATTCCGGACAGAAGCAACACTTAGCCCAACTTCCTGCATCTGTGTCAGGAGCCAGCTGCTGAATAGAAAGAAAGCACTCAACTGCTGAAGGCAGCTAAATGCTTTCTTGTTCAACTCTATTCCCTTATACTTTAATATTAACATATTTCATATGTCCGGTTAATTTCGTCTTTATTTCATATTTGTTTCAAATGAGTTCCAATCCCTCTATCCCAAACAATAATACACTGACTTCTATGGTTATTTCATTTATCCAGCGGCTTATAGAAGCTTTACTGGAACTATAGATCAATGCCGCATCATCATAGTTCATCTCGTCCAATATGCAGCTTTCAAATGCTTCATATTTTTCTTGCAGCCCTTTCTTCTCATAATCTTCCTTTATTACTGCCAGCGCATTATCTATATGTGTCACCACAATCAAACTTCTCATCTTACTTCTTTTAATGCTTTCCACATATAACTCATCTGCCTTCGTTTGATAATGGTTGAACTTATCATATCTTGTTATATCAGCCATTCCTGCCTCAACACTTTTTTTCAATTTACTGTAGTTCTTAAGCAATAACTTCGTGTTATGCAGAGCTTTCCTGTTTCTTTCAGTCCTCTGTTCGATACTGTATTCTTTGATCGCTTTTCTTATAGCTTCTTCAATAAAATCATCTGTCACTTGTATGTTCACCCAAACACTCCTCTCCAACAGGTATAGATAGCACCTGTTTTCAAACCAGATTTCTCTGTAATATTCCTTTTTCCTGCCTATCTGCAAATAGCAGCTTTTATTCCATTATCTCAAAATAATCCCTGAACACTTTGAACATATGGTATACCCATTTAGTTCCACCAGCCCTTCTGTTTCAGAACACAGTATACAGCCAATATCCCGTTTATAGACTTCCAGGTTTACTGTATTATTCGCCAAGGGAGACCCCTTCCTGCCAGTGATATTATTACGGCTTTTACCTGAATCAATTGGTTCGCCATAATTTACATATCTAGTTATCCCTTCTAACGATATTCTTATATCTCTCCCCTTTAACACTGAAACTTTCCTTATCTCAATAGGGATAATTATCCTGCTGGATTGGCTTTGTCTACTTTCCCTTAACGTATCCATCGTAAATACCTTCCCCCTTAATTGATATCATAATTTCTATTTTTCTAATTTTCTAATTTTAATTTGACACAACTTCGAATTTCCTATATAATATAGGTAACAGTTCATTCGCTATATTTCGTCAATTAATTAGAATATCCTAAGTACATGTTTTAATTATATATAGCATATCCTAAGTTGTCAAGTCTGTAATTAGATTTTCCTAATTTTATTGAAAGAGGTATTATTATGTATGAAGTTTATGAGCTTTTATTAAGTGAAAAGGGTTGCAGGACTGCAGATGTAGCAAGAGAAACCGGAATTAACCAGACCGTGTTCTCAGAGTGGAAAAAGGGTAAAAGTACTCCTAAATCTGACAAGATGCAGAAGATTGCAGATTTTTTTAATGTACCTTTAGAATACCTTCTGGGCAAAAATGGTATTGTTACCTGCCAGGAATGTGGTATGATGTATTATGCCTCAGATATAACCGAGCGCCGTACTCACGATGAATTTCATAGAAAATACTTGTTGGCATCAAGATTTTATGGTGACTTTTATCCATTACCGGTAATCGAAAACGAAAAGAACAAATACCTTAATCTAGCTTCTAATTACGATAATAGTTTTGAGACCAGAGTAAATGCCTGGATAGAAGTGATACGAGCTTATTTTTCACGAAGCCTTTCCGGATGGAATTATGAGCTGGAACACCCTACCTTTGATAACTATGCCGCAATGTTACTAAACACCAAAACCATAGAGGACAGAATCAATGACACAGCAGTTTATACACGACTTGTTAGGATGTATGGCACACAGGAGGGACTGGAAGAAGGAAAAACAAATTTACTTATGCCCCAGGCTTCCAGGCTGCACTCCCAATCCCCATACGAAAATTCAGAAGATGAGAATATGTTGCTAAAGGAATTCAATAAGCTGAATGAAAAAGGAAAAAGCGTAGCCGTTAACCGTGTGACTGAACTTACATATATACCTCAGTACACGGATAATAACCCTAGTATGCCCAAAAAGAAAGAACGATACGTACCTACAGAAGAGGATATTCGTTCCCTGGTTGCCAGAAATGGTAAGAAGATGACCAGAGAGGAAGCCATAGAGTTTATAACTGAAATGTATTCCGATGACGATGAATAATCAAAAAGGTGGTTCTATGGATTACAACATAATAAAATTAACAACCTTAGAGGTATTTCAAAAATGTAATATAAAGTCCTTTCCAATCGACTGTACTGAAGTTTTGGAAGCATATGGCATGAAAATTGAACCTTACTCTGCACAGAAACCAAAAAAATACGAAAAATGTATGTCTTTCAGCAAAGATGCCTTTACTTTAAAGAAAACCGTATATTACAACGATGCTCAACTACCAGGCAGAATATACTTTTCACTTGCCCATGAGATTGCTCACATTGCTTTAAAGCACTCAGAACCCAGGACTCCTTTGCACGAAAAAGAAGCTGACACTTTCGCAAGTTTCTTTATAGCTCCCAGAATCGCCATACATTATGCTGCTTGCAAAAACTACGTACAGGTGTCAAAACAATTTGACATTTCCTATGAAGCTGCACATTATGCATTTAATGATTACAGAAGATGGCACAGAAAGTCGATCCATACACTGGATGCACTAGATAAAACCATCTATAATCATTTTTATAATAAGGAGTATAATGGATTTGTTTACCGTATTGCTAACTGCCATTTTTGTGGGCAGGAATTATATAATACGGAGGAACCACATTGTAAAAAATGTGAAAAGCTGTTCCATAGCTCTAATCACTACTCCTCTTATTCTGTCCATAATGATGATTTTCTGATTGCTGAATCAAACTGGTTATATGGAGAACAATAGCAAAAGAGGTGTTATAATTCAGCCTTAGGCAGGCATATTATAACACCTCTTTCTTTAACGCCTAACTCATGTTTCATCGATTCAAGCGGATTCATACCATTCTTGCATTGTGCAGCTTAAAAGAATTACTTCACTTAATATGTTGTTCCGGCACCCATCCTCTTTGTTTCGCATAGTTCAATTCTTTCTCATCTAAACCTTCATAATGCCCCCACTTACATAATCTTTTGATCTTCTCTTCGGTAAAGGGCTTATTCTCATCCCATAAGCCTGTTTGAACAGCTAATTGTCTTATCTGTGCATTGCGTTTTATTAATTTAAGACTGTAATCTATGGACTGTTTTACAGCAGTTCTGCTTATATTGTAGTATTTTCCAATGTCCTCCATGTTCCTATTATCTATATACCTCATTCTGATCAGCTGCATCTTCTTTTCATCCTTAAGAATTTTATCAATTACAATCCACAATTCATCCTTTAGCTGCTGATTGGCCACCTTTTCCACAACTTCAGTTTCCACATCAGTCTCGCCAGGTACTGTTTCAGAATAGCTTATATCCTCATCAGCTCCATCAGCTACTACTCTATCCAGACTGCTGACTTTATTTCTATACATAAATCTTTGAAGCTGTTCTACCTCTTTGACTGACATTTGCAGCGTCGAGGCAAACTCCTCTTTGGTTGGCTGCCTGTTTAAATTATACATATAATGAGAAGATAACTGATTATACCGATGAATTTTCTCCTGGGTATGAACCGGTACACGAATAAACTGCCCACTGTCCTCCAGAAACCTTTTAATCGCTTGTCTTATCCAGAAAGGTGCATAAGACATAAATAAAACACCTTGTGTGACATCGTATTTCTCTACTGCTTTTACCAATCCAAAGTAAGCCTCCTGCATTAACTCTTCTAATTCTATTATTGCTGCACAGCCATAACTTGCTTTGCAGGCATAGCTATACTTTTTAACAATTGAAAATATGATACCTTGATTCCTTCTATATAGTTGACTCATATTTCCGGTAACATCCTCGCCTTTCTTTATGAGCTCAATCAATTCTTCATTACTCATTCACTCAACCCCTTTTTCTTTTTAATAAATTGTAGTTATTTTACTTTCGTAAATACAATAACTTAATCGTACTCTGACAAATCCGCCTTTTCTTCATACTATATATTACTATATTAATCTGAACACACTACTTGGTGCAAAAGTTTCTCATTAGGAAACTTTTGTGGTAAATTTTTTTCTGAATCCATTTACATGACTGATTATCTATATCTGAATCCATTTATATGATTGATTATATGTACTATATAAAGTATTCAAATTCTTTGTTTAAATATATATTGATATCTCACGCTAATACTGAATTATCTATGTATATACAATCACGTATTGTTTCCTTATAAGAAACATTATAAGCTTAATATTTTCCACTGTCAAGCAACTTTTTAATGAAATATTCTAATTTTTGTTGCTTAATTAGAAATTAATGATATACTAGAGAATATGGAGGTGCGTAACATGGGATTAAAAGAAAATTTAAAAGCAAAAAGAATTGAGTTAGATCTCACTTTGGAAGAGGTTGCAAACAAAGTCGGTATCGGACGTTCTACACTGCACAAATACGAAAATGGTACTATTCCTAATATTCCATCGGAAAGAATCGAGAGTCTAGCAGCGGCTTTAGGCACCACTCCCGCCAGATTGATGGGGTGGGATACCACAGAAGATACCATTATTTCCAAGGAATTACTAATGTCAAAAGAAGCTCTTGCTTCCATTAAGAATTTTTCAACCAATGTTGATTCAAAAACAGGTATTACAATGATGGATATTTTCAATAAATTAATATCGGATATAGAATTTACGAAATCTATTGACCTGCTCCTTACCTTTAAAACCAGAACCGAGAAGGAGTGGGAGGAAATGGAGGATGCTTTTTATAAACTAAGCAGTGAAGAAAAACATAAATTAAATGTTGATACATTAAAAGATTTTAGTCTGGAGCGAATAATGGAGCGCATGCGTACTGCAGTGATGAATACAATAAATGCCGATATAAGAGGTTATTATCACATTAAAACCGAAGATGAAGAGCTAAAAGTGAGTATACGCAAAGGTAACACTTCTATATTTCAATAAATTTGAGCTTCTCAATGAGTCAGAAAGGCTTATACCTGAAACCTGACCGATACGAACAGGATCATATCCTGTTCGTATCGGTTACAATTCTGCCATCCTTTATTTCAATAATACGATCTGTCTTCTCTGCTATTCTGTTGTCATGGGTAATAATAACAAAAGTGGTTCCTTTTTCTCCATTGATCTTGCGAAGAAGTTCATATATTGTCTCTGCAGAATCCGAATCCAGATTGCCAGTTGGCTCATCAGCCAGAATAATCTCCGGAGAATTCATCAGAGCCCTTGCAATTGCAGTTCTCTGCTGTTGGCCGCCGGACATTTTGGAGGAAGGATTGTTAATAACATCTTTAAGCCCAACCAGCTCCAGATACTCCTCGGCTTCACTCCTTCTTTTTTTCCCTCCTTTTCCATACTGTATCTCATAGGGCATCAGTACATTTTCCAAGGCAGTGAATTCAGGCAGGAGATAATGAAACTGAAAAATAAATCCGATGGTCCTGTTACGAATTTCGGCCAGTTGATTAACCGGCAGCTTATTGATCTTAAGACCATTTACATGAATCTCACCAGAAGTAGGTTGGTCCAGGGTTCCCATAATATTAAGAAGAGTTGTTTTTCCGCTTCCTGACTGTCCGATAATCGAATTAAAGGATCCTTTTTCTATATTTAAGTTAATATCATAAAGTACCTGGTTCTGGATTTCTGAGCCGTATATTTTATTGATATTTTTTAATTCCATAACATGCTTCATCTTTTACCTCCTGGTTTCATTAATTATTGCGTATAATATCTACTGGATTTAATCTGGATGATTTTACAGCCGGCAGTAAGGAAGCCGCTACGGAAGACAGCAATGCCACCAATACAGATATACTAATAAATCCTTTGTTTAGATATAATGCAACGATTGGGGTACCATCAGGATTTAATGCAAAGGTACTAAATCCATAGGATAAGCCGAGACCAAGAACAATTCCCAACACCGCTCCGAAGCCTCCAAGAATAATCCCTTGTGAGAGAAAAACATAACACGCCATCCTGTTTTTCATACCCATGGCTTTTAAAATGCCTATCTGCTTTGATTTCTGCAATACCGATATAGCAAGAACACTGGCTATTCCAAGCACAACAGATATAAGTACGAATATCTGTATCATATAACTGGATATACTCTGACCTTTCAACCCACTTAGCAGCTGCTCATTCTGTTCCTTCCAGTTCGTTATGGAAACATCCCTTCCTTGTAAGGCAGTACTTATGCTATTACCTATGATATCTGCCGAAAATACCGCTGAATCCTCCACCTGAATTTCTATAGAAGTAATTTTTCCAACTTCTTTAAATATTTCCTGAGAAGTCTCAAGATTTGTAATTGCCCAGGTCGTATTAATAGATTTCACCTTCAAATCATAAAAGCCTTTTATCTTCAGTGTAATCAGTTCTTTCTCCGGTGTAATGACTTTGACATCCTCTCCGGTATGAAGGCCATATTTATCCTTTATATCCGTTCCAAGAATAACTTCATTTCTTCCTTCAGGCATACTCCCCTCTACCAGCTGCTTTTTCAGATCATAGATTTCATCTGCACTTGCTAAATCAAATCCTCTTAAAAGCAATGATGCCGCATCCTCTTCTCTATCAAGAAAGACCGGATGATCGGAGACAGGAGCTATGGTAGTAATATCCTTATCCGCCGATTGTATCAATTTAATAATTTCATCATAATCATTTATTTTTTTGTCTGCTGCATCCGCTGTAACGGTTATCTGTGATGCATTTCCAATTGTTTTATCCACCAGACTTTTTTGGAGTCCCTGAATAAGAGAACCGATAAAAATCTGTACCGAAACACCTATGGAGATTCCTAAGATTATCAGTATAGTCTGCCCTATGTTTGATTTTAGAAATCTAGCACCTATTTTAAAACCAAGTCTCATATATCAGCCACCTCACACTACATATTTTTAATTTATATTACAGTCAGCATCACAACTTCATCCAGTATGATTCATATTCAGTATTTGAGAAGTCATATCTGTTAGTTGTAAATCTTTAAAAATAATATAGCACAACATTCGGCATCTTGCAATATAATTTTAATCTATTTAATTGTGTTTAATTATTATCATTGCCCATGTTATCCACTTTTAATTCTTGGTATAAAAAACTACCAACTGAATTGATAGCTGGTAGTGAACTATTAAGTCGATCAAGTTACTATTCTCTTTATGTACTCTATCTCATTGTCATCTCTGGACACTTCGGTGTATCCAAATTTCTCATATAAGTATTGATTAACTTTACTGAAAACTGGTGTTGAAAGTTGCCATACTAAGATATCCCTATAATTTTCTTCAATTAATTCCATTGTTCTATATCCATATCCTTTTCCTTGATAGATCGGATTAATAACAAAGTCTTCAAAACGCATTGTTTCTTTATCTATTGTTATGAGAAAGAATCCTCCTATAATATGGCTATCCAATATGATTTTATAGGAAATAAAGTTTTTTATTATGAAAATTTGTGATTCTATACTATCATAACCAGGCGGGCCTCCATTTCTCCCCAAATATGTATTAACTTCTTGATTATATGCTGCTATTTTAATTTCTGTGATTGCACTAGCATCCTGTACATCTGCACGTTCAATACTCAACATATTGTTTACCTCCCTTTTAGTATACCTTTAGTATAAAGCATACCCCAAAAATGAATAGACTATTATTCTAAGAGATGGTAAGATAATATCAGATTAGATAAAAAATATTTTTTTCAGATGTCCAAAAAAGAGATATAAATATTCCAAGTAAGCAGTCCAATTCCTTCATAATACTCAGGTAAGATAAACAAACCAATCAATTACCTTATTGAAGATATTATGGAAAAGTCTCAAACGAATCTTGTTTTATTCAAATATATGATTTTTTTTCATGCTTTGTTCATTTATATTTCAAAACTCGACATAAAAAGCCTTCCTTCATGCGTAGGAAGACTCATAGATAATAAATTTGCAGAGCAGGTCATGGCTACATTAAGTAATCATGGCGCAGGTATTCTTAACGAATTGGCAAGTTCTACCAAATATGGATTTTTATATATCCATCCAAATAAAAACACCACCTGCAATGCATTCGCACATTCAGTGGTTTATATATACGATTACACACTATACTTGTAATGTCAATATCAACACAAATAAACTGGGCAATCAATGGAAAGTTGTGAAGGTAAAAACTAGCAGGATACGAACCATATCTTTCTCCCGCGAAACGGCAAGCAAATGAATATATTTATATCTTTATCCGGCGAAACGATAAGTAAATGAATATATCCACACCTTATCAGATTTTTAAGGATATTATCCACAAATATAATGCAACCGTTGAGGATGAATCCTTCAAATCCTTCATATCCATTGCTTAGAACAAGGCACACTGGTACTATGCTTATACCAGAAGACGTTGATCTTAGAATCGTATCAGCTCAACTGGGGTACACTCAGACAAGCACCACAATGACATCTATGCTCCAGCCAAAAAGAATCAGATAAAATAAGCAAAACCAAACAGTTACCAAGGCATAAAAAAGGCACCCGTTAATGGATGCCTTTTAACTTTTTAAAACCGTTCAAACCCTTGAATTTACCAGGTTTTCTTGAGAGCTCCCGACGAGACTTGAACTCGAGACCTTTACCTTACCAAGGTAACGCTCTACCGACTGAGCTACGGGGGCAGTTATTTATTTAATACAAATCCTTCAAAACTGTATTCAGCTTCAAACGAATTCGCTGCAATGCATTATCAATTGACTTTGGTTCTTTCTTTAATTTGTCTGCTATCTGAAGGTAAGAATAATCATGCAAATATAAATCCAAAACTGTTTTTTCAAACTGACTTAAATGCCTTACGAGTTCATATTCTAACATACTTGTACTCTCTTTGTCAATAACTAATTCTTCAGGATTTGAAATTTTATTTTGACTCATGATATCAGCCAGGGTTTCTTTCTCGTCCTGATCTGCATTCTCACTGTAAGCAGGTGCGTATAATGAGACGTAGGTATTCAAAGGAATGTTTTTCTTTCGATTGGAGGCTTTGATTGCGGTGTAAATCTGCCTCGAGATACAAAGGTCAGCAAAGCTGTAAAAGGTACTGTCTTTATCCGTATCATAGTCTCTGATAGCTTTATAGAGACCTATCATGCCCTCCTGTATTAAATCCTCTTTATCCCCGCCAATTAAAAAAAGAGCCTTTGCTTTGTTTTTCACCAGACTTTTATATTTGGTGAGCATAAAGTCCATTGCATAGGAATCCCCGCCATGAATCATAGAAATGATTTCATCGTCACTCAACTGATCCCATATCTTATCAGGCATTTTGTCGTAACCTCCCCTGGTCTGTTTGAAAATGTCTATAATGATTGCTATTTTACAATCAGTGTAGCACAGGCCTTAGGAAATAGCAACCAGATAAGCTGGATGCATACCTTCCTTTTATGCTTCTTTTTGTACTTCTTTTAAACTTCCTTTTATGCTTCTTGGTAATATAACTATTAAACCTTATAATTGCTTCTAACACGAAAAGAAAGGTACTGCCTAATTGCTTAAGCAATACCTCTCCTACTCCTTAGAGTTTAAACACCTCTAATTTGTTGTTCAATATAACCATCCCCTTTCCTGTTGGAATCGACCGGTCAACTGTATTATCTCATAGTTTTCCTTTGTAAGCCAGGGTAAGAATGATTATATCTGATTTCTCTTATATATAATTTTTCTGATGGTATCTTCACTCAGATGATATTCTTCCGACAAATTCTTAACCGGTTCTCCCTGTCTGAATAAACAGGTTATTTCTTCATTTCTCTTATCAATCCATTCACGGGTGCCACTAATGCATCCCCATTGTGCCTTGCTGCTTCGCTTCGGAATATATACAAGGCATCCTTCAGCGTATTGCTGTACTTCCTTTAACAGTTGGTCCGGCAATACATCTGCTCCTTTTTTGTAATTCAATCAGCATTACCTCCGTTATTACATTACTCTCAACGCTACGAAATACTAAGCTTTTCATGTATAGCCACCTCCTTGATTTTTGTATTTTATATTAATAATTACCAGTATATCATAGGATTTGGAGAATTTCCAGTTATTTATTCTTTTATTTGATCAAATGAATATAATTGAGTTATTAAACCACTATCATTTTCTTTTATAAAACAGAAAAATTAATAATATATTAGAATTTAACAGAAAGTATTTATATATTATCGTTATTATCATATAATGGATTACTAGAAACCCAGACCGTAATAAAAGAAAGGATAAGCTTATGAAGCATTTATTAGAGGAGCAGATTAAAGAAATCAATAAAAAAGAAGAACTATTCTTACAAGGTAAGGACAACACCTATTTGAATCAGAAAATAAATCCTCTCCTTGATAAGGTTCGGGATAAAATACCCGCAAATTTAAAGAATACTTTGGATAAAGCTTTTTTTAAAGCCTTTGAACTGATCTACGAAAAAGGAATTGATGTTATTGAAAAGACCTATAACAAAAACAGCATACTGGTGGATTACGACATCAACAACCAGGCCATGAACAAGAAATTGACAAAAAAACATATCAAAGATCTGGATAACCCTTCTCTTAATTCCAGTCGTTTTAATTCTGCTTTCTCTGCTGTTGAGGGAAGTGTCCTTGGTTTATTTGGCATCGGACTTCCGGATATACCGGTATTTCTGGGCCTCATTATAAAATCAATAAACGAAATCTCCTTAAGTTATGGTTTCACCAATGAGAAAGAGGAAGAGAAAGCATATCTGCTGCTTTTAATTCAAGCCTCCCTCTTAAAAGGAAAAGAACAAAGGGAATTAAATATGCGTATCGACCAACTGGCTTATGCTATTGAGAATGGAAATGTTCCTGCTCTTAATATAAAAAAGGAAATGAAAGCCGCCTCCTCCTGCTTCTCAGAGGCTCTCCTAACCGCCAAATTCATTCAGGGAACTCCTATTGTAGGAGCAATAGGCGGCGTAATCAATCATAGTTATATCAAGAAAATAACTGCATACAGTCAAATAAAATATAAGAAACGTTATCTGCTCAAAAAAATCAATGAACAGTATGCCAATACCATAACAGACTAGAATATATTCCTCGTTTTTTCTTTACTCTTAAATCCCCGCCTTATAATGAAAAATCTCCTGAAAAAGCTCGTCTAAAGCTCTTTCAGGAGATTTTTCATTCATTTAAGCCATTCTTTGTCTTACAATTTCATAAGAGAGAACTCCCATAGCAACAGACGCATTTAGGGAATCAATATTTCCAAACATTGGAATCTTCGCCAGGTAATCACACTTTTCCTTTACCAGTCTTCCAACTCCTTCTCCTTCACTTCCGATAACAAGTCCAATTGGCCCTTTCAGATTCTGCTTGTACATTACTTCACCTTCCATATCAGCACATACGAACCAGAGACCCTGTTCCTTTAATTCTTCTATGGTGGCAACCAGATTTGTTACTTTCGCTACGGGTGTATAATTGATTGCACCTGCTGAGGTTTTGGCAACTGTGGCTGTAAGTCCTACCGCCCTTCTCTTGGGTATTATAATGCCATGAGCCCCTGCCTGATTAGCCGTACGGATAATTGCGCCTAAGTTGTGGGGATCTTCTATTCCATCCAGAAGGATTATAAAAGGAGGCTCACCTTTTTCCTTGGCGGCATTTAGAATATCCTCAATCTCTGCATATTCATAAGCTGCAGCATAAGCGATGACACCCTGATGCTTTCCTGTCTCTGAAAGCTGGTCAAGTC
The DNA here is from genome assembly GCF_033100115.1 of Anaerocolumna sp. AGMB13020. NCBI lineage: Bacteria > Bacillati > Bacillota > Clostridia > Lachnospirales > Lachnospiraceae > Anaerocolumna > Anaerocolumna sp. AGMB13020. The sequence continues at coordinate 3,982,237 of NZ_CP136910.1, read as the reverse complement.
TTTCTTTTTTTACATAGTTTATAATTGTGTCACCTTTTTTTGCTTCTCTTAAGATGGACTTTATAGGGCCATCCTGACAGCCATCTAATATAAACAGTCTGTCGATGGTTTTTCCGGCACGAAATGCCTCTATTACAGCATTACGGCCTTCAATGGTAAGTTCCTCGTATCTCATGTATTCCTCTTCTTTTCTTATATTTATTTAAACTACACTCAGGGGATAGTATAAACCACCGCTTCATGTCTATAAACAGCTCAAGTCATGCTTTTAACCCGACCTTTCAACTGACACATACCTCTATCAGCTTTTACAGGTTAAGAGTATTATGCCTTTTCACTCTCTTCTGCACTTCCTCTTTCAATTCCTGTCTTTACAATAGCAAGGGCACGGTTAAGACGGTCGTCCAGATACAGATATCCAATCAGCGCCTCAAAGCCTGTTGCAGTACGATACTCTGTTATACTGGCATTTTTGGCAGTGGTAAAGGATTTGGCATTACGTCCTCTTTTGTACACCACCAGCTCCTCTTCTGTAAGCATGTCCTCAACACGATGAAACAGCTCCATTTGGGCAGAAGCTTTAACCATACTGCTCACCTTCTTATGAAGCTTGTTCACCGGAGCATTTCCCTGCTCTACTACCAGTGTCCTGATAATTAAATCGTATACTACATCTCCGATAAATGCAAGGGTTAAAGGTGAATACGTCTTAAGATCCGTATCCGGAAGCGAGAAAGTCTCCTTTAAGATACTGATCAAGCCATTGTCTACGCTCTTTTCCATCTTACACCTTCTCTTGTATCTTCCAGTACAATACCCTTCTCAAGCAGGAGGTTTCTTATCTCATCCGCTCTTGCAAAATTCTTCTCTTTTCTGGCATCCTGACGATCCTGAATCAACTGCTCTATCTCTTCTGCCAGCAGTTCTTCCTGTTTTAAAGCTTTAATTCCAAGTACGTTCAGGAGCTGTGTGATTTTATCAAGTGCTGCCTTTAGAAATAACATTGATGACGCAGAACTTGCATTGGTATTTGCTATTCTTACAATTTCAAATACAGCTGTTACTGCATCAGCTGTGTTGAAATCGTCCTCCATGGCCGCTTCAAATTTCTCCTGATGCTTTTCTATATCTGCAATCAGCTCTTCTTCTCCCTGTTGCAGGGAAGTTCCGCTGACACTTGCAACCGTTGCACTTTCCACCTTACCTGCATTATCTATCAGATATTTAAGATTAGCTGCCGCCGTAAGTATTCTGTCAAGTGCATTCTTAGAAGACTCCATAAGCTCCTGACTGAAATTAATAGGACTTCTGTAATGGGCACTCAGCATAAAGAAACGAAGCACCTGAGGATCGTAAATCTCCGTGATTTCTCTTACGGTAAAGAAAGTTCCGGCTGATTTGGACATTTTTTTATTATCAATATTTAAGAAGGCATTGTGCATCCAGTATTTTGCAAACTCCTTGCCGTTGCAGGCTTCACTTTGAGCTATTTCATTTTCATGATGAGGAAATACCAGATCCTCTCCGCCGGCATGAATATCAATCTGCTCCCCAAGATATCTCTTGCTCATCACAGAGCATTCAATATGCCATCCGGGTCTGCCCTGGCTCCAGGGAGATTCCCAGAAGGGTTCTCCGTCCTTTTTAGGTTTCCAAAGTACGAAATCCATAGGATCTTCTTTCTCTTCGCTTACAGCTATACGGATACCGGCTTCCAGATCATCAATGTTTTTCTTGGACAGCTTGCCATATTCCTCAAAACTTCTGGTACGAAAATATACCGTACCATTCTTTTCATATGCATGACCTTTTTCAATAAGGGAGGTAATCATCTCAACCATCCCTTCAATTTCTTCTGTGGCCTTGGGATTATAGGTGGCCGGTTCTACATTCAGTCTCTCCACGTCTTTTTTTAGTTCTAAGATATAACGTTCGGATATTTCAGAAGCAGATACCCCTTCTTCAATCGCTTTCTTTATTATTTTATCATCCACATCTGTGTAGTTTGATACAAAATTCACCTCATAGCCCTTATACTCAAAATAACGTCTTACCGTGTCAAAAATAATGATAGGTCTGGCATTTCCTATGTGTATCAGATTGTACACTGTTGGACCGCAGACATACATTTTCACCTTGCCTTCTTCCAAAGGAACAAATTCTTCTTTTTTCTTCGTAAGGGTATTATAGATTTTCATGATAACCTCTTTTCTGTATATCCATTCACTTCCCGGATAATAATATTTGTATTTCTTCATTTATATCACACCTGCTCACAATACCTTCAGCATCCAATTTCAGATGCTGTAGGGCCATAAATCAGGGTGCTTCCATTACCTGTAGTACTATTGATAATCTATCTAAAGCTCTTTCGAATAATTCTTAAAGCATACTGTTATCAAAGGATATTTCATCTTTAGGCCTGTTATTAAGTGCCTCCATCAGCTGAAAATTCAATTGGAGCTGTTTGATCTCCTCTGTTAATTTAATGTTTTCTGATTTCAGGCTAAGGAGTTCCATAAACACTGGATCGGGAAGATGTATCTGATCCATATCTTCTCTCGGAACCTTCATATTATCCCGTTTTACTACATGTCCGGGCACGCCTACAACTGTAGAATTTGGCGGCACCTCTGATAATACAACAGAACCTGCTCCAATTTTGGAGTTCTCACCTACGGTAAAAGAACCGAGTATCTTAGCACCGGCACTTATCATGACATTATTTCCGATGGTTGGATGCCTTTTTCCCTTTTCTTTCCCGGTACCCCCCAGTGTCACGCCCTGGTATAAAGTAACATTATCTCCTATAATAGCGGTTTCACCTATGACCACACCGTGACCATGATCAATGAACAGCCCTTTTCCAATAGTTGCACCGGGATGTATCTCGATACCTGTCTTCCTGGCTGTTCTTTGTGAATACCATCTGGCCAGGAAATAATGTTTATGCTTATAGAGTTTATTTGCTATACGGTATCTTATAATTGCTTTAAAGCTTGGATACAGGAATACCTCCAGAGGTGTACGGATGGCGGGATCTCTCTCTTTGATTATTTCAATTTCACTTTTAATATATTTTATGATACCCATTTGCTTCCTCCTTTTCAATACCTTATAATAGAAACTCTAACTATCTGTTGTACTATCTATGTAGAACAAAGTACCATTACTGTCAGAACCCATCCTAGTCAAAGAACCATATACGTGAGAATCCTCCGTAAGCCTAAATTTGAATCCATCTGATAAACTTATTATGCATTAAATATTATATTCTAAAACAAAAGAAAAAGTCTCAACTGAGCTTTTTATGTTACCAGGCGAAATTCCAGCCAATAAAAAAACTTCGTCTCTAATTAGAGACGAAGTTATTCCGCGGTTCCACTCTATTATGCAGCTTATATATATTCTGCACACTTAATCGGATAACGGCCTATACCGGACTAAGCTAAACCCATGGTCTCACCTAATCAGCTCCCAGATGCACTTTATCCGAAATCAGGTAAAGGATGCTTTCAGCCGGTGACATCCTATCTCTGCTGCCTTCCTACGGATTACTTTTCTGTTCATAGCTTTTTTTCTATATTTAATAGCTAATATTTGTTTCATTAATCTATATACCATTCTATGCAAAAGCGGTAAAAATGTCAATTGCAATTATACAACATCATTAATAAAAACATCTTTATACAGGTTTATTTTCGAAAGGAGCTTCATAACCTCCTCCTTCTTCTCACTCTGTATCAGCGCTTTTGTTTCCTGAACACCTAACTGCCCGTAGAACAGACTTGTAAGGTCTCCGATATCTCCGTACAGATGAGGTGTTTCTTCTGAATCAACAACACAACCGCCATCTTCATTAAGTGTCAGCAGCATTTTTTTGTTGTTACAGGTAATTCTGTCATCTTTGGCTTCTATTATAAGGGCAACTTCTTCGGAAGCCGTTAACCCTTCCAGAAAAACCTTTAAGTTCACAATACGTATCATAATGGATGGTTTAAAGGGCTCAACCTTCTCTCTTAAATGAGAAGAAAATTCTTGGTAAAGGCATTGAAAGACTTCTTTTTCAAAATCCGGCTCATAAAGACATTCTGCAATTTGCAGGCCATCTTCTAACATATATGCCGCATAACCTACAGGTATTCCATCCTTTTTGATAACTGCGATGCTACCCTGTCCGCTTTCCATTTCAATTAAAAGCTTCTCATAATACTTTCTGCTTCTTAAGACATAATATTTATGGTATTTCTTAAGCAGTTCCTCGGTAAATTCAGTAAGTATTCTTCTTTCCTCCAGGTCCGACATTCCCAGCTTCACCACTTGGATTTCTGTATTCTCTTTGCCATTCTGACCATATTGCTTCATTTTACGGATCCAGTCTTCCTGAAAATAAACGCTTCTGAATTCATAGGGATAGTAGATACTCTCTGCCGCCGGCATCAGGTAGGTAAATGGTTTTTCCTCCTGATACATTGCATCCAGGGCTTCCTTTATCAATAATCCCATATAACCCTTTCTTCTTTCCTCCGCTTTTGTAGCCACACCTACGATATAATCTGCTTTTACCTCTACCTCCCAGATTTCGAAGGTATATGGATTAAGATGAAGCATGGAACATAACTTGTCCCCTTTGTAGAGAGTAAAGATGCGATTATAGGGAACTACCCACTCAAAATAAAAGTCTGTATAGGAGATTGAATCCCCGAAGCATTCCTGCCACAGCCGGTAAACATCCTCTCTGACATTTTCATTTCCGTCTTCTTTTGCTTCCTCCAGAGAAGTATATATTTTGTACTCCATTCTTCACCTGCTTTCCCTGCAACGGTATCTTAAACAAATCTCTTATTTGTTCTTCGAGCAACCGCTGCAGCCACTGCACCCACCACTGCTTTCCTCACCAAATACCCTGGTTCTCTCATCATAACGGTAGTCTGCAACTGAAGTTAACAGACATATGGAATTACTGGAGATTCCCTGACCTTCTCCGGTAAATCCAAGTCCTTCTTCTGTGGTAGCTTTAATGTTAATCTGATTTATTTCTATTCCAAGTACTTTGGATATATTCTCTCTCATCGCTTCAATATGAGGAGCCATTTTGGGCTGCTGTGCAATAATTGTTGCATCAATATTCTCAATGAGATAAAAATTCTCCTCCAGTAACTCTTTCACCCGCGCCAAAAGCTCCAGACTGGAAGCTCCCTTATATTTGGACTCCGTATCCGGAAAATGCTTTCCAATGTCTCCCAAAGCTGCTGCACCTAAGAGACTATCCATAATTGCATGGGTTAATACATCTGCATCAGAATGTCCTAAAAGTCCTCTTTCATAAGGAATTTTAACGCCTCCGATGATTAAGTCACGGCCTTCAACCAGCCTGTGAACATCATAGCCTGATCCTATTCTCATATCTATCTGATTGCACCTAAACGTTAAGAAAACGCCTGGTGCAATTACTCCTTTATATATTTTGTATTATTTATATTACAAAAAAAGACTGTCAGTAAGACAATCTTTTTAATAGCGAAGGACGGATTTGAACCGCCGACACTGCGGGTATGAACCGCATGCTCTAGCCAACTGAGCTACTTCGCCATATATGAGCAAATGCCTTCAGTCTATAAACATTATGATTATGACTTAAATTTTCTTTGCTTTTTCATAAAAATGGGACCTATAGGGCTCGAACCTATGACCCTCTGCTTGTAAGGCAGATGCTCTCCCAGCTGAGCTAAGATCCCATTCGTACATGTCTCTCAACAGGTACTTTTATATTATATTTGGACAGGCTTATTTTGTCAAGCACTTTTTATCTGTTTTGTTCTAAAAATTAAAAAAATTTAAAACTTGCGGCGAAGCAGACTCTATTATAATTCAATTATTTCTCCAGATCCGAGGGTCCAAAACCTAAAGGCAGCAATTCCTCCAAAGTATACAGCCAATAATCATGCTCTGATTTCGCAAGAATTATAAGAAAATTCTTCGGATTACAGAATTCCATCATGACCTGTCTGCATACACCACAGGGTGAACAGTAATCGGTCAGCACCCCATTCTTGCCACCAACTATGGCTATTGCCATGAATTCTTTCTCTCCTTCACTTACTGCCTTAAAAAATGCTGTTCTTTCAGCACAATTCGTTGGAGTAAAGGAAGCATTCTCTATGTTACAGCCTTTATACACTTTCAGACTCTTAGACAAAAGAGCCGCACCTACTTTGAATCCTGAGTAAGGGGTATAAGAATAATTCAAACTATCAATTGCTTCTCTTATAAGCATCTTGCAGGTATCTGCATTAATAACTCCCGCTATTTCCTTCTTATCCGCTGGGACAAGCTGTCCTTCATGCCTGCAGGCAAGTTCATTTCCTTCCTTTGTGTTATTATGTTCTCCCATGGAATCATCTCCTTGATTGCATTTTTGTGGTCGTTCTAAAAGTTGAACTAATTATATATAGAAAAAACAAAATTCCACTTATAAGCTAATTTTATCATCAAATAATTCATTAATCAATAAATATTCTTGCAATATAAATAAAACAAGTATAGGATATATAAGAAAACATTTTTAACCGTTATGGACAGAAAAATACCTTATTTATTAATTATATAGAATGTTGACGCTAAAAATGTATGGAATTTAAATTACAGATTATAATATTTTGCAAAAGACCTTGAAATCCTACTATTCCAATGTTAATATAGGGTATAGTAACTTATCATGAAGGAGGTACCTATGAAAATATCAACAAAAGGCCGCTATGCTCTGCGCCTTATGCTGGATCTGGCTCTTCATAATACTGGTGAATACGTGACAATCAAGAGCATTTCTGCTAGACAGGAAATCTCAGATAAATATTTGGAACAGATTATTACTCAACTCAGCCGAGCCGGTTTTGTAAAAAGTATTCGCGGTGCACAGGGAGGTTATCGTCTTGCCAAAGCTCCTGAAGAATATACTGTAGGCAGTATTTTACGGCTTATCGAAGGAAGCCTTGCTCCAGTAAGTTGTTTGGAGGATGATGCAGACCCCTGTACCAGAAGCGGACAATGTGCAACCCTGGACGTATGGAAACAGATGTATGAAGCCATCAATAATGTCGTTGATAATATTACTCTGGCAGATCTTGTGGATAAGCAGAACAGTATGACAGGTAATGATTATATAATTTAACCTACTTATTGTAAACCAGCTTGCGTTATATCACACCGTTCTCTTGCATACCGCAACCCTTTGCAGTATACTCTGAAAACAGGTTAAATGGATACAACGATATGTATTTTTTACAATTAATTATAAGGTGGATTTAAGTCTTATCTGCTTCCAAATATAAAAAACCTTAAGATAAATCAGTATTTTATATTTGGAAGCAGTTAACAGCTTAAATCAGCTTATATATAACTCGCAGTTAATAATGAATTCATTTCGCTATCTCAAATGTCTTTACTGTTAACTGCGTGTTTCATATTATAAACAATAATGAAAGGTGGAGTTTTATGTCAGAAAAGCGCAAATATCATTTTGAAACCCTGCAGCTTCATGTTGGCCAGGAGAATCCCGACCCCGCTACTGATGCTCGTTGTGTACCCATCTACCAGACCTCATCCTATGTCTTTGCAGATGCAAAGCAGGCAGCCGGAAGATTCGGTCTGTCAGAAGGAGGGAATATCTATACCCGTCTTATGAATCCTACCTCAGATGTATTCGAGCAGAGAATTGCTGCACTTGAAGGAGGGATTGCCGCACTTGCAACAGCTTCCGGATCTGCTGCCATTCATTATGCTATCACAAACATAGCCCATGCCGGAGACCATATTGTATCTGCAGTGACTATTTATGGCGGTACCTATAACTTATTCGCACATACCCTTGAAGAATCCGGTATTACCACAACCTTTGTGGACCCTGATGAAAAGGACGGTTTTGCCAAAGCCATTAGACCGAATACAAAAGCTATCTTTATTGAAAGCCTTGGCAATCCCAATTCCAATATTATTGACATTGCCGCCATTGCCAAGGTAGCTCACGATAACCAGATTCCTTTAATCGTTGATAACACCTTTGCTACACCTTATCTCCTCCGCCCCATTGAATATGGTGCCGATGTAGTAGTCCATTCAGCAACCAAATTCATCGGAGGACACGGAACCTCTATCGGTGGTGTGATTATCGACTCCGGTAAGTTTGACTGGGAAGCTTCCGGTAAATTCCCTTATCTTACAGAACCTAACCCCAGCTACCATGGCGTAGTATTCACCCAAGCAGTAGGTGCCGCTGCCTATGTTACAAAGATTCGAGTTACCCTTATGAGAGATACCGGAGCATGCATCAGTCCCTTTAACTCCTTCCTCTTCCTGCAGGGACTTGAGACCCTTTCCCTCCGTGTGGAACGCCACGTGGAAAATACATTAAAAATTGTTGAGTTCCTGGCAAAGCATCCAAAGGTAGAAAAGGTAAATCATCCTTCTCTTAAGGATAATCCTTACCACGATCTATACAATCAGTATTTCCCTAATGGTGGAAGTTCTATCTTCACCTTTGAAATCAAAGGCGGTGCAAAAGAAGCTACTGAGTTCATTGATAAGTTGGAAATCTTCTCTCTCCTTGCCAATGTTGCAGATGTAAAATCACTGGTAATCCATCCTGCCAGCACTACTCACTCCCAGATGAATGAAGAAGAGCTGCTAGCATCGGGTATCAAACCGAATTCCATTCGTCTTTCTATTGGAACGGAACACGTAGAGGATTTGATCTACGATTTAAACCAGGCTTTCGGTGAGTAATACGCTATAATCCAGTTATGTATAGAACAAGATGCATCGTAAGATGAATAATAATACTATATGACTGCAGCACTACCCATCTTTCCCGATAGTAATTTATATTCAGCTTTCGGTAACATGAAATTAACGAAAATAAAATGGCTCTGTGTCAATAGTTGGGGTGGGATTCTTTGAATCCCGCTCCATTGCTATATTTAGAGCTATTTTGGTAATTACATCTATAATTGATGTTTCTGGGCATGCCAAATAAGCCTCTTAATTTTACGTCGTCCAATCTAATCAAATAGAGCAGTGTATTATTCTTGTCCGAAAACGTTTGAAGTTTCGGACTCCAAAAGATATTCTCTTGAGCACCTTGATTTTATTATTATAGCCTTCGGTGGGGCCATTCGTGTATTTATACTTGAGGGCATTTAGTATTCCTTCTGACCAGTTTCGGTATGTCTTTGCACATTCTTCAAATTCCGGAATTCCTGATTTTTCAGCTGCCTTAACCCAATCCCAGAAAGCTGTTCGCTGATAGGAATATTTCTCGTTCTGGCAAATATCATAGAACCATTCCTTTAGAAAATGGGCTTTCCTTAGATCATCATTATAAAGTAGCATGAGATCACAGGCCTTTTTGTTCTCTTCCTTTAGTTTTTTATAACGAGTTAAAATTAGCCTACGGCTTCTCTTATAGTACTTTCTTAAGTTTGCAGGCATTGTTTTTTGGAGCCTTTTTCTGACGTTTTCAATGGCCCATGTAACGTATCTTATGAAATGATATTTATCAATGATAATGATTGCGTTGGGGAAGTATGCCTTTGCCAGATTTACATAAGGTTCCCACATATCACAAACGAAGAATTTTACGCGGTAGCGTTCCGCGCGATTCATTTCTCTGAAATAGGAACTTAAGTGGCTCTGCGTTCTGTCTGGTAAGATGTCTAATATACGATGTTTTCTGGCATCTGTAAGAATGCATTGATATTTACCGGCATCCGTATTTCCCTTAAATTCATCAATGGATATGCATTCTGGAAGAGAGGGGGCAGGATAACTAACGGTGTCCAAAAGCCTAGTAACAGTACTTACCGATACATTCGTAGCTTCCGCAACGGACTTGATACTTACGAGATTTCTGAGCTGGTCAATAATCTTATAGGAGAGCCGTAAAGTACGCCGTTGATAAGAAGGAAGAAAAGGATATTTTTCAGTAAACTTTTTTCCACACTTACAAACATATCGCCTTTTCTTAAGGACTAAGTATGTATCTTTCATCTGAAAAGGGAGATCCTTAATATGCTGGTAACGGTAATCGTGAATGCGTTTGGTTTGATTACCGCAGGATGGGCAAGTCTGAAAGGAAGGATTAGTCTCAATAAATACCCTAACATGGTGATCACCATGAACAATTTTTTTAATAAAAATATCTTCTAAATTTAAAAGATTCTTGGTACAATTAGAGTGCATCTATATAAAACCTCCTTTTAAAATGTGTGTTTTGGACGACGTTCATTCTATAAGAGGCTTTGTATAGATGTATTTTAATATAAACTTAACAATGTTGGAAGTATGTGAACTGACCCCCAAAAGTTAGACCTAAAAATCTAACGATTGGGAGGTCAGTTTTTTCATGGCAAAATATAGTTTTGAATTTAAGAAACAAATAGTTGAAGAGTATCTTAAACAACAGGGCGGAGTTGATTTTTTAGCTAAGAAATATGGATTTTCTTCAAATACACCAATACGTAAATGGGTAAATGCGTATAAAGAATTAGGTAATAGAGGATTAATGCGTTCTAGGAAAAACGAAACATATGCTTTTGAATTTAAACTTCATGTGGTAGAGTTATATTTATCAACAGAGGTCTCTTATCAGGAGTTGGCTCTATCAGTTGGCTTAAACAATCCACCTTTAATTACTAAGTGGGTAAATGATTTTAGAATTGCTGGTCCTGATGCTTTACGAACCAAACGAAAGGGGCGGCGTTCCAAAGTGTCTGAGCCAAAAGAAAGCAAATCTACAAATATCGAAGCTACAAGCAATAATTCTGAGTATTTAAAAAAACTTGAAGATGAAAATCTCAAGTTAAGAATAGAGAATACCTATTTAAAAGAACTGAGGAGGCTGCGTTTAGAGGAGGAAGCTCTTCTGAAAAAACAGCGAGAATCATCCACAGCCTCCGAGGAGACTTCAAACTAAAAGATATTCTCGCATTCACAGGTTTTCCTAAAGCGACCTATATGTACTGGCAAAAACGCTTTGATAGAGAAAAGCCAAATAAGGATCTCGAACAACGAATCCTTGAAATTAGAAAGGAAAATAAGGATTTCGGCTATCGTCGGATTTATGGAGAATTAAGAAAACAGAGACTCGTTGTAAACAAGAAATGTGTTCAACGAATTGTTCAGAAGCTAGGTCTTCAAGTTACTTCGTTTACCAGGAAAAGTCGTAAATACAGTTCTTATAAAGGCAAGGTGGGTAAGGTTGCTCCTAATAGAATTCATAGGAGGTTTGAAACTCATATTCCACACCAAAAGATTACAACAGACACCTCTGAATTTAAGTATTATGATATAGATGATAAAGGACGAATAATTATCAAGAAACTCTATCTGGATCCATTTATGGATATGTGTAATAGAGAAATAATTAGCTATGGTGTTTCACAACGACCATCTGCCGAGAATATAATGAATGCTTTAAATGAAGCCATTAAAATTACAAGCGATTGTAAGTACAGGCGTACATTTCATTCGGATCAAGGATGGGCTTACCAGATGAAGGCTTATAGTTATACTCTGAAAGAAAATAAAGTCTTCCAAAGTATGTCCCGGAAAGGAAACTGTCATGATAATTCTGTTATGGAAAATTTCTTTGGAATTATGAAACAGGAGATGTATTATGGTATGATTTATTACAGCTATGAGCACCTAAAAGGGACAATAGACAAATACATAAAGTATTATAACGAGAAACGAATTAAAGAGAAACTAGGATGGATGAGCCCTGTGGAATACAGGCTTAGCCTCACGGCTGCATAAATAATTGCGTAGCAATTATAAACTACTACGCAATAAAGTCTAACTTATTGGGGTCACATCAATATTTTTCAACATACCCCAACATTTATTATAGAACCAATAAAATTTAGTAACGAAAAAAGGTGTAAGGTTCATTGATTCCTTACACCTTTATAATATACTTAAGTACTTCATAAAAATAAAAACTTCCATATAAGTACATATATTTTACAGTACTTTTGTTTTGTAATTTCCAATGAAGTTAACGATTTCTACAACAGTTTTTACTAAAATGGCAGCGGCTTTTAATTATACAATTATTCTGACCCACTATCTTCTGCTTGAACCATTATTTATTTCTTCGGTGTTATATCGATTTCCTTATCTTCTACGGTATCATACAGATATATTTTACTACCGTCTAATGCCACATAAAATACTCCTGCCAAAGTATTTTTTGCATCCCCTTTTTCATGGACATTAATACCATAGCATTCATTCCCTTTAATATTAGAAGGCCAGTCATCATAGATGATAACATATTCCTTCAATTCCTTGGATAATTGAAGGGTTTTATGAGGTATCTCACTTAACAGCTTAAGGGCCTGCTCTTTCCCGATTCCCTTATCCTCCGTACTTTCCTCCTGACCTTCCGTAGAACCTGCCTTATTATATAATGGATGTTCCGTAAATGGTGCTGTCGTTCCATCGCTATTATAACAGAGTACTTCACCATTTAATTTATCCACGATGATATTAGGTTCAATTACATTTACACCGTCGCTCACTTCAAAGATATAATATAATCTGTCACTTACATTCAAATGATCGTCCAGTAATTCAAAGTAATAGTTTTCCTCTCCCAAGATAGCTTCTATTTTTTCTATAGCCTGCTGGTCAGTAAGCTCTTCTCCCTCTTCTTCCTCCGGTTCTTCCGTAACTGCAGGAGTCGGTGAAACTTCCGGAGTTGCCTCGATTGTAGGGCTTGGTGTCACTGTAACTACTACCGGTTCTTCTTCCTTTTTATCCTTACGGCAGGACATCAACAGAACACCTGCCATGGCTATGCATACTAAAAGAATGATTCTTCTTGTTTTCATTCTACTTTCCTCCAATCTTTCTGCAACAGGAAACTGTTTCTATTGCTTTATAAGTTGAATATTTTTGTTTTCTCTTTGTCTTCATGCCTTTATATCTTTACTCCCAGACTTCTCAGATCCCTGAGTGCCTGCTCATGCTCTGTTACCAACACAGTGTGAAAGCCAAACTTTTTAGCGCCTTCCAGATTCGCTTTCGAATCATCCAGAAATACTGCCTCCGCAGGCTCAAAACCATATTTGGCTATTAGGAATTCGTAAATCTCAGGCTCTGGTTTTATGTATTTTACTTCGTAGGAAATAACTCCACCGTCTGCTTCCGGTATAAAGGTAAAATGTTCTTTCGCATAGGCAAAATTTCTTTCACCATAATTGGAGAGCAAATAAACCTTGTAACCATTATTCTTAAGTTTTCTGATAAACTCCTTTGCATAAGGAAACTCAATTACCGTTTTTGTGATATCTTCAAACAGCTTCTTTATTTCCGTTTCCACAGAAGGGTCTAATTCGCAACATGCTCTGATTATCTCAGCTTCAGGAAGTGCACCTCTATCCTGCTCTCCCCAATAACGGGAGAGTACGGTGGCTTTCGCCACCTTCTCTCTTGTAATTGTATCATAACCGCAGTCTCTCAGATAATCTTCCCATCGAAAGGCTGCAAGTACCTGCCCGATATCCAACACAACCGTATTTATCATTCTGCTCTCCTCTCTTTGTTACAGAGCGTTAAAGGACCTCATTTTTTGTAGGATAAATACAATATACTTTAAGTATGTGGTTACTTTATATAGTAGCAGAGCACTTACTTCAGTTTTTCTATGAGACCCTTTTCTGTCAGCTTGTAGAGCTTCTCCGCAACTTCCTCCATATACTTTCTATCATGGGTAACGCTTATAATTGCACCTTTGTAGGAGGCCAGCACTCCTCTGATTACCGGATTGGAAAGGGGGCTTAGATTTCTGGTGGGCTCATCAAGTATCAGAACCTCAACACCTTCCAATATCATCTTTAACAGAATAAGCTTTGCCTTCTGTCCTCCGCTTAATTCACCAATTGTGTGTTCCATTTCATCTCTGGTGAATTTCATGCCTCCCATATAAGTGAAGGCTTTGGTAATATCCTCTTTTTGTCCGCTGGTGGTAAGGAATTCAATAGGAGTCTTCTTGTAATCTAATACCTCTTCATAATTCTGAGGCATATACGCAGCCTTAATATCCGTTCTATTAAGGAGCTCTGCAGCAATCTTACGAAGCAGAGTAGTCTTACCGGTACCATTATCACCAATGATAGCAATATGCTCCGGTCCCATTACACGAAGGTATATATCCTGGGACAGAATTCTCTCCTCTGTTCCTTCTCCTACCTTTAGCTCTCCCAGTTTGAACTCGATAATTCGTTTTCCTCTTGGAATCTTAATGGTATCCGGAAAATCATAGAGAATGGCATCTTCCGTATCCGGTATTTCGAGAAAATCATCTTTCTCTTTCTCATAACGTTTTTCCTGAGACTTAAGACTCTTAATCTTCTTCTTAAGCAGTCTGCCTCCGGCTGGATTTGCCCTGGTTATGGCATTTTGCTGGTGCTCAACTTTATCATAGATCTGACGGAAGCGATCCATTTTATCCTCATACTCTTCTCTTTGTTTCCTCGCAGTCATTTCCTGCTTTGCCAGAGAAGAGGATCTCTGATTTTTATATTCATCATAGGACATATAGCTAACAGAATAATGAGGTTCCGTCTTTCTCTTCAACTGCTCTAAATGAATTATAACATTAGCAGTATGTTCTATCAAGGTTTCATCATGAGATACATAAAGAACCGGCTTATCTGTCCGGTTAATAAAATCCTCCAGCCAGGTAAGTGATCCTATGTCAAGATCATTGGTCGGCTCATCCAATAGAAGTACATCCGGTTCATCTGCCAGTAATTTTAGTAACTGCAGTTTTACCCTCTCACCTCCGGACAAGTTCTTTATGGGGTCTTCCGATGCTATCATTACCGGGTCAGGATTAAAAGCCCAGATATTTTCATCCCGGATACTATAAATATCAACCTCTTTCAAATACTCAGCCGGACTCATCTTGAGCCATTCTTCATCAGCTTCCTGCTTTAGATACCCGCACCTGACACCAGAAGTTACCTGTCCGGTATAATCACAATAATCCTCAATGAGTGTCTTGTCATAAATAAACTTTAATAAAGTACTCTTACCATTCCCCTCTTCCCCTATGATTACAGCTTTCTGTCCACGGTTCAGGGTAAAATTAAACTCCTTGATAATACATCTGTTATCTTCTCGGTTTGTTATCGTTACATTTCTTATATCCAACATACACATTCTCCTCTCAAATCCAACAATATAAGTTGATATTTTTTTCCGGTCATACTACTTGATTAAATGACTGTTCCTATTGGGAAGATGCAAAAACCTACTTCAACTTATCGTTTAATGTGCACTTCAATTATTTTTGGGCAATAAAAAAACATCTTCCCTCCGGAAAATGTTCACTAGCTGAGTGATTCAATTATTATAATATCCTTACCTGCAATAAGGTATACTAATGCCCTTGAAGCATCGGCACTGATTGTGAGAGCTGTTAAGCTGAGGAAACAATAATTATCAGACGGTCATAAACATTCCGTATAAAAAGTCATTATTCAATTGGCTGTGATTGAATGTTCTATTCATTTCTCTTTTACACGGAATACTCTCTGACAGAGGTATTCTTATCCTTTCTGAAATTGTTCCAGTAACTTACAACAAAAGTATTGTAGCATAGGGAGAGGTTTTAGTCAAATGTTTATTTTCATTTGATAAATCAGTGGCAGGATTCGGGCGGGTTGGGGGGGGTTGGGGACGGACGATGATTTTGAGTACTGTTTGTGCGTTTTGTTGTTCGTGGTTCCTTATTCCACTAAAGTGCCAGCAACTGCTCAGGACAGGTGAAATTGTGCCAAACTCGCTGTGACCTTATATAAATATATTTTGTTAGTGCGCTCAGACAGTGGCACAATTTAACCTATACGCAGTTTCTGCCACTTAAGTGTCATAAGGAACCTCTCAATACAAAACTCCCAAACAGTACTCAAAATCATCTGCTTATCTTTCCATTGCTACTTTATTTTATAATAGATTTGGACATTTATCGTTGTATCTTGAAACTTCTCGTCTGATAGTTCTTGAATATATTCCAAAGAGTTCAGGTAAAATACACAAAGCAGAAAGAACGAATGCGCCTATGGAAAGGCATTAGATGTCCTTGTCTCTGAAAATATTGTGCTATATTATAAATCAGATTGTTTGAGCGCAGCGAGTTATCTGTTTTATAATATGTCAAGCACAAAATTTTCAGAGACTAGGACTTCTTATGCCTTGGAATTGAAGCATAAGTTTTTTCTGCTTTGCGTATTTTACCGTCCCCTTGCCAAAATCCAGATTGAACCCTTAATCCTTACCCTTACCCATTAATATTCCATAAATTCACTTATACTTATTATTTATCCATGCTTTACAGTATACAATCTAAAGTCATATGGTAATAATTCAATACTTTCACCAAGGATTACCTCACTTGCACTTATAGGATCCAGACAAACCAATCCGATTAATTCTTGCGGCAGACTTAATAGCTCGGAGGTTTCTTCCTTGTGGAGCACTACATAGAGGGTTTCCGTAGGCGTAGTTTTTTTATAGATTATAGTATCTGCAGAAGCGTTTCCTTCAATCCATTGGAAGTTTTCCGTACGAAAGCTTTCTTTTTCTTTCCTCAGGCGAATCAGGATTCTGATCAAAGTATAAAGTTCTTTATTCTGCCGTTCTTCCTCCCAGATCATACACTGCCTGTTACTGTGCTCTCCGCCTCCCATTCCGATTTCACTTCCATAATAGATACAGGGGGTTCCAGGGTAAGTCATCAGGAATATGTATGCCAGCTTTGCTATGTCCTGATTACCCTTAACTACATGCAGTATGCGTTCGGTGTCATGACTGTCCAGAAGGTTATAGAGGTTATTGGTTACATGCTTGGGATAAGCTGTCAAGAGACTGCTGATGGCTTCTTTGAATTCCTTGGCATGGAGCTTCAAAGCTCCTTTTTCCTCTGTTCCAAAGAAATTCCAGACCGGAGCGGTAAATTCATAGTTCATTACACCGTCAAACTGGTCTCCCTGGAGCCATGGATAGGAATTATCCCAATTTTCCCCCAAAATATATACCTCGGGATCAATGGTTTTTATTTTCTTCCGGAATGCCCGCCAGAAATCATGGGAAATCTCGTTTGATACATCCAGTCTCCAAGCATCTATGTGATATTCATTTATCCAATAAGCTGCCACATCAAGAAGATATTCCCGGGCTATAGGATTTCCGGTATTCCACTTTGGCATAGTCTGAGCATAGGCAAAAGTCCGATAGTTCAGTTCTTCTTTGGGGCAGTCCTGAGGCTGACCATTTCTTAGTTCTCCGGTATAATATGGTTTTTCCGGATCAAGGATATAAAAGCAGTCGTAGTACCTGGAGTTTATTCCATTCTTTAATACGTCCTGCCAGAATGGATGGTGAAAGCCGCAATGGTTAAATACTGCATCCAGCATTATCTTTATGCCACGTTTATGGGCTTCCTCTACCAGTAGACCAAATGTTTCATTATCTCCGAAATCAGGATCTATAGTATAATAGTCTGTTGTATCATATTTATGTGAGCTTGGGGACTTAAAAATGGGATTTAAATAAATGCCAGTAAATCCGGTATCCTTTATATAATCAAGCTTTTCTATTATTCCTGCCAGATTTCCTCCGAATTTCTTGTCATAGCCGTCAAGGGCATCACTTCCCCAAGGCAGGACATCTCTTTCATCCCCAGGAGTTCCATTACAGAACCGCTCCGGAAATATCTGATACCATACGGTTTCCGTCACCCATTCCGGTGCTTTGTATAAGTCCTCCTCATTAATGTATGGATAATTATAATAGTTGCTTAAGTTGTAGAGCACCTCGTCTTCTTCGGAATAGGGTATGCGGCTACGGCTTCCGATCTGGTATTTTTCGGTATCATTGCTGATTACAAAGCAATATTTTGTCCTCTTCCAGTTGATGTCAGGTATTTCAGCAAACCAACAGTCATGGTTTGCGGTCACCTGCTCTTTTACCATAGCAATATGTTTCACTGAGCTTTTATCAAAGTCATATATCGGTGTACCATCCCCTCTGGGAATCCAGTTAAAGGGATCTACTGCCAGCACTTTGGCTTCTTTTACTTCTCCTCGGGCCGTTTTCAGCCTGAGATGCAGCGTATTCTCATCATAGGCATAGGACAGTGCGCTTTTGGGGTCATGTATAAGGGCTGAAAATAACATAGCACTTTCCTCACTTTTCATTGTTTTCTTGTACCCGGTCTTATTCACTGGCAACCAGGGCATCAAAATCCTTCTGTGCCTTTTGGGCTCCCTCTTCCGGTGTCAGAGTTCCATCAAATACAGCACTTAATACACTTTGGGCAATCGTCCAGTAATATGATATCCTCTTGGTGCTAGGCATTGGAACAGATTTGGTGAATTCCTCGCAAAATACTCTTAACTGTTCGTCATCTTTTAAGCCTTCTACTTTTATAATATCTTTGTTGGCCGTAATCTTATAGGATTTACTATATAAAAGTGCTGCCGCATCATCACTGGTCAAAAAGGTTGCAAATAATTCTGCTGCATTGGGATATTTCGTATATGCTGATACATAAGCATTCTGAACTGCACTGAAGGATCTCATGGGTTTTCCGTCCAAGGTTGGCAGTACTGTTACTCCAAAATCAATGTTTTCTTCCTTTAAGGATTTAATCAGCCAGGGTCCGATAGGATAATATGCTGTTTTTCCGTCTTTGAAATTCTGCTCTAATAGTGACATGGTTTCCATTTTCAAGTCATCTGCTTTAATAGGAATAATCTCTTTTAAAGATGCTATTGTCTCCAGCCCTTTGAGGAATTCAGGTGTATCAAATCCCGGATTATCTCCCTCCGAACCGTCAGCTCCAAAAAGTTGGAAACCATAGAGACTAAGAAAAGGAAATGCCGGATAACCATCTGTAGGAACTGTCAGGTACCAGAATTTATTCTCTCCTGCATTATTATACGCTAAAGCTTCTTCTCTAATCTGCTCAAAGGTGGAAGCCGGTTCTCCTGTTACCAGCGCTTTATTATAAAGCAATGCATACGTTTCGATTGAAACCGGGATACCATAGATTTTACCTTCTGAGGTTACCGTTTTAACAGCAGTTTCGTTTATTTTATCCTTTACGACAGCGGACGCTGTTTCACTGAATTCTGCTAAAATCCCTGCATCTTTAGCCGTTGCAAAGGAATCATGTGCAGCCATGAATATATCCGCACCATTACCGGAAGGTCCGTCTAACATCATCTTATTAACAGAATCCAGTCCATTCTCTTGAACTTCAACCGTTACCCCGTATTTTTCCTCAAATAATTCAGCTACTGCTTTACCATACTCCAGGTAACCAGACAAAGTCCAAAAGTTCAGCTTAGCGCCTTCTTCCGGTATGATTTCCCCGCCCCCCTGAACTTCGGGGGCTTGTGTACCTTTTGCGTCTGTCTGATTCTCCGAACCGTTAACTGACTGACCCCCTGTCTCGTTTACTTCTTGTTCCGTCGGAATGTTTCTGCTGCAGCCACCGAATACTCCCGCAAGCATCACTGCTACCAGTAAAATACTAAGGATTTTTCTTAATTTCATATTTTCCTCCATTCTCCCGCCAAAGGCGGCACAAAATCTGCTTCTCTTATTTTTTTCTTTTTATAGAACTTTCAGATTATCAGCCTTTGTCAGCTCCCGCTGAAACCCCTTGTACCAGATATTTCTGAAAGATTATAAATATGATTGTAATAGGGACTGCTATTAAGACAGCACCTGAGGCGAATACCGTAAAGTTGATGCTCTCTTTTCCGTTTATCAGCGCAAAGAGTCCAACTGCAAGCGTCCTGCTCCTGTCCCCTGACAGTAGGATGTTTGGCAGGATATAATCCATCCACGGCAGCATAAACTGAGATACTGCGCAATAGGTAATGATTGGTTTTGACATGGGAAGGATAACTTTTCGAAAGGTTTGAAACCTGGTACAGCCATCCATATAAGCCGCTTCATCAATAGCCTTTGGCACCCCGTCTAAGTATCCTTTAACCAGCCAGGTATTGTACGGTATCGCTCCCACTGCATATACAATAATCAGGGATATGGATTTCCCCACTAATCCCAAAGTGAGAAACAAGGTGTAGATTGCCGTCATGGACAAGAAGGTAGGAAACATGGATAAGATCATAATTGCCATTAATCCTGCTTTACGGCCTCTGAACAGGAATCTGGACATTATCCAGGCAGTTATCATAATTAACAGTACGGACAATACCATATTGGCTAATGCAATTTTAAAGGTATTATAGAACCATAAAAAATAACTGGTTTCTGAAAACAGCCGGTTATAGTTATCAAGTGTCAATCCCTTCAAGTTTATTGCAACCGGCGGTCCGCTGCCTCTTTGAAAGGAGGACAGTATAATCCACATAACCGGAATCAGAACGATAAAAGACATCAGGATAAGTTCCGCATGCAATAAAAATACAGTAAGCTTTTTCTTCATTCTTATACCCCTTGCATACCACAAGTTCGCTTGCAGTACTGCCACAAATAAAAGGATGAAAAATCCTCCGTGGCATCCTTTCATTATTTTAGTAGTTTCCTTTAACCTTTCCCTCCTATAACTCTTTAAAGGAT
Source organism: Anaerocolumna sp. AGMB13020 (assembly GCF_033100115.1). Taxonomy (NCBI): domain Bacteria; kingdom Bacillati; phylum Bacillota; class Clostridia; order Lachnospirales; family Lachnospiraceae; genus Anaerocolumna; species Anaerocolumna sp. AGMB13020. Next base: position 3,961,576 of record NZ_CP136910.1, on the reverse strand, counting down.
ACGGTTCTCCTGAAATTCCAGAAAGAAACAGCACCTACGAAGAGAAAGAGCAGCACGCTCATAACTGCCGCAATATCATACATTTGTTGGTTCAGTGTCAATTTATATATCCAGGAAATCAAGATATCTGTGCTTCCCGCAAATTGCATATCCGGGTTGTTGGGACCACCCTGGGTCAGGAAATAAATCGCTCCAAAGGCATTAAAATTACCTGCCATACTCATTATCAGGTTCGCTGCTGTTGCCTGGAACACCAATGGCAGGGTAATCCTTAAAAAGCTTTGGTATTTATTTGCCCCATCTATGGCTGCCGCTTCAAAGAGGCTCTGATCCAGATTAGCAAATACGCCAAGCATCATAACCATAAAGATTGGAAAACCCAGCCACAGGTTTACAATGATTATAGAAAGCTTTGCAATAAACGGATCGGATAAGAAGGGAATATTCTCTGAAATTAATCCAAGATTTAAGAGAGCCTGATTCACGGGTCCAAACTGTCCGTTTAAGAGGTTTCTAAAAACCAGCAGAGATACCATCTGTGGAATCGCCCAAGGTAAAATGAGAATCGTCCGAAAGACATTCTTACAGCGTACGACTGGATGATTAAGAATCAATGCCTGGAGCATTCCAAAGAAATAGGTGGTCATTGTTCCGATAAAGGTCCAGAGTATCGTCCAGACTAACACTTTAAAAAAGGTATGGGACCAGATAGGAACCGTAAACAGCTTTCTAAAATTGGCTAAGCCCACCCAATCCAACAGTTTTCCCGGTGGCAGGTGATCTCTGTTGTAATTTAAAAAAGCAGTCAGCACAGAGAATACAATGGGCATTACTACAATAAATAAAAATGCTATACCAATGGGTATTAACACGATATAAGCAAAATTGATGCTGTAAAATCTTCTCAAATCCTCTTTTATATCTGTATATGTACCACTTCTGTCTATCTGCAAACCAGAGCAATAAGCATCCTTTAGGTTCCAGAAGTAAACCAGCAGAAATAAAATAATTACAAACAGAGCAATGACTCCCCTTATCAATAACATCGTCGAGTGGTCACCGTATTTTCCACCGATTTTTTCTCCCAAGGTGATAAGTCCCCATATCCCTTTTGTAAAAAAACCTCCGTGTAGCCTTATTGAGAAATCAGAAATGAGACCACCAGCATATTGGAGCCAATAGCCGCTAAATAATTCAATACCTATAAATAACAGCTGTAATAGCAAAAAAAACAGTCCTTTTATTTTTTGCCTGCATACCAGAAATTGTCCGCTGCCCCATATCAATAGTGAGAGACTTAACGCTTTGTACTTTTTCACATCACACCTGCTTCCTTAAAGTTCATCTCTATGACTGTTAATGTTATAATCAGATAGGAATAACCACATTATTTTATTTGAACTACTTCTTACACTTAATTTCAACTTATGCGCTTAACCTACTGTAATTATAGACATTATCGTTTAATACGTCAATCATATTTGTGCATTTTATACACTTTCAACAAATTATACAAATGTTATTTTGTACTATTTTTACTTAACGCACTTAACGTCCGTTTGTTAAGTAGGAATCAATTTTTGCGAAGGAATATTTTTCATTACTTTCGCGTTTCTCTGCTTTTTGTTAAGTACTTAAAGAATTGTAACCAAAAAAAAGAAGAAACCGTATTTTGTTCAAAATCACGATTTCTCTTCCCTTATTAGCACTTTTACCTTACATAGGTCGTATGTAAGTTATTCTCTCTACCTCGTCGGGGTTATCAAGCCGCAGCATCCGGTCCATTATTTCTACTGCCTTTTGGGCTTTCTCTTTGTTGCTGATTACGATGGTCTTCGTGTCTGGTAGCAGCATAATATCTTTCGCTGAATTGACTACCACTGAGATATTACGGTTATCGACGTAGTTTTCTACCTGCATACCAAGTATCTCTCCGATTATAAGTCCCTTTTGGTTATGATGTTCCTTAAGAAACTGAATCAGACTTGCATCATTATGATTTACGAAGATATTTTCCGGCGGTATTTTCTTCGCTATGGTCTGTAATACATTTTTATTGGCATGGTCCTCCATAACAACATAAAAGCTGCTGCCCAGCTGCTCTTCCGCCTGAATCAGAACACTCTCATAACAAGTCAGAATCTTGCAGAATATAGGGTCCTCAATATATCCTTCAATAAAGATAGCAGGCACATAGTAATGGGAAGCAATTGCTTTCATACTTTCTTCCTCCATATCCATTATAAATACCGCATCCAGCGAACGTTTCTGCCCTATGGTAAAGTCTTTTTCCATTTCCTGCGTTGATATCAATACAACATCATACCCCTTTGGATACAGGCTTCGTTGAATTTCTCTGGCAAGGTCGTAATATTGATAGATCTTACTTTTCTTATCCTGTCCTCCCAGATTAATTATGATTCCAACCAGATAACTTCTTTGACTTGCCAGAGATTTCGCAGTCATGTTAGGAACATACTTCAATTTATTGGCTGCTTCAAAAATACGCATTCTCGTTTCATGGCTGATTCTCTCTTTTTCTGAATAATTCAGCACATAAGAAACCGTTGCCGTGGAAACTCCTGCTTCTGCTGCTATATCTTTCATGGTAATACGCTTCTCCGACATTCATATCCTCCCCGTCACTTAACTTATGCGGTTAAGTATATCATTCCCACTTTCACCTGTCAATTTGTCACAATCTATTTCCTCAGCCAAACAACTCTTCATGGATTTGACGTAACAATTATCTTGTATATACCCTGAAATCAAAGGTTCTATAATAAATGTTGGGGTATGTTAAAAACATACTTCCAACATTGTTAAGTTTATATTAAAATACATCTATACAAAGCCTCTTATAGAATGAACGTCGTCCAAAACACACATTTTAAAAGGAGGTTTTATATAGATGCACTCTAATTGTACCAAGAATCTTTTAAATTTAGAAGATATTTTTATTAAAAAAATTGTTCATGGTGATCACCATGTTAGGGTATTTATTGAGACTAATCCTTCCTTTCAGACTTGCCCATCCTGCGGTAACCAAACCAAACGCATTCACGATTACCGTTACCAGCATATTAAGGATCTCCCTTTTCAGATGAAAGATACATACTTAGTCCTTAAGAAAAGGCGATATATTTGTAAGTGTGGGAAAAAGTTTACTGAAAAATATCCTTTTCTTCCTTCTTATCAACGGCGTACCTTACGGCTCTCCTATAAGATTATTGACCAGCTCAGAAATCTCGTAAGTATCAAGTCCGTTGCGGAAGCTACGAATGTATCGGTAAGTACTGTTACTAGGCTTTTGGACACCGTTAGTTATCCTGCCCCCTCTCTTCCAGAATGCATATCCATTGATGAATTTAAGGGAAATACGGATGCCGGTAAATATCAATGCATTCTTACAGATGCCAGAAAACACCGTATATTAGACATCTTACCAGACAGAACGCAGAGCCACTTAAGTTCCTATTTTAGAGAAATGAATCGCGCGGAACGCTACCGCGTAAAATTCTTCGTTTGTGATATGTGGGAACCTTATGTAAATCTGGCAAAGGCATACTTCCCTAACGCAATCATTATCATTGATAAATATTATTTCATAAGATACGTTACATGGGCCATTGAAAACGTCAGAAAAAGGCTCCAAAAAACAATGCCTGCAAACTTAAGAAAGTACTATAAGAGAAGCCGTAGGCTAATTTTAACTCGTTACAAAAAATTAAAGGAAGAGAACAAAAAGGCCTGTGATCTTATGCTACTTTATAATGATGATCTACGGAAAGCCCATTTTCTAAAGGAATGGTTCTATGATATTTGCCAGAACGAGAAATATTCCTATCAGCGAACAGCTTTCTGGGATTGGGTTAAGGCAGCTGAAAAATCAGGAATTCCCGAATTTGAAGAATGTGCAAAGACATACCGAAACTGGTCAGAAGGAATACTAAATGCCCTCAAGTATAAATACACGAATGGCCCCACCGAAGGCTATAATAATAAAATCAAGGTACTCAAGAGAATATCTTTTGGAGTCCGAAACTTCAAACGTTTTCGAACAAGAATAATACACTGCTCTATTTGATTAGATTGGACGACGTAAAATTAAGAGGCTTATTTGGCATGCCCAGAAACATCAATTATAGATGTAATTACCAAAATAGCTCTAAATATAGCAATGGAGCGGGATTCAAAGAATCCCACCCCAACTATTGACACAGAGCCTCAAAAAAGCTGCTACAACTGTCCTTCTCAGACAATTATAACAGCATCTATTTTATATTTATTTAAACTGATGATTCCCCAGCTTATAAGTGGAACCACTTAATCTTCCGCTGAAAAACAAATAACTTCCGAAACTCTTAGATTTACCGCTTACTGTAATACTCTTAACACCACTTAATGCTTCTTTTGCAGCTTTAATGCATTCTTTCTCTCTTGAAGAGGTAAATTTGCCTGCATCGTATTCAGATAAAGCTTTGTTCAAGGCACCGTTTGTTACCGGTCCAAACTGGTATTTCTGATATATTACAGATTTCACTGAATCAGGAAAAGCAGAAGCTCTTACCCTGTTCATTACTACGATGCCTACTGCAAGTTTTCCGTTATAGCTTTCGCCGCCTGCTTCACAGTAAATTAACGTGGAAAGTAATCTTAATTCTGATTTACTGTAGTTAACCGTTACTTTCTTTTCTGCAGTTTTCTTTGCTGTGGTTTTTGTTGTTGTCTTTGCAGTTGTCTTTGTGGCAGCTTTTGTTGTTGATTTCTTAACTGCTGCCTTCTCAGTGGTCTTAGTAGTTTTCTTCTCTGTTTCAGTTGTTTTATCTGACTGTGCTTCTTTATCTTCTGTTACGGTAGCAACCTCTGCAGTTGTATCCTTCGCAGTGTCTTCCTGCTTGGAAACTTCTGTTTCCGTATTCTCTGTTACAGTTGTTTTATCAGTGTCAGCTTCTGTACTGGGTACTTCCGCTGTTTCTTTTGTAGTGTCTGCTGTAGTTGCGATATTTTGATCTTCTTCTGCTGCATATGTGTATATATTAGCGAAACCTGCTAAAAATATTCCAGCTAACATACACAATAGTAACTTTCTGAATTTCATAAGGACTCCTTATTGTTGGCATCAGCCACATAATTTTTTCTTACAATTATTACAGGTTTTTTTGTCAAATGTTAAAGTCCTATAATAATCAATTAATAATTATGTAACAATTATATCATACCAAAATTAGGATTGCAAGCTTTTCTCTACTATTTTGTAATAATTCTGTAATGTTTTTGCCTTAAAGTTGACATCAGCAGGAAATTATTGGTACATTTCCTGGTAATATCCCTGGTATTCTCCGCTTGTTACCCTGTCCATCCACTGGCTGTTTTCCAGATACCACTGTATTGTAAGGCGTATGCCATCCTTAAAAGCAGTCTCAGGCTCCCACCCGATTTCATCCCTGATTTTGTCCGGTGCGATTGCGTAACGTCTGTCATGGCCTTTTCTATCTGTAACATATTTAATAAGTTCTTCATTTATATGAGCTTTTCTTGCATCACCTTCCGGCAGCAGTTCCTGTAAGGTATCAAGGATCAGTGCAATAATTTCTAAGTTTTGCTTCTCATTATGTCCACCCACATTGTAGACCTCATGGAGTTTTCCTTTTTCCATAACCAGATCAATGGCTTTGGCATGATCTCTTACATATAACCAGTCTCTTACGTTCTTTCCATCACCGTATACAGGAAGCTTTTCCCCTTTCAGGCAATTATTGATCATAAGAGGAATCAACTTCTCTGGAAATTGATAAGGTCCGTAATTATTACTGCACCTTGTAATATTTGCCGGAAAACCGAAAGTATCCATATATGCTTTTACCAGCATATCAGCAGAAGCTTTGCTGGCAGAATAAGGACTGTGCGGATCCAAAGGAGTCGATTCATAGAAATAGGTATCCCCTTCTTCCAAGGAACCATAGACTTCATCTGTGGATACCTGCAGATATTTCTTATCCTCTTTGTAGCCCTCTTCTGTCTCCCAGGTGCTTTTTGCAGCAGTTAACAGGTTAAGGGTTCCCATTACATTGGTACTTACAAAGACCTCCGGGTTACGGATGCTTCTGTCAACATGGCTTTCAGCAGCAAAATGTACCACTCTGTCGATGTTATATTTTTGAAATATTTTAAGTACAGCTTCTTTATTTCTGATATCCTCTTTGATAAAGGTATAATTCGGATTCTTCTCGATGGCCTTTAAATTCTCAAGATTTCCGGCATAAGTCAAATCATCCAGATTAATTATATGGATATCCTGTCCGTAAGTCTCAAACATATAGTGTATGTAATTAGATCCTATAAAACCCGCTCCGCCGGTAACCAGATATGTTCTCATATTATCTCCTCTCTGTGTGCTCTGGCACACATGCAAATCAGGATATTGAAACTGAAATCCTTCAAATTCTCTAGGATTGCATTTCCATATATTCTTTCAGTGCAACTTTCCAGTGTTTCATATAAAAGCCCATTTCTTTTAGCCTTTTTGTTTCAAGGACGGAAAATGCGGGTCTTTTTGCTGCTGTTCGGTAATCTTCTGTGGTTATTGGCTCCACATTGACCTTGATATCTGCCATATGAAATATTTCCAGGGCAAATTCATACCAGTTGGTAACACCGTCGCAGGCTGCATGGAATATTCCAAGCTCCTCTCTGTCCATGAGAAAAATCAGAGCTCTTGCCAATTCAAGGGCACTGGTAGGTGATCCCACCTGATCACTGACGACTCTGATATCTTTTCCTTCTTCTGCCAGGCGGAGCATGGTTCTGATAAAGTTCTTTCCTTCTCCATATAACCAGGCTGTACGAACGATCTGATGGTTCTCACAGATACTCTTTACAAATTCCTCACCGGCAAGCTTGGTTGAACCATAGACGCTCTTGGGTTCTGTAGCATCTTCCTCATTATAAGGTTCTTCTTTCTCACCGTTAAATACATAATCTGTAGAGATATGTATCAGCCTCGCTTCCACTGCCTGAGCGGCTTCTGCCAGATGCTTCGGGCCAAGGGCATTAATAGCATAAGCTCTCTCCTGATCACTTTCACATAAATCCACCTGTGTATGTGCTGCGCAGTTAATAATTACCTGCGGTCTTATTTCCTGTATCAGATTCATGACTCCCATGGGATTGGTTATATCTAATTTAATCGGGCAGTATGCCGATGATTCAGATAAGCTGGTATTTATCAGTGAATATTCTTCCCTGTCTTTTAAAAGCTGATTTACAGCACGTCCCAGCTGCCCGTTAGCACCGGTTATTAGTATTCTGCGTTCCATATGTCCTTAACCTTTCCTTTAAGCTGATCTGTTTGCTTTCATAACAGACAGCATACTTCTTGCGATTGCTCTCTTCTTTTTACAATATGCTTTTAAGACCGCCGTTAATCTTATCTTTTTCTGACAGGATTATGTCCAGCTCAGCTTCAACAGGCCATTCGATCCCAATGTCCGGATCGTTATACCTGATACCCTCCTGGTCCTCCGGATGGTAGAAATCTGTACATTTATAAACAAACTCTGCTTCATCAGACAGTACAAGAAACCCATGTGCAAAGCCGCCCGGTATAAAAAACTGCTTTTTGTTCTCTGCACTTAAGATTTCTCCATGCCACTGGCCAAAAGTCTTGGAATCCTTTCTAATGTCCACCGCAACATCAAATACTTCTCCTTTTATAACTCTTACCAGTTTGCCCTGGGGAAAATTCTTCTGGTAATGAAGTCCTCTTAGAACTCCTTTACACGACAGGGACTGGTTATCCTGTACAAAGACCTCTTTTATTCCAGCCTTACAGAAATCCTCGTAATTATAAGTCTCAAGAAAATAACCTCTGTTATCTCCGAAACATTTTGGTTCTATTATGAACAGACCTTCTATCTTTAAAGGTGTAAATTGAAACTGTCCCATTATCTTTCTTATTCCTCCCGCTGCTTGTTATAACCCGTTTGAAACATCTATCAGATATTTGCCATATTCGGTCTTAAGAAGCGGACCTGCCAGCTTAATCAGCTGCTCTTTGCTGATAAATCCGTTCCTATAGGCAATTTCTTCAATACATGATATATAAAGTCCCTGCCTTTTCTGAATGGAAGCCACAAAGTTTGAAGCCTCCAGAAGAGAATCATGCCCGCCGGTATCAAGCCATGCCATTCCTCTGCCCATGGTCTCAACCTGAAGCTTTCCTTTTTCCAGATAAACATTGTTCACTGATGTGATTTCCAGCTCACCTCTGGCAGAAGGTTTAATTGTCTTTGCAATCTGTATGATCTCATTATCATAGAAGTATAGACCGGGAACCGCATAATTTGACTTAGGTTTTTCAGGTTTTTCTTCAATTGATATAGCCTGTCCCAGTTCATTGAACTCCACTACACCATAGGCTTTCGGATCTTTTACATAATAGCCGAAGATTGTAGCACCTTCTTTACGTTCAACGGCTCTTTTCAGGGTACCTGTAAAACTTCTTCCATAGAAAATATTATCTCCCAGAATAAGAGCTACCTTGTCTTCTCCAATGAATTCTTCACCAATAATAAATGCTTCTGCCAACCCTCTGGGTTCTTCTTGAACAGCATAAGCAAATTTCATTCCAAGCTCTGAACCGTCTCCTAATAATTCTTCAAAAACCGGCAGATCCCTGGGAGTGGAGATGATAAGCACCTCTCTGATACCCGCCAGCATCAAAACTGACAGTGGATAATAGATCATTGGTTTGTCATAGATAGGAAGTATCTGTTTGGACACTGCCTTTGTAACCGGAAATAATCTGGTTCCTGAGCCGCCTGCTAATATGATTCCTTTCATCTTGTGCTACCCTGCTATAATACGTTTTGCAGCTTCGTAACATAGCTTTCCTTTCTGAAATATTCCATTATTTCTTGTGTGCATCTCAAGTTTTCCTAAGATTAACGAAGTAAGAAGTATCTACAATCTTTGTTTATGTATTGTTTGTAATATTTTTCCATATAAATATCTCTATTGTATTATAATATATTTTCCTATCTTTTTGAACCCTTTTTTTGTATCACTGATAAGTTTTACAATTCAAAATCCCCCATAAAAGCAGATTATCCTTCTACAAAACGACAGCCTGGAACCTTTGCATACTAAAATATCCGGAAAAAGTATGCAGCAGCCCCAGGCTCAATATAGATTTTGTAATTTAACGATGTCAATTAATCCAGATGAAAGAGGTTTACCAAATCCACAGCCACCGGACTGTTATCAGGGTTGGTTTCCATTATATCTGCCATATAATCCCACCATTTACGGTTGATTGCAGTATCTGCCCCCTTACTCCAACGTTCTTCATCCTCTATGGTTATCACACCAAATAAAGTATTGGTCTCACGGTCAAGAAATATAGTGTAATCGCTGCCGCCATATTCATGTATCATATCAATCATTTCAGGCCATAACAAATCATGGCGGCGTTTGTATTCCTCTTCCTGTCCCTCATACAGTTTCATCTTAAATCCCTTAATCATGCAAATACCTCTTTCCGCTTTATAATCAGTCTGCTTCTATTCTAACCTGAATTTTCAGCATTTTCTATCAATATTTTATTCTTGCTTTTATATGCGCAGTTTTCAGAGTTTTATAAGCAGAAAATGTCCAGTTAAACCTCTCTTCCGTATACCTCGATCTGGGTAAGTGCAGGAAAAGGAGACGGATCCTCTGCTTTGATAAGGTTATGGAGCATAAGCCATTCTATTTTCTTACCCTCCAGCACTAATATATGCGCTTTATCACTCTTTTCCAATTCCCATTCTCTGTTGCTGCCGTCTGAAAAGGTTAGAGTTACCCTCTGCCACCAGTTATCGTGAGGAAAATCAGCTCTGGTATAAAGGTGGATTTCCTCCGCCAGAACACTTCTGCCAAATTCCAGTTTAAATTCAGCGTCCTCTCTCATATTAATTCCCCAGGAGGAATATGGCCACTCCCCATGGGAATGATTTTCAATCACTCCGTCTATGGCATTTTTTGCTGCAAATACAGATTCACCTCTGGTCTCCACATTAGCGGAAGCATGTGGATAGCAGCCGGTGTCTCCATGCTGATCCATTACGTTTACTGCCAGGTTGCGATAGTTCCCTATTTCCTCTTTTGCTGCTGCTCTGGCAGAAAGAAGATGTATATTCCCGGTAAAGGTTTTAGGGGAAAGGGAACGTCTGCCTTCTGTATCAGGTATCTTATAGACAATTTCATTCTTTGTTATATATACATAAGCAGAACCTAAGGCATCATCCACCTGAACCTTCAGGAAGATATTTTTCTCGGAGGAGGTCAGGATTATCTGGTCCCCATTCTGGTATTCCTCTCTGTGAACAAGAGTGATATCTCCTTCACCTTCTGTAACTGCCTTGCTATTTCCATCTTTATCAACTACTTTAAGTGTTAAAAGCATAATGAACCTCCGGTTATCGAATTCTGAAATGGCGAAAAGAGCTGCCGCAAAAGCAGCAGCCCTTTCTATGGGTATATTCTATTAACTTGGCTGTTTGCCGATGTAAGCTAAGATGCCACCGTCCACATACAGGATGTGTCCGTTTACGAAATCAGATGCATCAGAAGCAAGGAATACTGCAGGACCTGCTAAATCATCTGTTCTTCCCCATCTTGCAGCAGGGGTTTTTGCTATAATAAAATCATTGAAGGGATTTCCTTTTACTCTAAGTGGTGCGGTCTGAGGAGTCTCAATATAACCAGGTCCGATACCGTTACACTGAATATTGAACTCACCATATTCGGAAGCAATATTCTTGGTTAACATCTTAAGTCCGCCTTTTGCAGCTGCATAAGCAGAAACGGTTTCTCTTCCTAATTCACTCATCATGGAGCAGATATTAATAATCTTTCCATGGCCTTTCTTGATCATGCTGGGAATAACTGCTTTGGATACGATAAAAGGTGCATTCAAATCAACATCGATTACTGCTCTGAAATCCTCGGCTGACATCTCAACCATTGGGATTCTCTTAATGATACCTGCATTATTTACGAGTATATCGATAACACCAACTTCTGCTTCAATTTTTGCTACCATTTCATTTACCTGAGCCTCATTGGTAACATCACACACATAACCATGTGCTTTGATTCCTGCTTCTTTGTATGCCTCAAGTCCTTTGTCTACGAATTCCTGTTTCAGATCGTTAAAGCAGATAGTAGCTCCTGCTTCTGCATAGCTTTTTGCAATAGAAAAACCGATTCCGTAAGAAGCACCTGTTATAAGGGCTACTTTTCCCTCTAATGAAAATGTATTTAAAATACTCATTGTAAATCCTCCTTATAGTTTATTGCTGCTGAATTAATCTCTGTATTTATAGGGTTAGTGTATATTTCATTTCCTACTCTATACACGAAAATACTTAAGCTGATTTCATAATTTACTGCTTATTTCAGTGTTGACATGGCAACGCCGTCCATATCGTCGAAATCCTGATTTTCTCCTAACATACCCCAGATAAAGGAATATGCTCTGGTTCCACAACCGGAATGTATGGACCAGCTGGGTGATATAACCACCTGCTCATTACGCACTACAATGTGTCTTGTCTCAGCAGGCTCTCCCATATAGTGGAATACAAGTGCATCTTCCGGAAGATCTAAGTATAGGTATGCTTCCATTCTTCTGTCATGTGTATGGCAAGGCATTGTATTCCATACACTGCCAGGTTTCAAACTGGTAAGACCCATAACCAGCTGGCAGCTCTCTACCTGGCCGGGTAAGATATATTTTGTAATAACTCTGTGATTGGACTGCTCCAAAGTACCAAGTTCAACGCAGATGCAGTTCTCAGGTTTGATATGAACCGTAGGGTATGTCTTATGTGCCGGTGCACTATTGTAATAGAATTTGGCAGGATTCTCCTTGTCTTCACTGCTAAATACCACTTCCTTCGCTCCCATCCCGATATACATTCCATCTCTGTTCTCTAAGGTATACTCTGTACCATCAACAGAAATCTTTCCTTTTCCGCCTACATTGATTACACCCATTTCACGGCGCTGTAAGAAATACTCTGCTCTGATTTCTTCACCCGGAGTTAAGGTCAGAGATGTAACCGGTACAACAGCTCCAAAAATAATTCTGTCAATATGGCTGTATACGCTGGTAATCTCACCTGCTTTAAATAAATTCTCTACTAAAAACTCTTCTCTTAATCTTTCTGTTGTGTAGTGTTTCACGTCTTTGGGTGATGCTGCTGTTCTAAGTTCCATAATATCATCCTTTCTATTCCGGGTATCATTGTTATCGTCTGGTTACCTGTTAAGTTGATGTGCAGGTACATGTTGTCTATTTCAGATATGCATCTTACGATTAAGTATTATTGTTGCTGATTGCTGATATAATATTAAGTTGAATTTCAGCTTTTCCTTCTTACCGGTGTAGGAATGCTAGATTGCATTCTACCTTAAAAACTTTATTCAGCTTATATAGAGTATAACATACTGATATTTCTGATTCTTGTCATTTACTATTCTAAAACTTGCTTATTTTGAACAGTACTGCTATAATAGTGATTAAGTATCTAACTTCATAGATTCCGATATACTAAATTACTCATTGTTGTGTTAATTCTAATGAAAGGAAGGTTCTGTCATGAAGGAATATACCTCCTGTAAGGAAGCCATTGATTTTTGCATTAATCAGAAATACTTTGCCGTTGCTCATCTATATCATGAGGAAAAGCCTATGAATATGCATATCCATGACTGTTATGAGATATATTATTCCATATCCGGCGGCAGGCAGTTTCTGATTGATAACCGTTTTTACAATATTCAACCCGGCGATGTTTTTCTGATCAATAGTTACGAAAGCCATTATCTGTCCCAGATAGACAGTATGGTCCATGAACGTATTGTTTTATCCATTCATCCGGACTTTATCAAATCTCTTTCCACTCCGTCAACAGATTTGAATTACTGCTTTTCCTACAGGGACTCTGGCTTTTCCCACAAAATTCCCTTAGACAAAGAACAGCAGCAGCGATTTCTGTATTATATCTATAAAATTACCAGCCCGGCAGGTTTTGGTACGGATATCTTGGAGCGGACAGCCTTTACGGAACTACTCTTATTCGTGAACAAGGCCTTTTATGCTCATTGCCGTCTGGAAACCGAAGATGAGAATTTTCGTTACAGCAGGCAGGTGGATCAGATACTGGAATACATAAATCAAAACATCAACGAACCCATTACGATAGAACACCTGGCAAAGCAGTTCTTTTTAAGTGAGTCTTATATCTGCCGGATATTTAAGGCTGCTACCGGAACTACGATTAACAAATATATTACTGCCAGAAGGATTACGATAGCCAAAGCCCTTCTTGCAGAAGGTAAGACTGTTAACGAAGTTTGTGAATACAGCGGTTTTCATGATTATAGTAATTTTTTGAAGGCTTTTACCAAGGCTGTAGGGATTTCACCAAAAAAGTATTCTCAGTATAGTACGAAATAATATGATATATTACAAAGAAGCTGACATCATTCTGTATGAATAATAGAGGAGAATCAGCTTCTTTTTTTTATGGGGAGGGGGACGGCAAATTGAATAAACCGGAAAAAACTCATGCTTCGATTACAAGGTATACGTAGACCTAATTCTCTGAAGCTTTTATGCTTGACATATTATAAAGCAGTTCGCTTCGCTCAAACAATCTACTTTATAATATAGCATAAAAGCTTCAGAGAAAAGGACTACTAATACCTTTCCATAGGCGCATTCGTTCTTTCCGGTTTATTCAATTTACCTGAAATCCTATGAAAATATGGTTTTTAGTTTTACTTATTCCTATCTTCTAGTTTTTGTCTGGCTATCATTTGAAGTATACCACCATTGCGGTAATAATCCCACTCAGCGGCTGAGTCTATTCTTAGACGCACTTGAAAGGAAAGCTTTTCTGTAGTGACTGTTACCAGATTTTCTTCTCTTTCTTCTATCCAAAAGGTGTATTGCTCTTCTCCTGTAAGACCAAGGCTTTCTGGCGTGTCTCCTGGTAAAAACTCAAAAGGCAGGACGCCCATCATTACAAGATTCGACCGATGGATTCTCTCATAGCTTTCAGCAAGTACTGCCTTTACACCTAATAATGCCGTTCCTTTCGCTGCCCAATCTCTGGAAGAACCCATACCATAATCTTTTCCTGCAATTACTAAAAGAGCTTTTTCTTCTGCTTTATATTTCATGGCAGCGTCATAGATGGAAACGAGTTCTCCGCTGGGAAGGTGTCTTGTATAACCGCCCTCTTTTCCTTCCGCCAGTTGGTTTCGGATTCTGATATTGGCAAAGGTTCCTCGCATCATTACTTCATGATTTCCTCTTCTTGAACCATAGGTATTAAAATCTTTTACCTCTATCCCAAGCTCTGCAAGATATTTTCCTGCGGGCGTGTTTTTTCCGATATTACCAGCGGGTGATATATGATCGGTGGTTACAGAATCACCAAATTTAGCCAGGACGCTGAGACTTTTTAAATTGCTGATTTTGCATCTTTCCTTTGACAGGTTATCAAAATAAGGCGGGTTCCTGATATAGGTAGAATCTTCTTTAAAGTCAAAGGTGCCTTTGCCTTTGGCTTTCAGCTCTTCCCATTTTTCATTTCCAAGCCATACCTTTTCATATCTCTTAAGAAACATGTCTCCCTTTAGTGATCTTTCCATTAATAACTGGATCTCTGCGGAAGATGGCCAAATATCCTTAAGAAATACTCTTTTTCCAGCTGCATTCTCACCAATTGGGTCGTTTTCAAAATCTATCAGTATGGTACCAGCCAGTGCATAGGCTATTACTAACATAGGGGAAGCAAGAAAGTTTGCTTTGATCAGAGGATGTATTCTGCCTTCAAAGTTTCTGTTCCCTGATAATACCGAAGCTGTGAGCAGGTTTTCTTCTGATATGGCTTTCTCAATCTCCGGCAGCAGTTTACCGGAATTCCCAATACAGGTGGTACATCCATATCCTACTGTATGAAACCCAAGCTCCTTTAAATAAGGGGTCAGTAATGCTTTATCCAGGTAATCACTTACGATGAGAGACCCGGGGGCCAGAGAAGTCTTTACAAAAGCAGGTACTTGAAGACCTGATTCTACGGCCTTTTTTGCCATTAGACCAGCTCCAAACATTACATAGGGATTGGAGGTATTGGTACAGGAGGTAATCGCTGCAAGTACGATATCCCCGGTTTTTAACTCCACTGTTTCTTTCTTTGTATGCTTTTCCTCCTGCTTCACAGACAATGCTGGCCTTAGAACAGATAACTTAACTTTTTTATCCAGTTCCTCTATTGACAGACCATATCCTTTGTTTCCGGGTGCTTCTGTCAGGCAGCTCTTAAAGTATTCCTTTACTTTATTAAGGGGCATAAGATCTTGAGGTCTTTTGGGACCGGCCAGGGAAGCCGTTACCGTACTTAGATCCAATGTAATTTCTTTTGTGTATTCCGGTATTACTCCCTCTCCCAGCATAAGTCCATTGATTTTTAAGTATTCTCTTACCCTGTCAGCCTCTTCTTTCTTTCTCCCTGTTAGCAGCAGATAATGATAGCTTTCTTCATCAAAGGGAAAATAACCACAGGTTGCACCATACTCAGGTGCCATATTGGCAACCGTTGCCCGGTCAGCAAGGGTCAGATTTTTAAGTCCCTCACCGAAGAATTCCACAAACTGACCTACAACACCGATATTTCTTAGCAAAGCTGTTACAGAAAGTGCCAGATCTGTGGCAGTGGCGCCTTCCTTTAGCTTTCCGGTAAGTCTTACCCCGATTACATTTGGCATTGTCATATAGGAGGGCTCTCCCAACATATTGGCCTCTGCCTCTATCCCTCCCACTCCCCAGCCCAGGACACCAAGGCCGTTAATCATGGTTGTATGGGAATCCGTTCCCACCAGGGTATCCGGATATAATATTGTCAATTCTTCTTCTCTGGCTTCCACTACTGAAGCCAGATATTCTAAGTTCACCTGATGGATAATTCCCATTCCGGGCGGTACTACCCTAAAATTTTGAAAAGTATTTTGTGCCCACTTTAAGAATTCATATCTTTCTTTGTTTCTGTCATATTCCAGTTCTATATTTTCAGCAAGAGAAGAATCTTTACCATAAGAGTCTACCTGAACAGAATGATCTACAACCAGATCAACCTTAACTCCCGGGTTAAGTGCTCCTCCCACCGCCTGTCCCATAGACGCAAGGTCCACCATAGCCGGTACTCCGGTAAAATCCTGCAATAATACTCTGGAAGGCATAAAAGGGACTTCCAGTTTCTCTTTCATATCCTTCTGCCAGCCGGCCAGGCTGTGAATATGCTCCTCTTTTATACGCTTATGATCCAACTGCCTGATTGCGCCTTCCAGCAGTATCTTTATGGTTATGGGCAGTTTATCTATCTGATATCCTTTTTCCTTTAAGCTGTCTATACTGTAATAGCCATAGGTCTTCCCCCCAAAGGTGAATTGTTTTCGTGTTTGTTTTTTTGTATCTTCACTCATATTGCTAACCTTCCTTCCTTATATATTGCAAACTTATGCCATAGTTACTACACTTTATCATCATTTCATTAATGTGTCTTTGTTTTGCTTTAGGCAAACAGTAGTTCTACTATCTATGTTACCATGTCCCGGTTGGAAGCACAAGGTCATCCAACTGGTAAAAATAAGCTGGTCCGGTAAAAAAATAAGCCTATCTTACCTGAAGTATAACCAGGCTGATAGGCTCACACTTTCATTTATTTAGATTTCCGCCAGTTTCTTTCCTAACTCAAACAGTGCGTTAAGAGTATCATCATCGGGGTCGTTTAAGCAGGTTATTCCTTCACCTCCGACTATTTCAGCTCCAGCATTCTTTAAACGCTCCTCCCAATCACGCATCCACTCACAATTACCCCAGCCATATGAACCAAACAGAGCGATTTTCTTACCGGATACATACTGCTCCAGTTCTGCAACAAAAGGTTCCATGGTATCTTCTTCTAACACCTCTGCTCCCATTGAGGGGCAGCCAAGTGCATATACCGCTTCCTCTTTCAGACTTTCCGCCTTTACCTGATATACTTCCGTAACCTGTGCTTCCTTACCGCCTGCTGTAACACCTTCACCAAGCTTCTCAGCCATTGCTTTTGTATTTCCTGTACTGCTCCAATAAACGATATTAATCTTACTCATACTTATTCCTCCATCTTTTATTTATTGCATTTATTGCAATATTCACATAATATGTCCTTTAAGGCACATGCACTGCTACTGTGGCTTCTCTCCACAATTGTGGAGTCTTTTTCTACTGCCTTTAATGCTGATACTACCATCTTATGAGATACCGTATTGGTAAACAATATCAATAAATCAGGACTTCCCACCTGCGTCCTGAAATTTGCCGGCATCTGGGTAAATACCTTTGCCTTAAAATTATGCTTTTTGCATATCTCCTTGTAAGTACAGACCATGCGGTCATGTCCTCCTACTATAACAACGCTCATAAAATCACCTCTCTTTTCCTTTTGCATTCAGCAGGTAAAGTGATTTCGTTGTCAAACAGAACTCACTTTATAGCAGAAGCAAATTAGTCAGTCTCTATCTCTCATATATTATATTTATTAATTGCAACTGATATTCATTTTCATTTAATTTATTATAAGATTATCATAACTAACCTAATTAAGGCAAGCATTATTTTTCTAATTGATAATTTTTATATATTTGTCCCAATTAAATAAATTTTCCAGCTTAAATATAAGACATTCCTTATAATAGATCTGCTTTAAGAACCTCTGTTCCCGATGATTTACCATAATGATATAAAACTGCAAGAAGCCCCCTGAAATTCCTTTAATGCACTGCCTGTAACATATTACCAAGCTTTATCTCTAAAAT
This sequence comes from Anaerocolumna sp. AGMB13020, assembly GCF_033100115.1. Classification (NCBI taxonomy): domain Bacteria; kingdom Bacillati; phylum Bacillota; class Clostridia; order Lachnospirales; family Lachnospiraceae; genus Anaerocolumna; species Anaerocolumna sp. AGMB13020. Next base: position 3,943,660 of record NZ_CP136910.1, on the reverse strand, counting down.
CGAACCAGTTTTGGACGATTATAGCAAACAACTTGGTAATCTGTCTATCAGACTGTGAAGGAAAGTCAAGGGACTTCTCGCAGTAGCCTTGTTAATGAAGAAACAGCCTCTTCTTTTGACTATTTACTTTTAATGTTTATCTCACCACTGGTGGTTTCTACTGTTAACTGAATCAGCGGCGCTGTTCCCACTGTGGCGGTTGCTTTCTTTTTATTCTTGTTATAGCTTATCTGGTCATTAAAAAAGCTGATATCACCACTGCTGGTACTGGCATTAAATTCAAAAGCCAAGGAAGCTGGAATACGCATTGTTACATCCCCACTGGAGGACTCTGCATTGATATCGTCTGTAATGAAAGAAATCTCTTTACTAAAATCAACCTCTATCTGACCTGAGGTAGAATGAAAATCTCCTGCTCCATTGGTATTACTGATACGGATATCTCCACTGGAGGTATATGCTTTAATATATCCTTCGCTATTCTCAAGCTTTATCTCTCCTGAGGTTGAATGAAGTTCTTTTTTGCCAATGGTACCTTCTACTTTAATATCTCCGCTGGAGGTGCCTGCTTCAAAATCCCCAATGGAATTTTCTACATAGATACTGCCTGAGACACTTGATATCACTGTATTACCACTGCCTCCGAATACCTTAATATCTCCGCTGCTGGTTGATAATATTCGATTACCTTCTGCTTTCTGAAATTTTAAGTTTCCACTGGCAGAAGAGATTGTTAGATTCTCTCCGGATATTGCATTAAATTCTATGTCACCACTGGCAGAAGAGATCGTTAAATTTTCTCCGGATACTTCATTAAATACGATTTCACCACTGGTAGTAGTAACCACAAATTCCCTTACCTTTAAATTCAGTCCGGATTCTATGTCACCGCTGGCAGTACTGATATATATATTATTCTTATACCCTGCTGGCAGATATATTTCCATACGGCTGCTTCTGTTAAAGCCTAAGACCATGCCATTCCAGCTGTCCCGCTTACCCTCCAGCCTTAACTCTTTCCCGCTTTTTGTGATTTTGGTAAGCTCCTCCTCTTTTGGAGTAAAGCTCATATATTCTTTTAAAATTAGTTCATCACTGTCACTTTCATAAACTACAACATTATCGGAGCTGTACTTAACCTTTAGGTCTTCTATTCCCTCCAGATTAGTAGTTTGTGTATTCGCCAGCTCAAGTCTGCCCCCGAATGAAAAATTAGTTGTCCGTATTCCCCCTGTATGAATCAGAAAGATCAACAGGCCTATCAAACCGATAGCAATCGCTGCATAGACAATGATCAGGACTTTAAAAAATGGTCTCAACGCTGCTTATCCTCCTTCAAACGATAAAGCAATTCAATGATTGCATGTACACAGGCACCTACCAGGAATATAATCCAGGTTGCATACCAGCTAAAAGTCGCAAAACTTATACCAAAATATAGTACTAATATGAAAGTCCATGCTACGAACAGCACCGCGGTTTTTACTGATTTGCTCTTGTGGGAGCTGCTTTTCCATTCCTTGAATTCCTCAACTACCGTATCATTCTTACGTTTATATTTCGGATACATATTGCCTGTATATACAAGCATACAGGTTGGTATGATAGCCAACAACAGCATAACGATAAAACCAATCGTGGTTAAATCAATGGGAAAATACATATAACTGCTCATCAGTCCCAGGGCTAAAAACTGAACCACACTAAAGATATATAACCCAACCGCCGCCGTCTTTACCAAAACAACCTTTTTATACTGCGCTTCCTGAATTGTTCTGTAATCAGGATTTACATCCTCCAACTCTTCGAAAAGTTCCGAGACATTACCGATGGAATTAATGACCAGCATACAGGCATCCTCCGGTTTCATACCTTCTGCTACCAAATCCTGATAACGCTCTTCCGAATTACCAAGTAATTCTTCCCTCAGCTCAAATGCTTTTCTTGTTTTGGGTGCTTCTTCGAAAAGCTTCTCAATATGAGCTCTCATTCTCTCATCCATATTATTCTTCCTCCATTTACTTTAATAAAGTATCAATTATTAATTTGGCATTCTCCCAGTCTTTTCTATAGTCCTGATATGCCTGGCGGCCCTTATCCGTAATGGAATAATATCTTCTTCTGGCACCCACTTCCTGGTCTCCCCAATAAGAAGTGATCAGCTGCGCCTGTTCCAGACGGCGAAATGCTGTGTAAAGAGTAGCTTCCTTCAATTCAAACAAATTGTTGGTCTTCTCCATAATTTCTTTGTTAATCTGATAACCGTAGCTGTCCCTCTCCAATAGATGTGCCAGGATTATCGGTTCGGTATGGCCACGAATTACATCTGATGTAATCGACATGTTGCTACCTCCTTATCTTGACTATATTATATTTATATATACCTCACCTGTCAAGGTATATTTAAAAATAATATACTATATATACTGATTTATATAAAATCTTGATAAATTCCGTTTTTTCCATCTCTACTAATCCTTTTTCAAAGCAGGTCCTCTGTTATTTTTCAGAAATACTTAGCATATCTTAATACAATCTTAGGTTATTTATTTCCTATTTTTAATTGAGTAAATACTTTATAACTGCTACAATGGATGTAATCTCAGGCAAATAAATACCTACAAAGGAGATAACTTAACACTATGGGAGTAGATGTTACAATCACACAAAAAGGACTTTTTAAGAAAAACCTGCCCTTGGAGATATTACTTGGCGGTAAATTAAAATATGGCAGATTCGATGGTTTACGCTTAATAGAAGGCGAACTGGGGGAAGAAGGTTTTGTCGCCTATCTGCCGGACAGATTAGCACGGGGTATCGGTATTGACTGGAATGCCCAGAAGAAAGATTCTGTATATCTGCGTCTTCCATTTCCCTCTACCCTGGAGGAAACCGATGCTTTATACGATCTGATCCAAAGAATTAAAGGATATTGGACCAACTGTAAAGTGGAGATAGATGGAGCTATCCTGAATGAGAATGAATTAGAAGAATCCAGAAAAATCAATAGAAACTTTAACTTAGAAGTACTAAAGAATTTTTGCAACGATGAAGAGCAGGAATCCTTAACCATATTTTGCGCCTTATGGCCCCTTGTACTGGGTGAAAAAGAGAAAGAACGTTTCAGAGAGGCAGAGGATTTAAAGGATTTCAGTGATTACCTACATAACATGCAGGCAATAGACGTGTATTATGCCAAACCGGCAATTTATAAACGAAAAGAGGATTTTATCGGAATGTTTGCAATCACAGAGTCTACACCAAGCATCATTCCCTCCTCTCCTAAGATACCCTTTGGCTTAGAATTTCCGGGTACTGGTAAAGAATCTGCTATCAGCGCCTGGTATGTAACCTTGGTGTCACTTTCAAAAGAGCAGGAACCTTATGTTGTAAACTTTATAGATTTTATGAATGCGCTGCCCCCAGAGAAACTTAACTATTATGATGCGGAAAATGTACTTCTGAAGGAACTGAGCTTAGACGAGATTATTGCCATTGGAGAAAAATACAAAGTGGAATTATAGTCCGTCTATGTTTCTTTTCTTTGTGCCCGCTTCTCTGACTATTTTGTGCTATATTATTAAACAGACTATTTGATTGATGCTACACTTCTGTTTTATAATAACCAAGCACAAAATATCAGAGAATCAGGACTTTCAAAGCCTTGGTATCAAAGCAATTGTTTTTTTGTGTAATTCACTGTTTCTTGATAAAAATCTAGAATCGGAAGTCTCTCTTTCCTTCCTGAACCTGAACGAGATAATCTTTTGCTATTGCTTTTACTTTCTCATTGGTTACATGTTCAAGTTCCTTTTCAATCAGTTGTTCTCCCTTTTTCTTTGTATCCTCTCCGGCATAATCCTCCAGATACTCCTTTAAGGTCATAAGGGCATTGGGCTGGCAGCAATTCGCAATCTGACCTGATTTCACCAGCTTCATGAAACGATCACCCGTTCTTCCTTCCCTGTAACAGGCAGTACAAAAGCTTGGAATAAACCCTAATTCCAGCAGCCAGTTTACCACCTGGTCAAGGGTTCTCTTATCCTCTACATCGAACTGACTGGAATTATCCTCTTCCTCTTCTTCCTGTGCATAACCACCCACGCTGGTTCTGGAACCACCACTTAACTGACTGATACCAAGCTGCAGCACCTTTTCTCTGGTTTCTCTGGATTCCCTGGTAGATACGATCATTCCTGTATAAGGTACGGCAATTCGAAGCACCGCTACAATCTTTTCAAAAATGGCATCCGAGATGGAATTGGTGAAATCCTCTGGATCAATATCATCAGCCGGACGTATTCTCGGAACACTTATGGTATGAGGTCCAACCCCAAGAGCAGCCTCCAGATGTTCTGCATGCATCAGCATACCAACAAAATCATAGCGGTAGAGATTAAGACCAAAGAGTACTCCCAGACCAACATCATCGATTCCGGCTTCCATGGCTCTGTCCATTGCTTCGGTATGATATGCATAGTTATGCTTTGGTCCTGTGGGATGAAGTTTCTCATAATTCTCTTTGTTATAGGTTTCCTGAAAGAGAATATAGGTACCGATTCCTGCTTCTTTTAATTTGCGGTAATCTTCATGGGTGGTGGCCGCAATATTAACATTTACCCGGCGGATAGCACCATTCTTATGTTTAATGGAATAGATGGTATTGATACATTCCAGTATATAATCAATCGGGTTATTTACCGGATCCTCTCCCGCTTCCAGTGCAAGACGCTTATGTCCCATATCCTGCAAAGCGATAACTTCATTCCTTATCTCTTCCTGTGTAAGCTTCTTTCTGGCAATATGCTTGTTCTGGTGATGGTAAGGACAATAAACACAACCATTGACACAGTAATTTGATAAATAAAGAGGCGCAAACATAACAATCCGGTTTCCATAGAACTTATTCTTAATCTCCTTCGCCAGCTGATACATTCTTTCATTTTCTTCCTCTAAGTCGCACTCCAGCAAAACGGCTGCTTCCCTGTGGCTGATTCCCTGCATAAGCTCTGCTTTCTTGATAATACTGTCAATCAATTCTTTGTTACTTTTATTTTCAAGTGCATAGGTTATGGTGTCTTTAATCTCCCCGTCATCAATAAATTCTTCTGCCTTTTTTGACTTTACATTGTACATATATCTTCCTTCCCTTCTACTGTTTCAAATGTGTGGGGGATAAAATCGCCTTTGGCGGTTACTATCTCATGTCCAACGGTTAACATCCTTCTCTGGAGACAGGCTCTGCATTCTGCCGCCTCGTCGCCGGTACAGATCTTGTTATCATAGAGTTCATACTGCTTTCTTACCCTGACCGGGGATAAATTAGGCATTACAACATTCGCTCCCCAGGAGATGCCTTCTTCCCTGCCTTTGGGATGTATTGTACCAAGGGCTGTCGTTGCCGGAATCAGGCCATTGGGTATCATAAGTCTGATAATGGCAATAAGTCTTAAGGTCAGTTCATAAGACCCCTTGGAAAACTCCTTAAACGGTGTGTCATGATGGGGAAGAAACGGACCGATCCCAACCATAGCAGGTTCCAGTTCCTTAATAAAGGTTAAATCCTTGGCAATACATTCCGGTGTCTGATAAGGTGAACCCACCATAAAACCTGTGCCCACCTGATAACCCAGTTCCTTCAGATTCCACAGGCACTGTTTGCGTTCCGCGAGTTTTAAGCTGCCCGGATGCAGCAGGCTGTAATGCTCGTCATCTGCAGTTTCATGGCGCAGCAGGTATCTGTCGGCTCCGGCTTCCTTGTATCTTTTATAGGACTCGTAGCTTTTCTCACCAATGGATAAGGTTATAGCACAATCCGGATATTTTTCTTTAATACTTAGACAGACTTTTTCAATATCTTCGTCCGTAAATCTCAAGTCCTCTCCACCCTGAAGTACAAAGGTACGAAATCCCAGTTCATAACCCTGTTCACAGCAAGACATGATATCTTCAAAAGTCAGACGATATCTTACTGCATTTGTATTGCTCTTTCTGATTCCGCAATAATAGCAGTCATTCTTACAATAATTCGTAAATTCTATCAAGCCTCTGGTAAATACCTTATTACCATAGAACGCCTGCTTCACTTGAAAAGCATTTTCTTTCAGATACTGACCATCCTCATCAGACATGCCTCGTATCAGTGCTGCAAATTCTTCCTCTTTCAGGTTTCTGGTCTTTCTTAAGATGTCTATTAAATCCTTCATGGCATCCTCCTATCAGGAAATATGATTCCTTCTTAAACTAATCCATTATGCTCTGTTAACCTAAAAAAATCCTTACGTCCCAGGTGTTTGACCAAAGACATAAGGATTCTCATGTTAAGAAGAAAAGAATGCCGGATAAAAGTATTCCAATACTTCTTTGATAATATGATTCCAATGCCTTTTCAATCGGGACGAACCCTTTTAATCAGTACATATACATTCTTTCTTTGTAATTTTAAAGGAATTATTTAACTGGGATACCGCTACTGCCAGCTTGGTATTCTTTGTTTCAGGCCCACTAACTGCTTCTGTTAAGCTATCATCAAGATTTGCAGGAACTGCTGTACTTTTACTCTCTGCCTAATCAGCGGCAAGTCTCAGGTAATAAATATAATGAGGCAGTACCTATCCTGCCAATTCCAGCCAAAAAACTTTGCTAAATAATTCACACTCTCAATTAATTATACTCCTTCTTTGTTATTTAGTAAACAAATTTTATCAATAAACTTTAGAGAAAAAGTGGAAAGCTAACACCAAAAAGAATCTTTCGCATAAATTATAGTATAAAACAGAAAGGGGAATGTACTTGCAGCCGGAGCACAAATATAACAGCCCGTCAAATAAGGACAGTATGCAAAAACCATATTGCCAGAAGAAACTTACAGCCATGCAGCGTGCTAATGGTCAAGGCTATCGACCACCTCCCCCTGTACCCTTGATTACACCGCCTGATTTCACCCCTCCCATACCCGCTTTCAAAAACGGAGCCCGGGGTATGCGCGGTTGTATTGACAGAAATACCTACGTCTGGCTTGTAAACGGAACCAGTTACTGGTTCTTTCCTTCTTTTATAGGCAGGCAGACAGCCATTGGTTATCGCTGGAGAGGCTTTGGATGGATATATCAACGAATCAGTCTGAACAACATTGTAACGTTTCAGTGTTTCTAAATCGGAGACTTCTTAGTCATCTGTCTGTTAAAGTATCTAAAAAAGGTGCAGCTTTATGCTGCACCTTCTCTTCTGTATAAATCCTGTTTCTTAAATTATTTATATACGATGCAGCCTCTTTATCTGGTAACATTTCTAACCCATTTCATAGAACGGTATCTCCAGAGGGATAACGGAATCTTAATAATCTCATCACTCATAAGAATCATATATACAGCAATTATGGGTAGTTCAAAGACAAATGCAGCCAATGCACCAAATAATATTGCTACTCCCCACAAGGTTGATGCATCCAATATGAGACCGAATCGTGTATCTCCTCCTGCCCGGAATACCCCCACTATCAAAGTCGTATTTAATGCCTGTCCAATAACAAAATAGGACATGACAAACATCATAAATTTGAGATAGGACTGAGCTTCTACACTTAAATTCAAATAGTTTCCAACAACATTACCGGCTATAAGTATAATAACACTTCCAATAAAGCCAAGGCAGATCGTTATCCTGACCAACCTCTTCGCATACAGCTTTGCCAGTTCTTCTTTGCCTTCACCAATTGCTTTCCCCAGTATTATTGCCGTAGCATTGGAAACGCCAAAGGTTATAACCGTTGCAAACTGCCTAGTTACCTGTGTTACAGAATTAGCCGCTACCACAGATTGTCCCAGATGTCCGATGATGGCAGCCGAGGCAGCGACGCCTGCTCCCCATAGAAGTTCATTTAGCATGACTGGTATGGAATAATGTAAAAAGTCTCTGCTTAACAGTTTGTCTCTAACCATCAGATTCTTAAACCGGAAATGTATAGTCTTATTAATCTTAAAGGCATAAAAGCTAACCACCAATACTTCTGAAATTCTGGCTATTAAAGTACCAATAGCAGCACCACGGATACCCATGGGTTCAAAACCGAGGAGACCAAAAATTAATATAGAGTTAAAAACAAAGTTAACAATAAATGAAACCAGATAAACTACAGTGGAGACTATTACCCTCTCCACACTCCTCATGATATTAAGATATATCATGGTAAAGGAAACCATTACATAAGAAAAAGCTACTATTTTAAGATATTTTGCTCCTTCTTCAATAACACCCTGTTCAGAGGAGAAAATATGCATTATCTGTGTTGGAAATATAAGTACTGCTGCTGTGAATATTAGACCAATACAAATAGAAAAGCGCATTGTAATGGCCATAATCTTTTCTATGGTATCGGTATCCTTCTTGCCCCAATATTGGGCGGTCAGTACGGCAGCTCCTGATGTTAATCCAAAAAATATGAGAGTCATTATAAACTGTACTTGTCCAGCAAGGGAAGCTCCTGATAAGGATGTTTCTCCTACTTTTCCCAACATGATTACATCTGTGGAGGTTACTCCAACATTTATAAGATTCTGTAATGCCATAGGAAAAACCAGTGAAAATACCAATTTGTAGAAGGTTCGTTTTTCTTGTTTACTATTTAATTCATTCATTTTTTATCCATCCTGTTCCAGCTATCCATGTTTACATGGAAGTTATACACAGGTTAACTGTGTTACACTTTATGCTTATTTTTTGTCAATCAAGGGACACGGTAACATTTTTGAAGGCAAAAGTCAATAGGGGGCTGGGAATATCAGACGGAAGTTGTGGTATGTATGACGGGAGGTTGTGGCTGTGGACGATGATTAGGGGGGCTGTTTGGCAGGTGTTTCTTCGAGAACCCTTATTCCACTAAAATGGCAGCAACGATTCCTGGCAGGTAAGCCTGTGCCAAACTCGCTGGTATGTTGTGGGAGCGTAGTTTTAATGAGCTCAGACAGTGGCACTGACTTACCTAGGAATCGTTGCTGCCATTTAAGTGTCATAAGGAACCTCTCAAGGCACCCCTGCCAAACAGCCCCCCTAATCATCTGGTTACTTGGCTTTACCTGTCTTATCTGTTCGTTGTAATGGATGTAAGATGATATGCTTGGATTGGAATTCATTACAATTTATTTATAAGCAATGCCAAATTATGAGTTGTAGATTACTGGTATATCATATCTATGTAGTTTATACTTCTTATCTTATCTGCACTTTAGACTTGCAAGTCAAAGTCTTGCTTCTATAAAGCACAGGCAAATTACACAAAGCAGAAAGAACGAATGCGCCTATGGAAAGGCATTAGAAGACCTTTTCTCTGAATATTTTGTGCTATATGATAAAACAGATTGTTTGAGCGAAGCGAGTTATCTGTTTCATCATATGTCCAGCACAAAATAGTCAGAGAAATTAGGGCTTCTTATGCCTTGGAATCGAAGCATGAGTTTTTTCTGCTTTGTGTAATTTGCCGTCCCCTTGTGAAAAACTGCCTTTAAAAAAAGCCGGAATCTTTAATTCCGGCTTGCTCTGAGCTTTTTATATTTATTATTATTTCTTCATTTAGCTGAGGTTATCAATTTGATCACTATTTCTGTGCAGCTATCCAGATCATCAATATGTGTGTATTCTTTGGTAGAGTGGACACTGTTCATTCCGCAGGCCATTACGATACCTGTAATGTTGTTGCGTACAAAATTGTTGTTATCACTACCGCCAAAGGTTTCAATATAATTCGTTTTTATAGATAGTTCCTGGCATGCTCTTTCGTAGCGCTGTACTACCGGATCACTCTCCAGCGTCTCGTAGGAAAGACAACCGAAGGTGGTTTCAAAGGTTAGTACGGCTTTTGCTTTGTCTGCGGCTTCCTGGAAGGCTTTTCTTATTTTCTCAGTTTCCTCCAGGGCTTTTTCATGACGAAGGCTTCTTACTTCTCCTTTTAAGATGCATTTTTCCGGTACGATATTTCTGGCAAGTCCGCCTTCTATTAAACCTATATTAACGGTTGTTTCTGTATCGATGCGTCCCATTTGTATGGCAGTTATGGCTTCCGCTGCTGCTTTTATGGCGTGTATGCCTGTTTCGGGGGCAAATCCTGCGTGAGCGGCTTTCCCGGTAAAGACTGCTTCTATGGACACCAGAGTAGGCGCTTTTAACGCTGCCGTTCCTATTTCTCCGCTTAAGTCCAGTACATATGCTTCTTTTGCTTTGATTTTTGAATAATCGAATACATCTGAGCCTTTTAGATATACTTCTTCTGCTATAGGAAACAATACTTCTATGCTGCGGTGAGGCAGGTTCTTTTCTTTTACGGATCTAACTGCCTCTAGGATAGCTACGACACCGGACAGATCGTCTGCTCCCAGTACAGTGGTTCCATCACTGGTTATGGTTCCGTCAGGGTGTACAACGGCTTTTTTATTGAAGGCAGGCTCTACTGTATCCATATGGGCAGATAGCAGAATGGGAGGTCCGTCTATTTCACCAGGTAAATAACCATAAAGATTACCTGCATTTCCACCATATACTTTTCCTGCTTCGTCTTCCGTTACGGCAAAGCCCAAATCTGACAGCTCCTTCCATAATACATCCGCCATTTCCCGTTCTCCAAATGAGGGGGAATCGATGGATACCAGCTTTACGAAATTATTTATGATACGCTCTCTGTTTGCCATATCTGTCTCCATTCCTGTGTTGTATTTTGCGAATTTATATGGTTGCGTTTATGCTTTCGCTTCTTTATTAATGTATCACAGGTTATGGTATTCTTCAATATGAAAGAGAAATTTCCTTGTTTTCATATTTGATTTGAGGGTTTATGGTCATTGGAAATAAATCAAAGATCTTTTCTATCTCTTTTTCCGATATTATTCCTTCTTCTCTTACAAGGTCTTTTACTGAAACACCTTTCTTCAAGGCTGTTTTTGCGATTCTTGCGGCTTCTTCATAGCCTGTTACAGGGCAGAGTGCGGTTGCAATGGAAACACTGTTATCCAGCAGTGCTTTGCAGTGTTCCTCATTTGCAGTTATTCCAGATACACACAGATTTGTTAGGGTAAACGCTGCCTGACGAAGAAGCTCCAGTGACTCAAACAAATTATAGAATACCACCGGTTCAAAAGCATTTAGTTCCAGCTGACCGCTGCCGGCTGCCCAGGTTATCGCCGCATCGTTTCCTATTATCTGAAAAGCTGCCTGATTTACGACCTCTGGTATCACCGGATTTACTTTACCCGGCATGATAGAAGAACCATTCTGCAATGCCGGCAGATTAATCTCACCAAGACCTGTTCTGGGACCAGAGGATAACAGCCTTAAGTCATTGCTGATTTTGGAAAGATTGACAGCACAGGATTTCAAACAGCCTGACACCTGTACAAATCCATCAAGGTTCTGGGTTGCATCAAACATATCGGCTGCCTGTTTATAATTAATCATACATAGCCTGTTTAAGTTTGGGATGATATTTGAATAATAATAAGGACTGGCATTGAGACCGCTTCCGATTGCAGTTCCGCCAAGATTAAGCGTCAACATCTCTTCTCCTGCTACTTTAAGCCTTGCTATATCACGGTTTATTGCAGTGGAAAAAGCCTGAAAGGTCTGACCCAGACGCATGGGGACGGCATCCTGTAGCTGAGTCCTGCCCATTTTAAGAATATGATCGAATTCTTCTGCTTTATTTGCGAAAGCTTCACTTAATTTCTTTAGTTCTGCTACTGCTTTTACTATCAGTTCCAATACCGTCATCTTACCGGCACTTGGAATAACATCATTGGTAGATTGCGCCATATTTACATGGTCGTTGGGATGAATAATAGAATAGTTGCCTTTCATACCTCCCAGAAGTTCAATCGCACGATTGGCAATGACCTCATTGGCATTCATGTTGGCCGAGGTTCCGGCTCCGCCTTGTATGGCATCCACAATGAATTGCTCCCTGAAGCTTCCATTTATGATCTCTTCGCAGGCTTTTATAATACTTCCTGCCTTTTCTTCCGGAAGAAATCCACCTTCATAATTTGTCAACGCTGCGGCTTTCTTTATCTTTGCAAGATTTGATATAAAAAACGGATTAAGAGGTCTGCCTGTCATTATAAAGTTATTTCGTCCTCTTAAACTCTGAACTCCGTAATAAGCATCTTTTGGTATAGCCATACTCCCCATTGAATCGGCTTCTATTCTCATAATTTGTGTCAACCTTCCCTTTCATAATGTCATTCTCTGTTATCCATCTGGTTGAATCCCGGTTCCTGATTTTCTTCCGGCAAATTACACAGACTTTCTAACCTTTTTCTAATAGTTCATGGAAATGAGAATATCACCATTTTTAAGAGCCGTAAATAGGGGTAGCGCACTTTCGAATTAATAAAAAATATTAATGGTATAGACAAAATAAAATAATGATTTTGGTCTTATTTATTTCGATTCTTCTTAGGAGTGTTTGTAAATTTATTGAGGTAATTTATTGTCGTTTTACGTAACTTCTTAATTTTTCTTAATAATATAATGTTTGAACGGATTCTTTCTTGCATCAAAGGTCTCTTTATTTTATAATATTAAGAAATGTTAGGAATAACTTTAATGAAAGCAGGTATACATATGGATCATGTAGACGAACATATACTGGAAATCTTACAAAAAAACGCAAGAACACCCCTTAAAGTGATAGCAGACCAGGTCTTCTTATCATCTCCTGCCGTTGCTGCCAGAATCTCAAAATTGGAGAAAGACGGAATTATAAAAGGATATCATGCGGAGGTAAACTGGCTAAAACTTGGTTACCATATAACAGCTTTTATCAATCTTGAGGTTGAACCCATTCAAAAGGTTGAATTCTACCCCTTCATAAAATCCTGTCCAAATGTGATTGAGTGTAACTGCGTAACCGGACATTATGCCATGCTTATAAAAGTAGCCTTTCCAAGTACTATGGAGCTTGATTCTTTCATTGGTCAAATTCAGAAATTCGGACGTACCAGTACACAGATTGTATTCTCCACAGCAGTAGAACACAGGGGGATTCATTGCACCATGGTGTCAGATGAATCCCCCCTTACAGAGTAGAGCAGTCGTTAAACTGCTATTATGTAATTGTAATAATATATAGTAGAATTATTCAATATTCAACCCGATAAAGGGTATGATTGCTTCTTCCCAATGTTCCAGAATATACTTTCCGATGAATGGGTCATACATAAAGCCCAGGTTTTTTTCAATCTCATTATAGCACTCTTCAGGCGATAATATTGAACGGTATCTCCTCTCCGTTGTCATGGCATCTATGGAATCACAGATGGCTATGATTCTGGATCCTAAGGGGATATCGTTACCTTTTATACCCTCTGGGTACCCACCTCCATCATAACGTTCATGGTGATGAAGAACAATTCCGCTGATTTGCTTCATACGCTTTGACTTATTTAAAATATCGTATCCAATTCGTGAATGCGTCTTAATGACTTCCCATTCTTCTGGTGTTAACGGCCCCTCTTTATTGAGGATAGCATCCGCTATGCCAATCTTACCGATATCATGAAGATGCGCTGCTATATGAATTTCATTGGTATCACTGTTACTCAGTCCAATGATTTCACAGATTTTCTTAGCCAGCTCACTTACTCTCCAGGAATGATTCGCAGTGTATTTGTCCTTGGCATCCAAAGCTCCTGTAATACACTCTATAATTTCATGGTAATCTATGTAGTCATCTGCTTTGTTGTCTGCTATACTCATCCTAACGTGCCTTTCCTTTGGATAATTCCTATCCACAACACACCAATTGTACTAAATTTTATCATATCAGGCAATATTTTTTTATGACTTTTCCTTATATTCTTTCAAATCTATCAACATCTGTTACGAAAATAATAGCTCCTCCAACATTAACCATAACCTGAGTAGAATAAAACTCCGCAGATCCTACAGGATTGGAAATAATCTGCTGTCTGGGTCCGCATTCCTTCTTCACAAGTTCTATTACCTCATCCACTTTCTCTTCCTCGGTACCAATCAGCAAGGTAGTATTACCTTCTCTTAGGAAACCTCCCGTTGAAGCAAGTTTCGTAACATAAAAACCTTTGCTGTTTAACCCGTCTGTTACTCTCGTGCTGTCTACATTCCGTACTATTACATAAATCAGTTTCATTGTAATCCCTTCCTTTCTATACGCTTTATTTTCTCAAGGGCTGTAGCATTACAATCCTATTATTGACTTATCCTGTTACTGTAAACATGGTATGTGAATAAATGTTCGATAATTTAATCAAAACTCTTAATCTAAAACTTAAAAGTTCTTATATATCTGATAATTTAAAAATTATATCTGTATTATATTATATTTTATACTGAAAGTAAAGTTTTAAGCACAACTTATACCTCTAAGTTTGTAAACCGGCTTAATTTAAGTAAGTTAATTGTCTGTACTACTGATAACCTGACATACTGCTGTCACATTAAATCTGTTATAATAAATATCATTATTCGAAAGACGGTGGTTCCTTCATGCATTTTAAAGAATATAAATCGATACTCTCTCCTCAAAACGGAATGAACATATACAGAGGCTGCACCCATGGCTGCATTTATTGTGACAGCCGCAGCCATTGTTACAAAATGGAGCATGCCTTTACTGATATCGAAGTAAAAAAGGATGCACCTCTTATGCTGCTAAATGCCTTATCTCGTAAACGAAAGAAAGCAATGATTGGAACCGGTGCGATGACAGATCCTTATATTCCTCTGGAGAAGGAGTTAAAGTATACCAGAAGGTGTCTGGAGGCAATTGATCATTATGGCTATGGCCTTGCAATTCAAACGAAATCTAATTTGATATTACGGGATCTGGACCTGCTGACCTCCATTCACCGTAAGGCAAAATGCGTGGTACAGATAACTCTGACTACCTACGATGAAGCTCTCTGCCGCCTCCTGGAGCCCTATGTCAGTACAACCAAAGAACGATTTGAAGTGTTAAAGATATTAAGGGATATTGGTATCCCAACGGTAGTGTGGCTGGATCCTATTCTCCCCTTTATAAATGACACAAAAGAGAATCTTATGGGAATTCTTGATTATTGCATTGAGGCAAAGGTTTATGGAATTATATGCTTTGGAATGGGCCTTACCCTGAGAGAAGGAAGCCGGGAATATTTTTATGAGAAACTGGAGGAACATTTTCCAGGAATGAAGGAAAAGTATCAGAAGAAGTATGGCTACGCTTATGAGCTATCCAGTGATAACAACAAAGAACTGATGGAGATTTTTTATACCGTCTGCCGTAAGAACAGGATTGTAACCGGAAACGACAGGCTTTTTGATTACCTTCATACTTATACGGAAAAAGAGGTCTATAACCAACTTAGTCTGCCCTGGTTATAGAGAAACAAAGAATCTATTATCATACTTTTCCCGTTACCGCCAAACAGGCTTCTGATACTGTTGGAGAATTTTTTGATATTTGATTAATGTAATCCATTTCAAAAAGCTTAATATAAACAAATAATTACGGCACCTTAATATACTAGATATAAGGTGCCGTATTCCATAAATTCTTAGCTTATAACCTTAGGACTTACATACACATACTTACATGTATATGTTTTATACCTTAATTCTCTATCTCTATTCTTATACTACTTTCGAATAAGATAGCTTAACATTCTAATTATATATACTTCATTATTTCCATTCTTTTATCCAATCATTTATCTTTTACTCAACGCCCTTTACTGCTTCCCGCTTAATACTCCTTTAATGGTTCTAAAAGTTATCTTCTGTCCGTTGTATAAGATAAGTCCTTTGAAGATTCTCCCAGACAGATTTACCATTATTGCGGTAAACAGTATCATAACTGCCAGTAACAGCAATCCATGAGGTATACTTACCACTCCTGTCAGCAGATCCACCGGTACGATAAACGGTGCCGTAAAGGGAATATACCTGGCTACTGCAGTGAAACTTTCGTTTCCGCTAAGCGGTACAAAATAACTTAACATAAAACTCACTACAATAGGGAGCATTATTATTCCCTGTGTTGAAGCTGCATCCTCCGGTTTTGATACCATACTTCCGGCAAGAGCTGCCAGTAAGCTGTAAAATAGAAACCCAAAGAAAAAGAAGAGGATTGAAATTAATATTGCCGGGAGGGATAATGCAGATTGACCAATGGTATCCTTTAAAAGGTCTATAAAGGTAATCACCGGATTCGTATAACCGGGGTACATACTTCCGGCTATAATGTTACCGCCGTAAAGTCCACCGATCAATGCAATAATCCAGATTGTAAACTGTAGTACTCCCTGGGTTGCTACTGCCAGTACTTTACCAGCTATGAGTGCTTCCGGTCTTACTGATACCAGCAAGGTCTCAACTAATTTAGAAGTCTTCTCACCGGATACCGATTTGCTGATCTGCTGGCCGTAGAATATCAGCATGAAATACAAGATAAAGCTGAAGGCCATAGGTGCAAGCATCTTGACAACCATATTTGCTATATCTTCATCTTCTCCCAAGCTGGAAACGGTGTAACCACCCGACTGTGTAAACAGGCTTACCTGATTTTCTGCCAAACCTGCTTTCTCCATCTTAAATGCCTCAAAGACCTGTATCAGCTGGTTCAAAATTGAATCAGCTTCACTGCCGGATATAAGACTTTCCGGAGGAAATATTGTTTCCAAGAGATAATTTCCGTCTTCTTTGATTATATGAAGGAAAAGTGTTTTATCTGTAACATCAGAAGATTCTGCTGCTTCTTTGATATCTGAACCTTCGTAGCTGCTGAATTTCACAGCCCCAAAAGCTGCATTGCCCTTCAGCTGATTAGCAAAATCAATGGGACCAAGTCCGCTCTCATCTAATACTATAATATTTTCTGTAAGCACAGCTGACAGGGGCTGGGAATTGTCTGTTATCTCTCCAACGATGGGTGCTGGTGCAGCACTATCCTCCTCCGGCTTAGCCGACCTTGCACCGAATATATTTACCAGGATAAGTGCTCCTGCAAGCAGTATCGCTACTAATACAGTTGTTACCTTAAAGCTTAGGGTATCTGCAGACTGTTTAAAGGAGAAGCCAAAAACTGCCTTAAAGCCTCTTAAATTAAATTTCATGCCTTTATACCTCCCTTACCCAGTTTAAATAAATCCTTTGGCTTTATTCTGTTTCCATTATGAAGTATCAGCGTCTCATAAATACCAGCCACAAATTTAAACATTACTATATTGAGTAAAATAAGCAGAAGAATGGCTCCTCCAGCTATAATATAATTGGCTTTTCCAATCAGGATGGCACCGGGCAGGATAAAGGGGGAAGAAAGAGGGAACAAAAACGCAAAAGTTACGAATCCGTTGCTTCCACTTCCCATCAGCATATTGGCTGCTATAATTCCAATATAAACACCTACCATGGACGTAAGCGTTAACATAGTCATTCCTTCGTTTAGTTCCTCCATCTTGCTGACAGTTGCTCCTGCAAGACCTGCCAGTACAGCATAGAAGATCAGTCCAAGGGCAATAAGTATTAATCCTAATATAAGGTTGATAATATTCATATTTTCAAAAATATTTGCTGGTACCAACTGGCTTATACCCCCAGCCTGGGGGTCTCCTGCCAGAACAGCTGATATGCGATTTGAAACAAACACCACTAACAAGAGTGATATTATCTGAATCAATACAGCTGAAAGCATTGCCAGTACTTTTCCCACCATCAGTGCAAGTGGCCTGACAGATATCAGCAGATATTCAACAACCCGGTTTGCTTTTTCTGTTACAACGGAGGAAGCCACCTGTGAGCTTGCCATAATTGTTACCATCATCAAGACGAATAGTATTCCATAGATAAACCAGTATTCATTCATGGAAATCGCGCTGTTCTTCTCTTCTGTAAGATTGCCGGAAGCATCCAGTCTCAGGGTTTTTCCTTCCGTTCTGGTATGAAGGATATTGTTCTGTTCTTCAGTGACCCCAGCCTGGCTCAGGCGATATTTATCAAAAGCTGTGTATACTTTATCAGCAAAAGCAGACATTGCTCCATCCTTTACAGGTCCTTTGGCAGCTTTCTCAAAATGTAACTGATAACCACCGTTTGCTTCTGTTATTGTAAGTAACACAGATGTGTCCTCTGTTTCCTGTATCCGCTTGGCAACAGTATCATAATCTTCTGTAAGATTTACAAATTGCACATCCCTGTACGCCGCCTCCTCTTTTAGAGAAGTAAAATCCGGTTCCGTAACCGTTGTAAGGTTGTGTATATATACCATTTTAACAGCACTGATTTCCTCACTGTCCGTAGCTATATTTCCTGTTAAATATTGAACTAACGGCATCGATACCAACGCTAACAGCGCCATGATCAGAAAGGAAATCTGGTAAGCCTTGTTCTTTAGGGTCTCTCTAAGGGTAAAAGAAAACACATCCCTCCAACCGCTTACACTACTTTTCTTCATGAACTTCTCCCACCTTTTCTATGAATATTTCATGGAGTGAAGGCTCCCTCAGTTCAAACTTAACAATCGGAATCTTATCCTCAATCAGTTTGGTCAAGAAAGCCATAGCCTGCTCCTCACCCAGTACCTTAAGCTGGTATTCTCCCGGTGTCTTATTTGTTATCTCTATTCCAAAGCTTTCAATATAAGAGGCAATCTCAACATCACTCTTAACAAAGAGATTAACCCTGCCATAGCTTTTCTTTATGGTATTCAAATTTCCCTGAAGCACTGCCTTACCTCTGTTTAGGATTGTTATATCCGAACAGAATTCTTCAATAACCGGCATCTGATGACTGGACATGATGAGGAACTTATCTTTTGCGATTTCTTCTCTGATAATTCCCTTGAACAATTCCGTATTTACGGGATCCAGTCCGCTTAAAGGTTCATCCAATATAATCAGCTCCGGATCGGATATAAGCGCCGCCATCAACTGAATCTTCTGCTGATTACCTTTGGATAGCTGGTCTGCTTTATTTGCCTTGGGATTCTTCTTTCCCTTTACCTTGGGCGGGAATACATACTCTGTCACAGACAGCCTGTCTGACCAGTATTCGAGTCTGCTTAAAGCAGTTTTCTTTGGAACATTTCTTAAATTTGCGAAGTATAACAACTGATCTAACAGGGAATATTTCGGATACAGTCCTCGCTCCTCTGCCAGATATCCAATATTGGCATTGACCGTATCAAGAGGATTTCCTTTCCAGAGTATTTCTCCTCCGTCCTTTGACAGCATTCCCAGAAGTATACGCAATGAGGTTGTTTTACCGGCACCATTGGTACCTAGGAGGGCATATACTCCTGGTCTTTCGATGGAAAAGCTCAAATCCTCCACGACCAGTTTGTCACCATATTTCTTTGTTATGTTTTTGACAATCAACGACATTTTCTCTCTCTCCTTACCCTTTATTCATACCCATCTGATAAGTTTATGGCAGAAATCTATAAATTTTTTAGTATATAATAATTATTTATAAATATATCCGGTAAAATTAGTCATCAGTTGGATAATATTTCTTGTTAATCATATCAATAACCACTTGTTAATGCAATTAATTTTTGTTTATGAAAATATTAAGTTTTCATTAGAAGAAAGCTTTTGACAAAATTGATATATAATATTAAAATAGTACAGTATATTTATAAAAATAGCACAAATATAAGGAGTTATATGGAAAACAAAAGCAAGCAGCAGGAACATTACGGACTGTTTACAGCTACCGCCATGATAATTGGTATAGTAATCGGTTCCGGTATTTTTTTCAAAAGTGACGATGTACTCACTTACACAGGCGGAAATGTAGGTCTTGGCGTATTGGTATTTATCATCGGTGCCTTCAGTATCATTTTCGGAAGCCTAACCCTTACGGAACTTTCTGTCCGTACCAAAAACAGCGGCGGAATCATCAGCTATTTCGAGGAATTCATATCTGTTAAGACTGCCAATGGTTTTGGCTGGTTTCAGACCTTTATCTATTTCCCTACCATTAATGCTGTCATTTCATGGGTTTCAGCAATTTATATCTTTTCCTTTTTAGGAATTGATGCAAGTCTAGAACAGCAGGTTCTGCTTGGTTTTGTCATTTTCACCTTTTTTTACGGTGTTAACATCCTCTCTTATAAACTGGGTGGATATATACAAAATCTAACCACGATTGTAAAACTGGTACCTCTCCTTGTTATCGCTATAACCGGACTTTTCTATCATGGACAAGCTATTGAGCTACCTGCCGGAGCAGCTGTGGTTGATAGTTCTCCCATCGGTTTTGCCTGGCTTGCTGCCCTGGCTCCTATTGCCTTCTCTTTTGATGGCTGGATCGTATCCGTAAATATTACCCACGAAGTGAAAAATCCTAAGAAAAACATGCCACTGGCACTTATCATCGGGCCTTTGACCGTACTGGTTGTTTATCTGCTCTATTTCTTAGGTTTAAATAATATGTTAGGCTCGGAATACATTATGGCTACCGGGAATGAAGCAGTTAACAAGGCCGGGGAAATTCTTCTTGGAAACATGGGGACAAGGATTTTGCTCTTTTTAATTATTATATCCGTACTTGGCGTTGTTAACGGTATGACCCTTGGAAGTATCCGTATGCCTCAAAGTCTTGCAGCCAAGAAGATGCTTCCTTCTTCCGATTCGATTGCAAAGCTCCATCCCAAATACGAGATTTCAATACCTTCCGCTATCTGCGCTTATATTACTGCGGCAGTATGGATGCTTCTGCACTATATTACCATGAAGAGTGGAATCCTGGGAGGCAGTGATATCAGTGAAATAGCCATCGTTTTCAGCTATATGTGCTATATGGTGCTTTATATCAAAGTACTTAAACTGAAAAAGACAAATGTTGTAACCAGTTTCTTCAAAGGTTTTATCTGCCCTATCTTTGGTCTTGCCGGTTCTGCCATTATACTAATTGGCGGGCTTATCTCCAATCCCTTATATGTAAGCTTGTTTATCGTATTCTGCGGACTCGTGTGCTTCGCAGGTTATCTTTATTCAAAGAAACAGGTATAAAATCACTATCTTAGAAGCTGTAGATCGTTAAACAGCTTCTAAGGCTATAGAAATCAATTAGCTCATTAATTCAACAGTCCTGTACAGCTTATGAGCATAAATATTCTCCATCTTCTGTTTGTTTCGAAAGTTACAGCCGCTTATCAAAATATCTTAAGGCAAACAATTCTATCCCATTGCGTAAACCAACAAAAAGCATAGCATAAATTAAAACCTGGTTAAAGGTAAAGGATAACTGTATATCGTAAAATAGCGGTACAATAGACCCTATTGCCACTATTACTATCAAAATACTAAATGAATAGTTTGCTGCGTTATTCGCTTTATTCTGTAGCAACTGCCAGCGTTCATCCTTTTTGTATTCAATCTCCTTTTTTGCTTTCCAGACATAGAGAAAAAGTGTAATACCAGTAGTAACTAAAAGAAATACCAGAATAATAGTTTGATTATTCATTGTTTTCATCCTCCTTGAATTCAAAAACCTCACTGATTGAGACATGGAAAATCTCTGCAATCTTAAAAGCTAATTCCAATGAGGGAGTATATTTATACTTCTCAATTGATATGATTGCCTGCCGGGAAATTCCTACTCTATCAGCCAAATCGGCCTGTGTCCAATCATGCTCTGCTCTCAGGACTTTAATTCGATTCCGTATCAACGTAACACCTCCTTATCAAATTGTAATCTATGCTTTACTTTTTGTCAACATCTAAATACCATTTCAACAAAACTAACTACAGAACTATTACAGGAACTATTACAGGAAGGTTAATAGTAAAGCGAGATGCCACTTTGTAAAATGAGATGCAATGTTTGTAAACGACAACTGAATATTTGTAAACAAAACGCCACTTTTATATTCGAAATGCAGGTTTTGTACTCAAGAAGCCACTTTTGTAATCGAAATGCTGTTGCTTTTTCATTTGCTTTTTAGTATACATTATAGCTCGATAATCCAGTATTTACCCATTTAATTTTTCCCTGATATAATTCAGCCCATGATTTTTGCAATATGAAAAGCTGCATGGCCTATAACCATACAGCTTTTCATATTTATCAGTATACAATTCTGTTGTTCCTTATTCATTATTGCTGTTATCAGTATTCTGGCTGTCATCTACCTTCTTGTTATCGGCAGGGTCAGTTACCAGGTTCTCTTTATTATCTTTGTTATAGCTTTCTGTTCCCGGCAGTTCATATACCACTACGGCTACTCCTCGTTTGATATTCTCAAACATGGTTTTAGCTGCTTTTGGCGGCATATTGATACATCCATGGGAACCGCTTGTCATATAGATCTTACCCCCGAAGGTTGACCTCCAGTTTGCATCATGAAATCCTATATTTCTATTAAAGGGCATCCAGTATTTAACGGGAGTAGAATAATCTTCCCCTGTAAGTGTTGCATCATTTTCCTTATACTGCACCGGATATGTACCTACAGGTGTTCCCCAGCCTCTTGACAGATTACCGGATACAAAATCCGTTTCCACAATAAGTTTTCCTTCTTTATAAAAATATAGATGCTGGGCTGTAAGATTTACCTCCACATAAGTATCTCCGATATCATCGGAACCATATTGCTGTGCAGTTTGAAAATAAGCAGGTTCTCTTACCAGCTGCTGTCCTTCTTTTATAAGGTTCAGCAAATCTGCTTTTTCAGTAGCTCTGTCAAGCCACCAGCCGTAATCACCGCCTTTTATTTCGATAACATCACCGTAGGAGGTCTTAAAAGTACGGGTTCTTCCAAAGGAATTATAATTCTTTCCTATGTAATCTACAAACTCTTTTACGCCTTCTTCGTTTAACTGAACTTTCATCTTATCGTCCACGGTCAGCCACTGACTGATTTTTGATCCGTCAAGTACTTCTGTAACATCTCCGAATTGATAGGTAATCTGGCTTCCTGCCATCTTATTAAGCTTGGTAAGGGCCTTTTTAAGGTTTTCGTTATCGGAATATATGGTTGGTTTCAGATATACCTCTGCATCTTCCAGGGACAGTTCCGGCTCCAACTTGATAATTGCTTCTTTCACAACTTCATACATCTTATCCCGGTCAACCTTTGCACCATGTTCTTCTTTGACTAATTCATAGCCATTTTCACCATACTCAGAAATATGGGCATCTGTAGGCTCCATTTCATAATCCGGAGCGAAGGTTTTTAATCCTTCAAAATACTCTTTTAGCAGATCTTCGTCATATTCCAGCGCCGCATTAAGAGTTATATCATGTTGTTTCGTTAGAGAAGACGGCCATGCATAGGGATTCTGTGCTGCCAGCAATTCAGAGAAATCTCCATCATATACAGTATGTAGACCTACATCCTCTCCATATATCTTCTCTGTCAGGTCATTTCTTTCCTTTATAGTCAGTACATAGTCTTCAACTTCTGCGTTAATGGCTGCTTCCGCTTCGTCTACCGTCATGCCAGAGACATTTACTCCGTTAATGCTGGTTTTATTATAAAAATGATCTTTATAATAAAATGAAAGAAACAGATATACCAGAATCACTGGAACGACTATGGCAACTCCACCATAAAGAAGTACTTTTTTAGCTATATCGCTGCTTTTGGTACCTTTATTTATTTTTTTATTTACCACTTCATTCATCTTTACACCTTCTATTTGTATATTCTATTTGACTGTATCCTAACTCATTCATACAATACCATAATAACATAGAAAGGTGTTAAATGCTTGGCATTTTAATTACGTTTTCATTAAATGTATATTACGATAACAGACAAATAGAGACATCTTTTGCGTAACAATTTGGTCATAATTTGATTTCTTTGCATAGATAAGCAAGCAACCGTTCACACCCTTCACATACGTCTTCATAAGTCTTATCAAAGTCTCCGGTATACCAGGGATCTGCAATATCTCTGGGTTTATCGGACAAATCAAGGAGCCGCTTTACTTTCCCTTCTTTGTCGCCCCCAAAAATCCTCTCCATGGATGTCAGATTACTCTGTTCCATGCCAAGGATATAATCATACCGGCTATAATCCTCTCTCTTTAGCTGAACCGCCCTTTTTTGAGAAGCATCAATTCCGGCTTCCTTTAGTTTATTTCTGGTGCCTCTGTGAACTCCATTCCCCACCTCTTCGCTGCTGGTAGCAGCTGAGGCAACAAAAAATTTATCCGAAAGTCCCTTCTGTTCCAGCATATCTTTAAACACATATTCTGCCATTGGCGAACGGCAGATATTTCCCAAACAGACAAACAGTACTTTAATCAACTTAATCTCCAATCTGCGTACGAAAATACGCTTATACAAAAGCGTGGTGAAATTATTTGCTTTTCACCCTTTCTTCTATATATATCACTATAATAAACTATTTAAACGTCTTACAGCCTTCAAGGCTGCAAGACGTTATGCTCAATATTTTACTTAACATGGTTTTTGTAAAAAGGATTGATAACTTCTACAATCTTATATATACTCTAATCATCCATAACACAATTTACCTGCATACAGGAAAGGGAGGCACTTATGAAAGTATTACTGTTATTAGCAAAAGGCTTTGAAACCATGGAATTCTCCGCTTTTGTGGACGTATTTGGCTGGGCACGGGAAGATTTTGGCTCAGATATTGCCCTCCACACCTGCGGATTTACAGAGCAGGTCATCAGTACCTTCCACATACCGGTTATAGCAGATACGGTTATTGACAGGGTGAATCCTGAGGATTATGATGCTCTTGCTATTCCCGGCGGCTTTGAAGATTACGGCTTTTATGAAGAAGCTTATGATGAAAGGTTTCTTAACTTAATCCGTAACTTCCATCAGAGTGGTAAACCTGTGGCTGCCATATGTGTGGCTGCCCTCTCCCTTGGTAAGAGTGGAATCCTAAAGGGAAAAAGAGCGACCACCTATCACTTGAGCGGCGGCAGGCGCCAGAAACAACTGGCAGAGTTTGGTGCGGTTGTCATGAATGAACCTGTTGTGACTGATGGAAATATCATTACTTCTTACTGCCCTCAGACAAGCCCATATGTTGCCTTAAAACTTCTTGAGCTAATGACCACCAAAGAACTCTCCGATACGGTTAAAACTGCAATGGGCTTCTAATTGTTATTCCAGGTCATCAAAATCATAAGCAGCCGCTTTCGTATAATTGGTTACCTTCGCTTCAAAGAAATCCGTCTTGGTCTGGTTAAGGCTTGAAAAACCATCAATCCAGGCCATGGGATTCTCTGTAATTTCCGGATATAGCTCCTCCAGGCCGATTGCCTTTAACCTCTGATTGCCCAGATATTTAATGTATTTTTCTATCAGTGAATTATTTATCCCCAATATTTCGTTATTGGTAACGTATTGTCCCCAGGTTATCTCATGTTCTACACCGGTTCTCATCATTTCCCTGATCTGTTCCAGAATTTCAGGTGTAAATATCTCCGGCTTCTCGTTTCGAAGTTCCTTTATTATATTCTGGAATAATACCAGGTGAGTTATTTCATCCCTGTTAATGTATTTAAAGATTGTACTGGTCGCTGTCATCTTACCTTGTCTGGCAAGGGTATAGAAGAAACTGAAACCGGAATAGAAATAGATACCCTCGAGAATATAATTGGCTGTTACTGTACGGATAAAGTTCTCTGTGTTGGGGTTCTCATTAAATTCCTGATAAATGTTTGCTATATATCTGTTTCTGGCTAAAAGCTGCTTATCTTCCCTCCACTCATCATAGATCTTATCTCTGGTTACGGGATTGGTAACTGTGTCCAAGATATAGGAATAGCTCTGGGCATGAATTTCTTCCTGAAAGGCCTGTATGTTAAGAAGGGAGGAAATCTCCGGAGCTGTCACATATCTGGAAAGGTTCGGCAGGTTCTCACTCTGGATAGAATCCAGAAAATTCAGGAAGGAGATGATTTTGTCAAATGCATTTCTCTCCCCATTGGTTAAGAGAGGGAATTGTTTCACATCCTCATTTAGAGAGATCTCTTCGGGTATCCAGAAATTATTCAGCATGGTGCGATAAAAAGTCTTAGC
The DNA here is from genome assembly GCF_033100115.1 of Anaerocolumna sp. AGMB13020. NCBI lineage: Bacteria > Bacillati > Bacillota > Clostridia > Lachnospirales > Lachnospiraceae > Anaerocolumna > Anaerocolumna sp. AGMB13020. Next base: position 3,917,641 of record NZ_CP136910.1, on the reverse strand, counting down.
CCATGTATACTTTATTCTGTTCCATTCTCTAAGATTTGTTGTATTTCCTTCTATCAGTGTTTCAGTACCTCTTACACCATATTCATTAAAGATTTTTTTCTTAATCATGGTAATTTCCTTCCTGCATTTTCTATCTTTTATATTGAAAAACCTATTAGAAACATTGTTTATCTTTTTATTCTAAATTATTTGTATACTTTGCTATATGTTTGTATTAGCTGGAGCAGCTTGTGCATTCATCCATCTCAAGAGACTGGTTACGAATATAGTATATGGTTTTGACCCCATTCTTCCAGGCTTCCACATAGAGGTTTAAGATATCTTTTGCTTTAACCTCTGGTGTAATATAAAGGTTAAAGGACTGGGACTGGTCAATATGCCGTTGTCTTATTCCGCAGGCTTTGATGCTGTAGAGCTGATTTATATGATGAGCTTCCTTATAGAACCAGAAATTCTCCTCTGTCAGGTCTGGTGCTGCCTTTGGGGTAAAGCTTCCTTTTTTCTCTTCAATAAAGAATTTGCGGAAGATAGGATCAATGCCAGCTGTCGTGCCAGCTATATTCGATGTACTGCCAGTTGGAGCAACAGCAGTCAGATATCCGTTACGAAGTCCGTATTTCTTAACCTCTTCCTTTAATACAAGCCATCTCTCACTGTTATAACCTCTGCTGTCAAAATATTCACCAGTCTCCCACTGGGAACCGTGAAATGCTGGATAAGCACCTTTCTCTTTCGCCAGTTCACAGGAAGCCTTGATTGCCTGATAAGCGATTTCTTCGAATAAAAGGTCAGCTTCGGCAAAATGTTCTTCACTTTCCCAATGAATTTTATGATTTACCAGATAGTGATGATAGCCGCTGGTTCCAAGGCCGATGGCACGGTACTTGTCACTCGTTATTCTGGCCTCTGAAACCGGAGACTGGTTTAAAGTGATAACATTGTCCAACATGCGAATCTGCAATGGAATAATATTCTTTAAATCTTCTCTGTCAACACGTCCTAAATTCACGGAATTTAAGTTACAGGTAACCATATCACCTGCCTTAATCTTAACGGATACCTCCATCTCCCCCTTGTTCTCCTGAATCGTTTCCTCAAAGAGCATGGATTCACTCATGTTCTGGGCTATCTCATGGCATAGATTGGAGGCATATATCATTCCTGCATGTTTGTTGGGATTGGCTCTGTTAACCGTATCTCTGTAGAAGATAAAAGGAGTTCCCGTTTCTACGGCGGATTTCATGACCTTCTTCATGATATCCAGAGTGGATACTGTTGTCCTCTTTATAGCACTGTTCTCCTCGCAGGCAAGGTAACGTCTCGTAAATTCTCCGCCTTCTTCTTCATCATAGCAGTCCTCCAAATAAAAGCCCATTATCTTATGAACTTCATAGGGATCAAATAAAGACCATTCCCCTCTTTCTTCTAATCTCTTCATGAACAGATCCGGTATACTTAAAGCCGGAAATACATCATGGGCTTTTCTTCTGTCATCGCCGTTATTGGTCTTAAGATCCAGGAATTCATACAGGTCCTGATGCCAGATATCAAGGGTAACAGAAGCTCCTCCTTTTCTTCTGCCTAATTGGTCTACTGCAACTGCAGTATCATTATATAGCCTTATCCAGGGAACCACTCCGCCGGAGGTATTCTTATATCCCCTGATTTCACTGTTCAGGGCTCTGACCTTCCCCATATATATTCCAAGTGCCCCGCCGTGCTTGGAAACACTGGCAAACTTTGAATTTACATCATAGATGGACCATAAATTATCCCCTACCACAGAGATGAAGCAGCTGCTCAGTTGGTGAAAAGGTGTTCCTGCTGCGGCAAGGGTAGGTGTTGCAACAGTCATCTTAAGTTCACTCAGGATATCATAGAATTTTTTTGCATACCGGGCTTTCTCTTTCTTTTCTGGAATAGCCAGATGCATGGCAATTATCATAAAACGTTCCTGCGGAAGTTCGTACACCTCTTTGTCAAAACCTTGTATGAGATATCTGTCAGCCAGAAGTTTCATGCCTTCGTAATTAAATAGAAGGTCTCTTTCAGGCTTTATGTAATTACCCAGCTCCATGATTTCTTCTTTGCTGTACTCTTCGCTAAGATAAGTGCCATAGTATTTTAGCGCTGTCAGTTTTTCTACCAGCTCATAAAAATCTCCGTAACCGAAATGCTCATAACCTCTGTTAATAGCAGCTTCTTTATAGAGATCCGACATCAAAAGTCTCGCAGCTGCATACTGCCAGTCTATATTCGTCTTCTTGATTTCATTGCCAAAGGAATCTCTGGTGGTCTGTATGGTCTTTTCAATGGCTGTCTGAATCAAGATCTTTTGTATTTCCTTTGTGCTCATACCATCTCTGAACTGAATATTGGAGTCCATCTCCAGCTCAGCCGGATCACAGCCGGCAAGATCCTGGCAGGCATAAGCTACCATCTTCTTGGTCTTTTCTACATATAACGGCTCCAGATTTCCGTTACGTTTTTTTATCATGATATCCATGGGCACTAACCTCCTAAAGAAATAAATTTATACAATATATAGTAATAGTAATAATTATCATAACTACATCTATTGTATACCACTTTTTTTAATTTGGCTACTGGCATTTTGCCCTATCTGAAATTTTACAATGCAATGTAATAATCCAAAATATCAAATACAAAATCTCTAAGCTTCGTAAAAGAATACCCAAGCTTTTCTGCCCGCTCAGTAAGAATACTGTAATTTCCAGCACCGTTATAAGGTGCTGCTTCACCTTCTTTTGAAAGGTGTGCAGTTTTACCAGTCTTTTCTTCCACATAAGTAATGATTTCTTTTAAAGTAAGCGTTCCCTGACTGCTGGCATTAAGAATTCCTGTATAATTCGTTTCGCTGAGAAAAGACAGAAACTTCCCTGCCTCAATAGAATGTATGAATACCAGCTCCTCCTCCAGGTTATCAATATACATTGGGATATCCTTCTTCACATGCTCCACATAGAATAAGAGCCTCTCGGTATAATCATCTTTCCCAATTACCAGAGGTAAGCGTACTGCTATGGAGGGCTGGTCTTTATACTCCTGAAACAGCGCTTTCTCTGCCTGCTGCTTTATAATATTATAAGTGAAGTCTTCTCTGTTACACCATATGATTTCTCCCTTATAAGGGTCAAATTCCTCTTCTTTGATATCCTTATGAAAGCTGTCATAAACAGATATGGTAGACACCAGGATATAACGGCTGCAGCGGATATTCTCCAGTGCACATTTCACATCATTGGAGCTATAAGCTATATCATCATAGACCATATCGTACACTTTTCCATTAAAGGTATCCTTCATTGCTCTTTTATCTGTCCGGTCTACTTTCAGTCTGTTTACCCTTTCACCGAAAGGATCCGGCATTTTTCCTCTTGTGGCAATGGTAACCTCATGTCCTTTTTCAAGTAAATCCTTCACCAGGTGAATACCAAAAAACCTGGTTCCGCCTAATACCAATATCTTCATCAGAAACCTCCCTGTATTATTTTTAATTCTTCTGTTCCTATTTTAAGGTTCTTCTAAATACTTGTCCAGTTTATTTCATTGGTTGCTATCTTAAGTTTCTGGGTTCAGGAACGGATACCGTATTAAAAACTGCCGCAAGCTGATCGTAAACCAGCTTGCGGCAGTAATAAAAAATCATATTAGTATATCCTTCATTCTACCAAGCACCTTCAATACGAATAATTTTCTCATACAAAGGTTGCTTATTCGATTACTCCGCCTTCAACAACAAGACTGTCAGGATCTGCTGCGTCACCATAAACCGGCGCTAAAGTTTCGTCATAAGCCTTGTGAAAGAAATTCTCTGTTCCAAGGGTTTTGATTTCTTCATTTAACCAGTTTAAAAGCTCTGTGTTGCCTTTTTGTACGGCAGGTGCAATCGTATCCAGATTACCAAGAGATTCTATACCTACGGTGTAACCTTTGTTCTCAAGAGCCCATGCAAGTACTTCTGTATTATCTGTGGTAAAGGCATCACCTCTGCCATCTAATAATGCACCATAGGCTTCACTGTATTGATCGAATTTCAATAATTTTACATCAGGATAATTCTCTGTGAAATAGGTTTCAGCCGTTGTTCCCTTATTTACAATTAAAGTTTTTCCGTTTAACTGCTCAGGGGAAGTAATAAGTGCGCTGTCAGGTGATACTACACCAAGAGCTACTTTCATGTAAGGCAGTGCGAAATCTACTTTTTCAGCACGGTCAGGTGTAACAGTAAAGTTAGCAAGGATGATGTCAACTTTTGCAGTTACCAGATATTCTACACGGCTTGCCGCTTCCACTGATACATATTCAACTTTTACGCCAAGATCCTGCGCAATACGGTTACCAAAATAAACATCATAACCCTGGTATTCTCCGTCTGCATCTACATAACCAAAAGGCTTCTTGTCACTGAATACACCGATTATGACCTTTCCGCTTTCTTTGATTTCCTCAAGGGTTCTTGCTGTTCCAGTTGTGGTTGCTGAATCAGTTCCTTCCTTGTCAGATTTACTCTGGCAGCCTGCAAGGGCTGATGTTATTAATGTAAATAGTAATAGTAATGCTGCTAATTTCTTGATATTTTTCATACCAATACCCTCATACCGCATTTACTGCGGTATTGCCACATTTTAAACTGAAGTAGTTCGTGGCCCTTTCCTTCTTTTTTCTTCAGCTTTTCTCCTCTTTTGGGAAGTCTAATTTTGAATAGGATTGCTCCAATCTTCTCTATCAGCTCTCCCAGGGTGTAACCCCCTGGTAATCAAACCAAATTTGATTCCTTATTTATCTTCAACACCTTTTACAGCGTCAAATTCAAAAACATTGAGGAACTTTCCGGCTCTTTCTGTCTTGGGATTCGTAAAAAACTCTTCCGGACTGCTCTCTTCTACTATCTCTCCTTTATCGAGAAATATGATTCTGTCTGCAATGGCACGGGCAAACTGCATCTCATGGGTTACGATAACCATGGTGCTTCCCTCTCTTGCAAGCTCTAACATTACATCCAGTACCTCTCTTACCATTTCCGGATCAAGAGCTGCTGTTACTTCATCAAAAAGCATTACCTCAGGGTGCATACAAAGGGCTCTGACAATAGCTACCCGCTGCTTCTGACCGCCGGACAGCTGCCTTGGGTATGCCTTTCTCTTATCGGAGAGTCCAACTCGTTCCAAGAGTCTGTCTGCTTCTGCCTCAACTTCTTTCTTCTCTCTGTGCTGTGCTTTTACAGGTCCCAGAGCAATATTATCAAGGATATTCATATGAGGGAATAACTCATAACTTTGGAATACCATGCCTACCTTCTGGCGTACCAGATGCATATCCTTCTTTCTCCCGCTGATGACTTCCGCCCCTAATGATATCTCGCCGGCCTGGATGTCCTCAAGTCCGTTGATACAACGAAGCAGCGTACTCTTACCACAGCCGGAGGGCCCAACGATAACCACTACTTCCCCTTTTTTTACGGTAAGGGATATATTCTTTAAGACTTCCAGGCTGTCATAGCTTTTCTTTAGATTTTTTATTGTAAGAATCTCTTCCTTTTGACTCATTGCTGACTCCCCTCTTTTACCTTAATTATCTGCGGTCTTTTGCTTTATCTTATCTTCTCTATACTGTCTTCCATGCCTTCTCAAGCCTTGCAGCCACAAGTGAAATCGGGTAACAGATAAGGAAATACAGAAAGAAGATTACACCGTATATCCATAACGCTGCTGACGGTACGGATAAGCGTGAAGCTTCAATAATCTGTTGCCCTACCTTTACAATCTCAACCACTCCAATCAATGCGATAAGTGATGTGGTCTTTATCATTCTGGTCGTAAGATTAATGGCCAGAGGCACCAGTCTTCTGATCGTCTGAGGAATTACAATATAACGGTAAATCTGACCTCCTGTAAGGCCCAGCGCTTTGCCGCTTTCATACTGGTGCTTTGGTATAGAGATAAGCGCGCCTCTTACCAGATCTCCCATTTCAGCCGTACCCCATAAGGAAAATACAATAACCGCAGACACTTCGCCGGAAAGATTCACCTGAAAGGCTCTGGTAATGCCAAAATATACCAGGAACAGCAACACCAGCTGGGGCATTATGCGGACAAACTCCAGATATAATCTTGTTATAACTTTTATTACCGGATTCCTGACCGTCATTATCATTCCTAATAAAACCCCAAGCACCATGGAAATAATTACTGACACAAAGGATATCTCTACGGTTATCCATAAACCTTCCAGTAACCTTATGAAATTTCTTCCTTCAAAAAGGACCTTAATTCCCAAATCCTGCATATCTTAATTTCCTTTCTATCAGTGAAAAAATAACGGAAATAGGAAGCAATATCCCCAAATATGACAGCACCAGCATAAGCAGAGCTTCATCCGTATTATAGGACATTCCGATTAATACCTTGGCTGTATACATCAAATCAGCCAGCGCCACTGCACTGAATACTGAGGTTTCTTTTATCAGAAATATTACATTTGCTGCAAAAGCAGGAACAGATACCGAGACAGCCTGGGGTAACAGCACATAACCAATTACCTGTCTTTTGGTAAGTCCAAGGCTTAAAGCTGACTCCATCTGAATACTGGGAACCGCCTCAAGACCACTTCGAAAAGCTTCCGCCATGTAACTTCCTCCAAGGAAGATTAGACCGGTTATGGCACAGGCTTTTGAGCTTAAAAGAATACCAATCTTAGGAAGTCCGAAATAGAGGAAAAATAACTGAATCAATAAAGGGGTATTTCTGGACAATTCTATGTAAACTCCGGCAATCCTGCTTAAAACCGGTACTTTAAAATACCTGATAAGACTGCAAAGGAAACCTACTGCAATAGCTCCGGCAATACCTATTAGTGCGATTCTTACCGTAAGCCCTGCTGCCTCCAGATACAGGGGAGCATATTCCCTCAGTACATCCATGTTCATCGTTTCGACCTCTCTCTTCCCCACCAGTTAATCTGTACCTGCCGGCTACACCAGAACAAAAGGCCTGGCTGGCACAAAAATAAGCAGACGCTATGCATCTGCCTGTTAAAGCTTTTTGCATCCTTGCAAATAACCATCTTTCATATCATATTAATTTAATATGAATTATATGATTTCATAATGGGACTATTTTAATTTATCCTTTTCTATTTGTCAATGGTTTTATCATACAATTTTTATTCCACAATCAAGGCAGCGTATAACCAAATAAAAGCTTGCTAATGAAATGGAATTAACATTCATCAACAAGCTTTTTTTTGAAACAATTCTAATAAGGTGATGGCTACCTTATACTATACTCTGGCAACTGCTGCCTCCTGATAGATTTCCTCAAATTCCTTTTTTATCTGCTCTCTTAAAACTGCTTTTTTCACCTTTCCGCTGGAGGTGGCTGGCAGTGCCGCAATGAACTTTACATATTTGGGCACCTTAAACTTAGCCATATTCTGTGCAGCAAAGGCCTTTACTTCCTCAGGCTCCATAGTGCACCCGTCTGCAGTAACGATAAAGGCACAGATTTCTTCTCCCAGCAGTTTATCCGGAACAGATACCACTGCTGCATCGAATATCTTCGGAGAACGCTTTAAGACACCTTCGATCTCAGCCGGAGAAATATTCTCACCTCCCCGGATAATAATGTCCTTGATGCGTCCTTCAATGGTGATGTAACCTTCCGGGTTCCTACTCACAAGATCTCCTGTATGCAGCCAGCCTCCTTTATCAATGGTTTTATCGGTAACTTCCGGATTATGAAAATAACCATTCATGATATACATTGATTTTACCAGTAGCTCTCCCTGTTCCCCCGGTTTAACATCTTTTCCGGTTGTAATATCAGCTATTCTAATATTCACACCTGGCAGGGGCTTTCCAATGGTTTGAAGTCTGTTCTCCAAATCATCTTCTGCTGCCATCTGTGTAATCCCAATAGCTTCTGTCTGACCATAGAGATTGGCGATGGTATCAATTCCAAGTTCCTCAATGATCTTCAGCATCAGCTCCCTGCTACAGCAGGCACCTGCAATAAAGCCCTTTGAAAGACTTGTGAGATCATACTGGCTTAAGTCATTGTTTAGCAGGAACTGGAACATGGAGGGGACTCCGTTGAAGACCGTACAGCTATGCTCCGATATTACACTTAACACCTTTTTGGTTTCAAACCGTTCCAGCATAACAATGGACGCGCCATAAAAGAAACCTGCAAGTGTACTTAACACAAAACCAATTACATGAAACAAGGGCAGGCTGAGCAAAACCCTGTCATCCTCATCATATTCCATCCTCTCCCCGGAGACTATGGCATTATTAACGGTTACAAAGTGGCTGAGTACCACACCCTTGGAATTACCTGTGGTTCCAGAGGTATAAAATATATTAAGGGGGTCATGGGTCTTTACCTTGCTCTGCGCTTTCAGCAATAAATCATCCTCTATTCCCTTGCCAAACTCAAGCATTTCGGACAGCAGATATGTACCCGGCAGCACCGTATCATCCAGCACTACCACTGTCTTAAGGCAGGGCAGATTCTCACTGAACAGCTTACCGGGTAGAGCTTCTTTCAGCTCAGGACATATTTCCATTAAGCTTTCTATAAAGCTTACCCCTTTGAAACCCTTGGTTAGAAAAAAAAGCGAGCTTTCTGATTGCTTAAGTGCAAAAAGAAGCTCTGATTTCGTGCTGGCTGTATTTAAGCATACTAAGACAGCCCCAATTTTAGCGGCAGCCAATTCAAGGATTACCCATTCCGGCGAATTTAATGAAAGCACCGCCAGGTGATCACCTTTTTTTACACCCAATGACAACAGACCTTTTGCATACTGATTGGTAAGCCTATGTAAATCTGAAAATGTATAAGTTACTTCCCTTGCTGGAAATACCAACGCTTCTCTTTCGTTATATCGAAGACATTTATCCTCCATTACTTCCGCTAAAGTCCTTGTAATATACATATTTTCTCCCCTCTGTGTGTTCGCACATTTTTATCAGATTGCATTACCCGTGTCCCTCTTGTGTGCTTTCGCACCTTAAATATCATTTGAACGGTAAAAGGTCAGTACTTTAATAACAAAACTTTTAGCACTTGAACCTATATATTATCAACGTCGTCTCGCAACTCTCCAAACATTTGGCTCCTTATAGTTTACATAACAGACCGATATTTTGGGATCCGCAGCCAATCGTCCAGATAATAATATAATCTCCCCGTTTTACCATCCCTCGTTCCATGGACTCATACAGAGTGATAAATGGGCTGCTGGTACCGGTATAACCATACTCATATCCTATGTATAGGCTGTTCTCCTCTTTTATATCCATAAGTTCTCTGATCTTTCTTATATTTATAAGTGCATACTGCGAAAAGCAGAACATTCTGATATCATCTTTCGTTAAACCGTTTCTGTCAAGAAGAGTCTGAATGGATTCAATGGCAGATTCCGGTACATCCTCCGTAGGCGGTGTAAAATCAATGAGCATGTCTGCTTTATTTTCCACATGGAAGATATTTGAGAAGCCGCAGCCAGGAAATAAAGCCACATCCACTCCCTCTGATTTGACAGTACAAACAGAATCTACCAGACCACAGTCCTCCTCTGTCTTTTCAAGGATTACAGCGCAGGCTGCGTCTCCATAATGTCCGTACAGATTCTCTTCCTCTTCGTTTATCATCATATTAATATAATCACAGCCGACAAGAAGGGTTCTGTTTACATGGGGCGTCAGTGCCATATATTTTGCTGCCTGCTCTAAGGCCAGTGCCATGCCACAGCAATTGGAATTCACATCATAACAGATGCATTCCTTTTTACCGCCAATGGCTGCATGTATTTTTATTGAAGTAGGAGGGGCAGTGTACTCCGGCAGCTGGCTGGATAGAATTATCATATCAATATCAGCACCAGTCAGGCCTGTCTTTTCAAGTAATTCATGAGCTGCCTCCAGCGAAAGGGTTAAGGTGCTGCCGCTCTCATCTTCAAACATATACCTTTTATCCCTGCCGATTACATCTTTTAAGAAATGTTCTACTTCTTTTCCTCGTTTACGAAAATGCTCCAGATAAACTTCGTTTTCAACTACCTTCTTACCATGGCTGACTGCCAGCTCTCTAAGTCTAAATTTAACCATATTAATACCATACCTTTCTCCCCATATGCAAAGTTTGGGCCTCTGGCACAAAGCTGCGTGTGATATGTCCTATTCAGACTTCTTTAAAAAAATATAAGTTGAACTAAGTTCCTTCCGGGATTTTCATTTTCCCGGAAAAAACTACAGTTCAACTGCTTTGAAAGCTTATATAATTTCAAAATCCGCAATACCTGCCTCTTTTGCAAGTCTTCTAACCTGCATAGCAAGTATAGCACTGTCTTCCATTCGAAGTGTAACCTTTTTAAAACCTGTCTGCTTATAAAGGACAAAGAAGCCCTTTAATTTCTCTTGTTTATCCGGTGTAATAACACCCATGTTTCTTGCATCCAGCTCCAGATTCACCTGGGCAGGATTTATTTTACTTACTGCCTGCTGGTATGCAGCACCAAAAGCTGCAATATCTTCGTCTCCGAATTTACCATCCAATACGATTTTTAGGGAATTTCCTGATACTGTAACACTAAATTTCTCCATACAATTTCTCCTTTGCAGATTTTCATGAAAGTAGTCCCATGATGAATATACAAAAAAATCCATAGCAAGGCCATGGATTGTAATCATGGTAACCCGGCTGCCATAACAAAAGTCTTAGGCCCGTGGCTTTGCGTCTCCACCTTTCGAAGGATTTGCCTTTTTCATGCTGTTTTATCAGAATTTAATGACATAATAGGGTAAATAATTACCATATAACTCCATTATACCCAAATTAATACAAATATCAAGTATTTCCTTTCTTTTTCTTTTCTAATATATTCCTTTCTTTTTTCTCTGCTTTCTGCCTATTTGCGGAACCCCTTTCCCTTTCTATTTGTCTCCCCTTCCATAAAGCAGCACCTGTTCTAACATATGCCCTATATTCCCTTCTCCTGCAAAACGGGACAGGTCAAAATAATTCTCCGTAATTCCAAGCCATACAAGAGGATTCGCCTCTTCTCGTAACTCAACATCCCGCTTCAGGGTACCGGCATAAACTTCAACATAACAATTCTGGTTATAATAAGTAAAGTCCATCATATGGGAAAGTTCGATGTCATTGTCACTTATACCCGTTTCCTCCAGTAACTCTCGGTAGGCAGCTGTCATTCCTTCTTCTCCTGGTTCGATCTTGCCTCCAACCAGATTATATAATCCCTTATAAGGGTCTTTTTTCCTCTTGCAAAACAACAGTTCCTTACTGTCTGTGCTAAATACCATGATACAATTATATCCCTGCATTGTAATTCCTTTCCTATCTCTAACTATAGTCCAACAAAGAAACCTGGGAGCTTCTGAAATCAATCGTCATGATTCCAGCAATCTGTGCCCGGAAAAGAACTGAACTGCAGAATATTCATATCCTGCAGTCCAGTTCTTTCTATTATTTTATACTGTGTAATACACCCAGTACGGCTGTTTCGATCTCTTTTAATTTACTCTCTGACTTTTCAAGCGTATCTGATTTCGTATAGATATATAGTTTAATCTTTGGTTCTGTACCAGAGGGCCTTAAAGTATACCAGCAGCCATCCTCAAACTTAAACTGGACAGCATCTGTCTTCTCTGTTTCAATGGATGTCTTCTCACCTGTAAGTACATTGGTAGCTTCTGAGAGTTCATAGTCCGTTACCTGTACCAGCTTGGAGCTTCCAATAGAACCTGCATTCTTCTTACGGTATTCTACCATCATTCGCTTGATTCTTTCCTGTCCTTCAATACCTTCCAGGACAATAGAAATGGTATTTTCACGGTAATAACCATATTCTTTATACAATTCGTTTAATACATCGATTAAAGTTTTTCCCTGGCGTTTATAGTAACCTGCCATCTCTGCAAGAATCAGGGTTGCTGCCACACCGTCTTTGTCTCTTAGGTAGCTGCCGATGTTATAACCGATACTTTCTTCATATCCAAATACGTAAGTATATTCCTTCGTACTATCCCAGTCATTTGCCAGTGCGCAGATATTCTTAAAGCCAGTAAGTACGTTAAACATCTTCACGCCATATGCCTCTGCTATGGCACTTCCCATTTCTCCGGTTACAATGGATTTAACCATTGCTGCATTGGCAGGAAGCGTTCCTTTCTCCTTCCTGGAGGTCAAAATATAGTTGATGATAAGGACCCCTACCTGGTTTCCGTTTAAGGCTTCGATTGCTCCCTTGTGAACCACTTCAACTGCAAGCCTGTCACAGTCAGGATCCGTAGCGATTAATACGTCCGCCCCAACAGAAAGAGCCAGTTTCTCGCTTAAGGCAAAGGCTGCATGATCTTCCGGATTGGGATAATCTATGGTCGGGAAGGTACCATCGGGCAGTTCCTGTTCTTTTACTACATGAACGTTAGTGTACCCCATTCTGTCCAGGACTGTACGGACAGGAATGTTACCGGCACCGTTTAAGGGAGTATAGACGATACCAATATTCTTATCCACCTCTTCTTTTCTTAGGGAGATGGACATGGTCTTCTCGTAAAAGCTCTCATCCACTTCTTTATTAATAATATTTAACAAGCCCGCTTTTATAGCTTCTTCTTTTGCAGGAAGTTGTGTTTCTTCAAACAAATCCATCTTACCGATTTCTTCCAGTATCTGATTGGCTATACCGGACTTTATCTGGGAACCCTCTTCCCAATATACTTTATAGCCGTTATATATTTTAGGATTATGGCTCGCGGTAATATTAATCCCTGCCGCACAACCGTAATAACGGACTGCGTAGGATAATTCCGGAGTAGGTCTTAAGGAATCGAACAGGTACACCTTGATTCCCATGCTGTTAAATATCAGGGCACACATTTCAGCAAACTCAGGGGACATTATACGGCAGTCATGTGCAATTGCAACACCCTTTTTTGCAAATTCTTCTCCTTGTTTCTTAATAACTTTACCCAGTGCTTTTGTTGCTCTTCCTACAACGTAGCGGTTCATACGATTGGTACCTGCCCCAAGTATTCCTCTAAGACCAGCGGTACCAAAGGATAAATCACAGTAGAAACGGTCCTTGATATCCTCCTCTTTATCTTTGATACTGTTAAGTTCTTCTTTTAAATCTGCATCTAAAGTGGATATTCCCAGCCATTTTTCATATTCGTTTCTGTAATCTTTCATCTTACTATAGAACCGGCTTAAGCCAGTTCATTCTCCTTTCTGTATGAGATATAAGCTGAACATTTAACTATACTCAACTTATTTTATTCTTCCAAAAGTTACATGCCTTTCTTTTCTATTTTACTCTATCAAATGTTTTTGGACAATACATTTTCGATGGTTTCAGGAAGTTTTGTATCCGGAGCATCAACAGGAATTCAATACCTGCCAAGGTTTCGTATCGTGCATTTAATTCCATCAGGCACTATTAGATTACCCTTAAATAGCAGCTATTATTATAAGGTTATTCGTAGTCACCAAAAGCAATTATACCCTAATCTTCCTTTTCATCTCCCCCAGTTTATGCTAATATAAGGTTAATTATATCTACCATTTAAAGAAAGAGGAATATTGGTGGAATATGTACTATTAAACTTTCTATTTTACAATATTCCGCTTTACAGGTAATTAAAAGCAACGAAAGGAGTTTTTGTTTTATGAGAATTTTATTAATAGAAGACGATGCCGAGCTCTGTAAGGCTATTGAAGTTCATCTGAAAAAAGAATGCTACCAGACGGATATCTGCAATAGCGGCGCTGATGCTATGTATTATATAGAGAAATTTACCCATGATGTTATTGTACTGGACAGAATGCTTCCGGGCAGAGATGGCCTTTCACTGCTAAATGATCTGCGAGAACAGGGGATTACTACTCCTGTTATCATGGTTACTGCTATGAATGGTATCAATGACCGGATTGATGGCCTTGACGGAGGTGCTGATGATTATCTGGTGAAGCCTTTTGCCATGGACGAATTGATGGCAAGAATACGTGCGCTCTTAAGACGACCCAGAAAAATTGAAAATTCCCAGTGTCTTACCTGTGGCGATCTGAGTTTAGACGCCTCCACCTATGTAGCGGCAAAGGGCGAGAAGAAGCTTTCCTTGTCCAAAAGAGAAGGTGCACTCCTTGAATTTATGCTGCTCAATAAAGATAATATCCTAACCCGAGAGCAGATTCTTAACCGGGTCTGGGGCTTAAATGATTTCGTTGAAGAAGGTAACTTAGATAATTACATCTATTTCCTTAGAAGGCGATTAAAAGCATTGGACACCACTGTTTCCATAAAGACCGTCCATGGAATCGGCTACCGATTGGAGTATCAAACCCATGCTTAATTCATTGAAAAAGAAGCTGATATTACTCTATACGACTTCAACAGGATTTATTCTGACGGCCACTCTACTCTTTGTCATGCTGAATAATAATCAGCAGTTAATAAAGGATAAGTACTTTAATTTTCGGAGCAACTTTTCCACTGTATCCAAAAATGTACAGATGGACAACAGCTTCAGCCACCTATGGCTGTCTCAGCTGGAAACGAAAAATCATTTTATCATACATATAGAGGATAATGGAATTCCTCTTTTATTTCATGGCGCTTTTGCTCCGCTTACTGACCGAAATATCCTCATACAGAAGCTGAAAAAAGCTGCGGAGGAGGATACAATAGATACCGCTTCAAGACCCGTGTCTTTAAGCGAAGTGGAAAGCAGGACCTATGAAATAAAAGGAAATTCCAGAGAACGTTATCTGGGTGCTGTATTTGTAGTACCCGTTGGAAAGGGGGTTCGAAGTCTGGTTCTGCTTCAGCCACTGGATATCTCCGCCTTTCTTAATCCAGGGCAAATAATATTTCTTATCCTCACGGATGTTCTTGGTATCGGTGCCTTATTCCTCGTTAGTTATTGGATCGTAGGCAAGTCCTTAAAACCCGTGGAAGAGAGCAGACGGCAACAGACAGAATTCATAGCTGCTGCCTCTCATGAGCTGAAATCACCACTTGCGGTTATTCGCGCCAGTCTCTCAGCCGCCAGAATCGATGAAGAGAATTCTCCCCACTATCTGGGCAATATAGATAAGGAATGCAGCCGTATGGCAGGTTTGATAGAAGACATGCTGTTACTTGCCGCATCAGATGCCAAACACTGGCAGTTAAAGAGGGAACTTCTGGATATGGATACCCTGTTAATAGAAACCTATGACCTCTTCTACCCTTTTCTGAAAGAAAAATCCATGGAACTGAAGCTGTTGCTGGAAGATGAAATGCTTCCCGGAATCCAGGGTGACAAAGAACGGATAATGCAGATTCTGGCCGTTCTTATCGATAATGCTGCCGCTTATTCCAGAGAAGGTGACACTGTTATTATCAGAGCCTATACGAAGAAAAAAAGGCTATTTATAGAAATCGAAGATCATGGCAGCGGTATACCGGAGGGTAAGAAAAAAGAGGTATTCTTACGTTTCTATCGAGGTGACAGCTCAAGACAGGATAAAAGCCATTACGGACTGGGACTGAGCATTGCAAAGGAGCTTGCAGAAATGCAGGATGGTGCGCTGACCCTTAACGATACCCCGGGAGGCGGTGCTACCTTTCTTCTCTCCCTTCCTTTCTAGTTCCCCTCTTTCCCCCTTATTGACCTTACAACAAAGCCCTGTAAATCGGTATTACCATTACCGGCTTACAGGGTATTATTTTAACAGTGTTTTTATTTTAAAGATTATTTAGAGATTTGCCTGCTATCCTGTCTGTGAAACGGATAATTTATAAGGTTGAATAAAAACAGATTTTTATATTCAGCTTTTATAGAAAGAAAGGTATATGAAAATGAAGAAGAAATTACTCGCTTACCTCCTCCTGCTAGTCCTTGCCGTCTCCTCTCTTTATGGCTGCAGCAGTACAAAACAGGAGGACAACAAGACAATTAAGAAATCAGCCGATGCAACCACAGAAGAAGAAAAAGGCAGATATATTGAGTACCCTGTTGCTTTACCTGAAATGCCTTCCTCCGAAACCCCTACGAGGGTAGTTCGAAATAAGGAGAAACAATTTGAAACTTATTCCTATGATACCGAGAAGTCAAGCTACAAGCGCTACATTTTAAAAGCTGATCAGACCTGGGAGACCGGGGAAGCCGGTTGGTTAAATAGTAAGGATTTAAAAGGGTATACTCTAAATACATTATGTATCGGTGAAGATGGGAATCTATATGCTGCCTTAACTAATTATAACAACGATCCTTCTAGCTGCAAGCTTTACAAATCCAGCGATAACGGTTTAACCTCTGCAGAAATACCATTGACCTACCTGACAGAACCAGCTTACACAGGTGACGACCAAACCTTTTATCCCTATATAGAAAAAATGCAGGTGCTAAAAGACGGCACCCTTGTGCTCTCCGATATGTGGAAATCCAATACTCTTTTACTATATTCTCAGGAAGGTAAAGCCCTTGGAACTGTTCCTATAG
This sequence comes from Anaerocolumna sp. AGMB13020, assembly GCF_033100115.1. NCBI lineage: Bacteria > Bacillati > Bacillota > Clostridia > Lachnospirales > Lachnospiraceae > Anaerocolumna > Anaerocolumna sp. AGMB13020. Next base: position 3,901,110 of record NZ_CP136910.1, on the reverse strand, counting down.
ACAGCCAGAAAAGCTTTATAGCCGCTGATAATACCATTATAGCTGCGAGTGATAACAGTTCTCAGATTATTTTTTATGATGCCTTAACCGGCAAAATAACAAAAACCCTTGATTATACTTTTCAACCCAACGGTGTAGCCTATGCTCTAAGAAGTGACGGAACCCTATTAACAGGCGATTCCGAAGGAATTCACCGGATGCTTTCTGAGGGTACCCTCTGGGAAATTCCTGTTGATGGCTCCATAACTTCCATGAGTATGCCCTCTCGTTATATAGAGAACGTCTATGTGGGAGAGTTGGACCCAGAGGATTACTACTGTGTATTCTCAGAAAGCAATATAGGCTTAAGCCTTATTCACTACGTCTACGACAAAGAAGCTTCCGCTGTTCCCCAAAATCAGATTACTCTATATTCCCTGAGAGAAAATGCAACTATCCGGCAGGCTATCTCGCTTTTTCAACAGAAGAATCCTGACAGCAGAATTAATTATGTAGTTGCTATGGGAAATGAAGGTGGAAATTTATCTGATTACATACGTGCGCTTAATACAGAATTATTAGCCGGTAACGGTGCAGATATTATTCTGCTGGACGGCTTGCCTGCACAGTCCTACATCGATAAGGGAGTACTGGCAGATATTTCGGATGTCCTGAAACCCTTGACAGAGGATGGACGCCTTCTTTCAAACATTGCAGAAAGCTATACAAAAGATGGGGCCATCTATCAGATGCCTATTCGTTTCGCCATTCCCTTGATAATAGGTCCTCCCGAAGTATTGACTTCAATATCCAGCCTAAGTACACTGATCGATACTGCTGAGGGCTCCGGCAAACCTTTTATGGATTCCTATATTCCTGAGAAGCTGGTTAATGACTTTCTGGCTCTTTATGGAGAAGATTTCTTTAAGGACAACAAACTTTCTGAGGACGACTTCAAAGAATTCCTCGAAAACATAAAAAGACTGACAGACAACATTGGAAAAATTTCCAAGGAGGAATATGATCAAACGGTTGCTCCGGAGTCTTACCTTTTCCGGAGTTCCATGAACTATGTTCCTTTAACAGCCGGTAAAACACTTGCCGTATACGCTCAGATCAGTGATATAACTGACTCAATGATGCCCTTTGCTTTGGCAAAAGAAACGAACCTTGCCTATAGTTCCTTGAACAACACTTTCCTGCCAAGCGGAATTATAGGTCTTAACAAAGCCAGTAAGAATCCAGAAACTGCAAAAGCCTTCCTGGAATTTTTGTTTACAGAAGAGGTACAGTCAGCAAACCTCTATGACGGCCTTCCTGTTAACAGCACCTCCTTAAAGAAATGGACCGATGAGGTTAATGATGATATCATGGTTGGCTATAGTGATCAGGAAGGAAATGATTTCACTGCTGTCTGGCCGGATAAAAAAGATCGTCACAACCTCTATCAAATAGCTACACAGGTTAACAAACCAATCACTATCAACCAGCAGTTAAATGATATCCTGAAAGAGCAGATTCTTTCCTTCTTAAAGGGTGATACTGGATTAGCGGAAACCGTTAACGCAGTGAAATCAAAAGTAAATACCTACTTATCCGAATAATATGAGAAGGAATAAACATATAACTCCCTGGCTGTTCCTCTTACCCAGCTTAACCGGTATAACAGTCTTTGTACTGCTTCCTTTCATAGATGTTGTAAGACGTTCCTTTTACGACGCTATGAACAATAACTTTGTGGGACTGTCCAATTATAGGACGGTCCTTACCAATAGCGCTTTCAGACAGGCTATCTCTAATACCGCAAGATTTATCCTGGTATGCCTGCCGCTTCTGTTATTCATTTCCCTGGTATTAGCCTTACTGATACACAGCAGGAAGAAATACAGGGATTTTTATAAGACGTCCTTATTAATTCCTATGGCAATTCCTACTGCCTCAATGGTAATTCTATGGAAATTAATCTTTCACGAAAACGGGCTTATGAATGGAATAATTCTGCAGCTGGGCGGTGATAAAACAGATTTTATGAACACTGATATGGCCTTTTCTATATTGGTGTTCAGCTACCTCTGGAAGAATGCAGGGTATGACATGATACTCTGGCTTACAGGTTTAAACGGAATAGATACCTCACTTTATGAAGCGGCAGGTGCAGATGGTGCGGGAGCTTTCCAGCGCTTTCGCTATATTACTCTTCCCCTCCTGTCCCCTGCACTTTTCATGATCGGTATCCTGTCCTTTGTCAATTCCTTTAAGGTCTTCCGGGAAGCTTATTTGATCTCAGGCAATTATCCTCAGGAGAGTATTTATATGCTGCAGCATATCTTTAACAACTGGTTTGCTGCCCTCGACATTCAGAAGATGTGTGCTGCCGCCGTTCTCAGTATTTTCTTGTTTATGGCAATCATACTGTTGATATTAAGATTTGATAAGGAATAGATCAGACCATGAAAACATTAAAAAATTTGCTAATAACAATATTATTGGTCCTTGCTGTCCTGCTCGTCTGGCTGCCATTGTGGATGCTCTTAAGCGGCTCCCTGATGGGAAGGGGAGAATTGTTTCAGAAGATAGGACCAATCCTTGGCCAATCAGAGGATATGGCTTCCTGGGGGATTCTTCCCCTCTATCCTACTCTTCAGCCTTTTGCAGAGCTTCTCTTAGATTCCCCGAAGTTCTTTGTTATGTTCTGGAATTCCTGCATTCAGGTCCTGCCAGTACTAGCAGGGCAGCTCATAATTGCTGTACCTGCCGCCTGGGCTTTTGCCAGATATAGCTTCCCCGGTAAAAAACTTTTGTTTACCCTTTATATCCTGCTGATGATACTGCCCTTTCAGGTGACCATGGTATCCAGTTATCTGGTATTATTTCGGATGAAGCTTACCGATACTCATCTTGCGGTTATTCTTCCGAATATCTTCTCCACCTTTCCGGTTTTTATTATGGTAAAGTTCTTTAAGGAACTGCCGGAGGCACTTATGGAAGCCGCAAGGCTCGATGGTGCTGGTGAAGGGTATATCTTTACCAGAATCGGTATTCCTCTCGGTGCTTCCGGCATCATCTCGGCCATCGTGCTGGATTTCATCGAATATTGGAATGCCATTGAACAGCCCCTGACCTTTCTCATTCGAAAGAAAAACTTATGGCCCCTGTCCCTGTATCTGCCGGATATTACCACAGATAAGGCAGGCCTTGCTTTTGCAGCCTCTTTTATTATGCTGGTACCTGCTCTTTTACTGTTTCTGTACGGACAGAACTATCTGGAACAGGGAATTGCTGCAACCGGATTAAAGGGCTAATTATTTCATACAATCAAGCAAAGGAACGAGAAGTCTTATGGAAAAGAAACTCAAAAAACTGCTTATCGGTTTTTTCATATTTATGCTGATTTTTACTTTCGTCTCAAGAGCAGCCGCCTCTGTAACACTTGCCCAGGTAACCGTGTTCTCTCCAAAGAGGGGTAATCTGATCTATGAACAGTCCGGTACCGGTACCATTAAGGAAAATGCAGAGAAATATATGAAACTGGAAGCAGGTTATAAAATTTTAAAAATAAATAAAAAAACCGGGGATCGTGTCGAGAAAAAGGAACTCTTATTTACCTATGATACGAGCCAATTAAAAGAACTTTTAAGTGCCAGGGAACTGGAACTGAAAAAATTGAAGCTGCAATATGATAAGAACAGCTTATCCTCCAAAAATACGGACAGCCACCTTGATTTGGAGGCGGCCCTGCTGCAAGAAGAAAATGCTCAGTCGGATCTGGCTGATGCAATAGCAGAACTTGATACGATCAAAGAGTCCGTAAAGGAAAAAAAGACAAAGGAATACGAAGAGTCCGTTGCCGCCTTAAAAGAACTGGAAACCGGAAAAGCCAATGCACTACGTCCTTTAAATCGTGATATTACCGATACCGAGAGCAGTCTGACACAGGCAAAAGAGCCGATTCTTAAATTAGAGGATATTATAACAGTATACTCCAATGCCGTTAAGAGCAAAAAAGAAGGAGCCGCAGAATCAGCTTATACGGCAGTCTTTGAATTTTATTATGACAATAAATACAAGGAACATAAGCAGCAGATAGAAACTGCCACAAAGAACCTGAACCGGCTAAAAGAAGATCTGGTCAGTACTACCCGTAAATGGGAGGCCACCATCGATTATCAGGATCAGTATTCTGCTGAGGACAGTGTCCGTAAGGCTTACCAGCAGCAGATTTCTGCAAGAAACAGTGAGGTTACCGCCTGTAATCGTGCCATTGAAGATGCGCAGGAAACTCTTGATAAACTGCAGGCTGAAGACAGCAAGCTCGATACTGCCCTGCTAACCTACAAGGGCGATCTTGAGAGCGGCTATGTTAACCGCCAAAAAGATTCCTATCAGTCCCTTTACCGGCTTCTATATGATCATCTGGCGATAAAAGAAACTGATATCCGCCTGGCAAAAGAAAAAGCAGACAGAGCCCAGGAAGATGCAAAAGCTGCAGAAAAAGAATGGGGCGAAAAGATAAGGAAAGCCCGAATACAAGCAGAAGCTCTGGAAAGCGATATACAGGCAATCAAGAAAGGCAGCTATGATTACAGCAAAGATATAAAAGATGCCAAAAAAGCAGAAGAAACCGCCAGAAGAACACTTGAGACGGTAAAGCTTCAGAGAGAGAAGCTTGAAGCAGAAATAACGGTAAAGCAAAGTAACGAAGAAACCAGTAAACTTACCATAAGTTTAGATCAATCAATGCTTCAGCTGGATATCAGCTCAAAAGAAGAAGAAATTGCAAAGCTTAATAAAATAATTGCGCAAAAAGGCAGGGTATACTCTCCTGTTCAAGGTATCATCGGCAATTCCGGATTGGATTATGGTATTACTTTAACTGGCAGTGAGAAGCTGGTCATTCTTACCGGTGGCTTCGAGCTGGTCATGAAAGGGAATAAGGATAATCTGAAGTATTTTTCCGAAGGCGACGAAATCGAAATCAAAAGTTATGACTCGAACACGCCCTTTACCTCTACCATAGAGACCTTAGGGCTGCCTGACGAAGAAGGCCTGGTTACCTTTACTGCACTTCTTCCTGATGGAAATTACAAAGAAGGCGGAAGCTTAACCTACCGTCTTAAGAAAGCCTCCCAGGAATATCCCAGCTGTGTTCCCCTCCAGGCTATCCGGCAGGATGCAGGCAGCCGTACCTATGTACTTATGGTCAAGGAAAAGGCTACTGTTCTTGGAATAGAGCAGACTGCTTTCCGTATGGACGTAACTGTTGAAGAAAAAGACCGGAATACTGCTGCAATCAGTGGTTCTTTTACCTCCGAGGACATTATAATTACCGGCAGCAGCAAAGATATTTCAGAAGGGGACCGGGTGATGGCAAATGAAACGGAATAGAATGCTGATGCTTTTCTTACTAACAGGCCTTCTGCTTCTTTGGTTTATGAGCCGATGTATTATGGATACTTCCTATGATAGAGATTTCTTTTCCAGTGTCAGTATCCGGGATCACAAAACCGGAATAAGCAAAGCTGCTCTGATCGAAGCGCTGGAACAGGAAAAGGAATCCGACCCAACCTTTAACAGCCGCACCCTGCTCTCCCTGACAGCCTGGAAATCAGAAGAAGGAGCAGAACTTACAAATCTCTATCTTGGACGCAAAGCTAAAGTCCTGGCAGTAACTCTTTGGGGCAATATGAGGGATACCGTACCCATGTCACTGTTGTCCGGCAATTATGTCTATCAGGAGGATGCTTATGGCTGTGTTCTGGATTCAGGTACAGCTTACGAATTGTTTGGTACCATTACTGCTGTTAACAATGAGCTGTTATATAAAAACAGCACCTATATTGTCAGAGGTGTGGTGAAAAGCTCTGTTCCTGTGTTTTTGGTGCAAAGCTCAAAAAGAGCCGATACTTTTTCTAATATTGAGCTGAAAATAACCGAAAAAGGCAAAGGAAAAGAAGAAATGTATGCTGCTGCCTTTCTTGCAGGCAGCAGCCTGACAGACAATTATTCGTTGATAGACGGATATTTTTACGGAAATCTCCTTTCTTCATCCTTTCTCCTGCCCTTATGGCTGATACTTCTCTGCTTTCTGCATTTTGCATTGCACCATTGTATTATTTACAGAAAAAAAAACAGGAAGCAACTTCTTGCCTATATCGGTCTAACTTTTATAATCCTGTCTCTGTTACTCTTTTTCTATTTCAAAACTGGTAATCCGCTTATCTTTGCCAGAAAATTCATTCCCACCAGATGGTCTGATTTCTCTTATCTGGCAAAGGTCACGGATACCTTAAAAGAACAGTTCCAACAGATGCAGTATCTGGATCCTAATCCCAGAGAGCTGCTGCTTCTTAAATCCCTGCTTACACTAAAGTATCGTTTTGCCCTATTAATTGTTTTATATTTTCAACTGTTTTTAACAGGGTACATTTATGGAAAACAGCGACACTGTATATGCTGAGTTTCAACTTATCTCTGCCGGATATAAACCTTTGTTACCGGGTTTTATATCCGGCAGAGATAACTTACATTTATTTTATGTTTTATTGTTTTTCTACGAACTCCTACAGCACCTTTTCATATAACTTATACCAGGGCAGTCCATAATCGGCATAACCTAAATCTACAGTTTCCACATACTCATAACCACACCGTTCATACAAACGGATTGCCGGATAATTCTTCTCGTATACGTCCAGCCGAATTGCCTTCATCCCCTGTTTTCTGGCATGCTGTTCTGCGAAATTCATGAGTGAATGTCCAATTCCTTTCCTGACAAAGTCCGGATGGACCGCCAGGGTGTGGATGACAATGATCTTGTCATAAGAACACTCTATGTTCCAGGCAACAGCAATATAGGCTTCCTCCGGTTTATGGCTTAATATGACGCTGCCTGCAATCCTGCCGTCACATCTTATCACATAGAGATAACCTTCCTCTACCCCTTCAACAGCATTTTCTCTTACCGGATATATCCCCTTCTTAAAGCCGGGATAATTTATACCAGCCTCCAGGGCATCATTCATTTCATTGTAAAGCCTCTCTATTTCATCGATGTCAGATAACTTTCCTGCTTCAATTATAAATTCCATACCCACTCTGTCCTTTTTTAATTTATGTCTACCTCTTGTTGCAAGAGGTACTGCCTAAATAAGAAATTGAAATTCCTTTATTTCACATCAGCCACCATGCACACCTTACGTGTTCCAATCACTCTCGGACATTGCTTTCTAATATACACACAGTTTCCATTGAAGTGTGGCACCTATAAATCATGGGGTGATGTGAATTGCGCCATTCGTAATTCACACTAGCTTCTGTACAACACATAATCCTGTATTTCTTTTTTATATCCATACTTTTTAAAAATATCCGTCATATCCTCCGGGTATTCCTTCACAATAAGACGGTTTATCTGCGGAAACAGCCTCTTCTTATGAAAATCCCTGGAAAAAGCCTCTAACAGACTATCCGCAGCTTCCATATCAAATATCCGCAGAATCTTCCCCTGCCGTTCCATTACTGCAACAGTCGCACCGCCTCTTAAAGCTACGATTGTCCCTGGAACATTCATAAAACTTCTGCCCTCCCTGTGGGCAAGGCACTTTCCCCAAGGCTGACAGGGATCTATAGCCGGTATCCAGATAAGCTGCTCCTTTGGATTCTCAAGGGCATACATCACCCCTGCAAAGTCCTTCTCTCTGATAAACTGAACCCCTGACATACCTTCTATAAAATATCCCCTTCGTACCTGTCCGGTATATTCCCAGATTCTTAAGACCTCCAGTGCCTCACTCCAGGTCATTCCCTGAACAGTTTCTCTGCAGAGAATAAGCTTTCCCTCGAAGAGACGGTTAAGCTGCTCTTCTTTGCTCAATCTTTTCAAAGGTCTGATTAATTCCCATCTGCCGGTAGTCATAGCCTTGGCATGGACTCCGACTCTTTGCCTGGGGGAAGCTTTTTGAAGCTTATCCCGGTTAAGCCACCATCTTACCGGCATAAAGCTGTCAGCACAGACAAGTCCTTTTCCTGCTAAATTAAGCAGATAGTCAAAGGGTGAATCTCCGCTTAATAAATCCCGGAGCCTTTGCATAAAGCTGGCTCCTCTCTTAAGCAATGCATCATAAATAATCTCTTCCTGCTTAGACAAATCAACCTGTTCTTCCAGATCCGCTTCCCAGTCAATGTCCTCATAGGCATGAAAATTCAACCCTTCCTTTTCCTCCAGTTGATAGAAGTAATTCCCTTGTCCCAGTATCTTATCAAGAAGCTCCTCCCGGTACTCGATGATCCTCCCCGGTAATAATACGCTCTCCCATAGAGCCGGTGCATAAGACTGATTCTTTAACTGTTCTATTGCCTTAAAGGTCTGTTCTTCTTTCGTCCCCGGCTGCAGGATCCGCTCTGCCAACAGGGCTGCATACCGTTCTGCTTTCTGGGTCCTGATCTGTGCTCTTTTATTCTTAATGGTTTCTCTTCGAGCTCTGTCATAAAGCCTGGCATGATAATACAAACCCTCTCTGCTAACTGCTTCTTCCTTTTCACACAACGCAGTCAGGATTTCCTCTCCTTCCCGGGGAGAGAGAAAATATCTTTCTGCCACCTCTTCACTTGAGTGAGCACCACGGTAACGGAGAAGCCTCCTTACAATCGGCAGCAGCTTATCCATAACCTTGTGCTCTAAAGCCTGTTCATAGTCCTCCGCCTGTTCTGCGGCAATCCATAAACCCGGTTCAATATATAGCACCAGACCGCTTTCTGAAAGCTTTAACAGCCATTCTATGGGAACCTCTAATTCACCGGCTATCAAATCTCCTTCTATCATAAGCAATGAATGAAGCTGTTTCTCATCCTCCGGCAATTTCTCCCTGACTGAGATCATATCCAGGTCTTCCTTGGCAGGTTCTATCATCTGGGCTTGTTTCAGCGCACCTTCTGCAGCAGCGTAGATTCCCTTTGTAGTTGGAGAATAATCATACATCATGGCTGCCTCTGTCTGCTGCCGAAAGGGAAGAGACATAGGGGAGGGTAGTTCCATATGGAGTTCTATGACCTTGATCTGACCTGAACGTATACCTTCAAGAAGAAACTGCGTACCATCCAAATCCCAGTAATCCTCCAGACATTCCCGCTTCGTCTCCCGGATAAGAGGGTGATCCATTCGTGTTACCAGACTATTGAGCATATCGGCACTTCTCATCCGCTGGACCCATAAAGGAGTACGTCCGCTCTTCTTAACTCCCATCATCATGGCTCTGGCTGAGTTGTATCGAAAGTTCATTTGAAAGAGGGGAGTCGCAAGCAGTATTGCTTCCAGCACCTCTTTTGCCGTCTCAACGTTAATATTCTGGAGGATGCCCTCCGGCAGCTCCTCCTCACCGTAGGGAAAGAGGATAAAGCCGTCATCGTCATCGCAATAGCTAATTGTCATACCCGTTATTCTTGCTGCCGTTTCCTGGGCAAGAATCGCGAGAGGCCCATTTACTTTCCGTCCAAATACGGAATGTACGGTGATCTGGCTGCCTCCATTTATATCCTTAAAATGTTCTACAATAATAGTATTATCATCCGGAAGTGTTCCGGTGGCATCAATCTGTCGTTTTAAGAATTCCTCCGCTCCTTTGGCGGCCGGTTGGTTAAGGCCAAGACTTAAGAGTTTCTCCAGTAACTTACCTGCTTCGTAACTCTCCATAAGCTGTCTTAATATTTTACCAAAGGCCAGGCCTGTCCTTAACCCCCTGCCTTTGATTTCTCCCTTCCAGAAGGGAAGTCTTCCACCAGGAGCATTTACCTGTGTTACTACAACTGTATCCTTTTGAATACCGGTAATCTGCCAGGTAAAGGTACCAAGAAGGAACCTGTCCCCTACACGAGATTCAAAGATAAACTCCTCATCCAATTCCCCCAGCTTTACTCCGCTTTCCGACTTTACGGTATATAAGCCTTTATCCGGAATGGTTCCTCCGGCAGATATGGCAAGCATTCTGCTGTAGGCATCTCCTTCCACCCTTTCATGGATTCGGTCATACAGGATTCTTGGCCTGACAGGCAGGTCTCTCTCATGTTCATAGTCTCCTGCCAGCATGGCAAGAACTGCCTGCACCTCTTCTTTACCCACTTCCCGAAAAGGATAAGCCCTGCTCGTTATTTCAAGTACCTCATCCACTGCATAACCTTCTCCCGAAGCCATGGAAACCAGATGCTGTGCCAGTATATCCAGGCAAAGTCTCGGAGGTTTAGCGTATTCCACCATGCCATGTCTTGCCACCTCAGCTGTAAGTCCGCAATACACGCCTTCGGCAGAAGCTCTTGGAAAGATATGCATTACACTTACCCGTCCAGGATTATGGCCAGCTCTTCCAAGCCTTTGAAGCGTTCCGGAGATGGAACTGGGACAGCCTATCTGAAAGACTTCATCTATTTCACCAACATCGATTCCAAGTTCCATAGAGGAGGTTGCGCAAAGGAGCCGTAATGAACCCTCTCTTAAGGACTGCTCTACTGCAAGACGCTGTTCCTTCGACAGACTGCCATGATGGGTTCTAGCAAACCCGTCACCGCCCAGCTGATTGATATAATAGGCTAATTTCTCTGCATACCGTCTGCCTTCTACAAAGGCAATCACACTTTTGGTACCTCTGCAATAATCAAATATGGTTAAGGCTATTTCCTCCCAGATCGGGTCCTTGGAGCTTTTCTTTCCGTAAGGTAACGGACTCGTTACGACTATTTCAACCTTTTTCTCCATTTTGGGGGCTACTATGGTAACCGCATCGGGAGAGAGATACTCTGCTGCCAGATTAAGAGGTTCTATGGTCGCCGACAATCCGATGCGCTGCAGCGGTTCTGTACATAACTTGTCAAGCCTTGCAAGGGAAAGCATAAGATGTGCTCCTCTTTTCGAATCAATCATCGCATGGAGTTCATCAATTATAATGGCTTTGGCTGTCTTTAAAAGATTTTGACCGGATTTGCTGGTAAGCAGCAGATACAGTGATTCCGGGGTAGTAATTAGAATATGGGGCGGTGTCTTAATCATAGATTTTCGCTCAGCGGAAGTAGTATCTCCCGTGCGTATGGCTACCTTAATGTCAAAAGGGACACTCTCTTTGTATCCTGACTTTCTCTCCACCTCTGAGATACCATTTAAAGGTCTATTTAAGTTTTCTCTGATATCTCCCGCCAGAGACTTAAGCGGAGAAATATAGATAACATGAAGCTCCTGTTTTAAGGTACCCTCTCTTGCCTTTTGCTTTAACCGGTCGATAAATACCAGAAAAGCTGACAGAGTCTTACCAGTACCGGTAGGTGCTGAAACCAATGTATTCTCGCCTGCTGCTATGGCAGGCCAGGCCCCCTCCTGTACCTTCGTGGGAACACCTATTTTCTGTGTGAACCATTCTTCCGTTATAGGGTGAAAGACAGATAAGGCTTCCTTTGACATTACTCTGTACCTCCTTCTTATTTAATCTGCCTGATTCGAAGCTTAAGTTTATATATGAATACCCCCAAAGTAGGTTTCAACAAGGGTTTGAGACTATTACTAATTATTTCTATTATAACAAATCTAAATCACAGAAGATACTGAATTAACTCCTGGTTTCAATTTTATAGGTAAACGTTATAAAAATCCACGGAATTTTTATAACGTATCTCCAAAAATGCAGGCGCCTCGAAAAAAGTAGTTGATTATACGATTTAATATGATAAAATTGAATCAATTAAAGAAAATTGGCTGACAAAAACCAATTGTAATTATATAATACTAAGTAGTAATAAATTATAACGACCCTAAAATCAATTGCCACGAGCAAGCAAAGGAAGTACATATGAAAGCACAGAAGACGAGTATTACAAAGAAATTAATTCTAGGTGTATCTCTTACCCTTATAGCCTCTCTGTTAATTATCTCACTTATCGATTATGCAATAGCAAGCTATGAAATCAATCGTTCGAATCATATTCTGCTAAAGAATGCAATCGAAACCTCCCTGTATGAGATTAAGAAGGATTATACTTATGCCACCAGTGATGATGCCTGGATGACCGAAGAAGAGGCAAAAAAAGCGGCTTTGCTGACCATCAACGAATTTATGACAGGTGTTGCAACAGCAAATACCTCTGATACCGACGGAACCTCAAGCGCTACCGTTGATACAGAATCTATGGAACCAATATTAAGCCTTGGTAAAAATGGTTATTTCTTTATCACCAATTCCAAGGGAGACGTGGTATTCCATCCTTTCCTGAAAGATAATCAATATAACCTGAAATCCCAGGACGGCCGTCTGATTATACAAGAGCTTATAACCCTTGCCAAGAATGGTGGTGGTGAACTGAAATACTCTCTTGACAGTGAGAGCAGCAGCGTATCAGAGAGCAGAACTGTCTATGCCAAATATTTTCCCCAATGGGACTGGGTTGTTACCGCTGTAATTTATGATTCGGATCTGCTCAGGGGACCGGACAGGATATTTCAGAGCAATCTGGTTGCTTTAGCTGTAATTCTGCTTGTATCCATATCTATTATTGTATTAATTGCAAGAAGAATTACCGCTCCCATTAAATCCATTGCAAAATCACTGCACCTGGTATCGGAAGGCGATCTTACCGTAAGCAAAATCCATGTAAAATCCAATGATGAAACCAAGCTTTTGGGAGACAGTGTGAATCTGCTTATCGATAAATTCCATGGAATTGCAACCTCTCTGAATCAGTCCAGCAACAGCTTAAGCAACTTCTCTGCTGAATTAAAAGCTTCCTATGATGCTGCAACAGAAGCAAGCTCCGCAATAGCGGCTTCCATCGTACAGATTGCTTCCTCCAGCGATGAACAGGTAAAAGATATCTATGAAGGTGTAATGGAAATGAATGTACTGGGAGAGCATATCAGGGAAACTGCTAATGAAAGCAAAACTGCCAGAAGCAGCGCCGAGAAGACTCTTTCCTTAAAGGAATCAGGTATAGCCTCCGTTGGTGCTTTAAAGGAAGTAAGCCTTGAAAACCAGCAAACTTCCCTGCAGCTAGAGGCTGCCATCGCTGCCATGAACAAGCAGGCTCAGGATATCGGTACCATCGTAACTGTAATCGCCCAGATAGCTGGACAGACAAACCTGCTGGCTTTGAATGCAAGCATTGAAGCTGCCAGGGTAGGGGAAGAAGGAAAAGGGTTTGCCGTTGTAGCCAGTGAAATTAGAAAGCTGGCGAATGAAACTGCCTCGGCTGTAGAAAATATCAGTAAAATGGTAACAGAGGTACAAGAGCAATCAGAGAACGCAGAAAGTTTTGTAAAAATAAGCGCTATAAGCGCAGCTAAGATTAGTGATAACGTTGAACAAACGGAAACCGCCTTCTACAGTATTGCGGAAGAACTTAAAAATCTGGTATGCGATATCAACAGCATCGCAGAATACAATAGTGCGATTGATCAGAAGAAGGAGACCCTTTCCCTGCTCCTACAGGAGCTTTCAAAACAGACAGAGGAGGTATCAAGTTCTATTGAAGAAATTACTTCTTCTTCCGAACAGCACAATCTTGTAATGAAAAATGTAGCTGACAGTGTTACTTTGCTTCATGATATGACTGAGAATCTAAATAGCATGATAGGTATTTTTAAAGTAAACAAATAACCATTACGGTATTAATTCTAAGACCCTAGAAAGGAACAAAAGATGAATGAATTTTTGAAAATAGTTACCCAACGCAGATCTGCCAATAAATTTATAAAAGGTGAAAAAATACCAAGACAGGATTTTGAAGCAATCTTTGAAAATCTTTCTCAGGCACCCTCCTGCTTTAACCTGCAGCATGCTCATTATTACATAGGTGAAAGTGACCAGGTAATTGAAGAATTATTTCAGGCAGCTTACCGGCAATACAAAGTCTCAACCGCTTCTGCGGTTATCATAGTAACCGGTGATCTGGATGCATATAAAAAAGCAGCGGAGATCTATGAAAGCTCCAGACTGCTTAATATCATCGACCAGGAAGAGTATGACAGCATGCTGGCTTCTATTTACTCCCTGTATGAGAACGGCGGTGGACCCTTTCAGAAAGAGGAAGCTATTCGCAATGCCTCTCTTTCTGCCATGCTTTTCATGCTGTTGGCAAAAGACCTTGATTGGGATACCTGCCCTATGATTTATTTTGATCAGGATAAGGTAAAAGAAATATTTAATATACCCGAAAATGAAATTCCTGTACTTATGATAACGATGGGTAAAATGGATAAATCCAGTTTTCGTATCAGAGGTTACCGTAAACCCGCCAGTGAATACGTTATGTATAAATAATAAAACTTTAGGTATTTTCAGACAGTTCATCCTCATAATAGGAAAATACCTGTTCTATGTGTTTGAAATATAGGTGACCATCCTCCCAGGGATCAAAATGCAGATCCATTCTGGAATCACTCCAATTTTCAGGCGTTCCCTTTGTCCTTAATTTCCCGGCTGTTACCGGTTCTTCTACAACTGCCGGGAACTCTTGATAGCCAAAGAGAAGATTCTCATGCATGGCTATAATTTCGTATTTCGGCCCGTAAAAAGCTCTCTCCTCCTGCAGTTGGTAGTGGTAATAGATATAGCTGCTCATCATCTCAGGTTTAAGATGTGCCACCCTTCCCTTTCTGCTTTCAACGGGAGCCTTTCTCCGCCAGTGCTCTTCACTGTCCGGTTCATTGAAATGAAATACCTCTATCATGGGAATCCATTTTCTCATTTGATTTTCTCCCGGCCAGTCAACAAGGTATTGCTCAACAACCTGTAAAAATGTGTCCGGTTGAATAATTTCTTTTTTGCACTCATAATAAAGAAACAGCTGCTGCTCCCAGCAGAAAGCACCTATGGTCATCAACAGACCTTCCTTTACGAGCCTCTTTGGTGTACTGGCAGCCTTTAAAGCTTCCTTAGCCTTCGCAAGACACTCTTCTTTGATCTGTGCTCTGTAAATCATTCTTTTCATTGCAATTTCCTTTCTGGAATATCTTTTCCACCTCATATGTATTGACCTTATTGTACCGAAACACCCTAACCGAATCTATGCAATTCCTTTCAGAAACTATGCAGAACCTGTCCAATATAAAATCCATTGGAGTAAGTGTGGCAATTTAATAATTTCTAATTTCTCCTATCATTTGACTTCATTTATAGAAAGTATTACTATAATAAAGTGTGATATTATTTTTAAAGCAATCATTATAAGCCTCAGCTTATATCGATGAAAGAAGGAGAAATAATTATTATGGATACTCTACTGATTAAAGGCGGTCTCATTCATGATGCCGTAAACGAAACGCCTTACATAGCAGACATATTAGCAGTAGGAGGTAAGATTACAAAGATACAGCCAGATATCAATCCGGAAGAAGGTACCAGCGTTGTAGATGCAAAAGGTCTGTACATATATCCCGGTCTTGTTGATGCCCATTCTCATATTGGCCTTGATGGATACGGTATTGGCTTTGAAGGCAGTGATTTCAACGAAATGAACGATATCCTGACACCTCATCTGCGTGCCATTGACGCAATTAATCCCATGGATGTTACTTTGAACCAGGCTGCTTTAGGCGGCGTAACCACTGTAGCAACCGGGCCTGGAAGCTCTAATGTGCTGGGAGGCACCTTCACTGCAATCAAATTAAGCGGATTACGCATTGATAATATGATACTGAAAGAAAAGGTTGCTATGAAATGTGCTTTTGGCGAGAATCCCAAACGCTGTTATAAAGATAAGAACAACTTTTCCCGTATGTCAACTGCTGCGAAGCTCCGCGAGATGTTATTCCAGGCAATGGAGTATCGCGACAAGCTTATAAGTGCCGGTGACGACCTTTCTAAAAAACCAGCATTTAATATGAAATTAGAAGCACTGCTGCCGGTCTTAAATCGTGAAATTCCTCTAAAAGCTCATGCTCACAGAGCGGATGACATCTTTACTGCAATCCGTATTGCAAAGGAGTTCAAGGTAAAGCTTACGATTGAGCATTGTACGGAAGGGCACCTTATTGTTGATGAGTTAGCGAAAGAAAACATCCCTGTTGCAGTTGGTCCTTCCCTGGGTCATGCAACAAAATATGAGCTGAGAAATAAATCCTTTACAACTCCCGGAATTTTAGCGAAAGCAGGCCTCTCTGTCTCCATTATCACTGACAGCCCGGTAATTCCCCAGCAGTACCTTGCCATGTGTGCAGGCCTGGCTGTAAAATCCGGAATGGAACCTTTTGAAGCCTTAAAAGCAATTACCATAAATCCAGCAAAACACATTGGTATTGAAGAAAGAGTCGGTACTCTGGAAGTTGGAAAAGATGCTGATATCGTATTGGCAGATGGTGAAATTTTTGAATCCCTTACCAACGTTGTAAAGACATTTATAGACGGAAATCCTGTAGAACCCAGCCTTACTACCCATTAACAGATAATAAATATGATTTGGCTCTATAGCAAAGTGAAAGATACACCGCGTCTTAACGGTTTCGTTATCCTGCTTTTTATAGAGCCTTTCTGTTATTAAAGCTCTTTCAATATAAAACCTCTTTCAATATAAAACCTTCAGCAAGGTACAGTTATTTCAGCATAGCCAAATTGAATTCAACAGGCTTGCGATATTTAATGCGCTTAACTTATCCACCTTTTGTTTACTATGACATGATTGTATCAACAATTGCCTATGACTGTTATATAAAGGTATTTATGTACGCAGCTTTTTCTTTTCGGAGCATACCATATTTTCTTAGTTCCTCCAGTATTTCATTCTCTGTATGACAGCCCTCCGGCGCTTTGCTTCTGCTGTCCGGTTTATAACACTTGATATAGGTACTATGGCAACTAACCTCCTGGAAACCAAGCTGCTCATAAAGGTATTTTGCAGGGTTTCCAAAAAGAACATCTATGGTTACTTTTTCCGGGCTGTTTACTTTTATGATTTTATTGATCAGAAAAGAAACCATAAGCCTTCCATACCCTTGTCGGTGCAAATCAGGTCGTACTGCAAGCAGGTGAATCTTATTGGCATAGATAACCCCAACAGCAGCAATTACACCCTTCACTTCCATTACATATCGGTTGGACGAATCACACGCCAGTCTTTCCCTCTCTGATTTGGAAAGCTGATTGTAATAGGAAGGTTTCATACCTAAGCTCTCTCTTAGCAGATAAAAACCAATATCACTTACTGTATGCCAGCCAAAATAATCAGAATCTCTGTAATTTCTTATAACAATACCTGTATCCTTCAGCAGTTCCTTGCTTCCTTCCTCTAGGGCAACCAAGGTATTACTTCTTTCCATCTCAATGATATGACAATAGAGGTCATAGCCGTTCTTCTCAAAGAAATGTGCCACTCCCGTATCCTTTGTAAATTCACAGGTCACACTTTCATATGAGCTTTTAGCAATAAGCTTATCTGAGAAACGAAGCAGTTCTGTTCCTATTCCTTTATATCTGTGTTTTTCATTGATAAACACAGATATCGCTGCCTGTAATGCAGTAACCCTTTTTAACATAAGAAAGCCTGCAATCTCATTTTCCTCATAGCTTAGGTATATTTCACCACTGCCGGACTCAATTACTTTTTCAAAGGTCTTTCCTAAGGATAAATCCTTAACAAGCATATTTTTGATTTCATCGATTTCACGAAACGTATCAATTTTTTTAATATACATACCATCCCTCCATTCGCTTTATAATCGCTTCAGTCTATATGAGAAACTACCTTTTATTATCACTCTATTTTCCATGGATATAGAAAGCCCGCCTGCGGTGCTGTCTGAA
The DNA here is from genome assembly GCF_033100115.1 of Anaerocolumna sp. AGMB13020. NCBI lineage: Bacteria > Bacillati > Bacillota > Clostridia > Lachnospirales > Lachnospiraceae > Anaerocolumna > Anaerocolumna sp. AGMB13020. Next base: position 3,883,366 of record NZ_CP136910.1, on the reverse strand, counting down.
AAGAAAGGTAATTTGTCCAGCATTATTTCATCATTTTAGTAGATTATTTCGACCATTTCCATCGCTTTAGAATTCATATCTCCATAATATAAATCAACTGCCGGTACTCTTATAATGCCTTACTCCAAACCTCCATACGAAAGAAGCCAACAAGAAGAAGAAAGTTCCCCCAGGCAAAGCCAGGAACCCTTTGAAATAACTGTCTTCTGTCCACCCACAGATGGAAGCTGCCGGATAATAGCTTATTAGAAGCATTGGCATAAAGAAAGTAAACAGATATTTTAAGGCTGCAGGCATATAATCCATCGGGCATCGGGTAACCTGATAGCTTACATTGGTGAAGATATAAATCCAATCAAGCCCTTTGATAGAAAAGAAAGCTATCCCGGAGGTTATTACAAAAACTCCCGTATAGGTAAAGAAACCTCCCATAAATGCCATAATGAGCATACAGATATCCAGCCATCTTAAGCTTACCTTTAAGGCCTGTAAACAGTAAATAGTTGTTACCAGCCCGCTTGCAACCCTGGCCAAACGGTGCAAATGAAAGTAACTTCCTGCCACCTGAGCCATTAAGGATCTGGGTCTTAGCAGCAACCGGTCAAAATCACCACTTCTTATCATCTTCCAGGGAAAATAATCAAACCCCCGGCAGAAACTCTCGGCAAGTCCATAACTTGTGACGGCAATGGCATAGATAAGCAGTATCCTGTACACCGACCATTCACCGATACTTCCAAATCTTGCGAACATAAAGATAAGACCAATTGGGTCTGTAATAACTACCAGCAAGGTTTGGAAAATCATTAGCGGCCACCCCTTATACTGCAAACCCGTCAGGAAATTCATATGTATTAAATGAAAATACAAAATCAGATCTTTTTTGAGATTATTGACAATACTACGCTCTTTCCTTTTCTTATAACTAAAATAATTCCTGTTGCCCTGTGTATTCTCCACTTAACTTTTACTCCTTTCACCCATGCATTAACGCTGACCTTATTTTACATAAATGCTCTTCTGTCGACCATGTTACAGTACTGCTTTTCATTACACTTCTGGAATTTTCAGTACTGCCTTTTCGTTGTATTAAATTATCCACCCTGTACAATCACCTTTTTTAGTCGTCTGTTCATCAGGCTTCTGCCAGCCGCAATAAATACCACTATCCAGAATAGCTGAATACCAATAGCCCATAATCCATTTTCAACTGTCAGTAATCCTAAGTAAAAGCGTACAGGAATATCGAGATAACCGGCAAAGGGCTGCAGAACCAGAAAATTCTGCATCACATCCGGCCATAAAACAAGGGGCAGGTAAGAGCCCGATAATACTCCTGCTATGAGCAGTATCATATATACCGGTCCTTCTCCCCAGTTTATGTTAAGCCGTATAGCGCAGGCTAACATTCCGTAGGAGGTACATAAAAGAAAAGCACTGAACAGTGACACCAGCATAAGCAGAAAACCTGATGGTGATACAGGCAATGCCATCCGATAAGAAGAAGGCATGAAAAAGCCTGCCAGCAGGACTGCCGAACCTCTCCAGATCAAAGGAGCCAGCCTTCCGGCTGCTATTTTGGCAAACCAGTGAAAATACAAATCCAACGGACGGCATAATTCGATTCCCACATCACCGTTTGTAATTTTCCCCAAAATTTCACTATCTACATTCATTGGCTGCATCAGAAACAAAAACTGAGCCAGCCATATATAAGTTATAACCTGCTTTAAGTCCATAGCAGCTAAAAGCCCTGCCGAGTTTTCAGCATATTTATAAAATATTCCATACACCAATATCTCTATAACAGCATATATGATACTGGTAGTCGCTCCTGCGATTCCTGCTAACCGGTATTGAAAACTTTCCGCCGTCTTAATATGAAAAAGAGAAAAACATGCTCTTAACATAAATACTCGATTTATCATTTTCTCTGTCATAAACACATCTCCTCATACATTTGAGCAATAACTTCGTCTATATCCCTTTCTGTAGTGCTGATATCCTTTAATGGAAGCTGCTTTGACAGCCTTTCAATAATTACATGTGCAGCTACTTTCTCTCCGTCATAGAACACTGTCCAGACGGGGCCGTTTACAGTTATCTGCTCCGTTCCTTCAATGGGGATTCTCTCTCTTTCTTCCCATAAAGTTGCCTGCAGCCTGCGAAGTGGTGTATATTTGCTCTTCAGCGCCTGCAGATTCCCATTGTACAAAAGTTCTCCATGTCCGATTACCATAACTTTATTGCATAGTGTTTCTATATCATCCATATCATGGGTGGTAAGTATCATAGTAACGCCGTGATCTTTATTTTCCTTCTTTAAGAAATCCCGAAGAGATAGTTTGGATACTGCATCCAATCCTATGGTTGGCTCATCCAGAAAAAGAATATCCGGTCTGTGCAGCAGGGAAGCTGCAATCTCACAGCGCATCCTCTGTCCCAGTGAAAGCTGTCTTACCGGAGTGTTCATAAAATCCTGTATTTTTAAAGTCTCCACCAGTTCCGTCATTCGTTCTGTATAATCTCCATTGCCAATTCGATATATATTCTTTAAAAGTCTAAAAGTATCGGTTACAGGAAGATCCCACCAGAGCTGGCTTCTCTGTCCGAACACCACTCCAATCCTGGATACGTGAGCCTGGCGATTCTTCCAGGGCGTCCTACCCAGAATGGCGCAATCCCCTTCATCCGGTGTCAGTATTCCCCCCATTATCTTAACTGTTGTGGATTTCCCCGCTCCATTGGGACCGATATAACCTACCAGCTCCCCCGCTTCTATGGAAAAGCTGATATCCTTAAGGGCCTCAATGGTTTTCGTTTCCCGGACAAAGGCCCCTTTTAACACTCCCATCCTGCCCTCCGGCCGTTTTGATATGCGGAAAGTCTTTCTTATTCCCTGAAGTTCAATCTGTGACATGAATACGCCTCCTTCTCTTTTTAACGTGTTTGCTCCATAAGCTTACTAATTTTATATTAGGAGGAAGGAAGTGTCAAAAAGTGAAAAACGCCTCCTATGCTACCCCTACTGGCTTAGAATCCATAGCTGTCTTTATCTCCTTTTTCCTAATTTTTTCTTGACAACTTGCCATTTGCATGCTATGCTATTAATACAATTTACTTGAGAAATAATTGACTTTTGTTAAGTTGTATCAAAAATAGGACTTTTGTGGAGCAATGGATGTTACATTGCTTATTTTTTTGCCTTATACACTTAAATTTACATCCATAAAAAAAGCATGGTGCTCTGATTTACACCATGCTTTTCTCACTATATAAACTGACTTTTGAACTTCATCAGTAATACTTACAATTTACTCATTTCAACTTCACCCAGGAAATTCAGAATCCGTTCATTCACTTCTTTCACATTATCTGTCGGCATATGAGGTCTGTGCCCATACCCCGGAACTATCCAGATCTTAATCTGAGGACATTTCTTTTGCATCTCCCTTAATCGATCAGCACTGGCATAACTATCCTCTTCTCCCGCAATACAAAATATTGGCATATCCAGTTTACTCCAATCCTCTGCTGCTAAGGCTGGATACATGCGCCAATCTCTTAAACTTTGGTACATATGCTGCTTCCAGTCTCCCCCAGAAGCTTCCCCATGGAGGGCTTTGATTTTTTCAATAAATCCCGTCTCATTTCTCTGTAACAATGCTTCCGGTTCATAATCCTGCGAACCTGCAGGGTCGGCAGTTCCTCCACAGCCGATTGTAACGATACTTCTTACCATCTGTGGATAACTGGCAGCCAGGTGGAGCGCTACACCGCCACCAAGACTATAACCGATTAAATGAGCCTTCTGAATACCCATCTTCGTTAGAAACCCAGCCATATCTTCCGCTATAACAGCGGTATCCCAGTTACAATTCTCACTGACTGTGCGCCCATGGCCTCGAAAATCCGGCAGCAAAAGGCGATAATGCTGGAAAAAGGGCTGAATCTGACCGGAGAAAGCAATTATTCCCCTGCTGTAACCGCTATGAAGAAATAAAATAGGTTCTCCGATACCGATATCTTCATAAAAAATCCTGCAGTCATCTACCTGACAATAAGGCATCCTCTCTACTCCTTTACTTCATCTATTTTGAAAAGGTATTTCCTCAAACCGTGATAGTAATTCCCTTTTACAGCAGTAAACTTAAGAATGCTGTAATCAGGATCCGTCGGTCCCTTGGAATAATACTTTTCATCACCTGGTTTCCAGAATGCAAGTTTTGTCTCAGCATCCGAACATATTTCCATTTCACCGGTCAGCATTAAACCATGAAATCCCTCAGAATCCAGAAAATAAATAGAAGCTTTCGAGTTTTTAGTCCAATGTGAAACACGAATGGAGGAGGTATTCGTAGAAAACCAAAAGGTCTCTAATCCTTCATTCTTCACACGGAACATTGCTTTGGCATTTGGATAACCAGCCTCGTCAATGGATGAAACAATTGCGTCACGGCTATTTTCTACTAACTTGATTATACTATCCCTTACTTCTTTCTCCATAATGTCCTCCCTTTTATTACTCTGATTGTTTTTTATAAAATGAATACTGATGAAATGCCACTTCCTTTTTCTTACACTGAGAGTCAGAATGTTAGCGTTCCTTCGATTTTCTCACTATATTTAGCATAGTACTATATGGTACTATTGTCAACCATATTATGACATTAAAAAAGGGGAGAACTTCGTGTCCTTCCCTTTTATCCTATATTTTTTGAAGTATTTGTCAATCTATAAACTACAATTATTTCTTTCTGTATTTTCATACTTATGAATACTTTTATATTGCAAAAGACGTTTAATACTACACATTTCAATATCTTTTATACTATATCTTTTAATAATTCTATTTTTCTGTTTTGTTTCTTTTAGATGATCTTGAACATTTATTCTTTTTATAAACAATTTGTTATCTAATCTTTATTAAATAACTGCTATCTAATTTTCCTTAAATTACTGTTATTCATCCTTAACGGCTGATTTCCATAAGTATACGGAAAATCCCAAAAGGACGGCCACCTGAACAGTAAGAATAATCAGCCCTTTGGTATCCAGCACATCTCCGGTGGAATATGCAATAAAATCATGGGTTGTGTGCCATGCAATTACACCAATCAAACTTCCAGTGATGCAGACGATTTCCGCCAGGACAAGGCCAACCAGAAAAGCAAATGCAACTTGTAGAATAATATATAAAATATTTTTGCCATTTAACAGGTTAACTACATGAAATACACCAAAAATTACGGAAGCACCGATTACAGCTTTCTTTTTACCTTTAATCTTCAGAACCTTTAACGCTATTCCTCTGAAATAAATCTCTTCATTTATACCAACTGCCAATGTATATAATAAAAGGATAGCGGTTGTTACAACGGAGTCAAGTTCCTGAAAACCATAAACAGCAACAGGTAATATCTCAATTAAAAAGATCGGAAGATACCAGACTACCTTTTTACCGGTACCTGCTTTGCCTCTGCAAACACCGTATGCATCAAGTCCACTGCCTGATTTTTTCATAATGATAAGACCGATTATTACAGAAGCTGCCAGAAACCCAGTAATTGCAAGATATGTATCTAATGTATCGAGTTCTCTGATTTGGGAGAAAGCCACGCCCAGGGCTGTCATAAAGGTACAAAGTAATCCTGCTAATACTACTGTAAAATATGGATGTTTCTGTGAGAATTTCTGCTTCATTTTAGTGTCTCCTTATTTCTCTTCTGATTTTAGTTTCATTATTAATCCCATAAATGAATTTCCCAATAATCTCTTGATTTCATCATTGTTAAAACGGCAATTGTTGGTTGCGAACATAGCAGCTATCCCATGGGTTGTAAGCCATACCCCTGCAAACAGCTCTCTGGCCAAGGGAATACTCAATCCCGTTCTTTGGCTTAACATTGCTATAATCTCATCATCCCCTTGTGAGGTATCGACGATTTCCATAACGCTAGCTTCAGAAAATGCCTCTGACATAAAGAGTAGCTTGAACAGATTCTTTTCCTGTCTGGCAAAATCGATATAAGCCAATCCTATGGCCAGAAATCCATTTTCTTCATCTTCCTGGGCTTTTAACATCTGCTCATTGTAAAGTGCTTCGGCCTGCTTACAGACTGCTTCTTTTAGTCCTTCCATTGATCCGAAGGTACGAAATATCGGATGGACGGAACACCCTAACTTACCAGCCAGTTCTCTGGCATTGAGATAAGCAGCACCTTTTTCACGGATGATAGCTATAGCCGTACTGATAATTTCTTCTTCTGTTATCTTAACTTTGGGGGGCATTTACTCACCTCTTTTCCAATCCATCTTTGCACTAATAAATAGTTGTGTATTCCTAACTTAAGAAAAAACAATAATGTCTAAATGATTTAATGACTTAATTGCTTAATAGCTTAATGACTTAATAGCTTGATGGCCTAATGACTTAATGACTTAATAGCTTAATGGCTTAATGGCTTAATGGCTTAATAGCTTAATGGCTTAATGGCTTAATGGCTTAATGGCTTAATGGCTATAACCAAATAACTTGCATTTCAACTAAATATTATTATGTAACAATCGTTACCTAACATCTGTTACTTATTATACGTTAGGTAACACGAACTGTCAATCCATTTTTATATATTTTTTCTTTTTCCTATTATTTTCTCTTTTTTATTAATTTCTCTTTTTATAAATTTATTTTTCTACATAAATACTTTATTAAAACCATTTACCAAATTATCAATTTTCATATGAAGAAAGCTCATACCATAGGGATGAATACCTCCATATAGTATGAGCTGTTATTATTTTGTTATAATATCGCTATTATTATAGTTCTTTTATTTATGATTCATCCATACAAGCATTTCACCAGATTTTCTGTTCCCCCACAAAAAGTAAGGTATAGCTTTGATTACAACATCCTTTTCCTGTTTCTTGTAGGGTTGATATAAGCTATTCTCCCATTTGTCATCAGGAATACGCACTCCCTTTCCGGTAACAGACAGAGCTCCCTTCATTAAATCAGGTTCCTTCTTTATTTCAAATTCAGACTCCGTATCAATTGAGAGAGCCGATAAATTCTCACCATTGTCTGCTTCTTCCAGACAGTACACCAAAGGTCCTCTCTGCAGGGCAACCTTCCCTGCATTGGCACGCACTTCAGGATGGGACTGGATCAATTCAACAGGCATTTCAAAGCTGATACGAATTTCCTCCTGTTCCTTCCACCGTCTTGTTACAGAAACATATCCACCTGCAACATTTCCTTCCAGCGGGTAATTTTCACCATTTACAGTAATTTTAACTTGTCTGCACCAGCCAGGAATTCGAAAGGCAAGGGTGTAATTTCTGGCTTTCTTAAATTCTGTTATAATTCGTATATCACCGTTCCAGGGATACGCAGTGCTTTGTTCAAGAGTAAACACATCTTCTCCAGTAAGAACCTCTGTTTTGCTGGGGATATAAAGATGCGTGTAGAGCGCTTCATTATTATAAGTATAGATATATTGTTTCAAAGAAACAATCAGTCTGGCAAGATTCGGAGGGCAGCAGGCACAACCATACCACTTCTGTCTCACAGGCATTACATGCCTTCTTTCAGGATTTTTAGCGCTTGCTTCCGGCCACACTTCCATAGGATTTACGTAGAAAAAGCTCTTTCCATCAAAACCCATACCGCTGATAATAGAATTATAGAGAGCCTTTTCCATTACGTCAGCAAAGCTGCTGTCTTTTTCCATCAACAGCATCCTGTGCGCAAAGAAAAACAATCCGATAGAGGCACAAGTCTCCTGGTATACCGTGTCATTGGGCAGATCGAAATTAAAGGTAAAGGCTTCTCCGCTGTGCGTGGAACCAATTCCTCCGGTAATGTACATCTGCCTGGTGACAATATTGTCCCATAACCTTCTGCAGCTTTGTTTTAACTCCTCATCTTTGGTCAACGCTGCAATATCAGCCATACCGGCATATAAATACACGGCCCTGACTGCATGCCCTACAGCTTCTGTCTGTTCCCTTACTGGTATATGAGCCTGGTAATAGGAAAGCTCCGGTTTGCGGTCTTCATATACATTCCAAAAAGGTACACGACCTCTCTTTTCCCATTCTTCGATAAAGAAACTTGGCTCCTGCCCTCTCTCATCAATGAAGTACCTGGACAAGTTTAGATACTTCTCATTTCCGGTAACTTTATAAAGCTTAACCAGGGCAAGTTCCACTTCCTCATGACCATCATAACCATGGAGTTTGCCCTCCTCCGTTCCAAAAACTGAATCAATATGGTCTGCAAACCGGCACATTACCTCTAAAAGTTTACGTTTTCCCGTGGCTTCATAATAAGCAACAGCAGCCTCCATCATATGTCCTGCACAGTAGAGCTCATGGCATTCTAACAGATTGGTCCATCTCTCCCCTGGTCTTTTCAATGTGAAGAAAGTATTTAAATAGCCGTCTTTCTGCTGTGCTTTCTCAATAAGCTCTATTACTTCATCTGCCCAGGCTTCCAGCTGGCTGTCAGGTTTGCTGGCAAGGCTGTAACCTACTGCCTCCAGCCATTTTGCAAGATCGCTGTCTTGAAATACCAATCCTTCAAATTCCCCTTCTGCTTCACCGGCTGCAATCCTGAAATTATTGATAGCATGACTTTTCTCTGCCTCCGGTATTCTGTCATTCAGTGCTTCCCACTGATAAGGAATTACCACTTCCTGAACAAGTTTTGTATATTCCTTGAAAAAACCCTCCTTTAAGGTTACCGCCTTTAACTCCGAGGGGCTAGTATAATAGAAATTATCCATTTATTGACCTCCTGAATCAATTATTGTACATGGGGTAATATCGTTGCATACCTGTTTAACTTAAGTTATAATAAGAGTATGACACATTTCGATTACTTTGTCGGTAGTTAAGTCAAACAAAAGGTGGTAAATATTGACCTATGTATTATCTAAAAGCAGACATAACGGCACCAGTTAATTTTATATCTGCAGGACACTTTACTGCAGATGCCCGTTGGATACATTCTCAACGGATAATTTCAGACTATGAAATCATTATAAATCTGAAAAGCCCAATTTATATCCAACAGGAAGAAACAAAATATACTTTAGATTCTGGTGATTCTCTGCTCCTGCTGCCAGGGCTTACCCATAAAGGCTTTCACTATTCAGAAAAGGGCACCTCTTTTTATTGGTTTCATTTCTCCTTTAACAGTAAGGCCGAACTACTGGATTCTGCCAAAGCAGAGGCAATGATATCACTGATTAACAACAACAGCTTCTTTGAAGGATTGGGTAACATCTGCCTGCTGCCTGCTGTATTCAGAGCAGATAACCCGGACAGGTTAACCATTCTTTTTCATCAGCTGCTGCATTTATCAGCCTCTGCCTATTACTCCAGACTCGCCATCCATTATCAGCTGACCTCCCTGCTAATAGAGCTGACGCAGGAAAATATCACACAGTTAAAGCCACAGCAGACTGCCTCTCTTCCTGCGGATAAACTGCCAAAAATCCTGGAATGGATTCGTGTTCATATCCTGCAGGACATATCCTTGCAGGATGTCTCCCATGAGTTTAATTATTCCAGAGAATACCTTGCCAGGTACTTTAAGAAGCACATGGGCATGAGCATGCAGCAGTATATCTATAACCTCAAGCTTGCAAAAGCAAAAGAACTCCTGTGTGATTCCGATAAAAATATCAGAGAAATCGCAGAAGTTCTGGGCTTTAAAGATGAAAAATACTTTATGAAGCTGTTTAAGAGGATGGAAGGCACCACCCCCAAGCAATACCGTAATGCTTATAATAGGACGCACATGAATAACATTTGATCCGTCTTATCTATCCAACTTTGATAATACTTAGGTGATTATCTACATCCACTCTGGTATTGAATAAACTTCCACCTCCCTCATTTAAATAGAATGAAACGGATCCCCTGAAGCTACAAAGGTGACCGGTATCTCATTCTTTAAAAGTTTTTTCAGCCAAACCGGATAGTGTTTCATTCCCGGTTCTTCACTGCTAAAGTGCCCTACCTGTATTGCAGCCTTGTTTTTTCCAAGAAAAGATGCATCCCGGATATAGGAGGCGATTGTCCAATCCACCAATTCACCTGCCACTAATACATCTGCCTTATATTTTATAAAAAGCGTCGTAAGGATATCATCTAATGGTAAGTATCCACCACCGGCAAACAGTATCCTTGATACGACTGCTTCCTTTTCCCCTATTACTCTTGTAGTCTTAAGATTCAGCCTGCTCTTTAGATGTTCGCAGAGATTTTCTACAGTTGTCTCAGGAATTTCATATACCAGTGGTGCTTTACTGTCAGGCGTATATGCTACACAATAATCTTCCCACCCTAATTCCAGCATGACTGAATGAAAAATCAGGTCTGGGTTATTAGCATGAATATGGTCATGATCTCTCCATATAGTAATATGATGTTCCTTTAATAAGCTGCATTTTTCCTCGTAAACAGGATCTCCTGACAAGTAATCGGTATTGTCTTCATGGATATAAAAGGTAGGCTCATGGGTAATGATTAGATTAAAACCTAGTTCAATCGTCTTTCTAATCACTTCCACCGTTGCACAGCAGGTAGTTACTATTCCTTTTACTTCTTGCTCAGTACTTCCAAATACAACGCTATCTACCGTATCCTTAGCAACCGGTGGATAATTGGCTTCAATTCTTTCAATAACTTCCCTTATAGTCATATTTCGCTCCTATCTGCATACTTTTCTGATTCTCTGCTTATAAGAATTCAACAATGTCTTCTATTACTTTAACCATATCTTCAAGTTCCATAGAAGGTGCTTGTCCTTTACCTTCGGTCTGCTCTTTCATATAAGGAACATGTATAAAACCAGCCTTCATCCCCTTATATTCCTGTTCTGCCAGCCTGAGAGCAGTGTACATTACATGATTACATACATAAGTACCGGCAGTATTCGATATGCGGGTTACCGTTCTTTTATCTTCTAAATGCTTCATCAGTTCTCTGATGGGAAGGGTAGAAAAATAAGCTGCCGGGCCCTCTTCGCAGATACTGGCATCCACCGGCTGGTAACCACTGTTGTCCGGAATCCTTGCGTCATTTACATTAATTGCTACTCTTTCAAAGGTGATACACTCTCTGCCACCAGCTTCTCCCAAGGAAATCACCACCTCCGGCTTTCGCATGTGAATGGCTTCCTCCAGTCTCTCTTTAGCGCCTTTGAATTCAACTGGCAGCTTTACTGTATCTACTGTATTTCCTGCGTAAGATTTCTTAAGTCTCTTTATTATCTCTTCTGATGGATTTATGGTTTCCCCGTTAAAAGCTTCAAAACCGGTAACTAATATTTTCATGTTTCGTTCTCCTCATTTGTAGTTTGATCTGTGTTTACTATAGTACCGTTTATATCTTTCATCCATAATTTATACCTATAAGGTAAATCTTAGTTCCTCAAAATGTGCCTGATATAACTTAGAACGAAATACTGCACTGCCATCAAATTTACGATACTCACCATATTTATAAAACTGTAGTCCACACTTTTCCATAACTTTTCCGGAGGCTTCATTATCAATGGCATGGTTCGAACTGAAGTCTCTTGCGCCATGGCAATCATAAGCATATTTTATCATAGCTTTGGCTGCCTCTGTTGTAAGCCCCTGATTCCAGTAATCATACCGGATATTGTAACCAAAATCCCAAAAACCTTTGTTAAGACCTATATCTCCGCTGCCAATAAGCACACCGTTCTCTTTTAATACAAAACCAAAGTGAAAATTATCCTCTTCTTTCAGACTATCCAGCCAATCTCTAACATCAGAAATACTTGTATATGTAGTATAAGGCATATATTTTGTAACTCGTTCATCACTAAGCCACAGATAAGCAGTCTCTGCATCGTCTGCTGTAAGTGGTCTTAATATAAGCCTCTTTGTTTGCAAAACCGGTTCATTCATATATTACCCCCTTTGATATTACACATAAATCCGAATATTTCCACCTTCAATTGGCATCCTTTCATTAAATTATCTTTCATACTCTATCGTTATTCTCTACAAAGAATACTTACTTATAGTTAAATAGTATAGATAGAATCAAAGGCCAGTTTTAGGTTTCTGTCAGTTCAATTTTAACTTTATTCACTATTTATTATTCTAAATCTAATATTTTTCTTGCTTTTACATATAAATTTTCTGTCAAAGAGCAAAAAAGAGGATGTGCGTAGGGATAGGTCCAATTATCAGGTAATTCGGCAAATAACTGTATTTCCTCCACTTCAAATTCAGGTAATGTTCCGAGCTTCTTAATTTCTGCATAATAAATTTGTCCGTATATTTCCATATCACTTTGTAGCAATCCATCATTTCCTTTAACACCATAGAAACCTACAGGTTTTAGTATAAATTCACAGGCACCCGTTTCTTCCCAAAGTTCCCTTTTTGCTGCCTCATAGGCAGTCTCTCCTGCTTCAATATGACCTCCTGGACACTCCCAGTTCTCCCGTTCTTTCACTCTGCAAAGAACCCAATTCTCTTCATAACGGGCAACTATGTCTACAAAGCATAGATTAGTTTCTTTCACCAAAACATCATACAATTTAAATTCAACCATGAACTACCTCAAACTCTTTTTAATATCTTACTGAAATCATCAGTAGCATCTTTTATGATGCATAACTCTTTTCTCTCAATCATATTATATATCCTCATCTGATACCACCTGTCACTTACTCCAAGTTTCTTTTTGGCTAAGATTTCATTTATCAGATGTGCCATAGTAAATTCTTCTTCCGGTATTAAAGCTTTTAAGAACCCATCGTAAAAATCTTCTGGTACACTATTTAACGTACCGTTTACCACGGCTCGAAGAGGAGCATTCTCCTTCTTTAATTGCAGCCATTCATTGCTAATTTCCTTAAGCTGCCATTTCGGTATTTCCTTTTCATGAGGCAGAAAATAATAGAAAAACCCAACATCTACTTCACTCCAGCTTGAGTAGGTCATTACATTCTTCTTACTAAGACTTAGATACTTCGGTAACTTAACTGCTGTTATCTTACAATTATATCTCTCAAGAATTGAGATTGCGCTATAATATCCACAGGCTGAATACGGTGCATCACTCCACCATATCCGGATATCCCCGCCATTTTGCGCATAGTCAAGGAGACGTTTATAATCTTTAATTGCATCTTTACCCTCCGCCTCAAGTCCTTGTTTTAATGACTCCTGAAAGGACTCCTCCATTCCTGGTGGTGCAGGGATTGTCCGTGTATTTAAGAAGCTCAGAAGCTTTTTCCTCTTATCGTCCAGGATTTCTCCTGAGATATCTCCTATATCTAATTGAAAAGGGAGACTGATCACATCCTGAGAACTGCCCCCCAGTGCCTTTCCCATTTTTCTTTTTTCAGCTTCGTTTCTCAGAAAACTTTTCATACTCTTTTTTGTGGTATCTCCAAATATAGCGATGGCTGAAACACCACCTAGAACATTGGTAGAATTATAATGCATTGCTAATTTCATGGCGCCTTTTACACTATTATTAAAAACGATTTCCAGCATATGTTCTCCTTCAGAACTTTTAACAGACATTTTCTCTTGATAACTCATAAACATCGATCAATATATTATTTTTGTTTATTCCTAGATAATAGCAGATATATTATTCCTATGCTTGTGATACCAAGACACAATAACATGACAAAATCAAAGGCCCCAATGTCAGATATAAGTATACTGACAGGTCCATCAGCACTGCCGATAGCTCCATTTGTTTTTCTTATTCCATTCTCAATCAGGCGAATGACCAAATGCAATACTCCTGTTAATAGTATGAAAGAACCTGCAAGAATTGTAATAATTAAAACAATTTTTTTTCTTAACCCAATACCTATCTCCATAAGTTATCCCCTCTATTATTCCCTTTTCAGGTTTAAAATTAGATACTTATAACCATACAACCAGTCGTTATATGCTCATCCTTTCACGCCACCTTACGGAAAACCATTGCTTTCATATAATTACCGAGATACCTTATTATAAAAAGGACCTGGCTGCTTGAATTGTATAATACATTCTTTTCCATTATAGCACACCCCATTTATGCTTACATCCTTTATATTATTAATCATCATTCTTATTGCAGACTATCGCAATATAACAAAACACTTTGCTTTTTCAGCAAAGTGCCTCGTTATTTCTCAACTATTCTTATTGTACCAATTCAAATCATGCTTTTGTATAAGTTATGCCACCTTCACATTCCACGTTCCCCAGAATTGTTTCACAATGGATATCTCCCTGGCATTCTACACCTCCGTGGATGTTGCTGCACTTTAAATCCCCCTCACATTCCACATTATTTGCGATATCTCCGCAGCTTATAGTACCACCGCTCTCCGCATAACTGCTTATATTGCCGCAGCTTATATCGTTTTCACATTCCACATAACTGCCGACATCTCCGCAGTTTACTCCTCCTCCACATTCTAAATAACCACCAATATTGCCGCAGTTAACCGATCCCTCGCACTCAACATATCCCCCGATATTACCGCAATTTACAGTGCCACTGCTCTCCGCATAACCGTATATATTACCGCAGCATACTGCACCTTCACATTCTACATAACCGCTTACCGATCCATCAATGTTTGCATTACCCCATATTTCAAAATTAAGCACCTGTTCTTTTATTAATTCATCGGGTATCCTAAGGTAGATATATTCCTCTCTGTTCCAACGTCTCGCATCCATCATACGGTTCCCCTGGAATTGAAGGATACGCAGAATATTGTCATCTGGCAATTCTTCTGCTATCATTTCCTTTATCTGTATATCCCCATAAAACAAATAATCGATGGATACCCCAAAAAATTGTGCAATTCTTGGCAATTGCAGGATATCTGGAAGTGAACCTCCCGTCTCCCATTTGGATACTGCCTGTACACTAATGTCAAGTGCTGATGCCAATACCTCCTGGGTAATACCCTTTTCTTTTCTTAAAGAAATAATCATATTCCTTACGTTTTCCTGAAACTCCATATATCCTCCCGTCTGTACTTTACCTAACACGTTTTTTTCTGTACACCTTTATATTACATTTATCTTTTTACAGCTGTATATCTGATGAAGAAAGCTTTCTTTGTACCCCAGTATATAGAATTCATCCCAAGACTACAATAAACTTATGCTTGAATTTTATTCAACTAACAGTTGATATGGAAAAAGGGCTTGATTACATCTGAATATAGATGTCTCAAACCCTCTTTCTTCACGTATTGTTTGTATCACAATTCGAAATATTCCTGTTTAACCATACTTAATGCTTGCAACAGAATTTATGAACTCCTGTTGCTGCGTTAAAGACAAGTGAATTATTGTCTCGCTCCTGTATGTGTACAAAAATTATTACAGTCAGTCCAGAATTATCAAATTGTTAATCGAATTTCTGGCACTCAAACATTTGGTTTCAGAATATCACCAGTATTATTTCTTCAAAGTATACACATACTCAGTTTCAACTGCTACCTGATGAATATCACAGGCAATTCCATTCCTGAACACTGGCCATTTTTCCAGATAGCGTTCAGCATTTTCTTCTAATGCCTCTATTTCAATCTGCAGTTTCTCCGGGAATCCGTAGCGCTTCAATCCGATTTCCCAGGTCTGTCCGGTATAGTACCAGTCGTCAACCCAATCACCGTCAATATAGAGCTTTGCAGTATCTCCTCCAAAATCAACTTGCAGGAAACAGTCTGCTGCTCCCATTGGATAATCAAGTGTAAATTCATATACCTTGGTCTTACTGCCTGCTTCTTCTTTCAGGAGTTTATATTCTACTGCAGCAGAAGGTTGTTTCGTAAGGCTTTCATAGACCGCAAAACCTTCTTCTTCACCTGAATACTGGTAGCCGGAAGGTGCCGCTGGTAGCGCAGGATATGCTCTTAACTGGTCACTGTTTCGACTCAGGATTACGTATCCGTTTTCCGATTCCACTACCTCTCCTTTTGTAAGCAGAAGATATTCCTTATCCAGGGTTATTTTCCAGGAGTTAAGAGCATCTTCTCTGGTAATAGTAAGAATCTCCGCTTTCGCAGGCTTACGCACCCAGTCGTATGCAGGAGCGGTATCTGTATAGAAAACATAACTTTCTTTCTCACTGTTATGTAATATACATAAAGGTGTCGCCATAGCTGATTTCAGCTCTCCATCTCCCACCGGCATATAAAAGGGCAGGAAGAAGAAGT
The DNA here is from genome assembly GCF_033100115.1 of Anaerocolumna sp. AGMB13020. Taxonomy (NCBI): domain Bacteria; kingdom Bacillati; phylum Bacillota; class Clostridia; order Lachnospirales; family Lachnospiraceae; genus Anaerocolumna; species Anaerocolumna sp. AGMB13020. The sequence continues at coordinate 3,867,120 of NZ_CP136910.1, read as the reverse complement.
CTTCATTCACAATATCACGCACCGGATAACGAAGAATCCCTTCACCGGTATCTGCCTCAAGTATCGTAGCTTTATGCTCTGCCATTACATATCTTCTTTGATAGTTACTAACAAACAAATAACCACTTTTTCCGTTTCTTCGTACGGATGTCCTTAAATCTTTAAAATTTGTCTGGAATAAGGGATTACTCTTAGGAAGATAGGTTTCCATCTCACATAAAGCAGCTCCAAAATCCTTTATGAACATGGCAAGCAGCTTGATTTCCTTTAAAGTACCGGACATCTGCCCGTATTCTCTTATAGGAGCTGAGAAATCATAGCTGTAAACCGGAAGGTCATTGGGATATCCGGTTTCTCTGGATTCCTGAAGAGTGGTAACTTTCCCTTTGGGATTTGTTCCGCCATGATACATATAATATCCCAGAAGATTAACACCACAGCCAAGCTTAACCATGGACATTGCTCCGATATCCTTAGGATGTGCTACCGGTCTCCTATGATGCGTAACCTGCATTCCTCCGCCTAATTCCGCTGTAAGGAAAGGAAACCGGGAGATATCAAAGGTTATACCCGTTCCAAATCCATAATCGCTGCCAATATTATGATCGTTTCGTTCTGTCGTAAATACATAGTTTCCACTGGGTTCGATTTCCGTAAGCCGCTGATCCCAGGGTGCTTCACAATATCCACCCATTACCGGAAGCAAACCTCCCGTAACAGCTCCACCCCAGCCCGTTGCTGTGTAGTAAGGCACCTTAAGTCCCACTTCTTTTGCAATAGCGGTAAGGCGTCTCATGTGTTCCTCTCCTGCCTCACCTTGTAAACCGCCACAATGACCGTATTCATTCTCTATCTGTATCCCGATAATCGGACCGTCATCCTGATATAGAAGTCCTTTAACCTGTTCCGCTAATTTTGCATAATAACGACTTACTTCAGAAAAGTATTCTTCGTTGTTGGTACGCAGTTCAAAGGGTTTCTTAAGAAGCCAGTCTGGCATTCCTCCGTTTCTTGCCTCTCCATGGCACCAGGGTCCGATTCTTAAGAATAATGACAGTCCGGTCTCTTTTACCATTTCTACAAAAGCTCTTAAATCCCTCTGTCCGGTAAAATCATATTCTCCCTCTACTTCTTCGTGATGAAGCCAGAATGCGTAGGTCGATACGGTTTCAACCCCTCCCGCTTTCATTTTGTAAAGGGACTCCTTCCAGTACTTTCTTGGATAACGGCTATAATGAAATTCTCCCATAATCGGAAACCAGGGATTACCGTCCTTCGTCATATACTTAGAAGTAAATCCATACTCAATTTTACTCATTTTTCTTACCTTGCATACCTCAGGCTGTCCTGCGGTACCGCCACTGTAATATAGGCTGAAGGAATCATAATCGTGGCATCCTTTCTGTAGTCATATTTTCCTTCAACCCTAATCCTATTTCATCTGCATTTTTCTTAGCTTCAGCTTTCGTATTTTTCCAAATACCGGAGGCGATACCATTTTCATACCAAGCTTTACACTGTCTTTCTCTATCTTAATATCAGGCAGCTCATAGGTTACCCAATTTTCATCCGTCGGATATATAACCAGTTCCTTATCATTACAACCTGTCTCTCCGGCATATAGCCTTACGTCTACACCTGTCGTATTCGTTCCTCTGTATTCTACCGACAGACTATAGTTACCAGGCGTCAGCCCTTCCACCTTTCTTTCCAGCTTCCAGTTGAAATTTACAGGGCTTTCCACATAAATATAATTGGAAGGCGGAGCCGGAAAAGGCTCATCAAATTCCTGCAACAGTTCCACTTTGACCCGGCTGTCCTCACACTTTATCTCCCAGCCCCGAAGTCCGTCTTCAAAGTCTGCATTTCCTATGTAATTATGACTGGTTTGAAAATATTCCACAACTTGTATATCTGCTTCCACTGTTTTTCCAATTGAGTCCATATTACCCCTAATTCTAAAATCCCCTGTCTGGTCTGCGTAAAACTTCTCCCATGCGACTTTCACTTCATTACTCTCACCATCATAATACAGCACCTTGATACTCTCCGGTAACTTTACCTCTTCACCAAGCTTATGAAGTATTTTCTCCGGTTCATATATTTTAGCAATTTCCTTCTGTCTGAAATCCTCTCTGATAAAGCGAAAACTGCCAAGGGCAGGCAACGCTACTCCCTTCTCATTAAACACTCCCATATTGCTCCACCAGCCACCTTTCCCTTCAACAGGCAGTACCACCGGTTCCCAATAATATATGCCAAGCCCCATCTCATGTTCCAATGAGGCGGTTATATTCATCACCAAATCCAATACTTGTTTCTGTCCCCAGGGACTTGCAGGAAAACCAGCGATTCTCTCCTGCTGTTCTCCAAAGAATCCATCCCCTGCATTTCTCCAGGCATGGGCTGTTTCAGCAACCACAATGGGTTTTCCATAACGTTTAACCAGCTTTACAAGGGAATCTTTAAGATCCGTAAAGCTTCCATGCCAGAAAGGATAATAAGACACACCGATAATATCAAAATGCTCAAGTCCCTCAGCCATTACGGCATCAAACCACTCTTGCAGATAATAATATCTGCCTCCCTGGTCTAAATGAATCACAATTTTTATTTCCTTGTTTATTTCTCTGACAGCCCGTATTCCGGAATTCACCAGCAGAGCCAGCTGTCTGTAATTTGGTACTTCTCCTTCCGGAAATAACATTCCGCTTCTGATTTCGTTACCTATCTGAACCATATCCGGCAGTACCCCTTCTTCCTGCATTTTAAGAAGTACATTTCTGGTATACTCATATACTGCCTGTACCAGTTCATGAAATCCAAGCTTCTCCCAGGTCTTAGGTTTAACTTGTTTTCCCGGATCTGCCCACCAGTCGGAATAATGGAAATCCAGAAAAAAACTCATTCCATTCTGTTTTATCTGTTTCGCCATTGCAATGGTCTGTTCCAGGCTGCAGTAACCCCCAGACTCAGGTACATTTTCAGGTTCATTCCAGAGACGAAGGCGAATGGAATTCACTCCATTTTCTTGTAATAATTTTAAAACTTCTATCCTATTTCCCTCTTCATCATAAAATTTCGCTTCAAGTTCCTTTAGCTCCGGCAAAAAAGAGATATCCATTCCTTTTATAAAGTCCATAACCAGTCCCTCTCTAATGATACTTACTCTTATATTTTTGTGTCAGCTTTCCTGAACTTAAGTTACTCTGAGAAATTGATGCTGTTATTGCCTTCCATAGTATAAATGGGGACTGAGCAATTACAGTCCCCATTATACTTTTAGCAAATCCTTAATTAATTGCCGGCTGCATAGCTTTCAGCCTGTTTCTTGATTTCATCATAAACTGATTGTATTCCTGCATTATCAAGTTGTTTTCGAAGTTCAGCGATGGCAGCATCCACATCTCCGGCCATACCCAATACCAGAGGGGTATAGTACTGGTCTAAGACCGTTTCAACAGCCGCAGCCTGTGAACTTACATTTGCATTATTAAAGGTAAATCCATCGTAAATGTGCTCTGGTTTGATATTTGCATTCCAGGAATCTTTAATAGCCTTAACTTTATTATCTACCTCATCAGGATTTGCTTTGTATTCTAAACGCTTGATGGTCATGTTCACCCATCCCCAGTTACAGTTTGCATCTACACCATAATTAGACTCTGCATCAAGTACACTGTACTGGTTATCCGCTTCTGCTTTCCAGTGAGTTCCTTCAATACCTAAAGAAGTAAGGTCCTGAATTTCAGGATTAGTATAGAACTCATTTAATACCATCATGGCACGTTCTTTGTTCTTACTGGTTGCATTGATTGCCATACCATTGTTTATGTAAGCATTAACTGCTTTGGCAACACTGGGTGAAGTATCGAAAATCTGTGCTTTCCATTCAGGATGTTCTTTATTGGCCTGGTCTACATAAGTCTCAGTAGTACCGATATTCCAGATTAAAGAGGCAGAGGTTCCGCTTAAGAAACCGTCCTGTCTTTCCTCTGTAGTTGCCAGGGAATCCGCAGACCAATAACCTTTGTCATATAAATCTTTGGCTAACTTACAGTAATCCGTAAAACCAGCCCAGTCAAGTGCATAAGTAATCGTTTTATCCTCAGGATTTACCGTATTGTAAAGGAACAATTCCTTGGTGGAAGTACCGCTTACTGTATCCATTCCTTTATCCAGCAGGTACTGGTAATATAATCCACCTGCCTGGGTGCCTAAAGGTGATACAGAAGGTTCACCTGCCGCAACCTTTCCGTAGAACTCCAGCAGCTGGTCAAAGCTTGTTATATCATTGTAGCCATACTTCTGAAGTAAATCTCCGCGAAGCCCCACTACGTTGTTACCAAATTCATTCTGATAATTGGGTACCATATAGATGCTGTCATCTATTGTTGCCTGGCTCCAGGCTACTTCAGGAACAACCTTCATGATATCCGGTGCATAAGTACTTATAAAGTCTTTTGTAAGCGCATAGAAACCGCCCATGGCTACTGTATTCTCATAATGTCCCCAGCCGGCTGCCGTAAAGATCAGATCAAAATCCTCACCGCCTGAGAATAACAGAGAATACTTCTTATCATGTTCGCTCCAGGAAAGGAATTCTACTTCTACTGTAGCATTTAGCTTTTCCTGTAACCTCTTATTGATTTCTGCATATACCTTATCAAAGTCCGCTGTCCTGTCACCTAACAGGTACATCTTTAATGTAACCGGCTTGGAAATATCCACCCCGTTAAATGTCTTCTCTGCCGCATCTTTCCCGCCTGTTTCTGTTCCTTTGCCTGTACCCACTGCATTACCATTCTTACCACAGCCCGCAAAGAGTGCTGTAATTAAAGTCAGTATCATGATAAGGGATAAAACTCTTTTTTTCATAGTAATCCTCCTCTGCATTAATAAGTTTCTTGTATACCTTCTATATAAATCCAAAACGGATCTATATTATCCTTTTACCGCTCCGATGGTAATACCCTGAACAAAATATCTCTGTACAAAAGGGTATAATAAAATAATCGGTCCGGTTACTACTACTGTCAGTGCCATCTTTAAGGACTGCGTAGGCATTGACATTGCAGATACCGCTGCCGTACTGCCGCCGCCCATTGATTCCACCAGCCGCTTATAGGCCTCTATATTATTAACCTGCTCGTATAAAAAGTATTGCAAGGGCTGCATTTCATCCTTCCCGATATAGAGCATGGCATTATACCAGTCATTCCAATAGGCCAGTGCGATAAAAAGACCTACCGTGGCCATAGCGGGCTTAAGCAGTGGCATTACAACCTTTACCATGGTACCAAATTCCCCGCAGCCATCTATCTTCGCGGCATCTATTAAAGATTCCGGTATCCCCATAATATAGCTTTTCATAATCAGCAGATTGTAGACACTGAACAGCAGGGGCAGCACCAGGGCCAGATAATTATCCTTAAGCCCTAAATACCTGGTCATCAATACGAAATACGGAACCAGACCGCCGTTGAACAAAGTGGTGAAGTAAAAGAAAAAGGAAAATTTATTTCGCCATTCGAACTCTTTTCTGGATAATACATAGGCTGTCATAGTCTGCAGGAATAACCCTGCAACTGTTCCGAAAATCGTAAGAAAAATGGTTACTCCATAAGCTCTTAATATAACACTGGGTTCTTTAAATACTGTACTATACGCCTCTAAGGTAAAGTTCTGCGGCAATAAGGAAAAGCCGTTTAATTTAATTGCTTCTTCCGAAGAGAAGGAAGCTGATATAACCATAATAAACGGTACCAGGCAAAATAACGCAACCACACCATTAATAAAGTAGGAAAGGAAGGCAAGAACTCTAGAATCCAGTCCTCGTTTTATTCTCTTTGCCCTGGCAGTTGTATTTTCATTCATATACTGTCCCTCCTAGAATAAGCTGTAATCTTTGTTGTAAACGCTAACCAGTTTATTTACCAGCAAGATTGTAATAAAACATAATACCGACTGATAGAAACCGGCTGCCGCCGCCATACCGAAATCATTGTTTGCAATTAAGGCTCGGAAGGTCAGGGTGTCTATAACATCTGTATAGTTGTATAAGGTACCGTTTTTACCCACCAGGTTGTAGAACATATCAAAGTTGCCTCTGAAGATTCCGCCTACCGAAAGCAATAAAAGTATGATTACCGTCGGCATCATAAGGGGTATGGTTATCTTAAAGATACGCTGAAAGACATTTGCCCCGTCAATGGAAGCCGCCTCATAGATAGAAGTATCGATTCCCATAATAGCCGCAAGATACATTACCGAGCCGTAGCCCACGCTCTTCCAGGCATTGAATAAGATCAGGATGAATGGCCATAACGCACCGGTTGTATAAAAATTAATTTTCCCCAAACCGAGCTTTGTAAGTATTCCATTGATAAAGCCATAGTCATAGCTTAAAAGGTTAAATGCGATTACGGATACGATTACCCAGGAAATAAAGTAAGGCAGAAACATAACTGACTGGGATATCTTACGAAAATGTTTGTTTTTCATTTCCGTCAACAGTATGGCTACTGTCATCTGAAGCACCGTATTAAACGCAATGAACATCAGGTTGTACAACACCGTATTCTTTGTTACCAGGAAGGCTTGTCCTGATTTAAAGAAAAATTCAAAATTTTTCAGTCCGTTCCAGGGGCTGTTGAAAATCCCTCCTGCGTAAGTATACTTCTTAAAGGCCATGACAATCCCTGCCATAGGGATATAACTAAATACCAGAGTATAGATTACCGCCGGAAGTATCATCAACAAAAATACCCTGTATTTCTTCAGCTTATGCAAAAACCCGTTCTTATTCACAACTTATGTACCTCCAGTCCTTGTCTGACTCTTACTGCGTTGAACGCCTTAAGTGGATTTCGTAATCCAGTATAGTCTTATGTGTACTTGTGTCCCCGTTTATAATTTCAATCAGACGTTTGCCTGCAATTGTACCCAACCCCTTCACATCAATTCCAACAGCAGTTACAGGCGGATTATTGGTCTCTAAATGCATGCTGTCATAAAAAGAAGCCACTTTTATATCTCCCGGAACTGATAGCCCCTCCTCCCGCAATAAGGATAATACCCTTGTGCAGATTACATCATCAGTGCATACAATGCATTCCACCTGACGTTTTAAGATGTTGCGCACGGCTTGTTCTATAAACACCGGACTGTCACAGTCCGTAAATACCAGTTCCTGTTCTATTGGCACCTGCCGGGCTCTTAGAGCATTAAAATATCCTTCACAGCGGTACTTGTTAACCATATGTTTTTTATCTCCGGCTATGAGGGCAACCTTCTTCACTCCATCTGCCAGCAGTAAGGAAACAAGCTTTTCACAGGCCTCCATATGATTGTTATCAATCTGTACGATGGTATCGTCAGCACTGGAACCCACCAGTACAAACGGGATGCCTTTCTGTTTTAAGTACTCTGTTGCAATATCATTCATAAAATTTCGGGTCAGGATCATTCCGTCTATCTTATGATGATCAACAATTCTCTTTAAAAGGTTGATATCCGTCTCTTTCACAGTGGTCACTACCACATCATAATCCATTGCTGCTGCCACTTCACACACGCCTAAAAGACAGACCTGAAAGAAAGGGGTACTGCTCAAATTGGCATCAGCCGGAAAAGCTACTCCGATATTATAGGTTTTGGAATTTGCTAGGCCTTTTGCTATGGCGCTGGGCCTATAATTATATTTCTCGATACATTCGGTAACCCGTTGTATGGTCTCCTTTCCAATCCTCCCTTTTCCTGATATGGCGCGGGATACCGTGGTTTTTGAGACTCCTAGTTCTGCTGCAATATCGGCAATGGTTAATTTACTGCCGGATAATAAGTTTCTATTTGCTTTCTCATCTTGATTTTGAAATGACATTTGTCCCTCCCCGATATAATTTGCTCAATCGGTTGTTCTGTTTTTATTATATCATTATTTACCCTTAATTCAATTGTCACATTTATATATTTTATGCTTATTTTTTTATGCAATATACACAGTTTTATCTCCATTTAAGCGCAATTTATGTTGCGCAATTACTTTTTCTTATAGTTATTACTGCTATAACTTCTGGAAATTACTTTCTCTTTTTATGAAACAAATTTTATATTTTTTTATCTATACTTCAAATTTAGACCTCTTAATTCTAATTTTTGCGCCACTTTGCGCAATTACATATTTGCCCTTTTAATAAATTGTGTTTGGGGTTGGTAAAGCTTATTACAATATTTATTCGCTAAAGCAAATTGTAAATTCCTTGTTAAACGCCAGCTGATATGAGATAATAGTTTGAAAATGTACAGTATTTTTTGAAAGCTGTTTTTATTCCCAGTAGTAAGCTTCCGGTATTAAGCTTCAATATTAAACAGCATTTAGATTCAATATTAAGTTACAAAAGAAAAAGGAGAGGTATATTATGAGTTTTCATTTTGACAAAAAGATTCAGCTACTGACGGACAGACTGCTCCTCCGAAGCTTTGCCAATACAGATATACCTGATATGCTTAAGAACTGGATTGCTGACCCGGAAGTACAGAGCGGCTACGGAGAACCTCCATTCACTACCGAAGAAGAAGTAAGTAATTTATTAGACACCTGGAAACAACAATACCGATGGGCAATTATATTAAAATCATCCAATGAAAATATAGGACACATCAGCTTCTGCCGAATGTATGAAGATATCAGTACCGCAGAAATAGAATACTGCATCGGAAAAGATTTTTGGGGCAGGGGCATTGTAACAGAAGCTCTGGATGCTTTCATCAAGCATACCTTTGAAAATACTTCCATCACAAAAGTAGAAGCTTATCACAGGTTTAACAATCCCGGCTCCGGACGTGTTCTTCAAAAGTCAGGTTTATCCCCCGTTACAAATGTGCAGCGCTTTTCTCACCTTCTCAAAGCCCCTGAGGGCGACCTCTGTTATGCGCTTACCAAAGAACAGTTTAACCTTTAAATTTTATAACTGCTCTTAAATAAGCCAATAACATGGGATGAGGAGACTCTGCTGAGGAGCTTAATTGAGGCTGGAACAGTGTGGCCAGATAAAATCTTTTACCGGGAATAGTGATGATCCTGGCTTCCCCCTTATCATCCACCCCAATTACACGAAAGCCGTTTCGGTCCAGCTGATTCTGAAATTCTTTATTCAACTCCATACTGCAATTATACTTTTCAATTATTTCTGAACTTTCATAAATGTCAGAAAGTATGGAAGCTTTCTCTACCTTTAAATTCTTTGCCTGTCCGACAAGAGAGCAGGACAAGGCGGTTATGTACTCATTAGGCTCATACAGGTTAAAGTCCTTATCCTGCAGTGCCTCTATCTCTAATACGTTTTTGCCGTATTCAATGGCTACATGCTGAAACCCGCCGCAGGTTCCAATAAAGGGATAATCCTCTTCTCTGGCAAATTTTATGGCTTTAATAGCTCCGTTCATACTCTTATAGGGACTTCCCGGTGCACACCAAAGGCCGTCATATTTCTTAAGCTCCTTGCAGCTGTCCTCCAGTTCCGTCGTCGGCAGCCAGGTATATACTGCTTCTAACCCCAGCTGACTGGCACAATGTTTTAATGCCTCCTGGGTGGCCAAATGAGAAGGACGCCCGTCGTAATCTCCAATTATACCGATATTTATCTGCATAATCATTACCTCCTCCATTATACAGGTATTTTTATTCTTATTCCTGTTTTCTTTCTGCTTTGTTTATTTAAAATTTAAACTGCTTTATATTCCTTGTTATGGCTGTAAAAATCCATTTAATATTAGGCTGCACAGTGCAACAAATCCCCTAAAATCTTCTATATCGTTAATATTGTTTTTTATCCATTGTTTTTTATCCATTGCTTTTTATCCATTGCTTTTTATCCATTGCTTTTTATCCATTGATTCTCAGACTTTCCTTATATCTCTGATTTTAAAATTGACTCTATTATGGTGTCGATATCAGCAAGGGCACCCCTCCCCACATCTCCGCAGGCGAGCAGCGCTTCCTTTGGTTCTACAAATTGATAGCCATAAGAAATCAATTTCCTTATATTATCCTGGGTTATGGGATTTTCATACATGGCAGTATTCATAGCGGGGCATATAATGACGGGTTTATTTTTTATTGCCATAACTACTGTTGAGAGCATATCATCTGCAATGCCCGAAGCTAATTTCCCGATAATATTAGCGGTAGCCGGTGCAATAACACAACAATCCGCTCTTTGTGCCAGGGAAATATGCCTTACATCCGGATAAGCTATTTCCTCAAACATATCAACATAGACCTTATTCTTTGTCAAAGTCTGCAGCGTCAGAGGTGTTATAAACTGAGTTGCAGATCTTGTCATGATGGTATTAACCGTAATACTTTTCTTGGTAAGCTGACTGGCAATGTCTGCAGCTTTATAGGCCGCAATACTCCCGGTTATTCCAAGTATAATCTCTTTCATTAATCCACCCTTCTTCCTTTCTTATAAGGGCAGCTGCTATAAGCAGCTCGTATATATCAGTGACCTTTTACAGTTCTCGAATAACTGCCAGACGTTTCACCGTCGTTTGTGCAATTGCTTCCGCTATCGCTTCTTTCGTCAAGAAAGTTCCATAGTTCTTCTTACGGTCTATCAGATAACCTACATGTCCCATTTCCGTTATATCCTTTAAATCATTAGCCAGGACGAAGCTGCATTTGTTCTTTTCCAATAATCCATAGGCAGTATCAATTAATTCCTTGTGACTTACATGGTCCAATAACTTGAAGCCTGTGAGAATTGCATTGGGTGCTAAGTCCTTAAACAATGAAATGATTTTAGGAGTTTGCTCCATGGTTAAGATAAGATTATTTATATCTGAACGGATTTTACCGTCAGTATTTAATATGGTATCAGAGGTCTCCATTAAGGATACCATATATTCCTCTGTTATATCCGGCAAGCCGGACAGCGATGCCTTTAAGCCGGCATTCAGAGAGTTTGCAAGAGCTGCTGCTGAGGTTACCTTATTAATCCGATAATCACTAACCGCCATGCTATGGACTATAATATCTATATCCTTTTTCTTAAGGATGCTTTTTATAGCACTCTCCAGACTTGCCACAGTATCTACATAGGTAATCTCTGCCCGGGTTCCTTGTGGGATAAGGGCTTTTCTGCCGCAAATAAAATAAATGCCTGTTACTTCCGGCATGGCATCAAACTTCTCTGCAATCAGACTCCCGAGTTTTCCGGTAGATGTATTGGTTATACTTCTGACACTGTCAATCGGCTCTGTAGTACCCCCTGCCGTTATTAGTATTTTCATCTTATTCCAGCTTTCCTGTTAAATTAGTAACCCCAAATGATAGCCCTTACACTTTTTTTATAAGGCTTATTTTATTATATAAATATTTTCATTTCAACTAGGGTGTGTCTGAAAACTGCTTGTGCCGGGCTGGATGTTCCACTTTGTGGGAGACAAGGCGTGATTTTGGGTGCGTAGTGGTGCTACGTTCCCAATATTGCAACGCAGAATACCGCAAAGTGGGGCATTCAGAATGGTGCAATGAGTTTTCAGACACACCCTAGTTGCAACAATTAAAATCACCAACCCTGCAACAATGATTAAAAGCCACCCATCAACACTTACAATAAATATAATAAACTATTTACACTGGTTTTATAATTCTGCCTGCCAACAGTTTTCTTCGTTACTCTGGCCTCTGCTGATTGAAAGAAAAAAACAAGAAACATCATGATAAACATAAAGTAATATACTTTACTGTCCGATATATTATATGGAAATTATAGGATGAATTTCTTTTACTTAACCACGGAAGGTATTGTTTATTTCATAATAGCAGTGCCTTTTTTTGTATGTTTTACAAAAAACGTCATTGTTATAAAAACACTTGAGATAAAGGAGATATCAGGATGGATGTATTAACACAACTTGGAAACACCATAACTACAAATGGAAAAATTACAAGTTATTTTTCCAAAAGAGAGACGGCAGGGGCAGAAACACCCTCAACAGCAGAATCCTTTGAAAGTCTAATAACAGCAGGCACAAAAATTGAAGCTTCAGAAAAAACCATGCCAGCATTTATAAATGGTGCAGGGAAAGCCCCTTATATGGATCTGGCGGATGCCAGTGGACAGATAACTTATAATGGTGTAACTTTTCAGTGTGATAACAGGAATAATGCATTATGTTTAGGGGATATGAGTGACGAATCACAGGTACTGACAATTCCTCTGTCAGGAGGAGGCTCTCTTAAAGTCAATGTCAATAGCCTGGATGGGCTTGGCAGAGCTATCGGTATGTTTACTCCAGCGGATCAGAAGCGTATTATGGATGCTTTAGCCATCTATGCTAAAGTTAAGAACAAACAGGATGAGATGAAATCTGAAGTTGTTAAAGTATATAAGAATCTGACGGTCAAGTAAATGTAATTTGAAGTGGGGTTGTTTTAACAGCCCCACCTATTTTTATACTATTTCCTCCAATTTCTTTAGCCTTTCACCAGCATCCTTAGCAATCCATAACTTATTGCCCAGTTTGGATATTTTCCTGTATTTTGTCATTGCCTGTTCCTGCTCTCCGTTGATATCATCCATTCGTGCAAGGAGATACAGAACACCTAAATACTGTCGTTTAGGCAGGTCCGTATTCAGAAGCTTTTTTAGGCAGGCATAGCTTTCCTTATACCTATGTAAGAAGTAAAATCTTTCACCTACAAGAATTTCTGCCGATTTCTTTAACCTTTTACCATATGGACACAATCGCACCAACTCCGTCTCATATAAAGCTTCCGCCTTTTCTATCTCTCCCAATTCGTAATAACACAGGATACGGTTAATGGTATAGACATAATAGGAGTCATTCTTCTCAGATAAATCTGCCTCTTCTATACTGTTCAGATATTCCAGTGCTTTGTTAGAATCACCCATTATAAGATAAGCTGTTGCACGGTTTATATCCAGTATCACTGCTGCCCTTCTATTCCTCCTGTATTTTCTCTCCAGCCGGTCAATCATATTGAGATATTTCTCCGGCTCACAATCCCAATCCAGGACCCTTTGAAACCTAACATTTCTAATAAGAACAACTATAATTTCACATGCCAGTAATAGCAGCGCAATAATAAATATAGACAAAACTGTATTTACATGTAGTGATAAAAGGACAATTTCAGAAACGATGGCTATCGTAAAAAATAAAATTGTATAAATGCTTCATCTCCCCCTTTCCAATAACATTGCTACTACACCAGTATATTCCAGTCTTCAATTTCCTGCAACACTCAAAAAAGGAATTACGCTTAAAACCCCCTGGCAGAGGCTTTTTTCGCCTGTGTAGAAATGCAAAATAGAAACACCCGTATATCTGATTCCATTATCCATAACAATCCCACCTGCATATAATTAATTAGTTGAATAATATAGATGCTTCAACTAAATTTAATATTTATTGGGATAAGTATGAAAAATATGTATTTCTCACACTTGCCTGATACGGTGCTTGCTGCTTATGTTTGCATGTTCTGAGAAAGGTATGGTTAATATTGTGATATCTTCAATTCAAAAAAAAGATAATGAAAAACTGAGATTTATACCAAATATGGGGCAGATAGATCCTTGTGTTGATTTCTATACAACCATGTATGGAAGCCATTTTTACTTTCAGAATAATAAAATAACAACACAATTTTATAGCAAAAAAGAAAAGGCAGCCTCTATCCACAAGGTGGTTTTGGATCTAACTTTTATAGATGCCGATGCTCTTAGTACACCGATAGGTCTGAATCAGAACGATGGTTATTTCAACTATATTTATAGTGGTTTACAAGAAAAAAATCATATAAATATACCCAATTATGATAAGTTACAGTACAAGAACCTGTGGGAGGGTATTGACTTAGAGCTTTATGGTGATGAACATGGACTTAAATATAATTGGCTGCTTCGTTCACCGGAACTTCTTGAGAAAATACGGTTTAAATGGACAGGTGTCCAAAGTATTACATTTACCCATGATAAAGGTTTATGCATTAAGCATGCAGAAGGTTCATGGATTGATCCTTCTCCTGTTGCCTGGCAAGAGTTAAATGGTGAAAATATACCTGTGACCTGCGAATATCAAATGAATAGTCAGGGAGAAATTGGTTTCAAGATTTTGGGTGAATATGACTGTGAAGCACCGTTAATTATTGATCCGCTAATTCAATATGCAACCTTCTTAGGAGGCAATGGTATTGATACTGCCAGTTCTATTGCTGTTGATTGCCACGGATATATTTATGTCATTGGTACTACCCTCTCCAATAATTTTCCAGTAACTGATGGTGCTTTTCAGACCTTCCCAATTGGAACCAGTAATGTGTTTGTAACAAAGTTTGCTCCGGATGGAATTGGATTAATATACTCAACCTATCTGGGTGGCTCCGAAAGAAATGTAGGCTTTGATATTAGTTTAGACAAATGTGGTTGTGCTTATATTACAGGATATACAACTTCCAAGGACTTTCCAGTTACACCCTGTGCATTTCAGACACAGAATAGCAGTGACGATGATATTGGCTATATTTCTAAATTATCTTCAGACGGCAGTTACCTGGTGTATTCCTCCTATTTAGGTGGGGGAAAATTTACGCTAGCCGCAGGTATCAAAGTAGATGATTGTGGTTGTGCTTATGTAACCGGAACAACCTATGCAACTGATTTTCCTGTTACGCCCTATGCATTTCAAACAAAGTTAAACGGAGTCTCAAGCGCATTTTTAACGAAAATTTCCCCAGATGGCAGATATTTAATATACTCCTCTTATTTTGGTGGAGATAATTTTACATCTGGTTCCACTATTGGTTTAGATGATTTGAACCATGCATATATAGCCGGAGGTACAAATTCAATTGAATTACCTGTAACTCCAGGAGCTTTTCAAACCCAATATGGTGGCGGTGTAGATGATGGATATATTGCCAAATTTGCCTGCGATGGCTCGTCTCTTATCTATTCAACTTATCTCGGAGGCTCTCTGGTGGATATGGTAGTAGGCATTCAAGTTAATGAAGATGGAACAGCGGCAGTAATTGGCGCTACTGCGTCCAGCAATTTTCCAGTGACAGCTGGTGCTTTTCAAACAACTTTACGCGGTGATGTGAATGTCTTTGTTTCAATCCTTTCAGCTGATGGAAGAAGACTTAAAAGGTCTACGTATTTAGGAGGGAGTAACATCGAAAATGGTAATAGTATTGATGTCGATTCCCAGAGAAATGTATATGTTACAGGAATTACACTCTCAGATGATTTCCCCATCACGCCTGAGATATTGCCATCCCATTTAAGCGGTAGTTCCGATGCGTTTGTTACGATACTCACACCTGATCTGAATCAGTTGGTTTTATCCTATTATCTTGGTGGAAGTAACGAAGATGCAGGTAATAAAATAACAGTAGGCTGCAATGGAACATTTTATGTAGTTGGTACTACTTCTTCCAGCGATTTTCCAGTTTCATCCGATGCATTTCAAACTGCATATGGCGGCGGTGCTTCCGATGCTTTCCTAACCAAAAGTACTTTTTTTAGATCCTGCCGAAATGAATAAATAAAAAGGGGCGCTACAGAAAAGACATTGACAGCTTGAATCTGCCAATGTCTTTCTTTTTATTAGTTAACAGTTAAAGCAATCCAGATAGATCTCTCTGTTTTCTCCAATACATTTTTCAGTTTAATCTCCTTATGAAGAACTCTGCCGTCTTCCATCTTAATGTCAAGCCCGATAATGGTTGCGTTGATCTCCTCATTTAAAACCTCATAGTATAATTTGTTTCTCTGTTCTATATCTTTTTCTCCCAGTTCTTTCAGATACTCCTCCTCATACCCATAATCTGTGTACTTTGCCTTAATTGCAATAGCATACTTGTACGCTCTTTCTTTCTGTTCTTTATACGGAACACTTAAGGTATTTCCATAATAATCGCGTTCTCCAAGCTTATACTCCTCCGTATAATTGCAAAATTGTCCTTTATTAAGAGAAAAATCCAGGTTCTCTACCCCTTCTCCTTCCACCTCCAGTGAATAACTCAATATATTATTAGAGCTCTCCCCACTGGCAGACCAGGCAGCGGAATCATTATCTTTGATCCGGATAGTCAGATTATTTTCCTTATCATAAAATTCCTCTTGCTGAACCCTTGGATCTTCCTCCGTGTTACTATTTAATTCCTGATTTTCTCCGGAAGATTTCTCCGTGTCTCCACCTGATTCCCATTCCTTTTCAAATTTCTCTATATATTCAGCTGCTTTCTCTTTATTTGCTCCCTTCGGATCAAGCTCCAGTTTAAAGAGTACATTCGTCCCCTGATAACTGTCCTTTTCTGTGATCAAACCTGTCTCTTCGTCATAATCAAAGGCTTCTGTACTATAAAAGTTAGTATCCGATACAGCCAGGTAAAGCTCCTTATCTGCAAAAATACCAATATTATCACACTCTGTGATACGGTAGAGAATACCATCGATAATCTTTTCCATATAACCGCCGTTCATGGTTACAATATTATATTTCCAGGGATTTAATCCTTGTATCAACGGTGTAACTAAAATACTGTGTCCATCATCCTCTTTGATATCAGCTCCATCCGCCCTTTCAATGGCAACTGCCACATAAATTCTATCCGGATGAAGTTCCCAGGCAGAACCGGTTCTTTCACTGATGGATTTTCCGGTTACATGTCCCAGATAGGTAATCTTATACATTCCATCTGTTACAGTCTTTATGACCTCTTTGCCCTCTTTGTCAAAGGCATCACCTAACTTCTTGTCATCCATTTCTTTTGCCGCCTCTTTCGGGCTTAAATACCGATATGCTGCATATACAGTTACCGGCAGTATCAATAGAACCATGGTTATGGCTGCTGCTATCATCATCTTCTTATAATTGTTCTTCATATTGCCACTCTCCTTAACCTTCTTTACAATCTTATTATTTAATTCCTCCGAAGGGTATCTGGCAGGAGAAAGGGCAGTTCTTAGGAGTTTATCAATATCATTCATGATTCCATACCTCCAGGCATTGTTTTAATAAAGTCCTCCCCTTATGCAGTCTGCTTTTAACGGTACCTTTGGGTATATGTAAGGCTGCGGCTATCTCTTCTATAGACATTTCTGCCGTATAATACATATACAATACCGTTTTTAATTTATCCGGCAGTTCCTGAACTGCAATACGTACTGCAGCTATTGTTTCCTTCCGGAGCAGCTCCTTCTCCGGTTGGTAATCTGGGGATTCCGACTCCATAAGGTTATCATCATATTCTTCCAGATGTATTATTTTCTGTCTTATTGCGAATTTCCTTTTATGATTCTGCCATATCTTTACCGAGATACCCATAAGAAAACTTTTGGGATTGCCACTGCTGTTAAGTCTGTGGCCTAACTCAACAGCTTTTAAGATAGTGTCCTGATACAAATCCTCTGCTTCAGCGGAATTCCCGGTAAGATTACAGCAAAAACTGTAAACATGCTTCCCATGTTCTGTTATCAATTGATTCAGTTCTTCTGTTGTCATACCTGTACCCCTTTGTCTATGAAATTCGGAAGTATCTGACCTTCTCATTTATTTATTGTAACAGGATCAAGTTTGGTTCATTTTATTATCACTATTTTTGAAAACTCTTTCCAGAGTTGGAATTATTTGTATTGTAGCATAACAAATCGGTACTATATAGTTATAAATCTTATAAAACGCGGGTAATTAGTTTATAAATCTCTTTTATCGAATGGTTTGACAGCAGCCTTATTCACAAAAAATACTCCGCAGCCAAGGCAAAGCGGAGTACATATTTTTCTTTGAAATAACAGGGCTGGCAGCAATTTCTCATCCCTTTCTGTCAACAGGTTTCATAGCGAATCATGATACCCTTTCCTGCCAGCAGGTTGCATAGCTAAAAACTATTCACATCTTTTCTGTCATGGCATTCAGGATATCATTCTTAATCTTCCAGACATCGTCTCCAAAATTGCTCACAACGGTTATATTCAGATCCTCATCTCTTTTATAAGTACTTATAAATGTTACACCCGGATCCATTCCTGTAAAATATGGGAGGATGCAGTCACCGTATTTCTTACTTATCCAGATTCCATAGCCATAGTTATCCTCATCTTCACTGGAACTCTGAATACGCAGCATTTCATCCGTCATCTCCGGCGATAAAAGCTTTCCGGATAACAGGGCCTTCCAGAAAAGTTCAACATCTGCTACTGTAGTAAAAACGCCGCCTGCACCGGTTCCTTTTACATCTACGCTATAGATATTAGTATAATACTCTTTTCTTTCCTCGTCCCAGATATAATTGCCGGCACAATTAGCAGGCAGTCTGTCCAGTTCAAAATAGCCTGTCCTCTCCATGCCGCTGGGGGTAAAAATATATTCTTTCAAATAAATGTCAAAAGGTTTCCCCGTTACTTTCTCTATTATTAATCCTAATACTACAAACCCCGTATTGTTGTATTGAAATCTTTCACCTTTTTCATACATCATGGGTTTGTCTATAAACAGAGGCAGCAAATCGGCAGATGTTCGTATTTTGTAATTTGGATAATCCCGCCAGAGCTCTTCATATTCCTCCATTATACTTTCATCAAAGTAATCCGGAATTCCGGAAGTATGTGTCAGCAGCTGTTTCACAGTGATTCCGGTATCAATTTGCTTTAAGTCAAACGCGAGGAGTTCACCGATGGTATCCTGGAAACTAAGTTCCCCTTTCTCTATCAGCTGCAGGATACCTGTTCCTATGAATACCTTACCTGCTGAAGCTGTGGCAAAGCTTGTTTCTGTTGTATTTGGTATTTCATTGGCAAGGTCCCTGTAGCCATAAGCTTTCCTGAATAATAACTCATTTCCTTTGCATATGGAGACACAACCACGAAAATCTCTGTCTATTATATTATTATAATCCATATTTACCTCTTTTCTGAAGCCGAATTGATATTGACTATTTTTCATTGGTTTACTGCAAGCAGTTAATATATAAATTATACACTAATACAAACCAATAACAATTCCAAGAATGTCACTAATCCGTTCTATACCCTCTTTCAATCATTTACAGTATGATAAAATAGCCTTTTCAGATATTTTCACCTATTCCTTTATTAATATGAATTTACCTTTCCTTATCCTGCTACGAATAACTTAATATAGCTACATGACGAAACGAATTTCATATTTCAATCGTCAAATTACGGTCTTTATTCTTTGTACTACACATTCTTTCCCTAATACGCTACTGACTTCCCATATATCCGGTGCATTCGTTCTGCCAGTTATAGCAACCCTTAGCAGATTGGTAAGCTCCACAATGCTTCCTTTATAATCCTCCGGCTGTTTCTTATATGCCTTTCTGTCAGTAGCATAACCCATTTGCCGGGTTATGTCTTTTACTTTATTGAACCATTCCTCTTTCTCTTCGGTAAAATCTATCTGCTCCAGATACAGACGCAGGAATTGCGCTCTTTCATCTGCCGGTATATTTGCCGGAAGTTCCTCTTCCCTTTTGAACGTTTCATCAAAGTACATGCTCATAAACTCACAGGTCTGTTTCCAATTAGTCAGATCCTTTCTTACCTTTGCAGTATTTCTGCCTATGGCAAGTGCTTTCAGTGCGAGCTCTCTGTTATTCATCAACACCTTCGCATAATCCTCATTCCAGACTTTCGCCCATTCCAGAAAACTGCTATACAAATCCTCAGCCGTCATACGGCTTAAGACCTCCTTACTGATATCCTTCATCTTATCCATATCAAACAGAGCCCCGGAGCCGCTCATTTTGTTCAGTGTAAAGGGAAACTCCAAATGATTCTTGTCCTGATTAGCAGCTCTCCATTCTTCATAATTGGAATTAAGAATTGTCAGCAGATAATTCCACATAGCCTCCGGTATATAACCCTCCTCCTGGTAATAGGCCAGTGCCAGTTCGGGATCTTTACGTTTCGATAGTTTTCTTTTGGAATTCCCGTCCATTTTCATCAGTGTGGCTGTATGGCAGTAAACAGGTCTTTTCCACCCCAAGGTATCAAAAAGTTGTATATGCATGGGTAAGGAAGGCAGCCATTCTTCTCCCCTGATTACATGGGTGGTTCTCATCAGATGATCGTCTACTACATGTGCAAAATGATAGGTAGGTATGCCATCGGATTTCAGGAGTACAAAATCCATGATGTTCTCAGGAAATTTCAGCTCTCCCCGAATGGCGTCATAAGCAGTAACAGTATCCTTAGCGTCTGGATTCGACTTAAACCGCAGTACATAAGAATCTCCTTTCTCAATCCTGCCCTTGATATCCTCATAGGATAATTTCCTGCTGACTGCCCATTCTCCATAATATCCTATGTTCTGTTTTAACTCTTTCTGTTTTTCTCTTATTTCTTCCAGCTCTTCTTCCCGGCAAAAGCAGGGATATGCCATTCCTGCCGCCACAAGCCGCTTTGCAAACACCTGATAGATTTCCTTTCGCTGGCGCTGTCTGTAAGGTCCGTACTGGCCATTATCCCCCTCCATGACAGCACCTTCATCAAAATAAATACCAAAGTACTTCATGGCTGAAATGATTATATCAACAGCTCCTTCTACCTCTCTCTTATTGTCTGTATCTTCGATTCTCAGATAAAAGCTGCCACCGCTCTGATGAGCCAGTCTCTCTGCTATTACTGCATTGTATAGATTTCCAAGATGGATAAAGCCGGTAGGGCTTGGTCCTATTCGGGTTATTATATTCTCATCAGAAACCCCTCTTTCCGGGTAACGTCTTTCCATGTCCTCTGATGTAAAAGTAACTTGTGGAAATAGTAAATCAGCTAATAATTTGTTTAACATAGCTTACTCCTTTCGTAGTACAGTTTTAAAGTTTTGCTGTTGGAATTACTAATGTGTCCTTTCAAAGAAATTCAGACATAAAAAAACCCTAAGCCAATTAAACAATCAGCTTAGGGCGAACTATAGTCCGTGTTACCACCTAAATTCAAGGATTACTCCTTGCTCTCACTCAGTACGGATATAACAATCGATACTGCTTTCCTTCTAACGGTGGAAATTCCGGTGCAACCTACTGAGATAACCTGTTCAGTCCACAGCTCCAAGACCTCTTCTATATTGCTTCGGTAAAGACTCTCAGCCTGAGGGTACCCTCTGTCTTCTCTCTGTGAACCGCCTTCAACATATACTAATTCTCTTCCATGCCTTTTTCTATTTCTGTACATAATATCACAACCAGATTTTACCGTCAAGATAGATTTATTTTTCCTTACGTTTTTCCCAGGCCGCCCATAAGGTTCCGGCAACACAGATTGAAGAATACCCGCCTGTTAAAATACCAAAGAACATCGGCAGTGAGAAATCTATAATAGACTCTATATGGAACACAACGGACGCTATCAAGATAATCAGGACACATAGTCCTGTGGTAAAGGACGTATTGATGGATCTTCCCAACGTCTGTGTGGTACTTTCATTTACCAGATTAACAACTGGCAGTTTCTGGTCGAGCTTTCTGTTCTCACGGATTCTGTCGTAAATAACAATGGTATCGTTAATTGAATACCCGATAACCGTAAGTACTACTGCCACAAAGGCATCATTAAGGGGTATTCCAAACAGTACAAAAGCAAAGAATACTACCAGTGCATCATGAAGCAGTGCAATCATGGCTGTTATTCCTGCCGACAAGCCCGATATGGCTGAAAATCTTATCCACACGTAGATTACAATGAATAGAGTAGACAGAGCTATTGCTATCCCTGCATTCTTAAGGGCTTTTGCACCGATATAAGGCTCCACTACAAAGGTTTCAGACAATTTGGCGTCTGCTTTTTCCATTGTACCGTTAATAGCCTCCGTCACCTCTGCCTGTTGCTCTGGTGACATTCCGTCGTTACCAGCCAGGGTTACGGAAAGTCTCTTACGCCCGGTCAGGTTATCCTCTTTGATCTGAACCGTCACCGGCCTGTTGGTCTGTTTTTCAACCGCCTGCTGAATCAACTCTGTATCGGCTTCTGAGGATACAGAGTAGCTTAATACTGCACCTCCGGTAAACTGGGTATCCAGTCTGATTCCTTTTGTAAAACATCCTGCAACTCCTGCCAGAATTATTATACCCGAGATTATGGCAAAAATATATTTTTTCTGGTAGAAGGGAATGACCTTCTTATCTTTTCTTATTCTGAACCATTTATCCTTATTCCACCTGTCATATACCACAAAGGATTGTATAAGATGTTTTGAGATGGTGACCCCTATCAGGAGATTAACCAACATACCAATTAAAAGGGTATAACCAAAACTTAACATGGAACCGGAACCAAAAATCATAAGTATAACTGCCACTATGGCTGTGGTGATATTTCCGTCCAGTACAGAGGAAAAGGCATGTTTATAGCCATAAATAATCGAACTTCTGACTGAGATACCTTTCTTTCGCTCATCGGAAATACGTTCTGCTATGATAATATTCGTATCCACTGCCATCCCCAGGGTTAATATAATCCCTGCTATTCCTGGCAGCGTCAGCGTATATTGAGGAATAGATATGGCCAGCAACTGTATCACCATTTGTAATACCAAGGTAATACAGGCCAGTACACCCGGCAGCTTGTAGAAGGTTATCATGAATACACAGATTGCAAAGAAGGCTATTATTCCTGCTGCCACCATGATGTTTAAGGCATTACTGCCTAAAGTGGGACTGATGGTGGAGAAATTGGTGGTTGCCAGGGAGAAAGGAAGGGCCCCTGCATTGATCTTTCCGGCTAATTCCTTCGCCTCTGCATAACTTCCAAGATTAGTGATAGCAGCCTCTCCTCCGGTTATTTTCACCTGTACCATAGGACTTGAGATCAGGTCGTCATCCATGTAGATGCTCATCCTCTGTCCTAACAATTTTCCTGTGGCTTCTTCAAAGAGCTTGGCACCTTTAGCATCGAATTTCAGTGCTACCTGATAGCCTCTGGTCACTCCGGAGGTAACATTCTCCGGTGCTGCACTTTCCACGTTCTTGCCTTCAATGAGGACATTCCCCGAAGGGTCTTTAAAGGTCAGTTCTGCCATTTCACCTAACTCAGCAATGGCGTCCTCCGGATTAAAGTTCTTCTCGTCGGATTTCCAGGGAAACTGAACAATCAAATAACCACCGCTCTTATCCACGGTAACTTCACGATCGGAAATATTCTGATTGTCCAGTCTGGTCTCAATAACCTCTCTGGCAGTTTCCAGTTCCTGCTCCGTAGGGCTGCGCTTAAGTCCCTGTGGTTCAAATATCGCTTCCACGCCTCCCCTGATATCAATACCGTAGCGCATGTCAAATACACCTTTGACTCCACTTCCGATTCCAAAAATTGCAATATAAATAAACACTGCTATGGTTATAAAAATAGCAGCAAGCATTTTCTTACCTGGCTTCATAGGTTGTTATCCTCTTTTCCTATTTAATTTTTTTTGCCGTTTAAATACCTGCTGCTCCTTTCTCGCCGTCCGAATTGTGTATAAATTGCATCAGAAATCTTCTGCCTATGTAACCGTCCTGTAATAAGACCGTTAAGCGGGTAAATAATATAAGGGGAATAAATAAGAGAACTGCTCTTAAGAAAATATATTTTAAATGGAGAACCTTAAGAGAAAAAGTATTTAAGGTCCCGGCAGAAATACCGGCTGTAAACTCATCTCCAGCAACTTCTTTTACTTCGAATATGGAATCGGTTTTATGGGAGGGTGCTTTTGTAAAAGCTCCTGCCTTCGTAGTATGGGAGGAAGCAGAATGAATCTTGCTGGTAACGGATATATTTATTTCTGCTGTTAATAACGCAAGGCAAAATAATACCGTTAGTATACATTGAACTGCCTTTTTGTTTCGTATCTTGTATCTCACGGGCTTCCTCCTTCGGTGAACTTCCGTTACATTGTACACTAAATTTGATGTATACTCAACCTTTACTTACTGGTATAATTCTTGCAGAGGGAATTTATTCCTTGGAGTTAATCCATAATGTTTTACCGGTACTTCTATGGATTAGACCGGTACTACAAATAATTTTATCAAAGCTTATGTAACTCTTTATCAAAGCAGAATTTAAGGAGGGTTAGAATGGATATTCCATCTACATTAAATACATATATCAACCATGAAATTGATTTATGGGATTTTTCCGGAGTAATAAGAATACGAAAAAACGGCAAAACATTATTTGAAATTAGCCGTGGTTATGCAAATGTTGAGTATGATATACAAAATAACATGAATACTCGTTTCAATGTTGCTTCTGTCACAAAGCAATTTACAGCATTTGCAATAATGCTTCTATACGACAGAGGCCAGTTAAAACTCAATGAAAAAGCGAACCTCTATCTGCCTTCAGACTTACAGGTACACCCAGAAATTACAGTTCATAATCTGTTGTCACACACCTCCGGTTTATACAACTATTACAATTTTGAAGATGACTTCTATATAGGAAAAGACAGGGCTCCCTATAATAAAAGCACTTTCTTTACGGACTGGATCAACAAAGAACTGACAAATGATCCAGGAACAGTCTTTAACTATAATAATTCAAATTATAATTTACTCGCCTGGATTATAGAAAATATTTCGGGACAAACCTTCAACGAATTTTTAACTGCAAATATTTTTATTCCTTTAGGAATGAAAAACTCGGAATATGACAATGGTCAGAACATAATAAAAAACAAGGCAAACAATTATACGCGTGATTATGGAAAACTTGTTAGAGTTCCATATTCAAATAATCTGTTTCATATAGGTGCAGGAGCGTTAGTAACGAATTGTGATGATATTCAAAAATGGTATGAGTGCCTTAAAAACCGGAAACTATTATCGGAGCAGTCCTATGACCTATATTTTAAGGAAAATATGAATCATTATTGTTATGGCTTGGAGCGATATAAGGAGGAGGGTAAAATCAAATACTGCCATGGCGGTGATAATCCAGGCATTTCTGCTTATACTCAATATTTCTTCGAGCAGGATATCTGTATCATCATTCTCTCTAATACAGAATCCTTAGATCAATATCGTTTTGGTAATTCACTTTCGTCAATTATGTTTGGTGAATCACCTCAGATTTCCAATAAGCCCGATGAATTTTTTGTTTCTTTAGATGAACTTGAGAAGTATTCAGGAACGTATCTGCCGGGTAAGATACATATTGAGATAAAAAACGGTAAGTTATATTTAGTCCGGGTGAATCAGAACATCCACATTGAACTGTATTGCGTTGGCAGCAATATGTTTATGAGACGTTATGAAGAACAGCAAAACCCCCATATCCTCCTTGGGGAAGGGGCTGTAAGACCCTCCATCTGGGGATATGAGTTGAGAAGCAAACAGTTCTTTTAAATTTTTTGGAAAATGAGTTATGATAAAAACTATATGCATTTATGATTTAGAGCAATTATATTGTATAATATTCCCATATATTTATCTGTAATTGTTTAGAAATAACAAACGGTATATAAAATGGAAGGAATAAGAAATATGATATTACAGGAATATTTAGAGAATCCTTGTGGTCTTTTATCTATACCATTTGGGAAAGCACAAAAAACTAATATACCAGAACATATGAAAATAATACATAATAATGACTTTTCTGAAGATATTCTATGTGAGTACAATGATACAGAATATTTTCGAATTAAACACAATTTAAAGAAAGTCGATAAATCAGTATTACCTTCTGAATTTTGCATTACTACAATAACAGAATCGCAGACTTCACAATTAGTAGAATTAATTAATAACTCTTATACACACCTTGGAATAAAAGTAGATATTGAACAAGTTAAGGGATGGACTAGTACAGAAGTTTATGCACCTGATCTATGGACATCAGTTTATAAAGGTAGCATAATGATTGGAGCAATTGTAGTTGATTATGATAATGTTGCTAAAGAGGCTATTATTGAATGGATGCAAGTTTTACCGGAATACAGAGGTATGGGCATTGCTTCAGCAATTTTAAACGACAGTTTACAACGTATGCAGGGAAGAGCTGATTTTGTAACAGTTTCAGGTATGGTTAATAATATAACCAAACCTGAAATGATATATAGAAAATGTGGTTTTATTGGTGATGATATCTGGCATATATTATCCAGAAAAATCATATAACGAAAAATTAATTTGCATGCTTTCACAATACTAAAGCAAGAGAGGGAATTGAACTTCCTCCTTAAATCAATATCTATGAGAATAAAAATAAAGATATAATCTAAATTTAAATACCACCTAATGTTACACTGTTTAATCTCTAAATCATGATGATGAAACAGTGTATTTTTTTACCCAAAGGATAATTAATAATACTATATCTGCTTATTAGCTAGAAATGATAGCCAATATATTTTTGCTGAGTCACTCTCCTCCACTAATTCAACTATTAGGGGTTTTTCTGGCTTCTATAATATCTTCTTAATCACCATATGTATTTATGAACTCTGATATCGTTGCAATAACACTGTTTTTATTCGTCCAATGGAGATAATGCTTACTTTCCTTCATTACCATACCACTGCTTCTATCAGACCAGTTTAATAATTCTTCCTGTGCCTTTGTCCACTTATCATCATTTTTTGCTGACAGAGCCAATAAAGGGATATCCTCCAGATAGCCATGACGAATAACCGTTTTTGCATTTTCATTAATCAATCCCAATCCCTTAAGATTCTCACTGCTACCTAGTTTATTATAATACATAGCAGCATCTATTTTCTTAATATCCTCTGGCAGCAGATGATTCCTGGTATCCTCGCCTACAAATGGAAGCATTAAACCAAAGTTTCCAAGCAGCCGATTTATACCTGTTAATCTAAGAACTGCGCTGGTTCGGTTAAGCAACATGGAATTCCATTCAGGATAATCTGCATAATACTCTGGACTCCCTCCGTCCAAAAATATGATTCCCTTAACCTCTCCCTGATATCTCTGGGCGTACCTGATAGCCTCTAAGGATCCCAGAGAATGGGCTACTAAAACATAGGGTGCAGCGTGTCCCGTTTCTCTTAATAACTCATGAAGCTCAGCTGTCACGTTATCAATGGTTCTGGGAATATCTGTTCCCTCACTCCACCCCAGGCCGGCATGATCATAACTGAAGGTTTTAGCATAAGCAGACAGTTCCTGCTGCATATAGTAAAAGTCTGTATAAGCGCTTGTGGTGCCTGAGCCAGCGATAAAGACAAGCGTATCCTTTCCGTTACCAAGGCTATACGTATGCATCTTATGGGAATTGACTGTAATTATTTTACCAGTTGGCAGATATCGATCCGCTTCATATCTCTCCATTATAATCTGCCATATCCCCCCTGCAACAATTATAAAAGCAAGAAGAAAAATTATTTTATGTTTTTTGTTTTTTCTATATTTACTTATCCCCATGATTATTTCATCCTGTGTTATTTTTTCCAAGCAACAGAAATGCTCTTCTTACAGTAATTAGTTCTTATCTCTTTGCACCTATAGAATAATAAACTATTGTACAATCTCGAATTTATAGTCCGTATTATAAGTATGGACATATATATACTTCCCTTTTTTTATCAAATAAGAGGCGGCTGATTTCAGCAACTGTTTGTTTAGGACTTTACCTGTGTTACTGTCTATCTGGTACAGATAATCCGGCTCGTCGGTAAATCCATATCCGGTTATGAGCACATTACCTACCATAAGAAAATTATTTGCGTTGCTGACCAAAGCTTTTGTTCTCCAAAGCACACTCTTGTCAGACAGCTTTATGGCTGTAATATAGCCATTCATATTCTTAGAGCTTTTAGCATAGGTACTATGACTATGGGAAACATAAAGTACACCGTCCTTTATCGTTGCCCAGTTTATACGCTGCTGGATAAAATCATAATCCGCTTTAATATATTGAGGTGAATACCGATAAGCAGAGAAGTCCAGCGAATATTTTAATTCCATTGTTTTTGCATTATAAATGTTCAGAACATAACCTTCTGAATAATCAGCCCCGTAGGTACAATAAATGTAAGTAGCATCATAGAATGCAGAGGTTATGAACAGGTCATTCCACACAGTATCCAGTTCTTCTGGCAGATTACCGGTTGCGTTGTTGCCATAATAATTAGGTACCTCATATGTATTCAAAGTCAGCTTATTCTCTTCAATCCATTTTTCATCATCGGAAATATTATTAGCTTTGCTGGTTTTCATATTTAATTTGACAGCCTTATTCTTTTTCGTTGCCGCTTTATCAGAGATGTAATAGCTGAAAGATGGCTTCTCAAGTGCAATCGTCTTTTCCTCTTTCGCTGCCGCATTTATTTTCATACCACTGTTACTCAACAGACAGGATACCAGAGCCAACAACACCATTGTTAATGCAATTACTTTCTTTTTCATACTATTTCCTTTCTATAACTTTCGCATTTGTTATGATTTAATCAATAAAATATCTTTCTCTCCATTGTACTATATATAAAAATATCAATCAACCATTAATCAACCATTATATGTAAGGTTATAGAAAGCCCAGATACACTATTAAAGATCGGTCTTTCTTTCCGTTTTCTAACTGACTGGGGGTATAAGTTCTGTATAGATGTCCTTATACCCCCAGCCAGTTAAAATGACAAGTTATTAACAAAATGAATGGAAATCAAGCAGATAGTACGAACAATTTTCTTCTATTAAAATGCTCTCATGCAGGTTTAAGCAATTTAATACCATCTGGTCATTGGTAAATCGTTATTGATTCCTTTGCTGATAAGAATTTGGTGCAAATCGATAATACCATTATTAAAGGTTGCGGCACAGGCACAAAGATACAAATCCCACATTCTTGTGAACTCAAGTCCCATCATTTCCTCAATCTTGGTCCTGTGTTCATTAAAGTTCTTATCCCAGCATAGAAGCGTTCTATTATAATGTCTTCGCAGACTTTCGACATCCAAAGCATAAAAATTATAGTCAGCACACAGATGAATGATTTCTCGGAGACTTGGGACCATACCACCGGGAAAAATATATTTCTTGATCCAGGCATCACCCGGGTATTCCCTCAGAGCACTGATGTAATGCAATAAGAATAAACCATGAGGCTTTAAAACAGAGTCTGCACAGGAGATAAATTGGTTATAATTATCTCTGCCTACATGCTCTATCATTCCAACACTGACAGCTCTGTCAAAGGTCCAGCCTTTCTTTGGCAAATCTCTATAGTCTAATATCTCTACGGTTAACTTATCGCTTAAGCCTTCTTCTTCAATTCTGTTTTTGAAGCTATTATACTGTTCTTTACTGAGAGTGATACCTTTACCAGTTACTCCATACTCCTTCACTGCCCGGATAAGTAAACTTCCCCAGCCACAGCCAATATCAAGAAGTTCCATACCTGGTTGTAAATAGAGCTTCTTAAGTATCCTGTCAATCTTATTGTTCTGTGCATCGTATAATGTATCAGTATCTTTCGTAAAATAGGCGCAGGAATAGCTTAAGGATTCATCCAGCCAGAGCTTATAAAAGTCATTTCCTATATCATAGTGAGAAGATACTTCCTGCTTTTGATTCTTTTTGGAGCTGGAGGTAAAGATCAACTTTTTTAAAGCTTTTTTGTCAGTATGAAATTTACCCATCTGACCCAGAAAGCAATTCAGTGCATGATATAAATCACCTTCGATCTCCAGGTCACCTCTCATATAAGCTTCACCCAACGCAATGGATGTACTAGTCATCAAATCAGTAATCGGGATCTCCTTGTTAAATTTAACTTTAAACAATGGCTCTCCTTCTCCAATCAGATGTTCTTTCCCCTTTAACTCTATTAGAAAGGGCTTTTCATCAAACTTTTTCATAAAGTCTATCATTAAGTTGCTTAGTGCCATATTATTTTCTCCTTTATTTAAACTTCCTCACATACATTATTTACCATTATTATCATTTAATTCTTCCATTTTATATTTTTTGGTAAAGCAGTATTAGGAACAGATAAAATAATATATTCAACAAGTCAATAAAATTTACATTATCCAATGGTGAGAAACCAAGAAGGATTAGGAAAATATGGTATTCAATTTGACAGATTTCGGCTACTATAATGTGATATACCCTCGTACAGTGTTTCTTGATCGGCTATGTTCGCCTGCATAAATCATAATAAATAATAATTTCCCCCTATTTTGTTGACAAGTGTAGACAGTAGATATACAATAATATTGTCTACGAACGTAGTCAGATTGGAGAATAAGATAGTGGATCAGAACTATATTAGCCTTACAACAGCTGAATGGAATCTCATGGAGTATTTATGGGATAATACCTCGTGTACAGGTCGTGAGGTCTCGGACCATTTCAGAAATCTTACCGGCTGGTCACGGACGACTACACTGACATTGCTGCACCGTGCTGTTAAAAAGGGCGCAGTTTATTGTGATAAGAGCCGTGGTATTCATACATATGCGCCACTAATCGCCCGAGAGGACGCTCTGATGCAAGAAACAGAGGCGTTTCTCAGCCGCGCCTGTAAGGGCAGTGTCAGTATGATGATGAGTGCAATTACTAAAAAGCAGGAGCTGTCAAGGAAAGAGCTAGACGAACTGTATGAAATTCTGCGTCAGGTGGATGCGAATCAGGCGTCAAAGGACAAGGAGGAGGAATAATATGGCTGAATGGATAATATCATCCTCTGTCCTTATCACAGTGGTAGCCGCCTTACGCTTTATCCTGCGCGGTAAGATAAGTCTGCGTCTGCAATACGCCCTCTGGGCACTGGTATTAATCAGATTGCTAATACCAGTGAGCTTTGGCGCCAGCTCTGTCAGCGTGATGAACGCAGTACCAGGTGTTCTTCCTGAAACGGCATTGTCTACGGATATACCAGCAGAAGCGTATACCCCTTTGGTGGAGGGAATATTGCCGGAAATATCTTCCCCCGTCACGCCGAAAAACATCGATGTGGGTACAAATGTTGAATCATACGCTACCGTTGTGTCTGACCATGTCCCCGATTGGAGCTTTGTTGCGCTGGTAATTTGGCTCATCGGCCTTGCCATTTTAGGCTTGTTCCTGCTTATTACGAACCTCCGCTTCTCTATCCGGTTGAGAAATGACAGATGCATGACGGATATCTATGGATATTCCTTGCCGGTCTATACTTCAGGTATGTTGGAAACTCCCTGCCTATATGGCTTATTTCATCCCGCTATTTATGTCACACAAGAGGTGAAGGAGGACGAACAAACTTTACGCCATGTACTGGAACACGAAGCTACCCATTATCGCCACCGGGACCATATCTGGGCAATCCTCCGCGGCGTGTGTCTGCTGCTGCATTGGTATAACCCGCTTGTGTGGATTGCCGCTTCACTTTCCATGCGAGACGCTGAGCTTGCTTGCGATGAAGGTACAATCAAGCGGATTGGTGAGGAGTCCCGCGGCGACTATGGCCGTTCACTTGTCGGGCTGACTTGTAAAAAGCGCAGCGTTCACACATTTCTGATTACGGCAACCACCATGACCGGCAGTAAGAAAGGCATTCAGGAGCGCATCATACTTATAGCGAAAAAACCAAAGACTGCGCTTTATACTCTTGTCGCTGTGATACTCGTGGTGGTCGTGGCGGTGGGTGGTACTTTCACCGGAGCTAAAGGTGCTGATACCAGCAGCACTTATATGGAAGACGCCCCCTCCTCCACCGACTTCACAGATCATTCAACGTCTGACGGCAACGCCTATACCATTCCATTGGATGATGTTTCATTTTACGGCCCTCATGGGATACAGCAGGAGTCCACCGTGGACGAATCGGACATTGCAGAGATTCTGGCCGAGGCGGAATCTGGCGGCGTTAAAATGCTGTTCTACAGGGCATACAGTGGAGATATCTGGGGTGCTTGGATGAAAGACGATGGGAGCGTTTACCGATTCCTTCAGGCTTATGACGCGCAGGAGTCGTGGGGGTATCAAAGCGGATTTTCCATCGAACCATTCCAGAACCTGTTTGGTCGTGACGGCTTCATCATGAGTTTACTCCTTGGTGCATCCTATCGCGTCTATGATTACTATTTTTTTAATGAGAGCGGAGACATAGAACTGCTAGCCAGCTGTACAAACAATCACACTGTTCTGGATCTGAACGGAGACGGAAGCTTGGAGCTGCTTTACTTTTCGTACATAAATGAGCTTCGTCCATACTTCTATTTTCAGCGTGACAGCGGGCTCTATGAAGTTGATGTGACAGCACTTTTGTACAATACCTTTTTAGGCTGGAGCCACATCCAGTCAGAAGATTCTGTTTCCCAAGATGCGGAAGGCCCATACCTGGCCTTGACTTTCCGGCTGGGTGAAGAAGAAACGGAGTATAGTTGCCGGGTACGCTACACGGGCAATGCACTGGTGGTTGAGGACATTCCAGAAAGCACATTCCCTGCCAACGGCGAAGTCTGGCTGATACAACAGGAGGACTATGAAGTCGGCCTGCGTAATCAAGGTGATAAGGTAGAAATTCTCCTGAGGCGAGACGGAGCCGTTATGGTACTCGGCAGTGCGCCTTCTGATTCCGATACACGGTATTCTCTGCGTTCCTTCGACGCCATCCCGGAGCTGAGCGGTTTTTCTTTGGAAAGTCTATCCGGTTCTGGCCGAATTTGTTGGTATTATGCGGTACAGGGCAATTCTGCGGTATGCTTTGCACAGAGCTTTGGCGGGGATGTGATCGACGTTGCTGCGGATTTGAATGGCGACGGCCAGGCAGAGCTAATCTGCAATGTCACTTATAACGCTGACGGGGTAACCGATGCTCTGATTTACAGAATGAAAGACGACCTTCCTCAAGTAGCCAGTGCGAAAGATGCAATACTAAACATACCAGCAGACAAACACTTAGCGCATCCTGCCTCTGCTGTTTATGATACAAACACCGGATTGGTCACGCTTGAATACCAGATCGCGGGCGAGAATGACTTGCACGTAGAAACAGCGCCCTTGAATTATGATACTTTGCAATTCAAGGATTTTACTACAATTGAGACACAATCGAAAGAAACAGATTATTCGGGATACAATGAACTGATTGCTGAGGCAAGAGATGTGCTCGAAAATTTTGATGGAAACTATCCAGACGAGGAACCATTTAGCAGTGTATTTTATCAGCGATGGGACTACGAAACACTTGGTTATCTGATAAAAGACATTGATGGCAATGGTGTAGATGAGCTTATATTTGGTGCAAATACAGATGGCTGGGATAACGGCGATTGGGATGGTCTCATATATGATATCTATACGCTGGTAAATGGAAACGTGTTTCATGTACTGGATGGATGGGAACGTAATCGGTACTATTTCTGTGAAAATGGTTATATTGCAAATGAGAGCTCAAGCAGTGCCTTCGAGTCCACATACAGCTACTATACGTACAGCGGAACCGAACTGTCCATGGTGGAATCTGTTCTATATTACAGCCGGAGAGATGAAGAACATCCCTGGTTTCATACAACCGAGCAGGAGCCTGACATCAAAAATGCAGAGCCGATTAGTGAGAGCAAAGCTGCAGAGATTAAGAGCAAATATTTACACGAACATCCACAATATACACCATTTATCGAATAAGGCGTAGATGTAGCAGGTGTGTAACGAATTCTTACACACCTGCTTTTTTCCAGATTTAATCCCCCTGCTATATTTCCTCCCAGAGGATTCTCCCCTCCACCTATTCACAATTATTGACTTGCTTACGTGATTGAGGCTTTAAAATCCTTTAGCTTAGAAGGCTTGGAAAACACCTGGTAGCTATGCTGTTATATCGTAAACCAGCAGATTGTATAGGTTCTTTCCAGTTGGAATCCCACTTTAAGCGCAGTTTTTTCTGAGGCTATATTATCCTCTGTACAGTCCCATACACAGTCTCTTTCTCTTTTACCAGCCTCATGTAATGTCTTATAAACCAGCATTGTAGAAATTCCTTTTTTTCTATGTTCAGGTATGGTATCAACACCAATGTTGTCATGCTTCTTATAGCTGCAGGTAACCAATGCCCGACTAACAATGTGACTGTCAATGACAGCTGCATAACCATAGCTATTATTTAAATAAGCCTCCCTTGTTCTCCAGGTATCCCTTATCTCTTCTGTAACATACTCCATATTATCAAATCTTCTATCAAAAAAATTGCTATCTATTGCAAAAATTTCATATAGATTACTTACTCTTTTAATGCTCTCCATTGGGTTTTGATTCAAAGTAAAAACCTTCTGCTGCTCTGAATCAATATTCCGGTCTTCAAAAATCTCAAAAATCATATTGGCTAATTCATCATTATCTGCTCCGCATTCAAAATAGTTTAACTCTCTATCCTTCAAAAATTGAAAAATCTCAGATACAAAAAAATTGCGCAGAGAACTATACTCAGATTTTTCCAGAGCCTTTCCCATTAATTGAAATCCTTTCTGATACTCATTCCAAACAACTGCAAACGACGGTCTTTCAAGGTTATTAACCCATACCCGTCCTACCATACTATCTTCTAGAACACAGCTAAAATAAATACTACTTGTTTCACCTGAAAGCAATTCAGCCAAAAATATATTTCTGTCCCGTATCTCAATCATTCGAACCTCCAAATTAAAAGCTAACATAACATAACTCTAACACCTTCGCACCTGTACAGCAAACTCAAACCTAAAACAGAATCAAAGAAATGAAAGTGGTGTTGTATTATAAACGATTTTACAGCAAAAAGCCTCCTGGCTTTCCTTAAGACACCGGCTGCAAGACACCAAACCGGCTTTGTATGCTATAATCGAATAAATAGTTCGTTTTTAGCATACATAACAGGTAACATGTTTTTCAGGCAGTGTATTACAGGAACGCCAGGAGGCTTCTTTACACTTTGCATTCATTTTGCAATAGTATTACTATTTCTTATGCTTGCACTTCTGATTGGATATAATATTTTGAATTGTTCTTTCAGATAGAAAATAAAGTTTTGATAGCTCAGTTACTTTCATTCCATTGCAAAATTCAGTGTAAATATATTCATTTCTCAGAGACACTTTCCCTCTACTTCCACATTCTTCACCCCATCTTCGGGTTTCCTCCTGCTTTCGAGGAATATACAAATAACAACCATCCGTGTATTCTTGTAACTTTGATACTAAATATTCCGGTAAAATACTGTTAGCTTTTACATACTTCATTGTCATTCTCCTTTATTCTATTAAATCCTTAAAGAAGACTGTTAATTAAGCTGTACCTTTACGAAACCTTGTATTTCCACCTTTCGATTTAGACCAACTGATATTTCTTAATCATAAAGTTTATCACCATTACCACCCCTGCCTTATAAATATTACTTAATATACTTCTGTTTCTTCCATTATATCATCTAAATAGGTTATACACAATTCTCGGCTTATTTACATGGGGAGGCTTTCATATCCTTTTCGCTTTATGTAGAAATCTTATACCTTTTTATGTACTAAACATTTTCTTCTTTTGATTCCTTCATCGCATCAGCCAATGCTCTGCCTTGCTTGCTGATTTCTACCGTCGCAACAGAATTCATAGCGTTATTGTCTTCTGTTTCTTTTGTATCTGCTGATGCAGTATTGCTGCTAGTACTATCAGCCTTTGCTGCTTTGGCTTGTAAATTCTTAATTTGATTCTGTAAGTTTTGTATTTTTTCTTTTAGCTCTGTCTGTTTCTTCAAATCACTTTCTGTCTGTAATTGTGCTTCATAGGTCTGCATCTGGATCTCTAATTGATTTATTTTGTTCTCGTACTGGGTGCCTGCATTATTTGTACTTGCAGTAGAGGAATTTATTGAGATGCTCATACTGTTTTTCTCCTTTGTATTTTATTACTGAGGTTATTATAGTATATTTAGTATTGAAATATATAAAAAACACAGAAAATTCATCAATGAATATCCTTTCTATTTATCCATTGACAGAGTAGCTAAGGGTTAAATGAGATAATATAAGAACAAAGCCTAAAGTCTTAAATTTTCGTATGTAAAACCTAGAATTTTTATTGTATTTTTTCAAATATGTTTATTATAAACTAATCTTTATGACAATAGGTAGACAATCTGTCAGTTTCAGAACCTATAGAAAGGTGTACGTAAATGAAAAAACCGGTAATGCATTTTTCTAAGCCCAAGGTTAGACAGCAGATAATATTCATCTGTATGCTCTCTACCTTTATTCCATTGTTTTTTGTAGGCTTATTTTCGATTATGCAGGCAAGAATGCAAATGTCAGAACAATATAAATCTCAGGTAAATGCAGCCGCATTAAGAATCAATTCAACACTTTTTGATATTACTACTTCTTTATATACCTCCTGTGATAATTTAATCAATAGTAATTACCTGCGGATACTTTTAGGCTCTGATTATCGTATTTCAAGTGAAGAGCATCAATACTATAAACTAGCCTCAAATGCATTATCAACGATGCACTCTACCACCGCTGCCATCGCTTCTATAATGATTTACACCAACAACCCCAATATTCCCAGCGATTCACACATTACTACCGTGGATGATTACAGCAGCTTACCATGGAGGAAGCAAATAGTTGGAAATGCCGTAAACAGCTGGCAATGCCTCACAGGCGAAGACAGTTGGCATAATAAGGTTTATGAGCTTTCGATTATCAGGCGTATAGGTATTAATTCTACCAAGTACTCTGCTTATCTGGTATTAAGTATTGATGCAAATTACTTAAAAAACCGATTACTTAGTAGTGAATATACGGTTATGGCTTCTGTGGATAATGAACCTACCTTCTACGCTTCTGAGAAAAGATGGCTCCAAAAGCTGATTCCCTTTCCATCAGAACTTGATAACAGTTATTATAAATACACAGGCCCTATTATGATAGACTCTAAAAAGCAGCTTGCCAACATCGTTACCTTCCTTCCTTACAAAACCTATAATAAGTTTTACATCTGTGTTTCGGACCCAAACGCATATTCCAGGCTCAACAGGATTACTTTGATTTATATCGTTATACTCATTACAGCAACCTTATTTCCAATTATTTTGACAATTTTGTTTTCTTCCTATTTTAATTCTCGTTTACAGACCTTAAAAAATGCCATGCATCAGGTTAGCCAGGGTGATTATCTTATTATGAAATTATTTAAGGGTGATGATGAACTGGCTGAGATCTTCAAAGACCTGAAAGCAACGGTTCAAAAGATTTCTGAAAAAGAAGCAAAATTTTATCAGTCTCAGATTGTAGAGCAGCAGCTTATAAATAAACAACAGCAAATGGAATTTAAGATGCTTGCAAGCCAGATCAATCCGCATTTTTTATATAATACCTTGGAAACAATACGTATGCAGGCATTGTCTACCGGTAATAAGGACGTAATAAATTCCATAAAACTTCTGGGCAAGTCCATGCATTATGTCTTGGAGAATACCGGAACCGACTCAACTACCCTTGCAAAAGAACTGGAGTATGTAGAGGTATATTTATCGATACAAAAGATACGCTTCGGTGACAGAGTAAATTATACAATTCAATATTCTGAGGATATGGATTTAAATGATTACAAGATTTTACCTCTTTTATTACAGCCGGTCGTTGAAAATGCCGTTATACATGGTCTGGAACGAAACCTGCTCAACGGCCAGATTATTATTAATATATCGAAAACTGCAGATAACCTGCTTTTCATAAAAATATCCGATAACGGAAAGGGTATGAATGCTGATGACTTAAAGGAACTAACTAACCGGATTAATTCTGCCTCCCTTGATTCTGCCTCAAGTATTGGCCTGTATAACATCAATCAAAGGATTAAACTTCTCTATGGAGCAGAATACGGTATCACCTTTACAAGTCAGCTTAATGAGGGCACAACAGTAACCCTGATTATACCTGCTATTGTAATCAAGGAGGAATAGGCATATGGAATATACATTGCTTGATGTATTGATTGTTGATGATGAGGCCATTGTTAGAGAAGGTCTCAAGTATGTTATTGATTGGTATGCTCTCGGTTTTTGCATCTGTGGAGACGCAGCTTCGGGGGAGGAAGCAATCGAAAAGATAAAAAAATATAACCCAAATCTTGTTCTGCTGGATATCCGAATGCCCGGTATGGATGGAACGGAGTTAATTGAGCAGGTACGCAGCTCTGGATTTCAAGGTGATTTTATTATATTAAGTGGCTATTCTGATTTTAAATACGCTCAAACAGCCTTACATTATGGTGTTTCCTTTTATCTGACGAAACCAATTGATGAGGAGGCTCTGGAAAAAGCAGTAATAACAGTGAAAGAAAAGATATTAAAAAACAGAGAAAAGGAAAAATCCCTGAATCAATATCTGATAAAAGCGAAGTCAACGGTTCTGAAAGACCTGATGCTGGGAACCGAACCGAATAGTTCCATTAATTATTTAGAAATGGGATTATATGCTCCTATTTATCAGGTTGTAATTTACGAAGGCTATACACCTTTTTTCACAACCTACAGTTTTGCAGATTTGCTTAAGGTATCGAACCAGGGAAACAATTCCTTTGAGCATATCTCTCTGGATCACCAGGAAATTATACTGCTGAAAGGAAATCATGCTCTGAACAAATTCAATACCTGCCTGCACCATTATGAAAATGGTACTCAGAAAGGTTCTCCTCTTGATTCCATCTTTCTTACACATGGAAGAACAGTATCTGGCCTTTTTGATATACATTTATCCTATGAGGACTGCAGACGGCTGATGAGCAGACGATTTTTCTGTTTTGAAAATCAGCACGTTTTATCCTATGAAGTGTTACCTGAGATATCTTCCTACCAATCCATCATAAGTGATGAAAAATCAAAGTCTTATAGCAATAAAATTGTAAATTATATTCAGGCTATAAACAAACGTATGTTATCCGAAATACTACAGGAACTAAAAGGCTTACTATACCAAAGTGGTGATGATGTAATAACCATCAAACACTTTCTGGCTGATATTTTTCTTCAAACGAAACAAACCATAATGCATAAATACAGTCATGTCGATATTCCTTTTGCACACAATTCTGTTATTATTGAGATTATTGAAAACAAGTATTATTTGTACGAAATTATTCAGTATTTTACAGAACAGTTTGAAATGATTATCCGAGCCATTGGCAACAGCTCAAATGAAAGTATTTTTAATGATATTCTATATTATATTGAGCATAATTATTCCGCTCCATTGAAGTTAGAAACAATCGCCTCCTTATTTGGATACAACAGTTCCTATTTGGGTAAATTATTTAGCCAGAAGATGAACCAGAGCTTTAATTCTTATCTGGATGAAGTGAGAATCAAACATTCTGTGGAACTATTGGAAGATACGCATCTGAAGGTGTATGAGATTGCAACCAAGGTTGGATATAGTAATGTGAATTACTTTCACTATAAATTCAAAAAATTAAAAGGAATAAGCCCTGTTGAATTTAGAAAAGAAACTATTTGATATTCTATAGTAAATATATGAAAAAGGAAGCTGTCTCAAAACGAAAGTATTACTTCGTTTTGAAACAGCCCTTTTTTATTCATGCATTAAGTGCGATTATTGGTTATTCGCTAAAAACTCTTTATTTACTGCGTATCTGTCTTCACAAGTTTTTTTGTCAACTGCATATACCTGATCATAGCCTAAGCCCAGTGCAGTATCCTGCATCTCTTTTAACAGGCTGTCAAATTCAGCCTGATTCTTTGCAAATACCATCTGCCAGGAATACTGAACGATAATTTGCTTGCATTGTTCCTTAATTGCGCTGATATCTGTTGTGTAGTCAGCTCCAGAGAAAGGTATACCAGGATTTACTGCAATCATGTTCTTGTCTTTGTAGTATTCTATGCCTGTTGCATAATTCTCATTGTGTGCTGACCAATCCTTTGAAAGAGTAGTTGCCGTTAAATCAGCATATTCTTCCCATCTTTGATAGTTGTAATTTATACCGGTTTCTTTATTAATTTCCGTAATACCAACGGCATTGTAGTTCAATGCTGAGATACCGTCTTTCCAGGTACCGCCACCCCATTCCTCGGGTACTTCTAATTTCTGATCCATTTCTATGAATGCTTTTTTACCAAACTCTGTGAATACAGGTTTTCCGTCCTTCATTTCCCAAGTCAAGCCTTCGGGTCCACATTTACCACCGGTCTGGGTGGCAGACATCATAACACCTTCGGGGGAATATAACCAGTCAATAAAATCTGCTAATCTCTGAGGATCTTTTGCCTTGCTGCCAATCATAATTGCAAAGGAGTTATCACCTAATGGTGTGTTTCCAAAGCTTAGATATTTACCATCCTGTATCGTAACATCAGCAAAACCCTTACCAGCAGCCAGGTTATCTGCCGTATTATACGTACCGTTGCCTAACCAAGGCCATAAGGAATAAAGTACTGCACCATCGGTAAATTTAGCCGATACGGAATCAAAGTTCTGGGTTGTTGATTCAGGGTCGACTAATCCCATCTGGTTGGCATCATACAGGAACTTCAAAGCTCTTACATACTGTGAGTTGCTATCAATCATGCTTTGTATATCATTACCGGCTACATCATATAATGCAAAGCCCTGTGTGTTATAGCCATATACGGCGGTAAAGGATCCGGCATTCTGCATGATATCTCCATCCCAGTCCTGAAATAAGGAAAATGCATAAACATTCTTACCTGAGTCACTTTTCCCTGCTTTTTCCTGCATCTGTTTAAGAACTGGTAATAAGTCTTCTAAAGTGTTAATGGCAGGATAACCAACCTGACCGTATAAATCCCAACGAACACTGGGTGCACAAGTCGGATCAGTTGCCTCTGTTGGCTCTGTTGGTGATAACAATGAGGTCTGGCTGGGCACTGCCCAAAGACCATCTTTCTCTGCAAGTTTACTGGTATTCTCGATAGCATCCATACGTTCCTGGAGATTCTTTTCATTCCCGATATAATCGGTTAAATCAAGTACTAAATCTGCGCTTACCAAATCTTTTAATCTGCTCTGATTTGCATTGGTAAGAATTAGATCTCCTAAATTACCATTAGCGGAACGTGTCTGGTAAAGAGTATCACCACCACCTGCAACATTTGGTGCGATAATATTGAGTTCCATATTAAACTTGTCTTTTACTATTTTTGCGAACCAGCCTGATTGAGTTCCCTGAAAATTTGCCTGACTGTCGAAAACATCAACGGTAATGAAGTCTTTATAAGCGCTCTCAGTTTCTGTTCCCCCTGGTGTTTCTGTCTTATTATCGTTGTTGCCTTTGCTGCATCCTGTTAACATCGATGACAGCATCGTTAAGCATAATGCTGCACTTAACACGCTTTTTGTAAATCTGCTTTTTTTCATTGTAAATCCTCCTCTTCTCCTTTTTAAATTTTTTATTTAAATTATTGAATAAAAAATTTCCCTTTAACCTTTCACTGCTCCAATCATAATACCTTTTACGAAATATTTCTGGAACATCGGGTAAATGAATAATATCGGTAATACAACGATTACGGAGATTGTCATTCGTATCGATGTCGGTGTCTGCATGGTGACAAGACTGGAAACAGCTGATAAATTACCGGATGCCTTCACCAATAATGCCAAAGAACTTGCCTGATTGATATAAGAATATAGCAGATACTGTAAGGAATAAAGTTTCTGATCCGTTATATATATCAGGGTGTCCTGGAAGGAATTCCACTGACCTACTGCTGACCATATCGCTATTGTGGCTAGTATTGGTGTACTGGTGGGAAGTATTATTTTAAAGAATCTAGTTAACACCCCTGCACCGTCTACCTCTGCGGCTTCCTGAAGTGATGCCGGGATAGATTCCACATAGGTTTTTACCATGATGATGTTAAAGGGCTGTACAATCGCAGGGATTATATATACCCAGAAGCTATTGTTAAGACCTAAGGATTTCATCGTCATAAACATCGGAATTAAACCTGCACTGAAATACATGGTAATTACTACTGCTCTGTACCACAATCTTCTGCACCACAATTTCTGCTGACTAAACATAAATCCTAAAAAAGCGGATGACATAACCGTACATGCTGTACCGATTACAGTTCGGGCTACGGAGATAAATGCCGCATTTGCTAAGCCGCTTAATTGAAAGACATCAATATAATTCTGAATATGCAGCTGCTTTGGTATAAGATTGATATAGCCATTGGCACTAAGCTCATTGGAACTGATTGAATTTATGATCAAATAGTAAAATGGATAAAAACATATAATTGTGAACAAAGCAAAAAAAGTATAATTAAAGGTGTTAAACAGAACATCACCTGTCGTTCGTTTTCTTTTAGCCCCAAGCTTTTTATTATTTTTCATCATGTACCCCTCTCTATATAATGCTTTCGCCTCTGGTCTTTTTCGATACAAAGTTAACAAAGAATAACAATGTCAGACTTACCAAGCTTTTGAGGATACCAATTGCTGTTGCCAATGATAAACTTTTACCTGTCATACCAATGTTATAGACATATAAGTCAAGTACCTGAATATGCTGTTTGTTGAATGCATTCTGAAAAACATAATATTGGTCCATACCGTTTGATAAAAAGCTGGATACGGTAAACATTAACATAACCAAATAGGTAGGCATTAAGGAAGGAATCGTGATATTTTTAATAATGTGGTATCTGCCAGCCCCATCTACTCTGGCTGCCTCGAACATTTCCTGGTCAATACCGGCAATCGCAGCCAGATATATAATAGCCCCCCAGCCCAAGCCTTTCCATATACTCCATAAGATCATCATAAGCCAGACATGCTCATTGCTGTCCAAAAACTTAAGCGGCGCATTGATAAGATCAAACTTTTGCAATACACTGTTTACCATTCCTGTTGAGGAAAACAAACTAAAGGCTACCGAATAAACCAGAGTCCAGCTGATGAAATTGGGCAGAGTCGTTAAGGTCTGTACCACATTTTTAAACCGCTTACATTTAATTTCACTTAAAAATACTGCAAACAGAACTGGAAGGAAGGAAGTTGCCAGTCCCAAAAAGCTCATTGCAAATGTATTTTTTAGTACAATAAGAATCTGTTTTACCTGTGTTGGATTACTATATAATGCCTTAAACCACTTAAAACCAACAAATTCTGTCTGTGATAACTTGAGTGGAGCTCTATAATCATAGAACGCATATATCCATCCATGCAACGGGTAATACGAAAACATAAAACACAAGATAAGAAAAGGAAGTATAAGCAAGAACATCTTCTTGCCTTCTATATTATTTTTTCTTTTCTTATATGTATTTTTATTTGCCGCTACATTGTTCTGTTTCATTTTTATAGCCATCTTAGGTCCTGCCCCTTTCAAAATCGGTTCTCTCTTGCTCTCATTATTTTATAAGAAAAAACCTAAGGTTAATACATCAGAAATCCTATGTTAATTCACATAATTATTTGTGATAATGGCTAATTTTTGTGTAATATCTATAAATTAATGTAATCCATCTCTATTTTTTAGAGTAGTTTTATGTATCTGTTTAACATAAAATTTATGTATTATTAAACACTATTTTGAAAACTACCATAATATTTATTCGCTTATCGTAATTAACTTATCTGAGAGGAAATTAGATGAAATTTAACTTGAGCAGTCCTCTAATGGACTTTTTAACAACAACCGCGCAGTATATCGCTTTAAACATTGTTTTTATTATTTGTTGTATACCTATTGTCACAATTGGCCCGGCACTTGCTGCACTTTATCAAGTCATAATGAGAGAAACCAGAGGGGAATACGGATATCTGATGCGAAAGTACTTTCAGCATTTTAAAGAGATGTTTTTACAGTCATTTCTGACCTTCCTTTCTTTCGGGATAATCGTTTTATTACTTTTATTCAATGTTGGGTTTTGGAATGCGATGGAAGGTATCCTTGCTAATATTATTACCGTGCTTGTCTATATCATGCTGCTGGCTGTTGCCTGTACCTTTATCTATGTTTTTCCGTTAATGGCCAGATTTAAGAATGCTTTTTTGCAGACAATTAAAAATGCTTTTTATATAGCTCTGACGAACCCAGTTGATACCCTTATGCTAGTTGTTATCCATATATTGGTACTTGCTACACTATATTACTTTCCACCCAGTCAGATTTTTATGTTATTTGTCGGTTTCTGTTTTATTATATCTTGCAATTCTTATATTTTGCAAAGAGTATTTAAGAAGTATGAGGCTGATACCGCTCTCCAAGCTAACATCCACTAAAGCAGCATTGAGAAAGTATACCCCCTATATTTTTTTCAATTCCTTTCACCCAAATAAAAAGAATTCCGTATCAATCTATTATAGATTGGTATGGAATTCTTTTTTATGACAGGTAGCTGACTTAACGATTCCTCTTGATTCCATCTAAGTTGCTTCTACTTTCTCCTTTCGGAAAAAGTAATACTCCTAATTAGGACATTTCCGGTGTGATAAAAACGTTAAATTCAAATTCTTTTTCATTCAATTGATATTTCTCCAAGAGCTGAGGACCGCAGCTTGTAGAACCAATTCCTGATTGCTTATAGTCAACGCAAAGAATGGAATAGCCACTCTTTTTCAGTTCATAATTATGTTTTTTTTCTGACAATTCCTCTTGTGAATACTCAGAGGCA
This sequence comes from Anaerocolumna sp. AGMB13020, assembly GCF_033100115.1. Taxonomy (NCBI): domain Bacteria; kingdom Bacillati; phylum Bacillota; class Clostridia; order Lachnospirales; family Lachnospiraceae; genus Anaerocolumna; species Anaerocolumna sp. AGMB13020. The sequence continues at coordinate 3,822,496 of NZ_CP136910.1, read as the reverse complement.
TTAAACGAAAAATCTTCTTCTGATTCTATTTTAAGGCTTAAAAATCCATTTCCAAGCTTAACGTATTCGCAACCGAAATGAGAGGAGTTCTCCTGAGGTTTTATATAATCCTCATGCATTTCGTCTATTTTATCTGCAAAGATTCCTTTATAGGAGGCTCTGTGTTTGTCACTGTAGCTTTCATAAGGTCCATATCCATAATACTCAACTTCTGAAAAATTATTATCCATAAACAGCCTAAGTCCAAAGCGAGGTAAATAAGGACGTTTATCTGCTACTATTACCTTACTGTTAATTTTAACCTGACCACTCTTGTATACATATACTTTGTTGAATAATTCAAAGGTATTATGATAAGCATACCAGCCCAAAGCTAAATGATTGGAAATTACTATGGAATCCTCCGTTTTTGATACCGTGGTTGCGTATACCTTCGTAATCAGTTCATTTAAATGGAATTTGAGCCAATCACCTTTAACAGCACAATCATTATCTGTTGGTGCACGAAATGCATTGAATTCTATTGGTTTTTCAAGCAATTTTATTTCATTGAATTCCATCTTATCAAATAATCCCTTACGCTTATCAAAACAATATGTAAAATTATCACCTAGTATCTCAATAAAACGTTCATTTTCCTTAAAGTCAATTTGTTGCTTTGAGGCAGTAGGGCTAAAGTTTCTGGCTTTTTCACAAATAGCAAATTGTACAAAACCAATTTCTGATCCACTTTTAGCCCACTTGGTATCCTTCTTCTGCGTAAAAATAAACCTAATATACAAGCTCTCACCTGATAATCCTGCCAGTTTAGGTATTGTTATTAATTTTTTCGATTTTGCAGGTAACTTTATATCCATTTCTTCTGTGAGGACTAAGCTTCCTTTTTCTGTTACTTCGTATCTGCATATAAGTTTCTCAGATAATTCAGTAAAGTCATAGGTATTAACAAATTCGTATACGCCTCTATTCATATAAATTGGATTGATACGAATTGGCTGATATACATTTTTAACTTCTTTTAAGCCTGTATGAGGAGTTCTGTCCGGATAAACCAAGCCATCAATGCAGAAATTCCCATCATGCAATGGCTCCTTATGGTCTCCGCCGTAAGCATACATGGTTTTACCAGTCTCAGCTACTCCCAGATCCACCCCATGATCGCACCATTCCCAGACAAAACCTCCGCATAATCTATCATATTTATAGAATACGTTCCAATACTCTTCTAAATCCCCCGGACTGTTTCCCATTGCATGGCAATACTCACAGAGTACAAAAGGTCTTTTCTCCATCTTGTTGGGTAAAAACTGTTTTTCTATCCATTCCGGTGATGAATACATTGATGAGACAACATCCAGGGTATCCTCATTGTCTAAGGCTTTTTCTACTCCTTCTAATTCATGTATGCTCTGATAATGAACAAGTCTTGTATTATCAACTGACTTTATATATCTGGCTGCCCTTTCAAAGGCTTTGCTATATCCGCTTTCATTTCCCATAGACCAGAATATAACAGATGACCGATTAATATCTCTTGAAATCATCAAATCAATTCTGTCCAGAATTGCAGCCTCATACTCTTTTATATTAGCCAACAATGCAATACCAGAATAATCCCCATTATTATCCGTGGTATGAGATGCTTCCACACTGCCATGTGCTTCAATATCAGCTTCGTCTATCACATAAAATCCCATTTCATCACATAGCTGGAGGAATATTGGAGCATTGGGGTAATGGGAGGTTCTTATAGCATTTATATTATGTTGCTTCATTAATAGTAAATCTTCTATCATATCCTTTTTTGTAACACATGCCCCTGTTTTAGGATTACTGTCATGACGGTTAACCCCTTTGAATTTGACTGCTGCCTCATTTATCAGTACACATCCATTCTCGATTTTTATATTGCGGATGCCTATTTTCTCACCGATAGCCTCCTGATCTGTGTACAATATTAATTTATATAAATATGGGTTTTCCGCGTTCCAAAGGATTGGTGATTTTACCTCGATTTTCGCTTTATTATCAATCAGCGGTGCTTCAAAAAGCAGGTTATCCTCTGCATCAAACAGTTTAACACAAACCTCAGTATTGGTTTGTACCAATACATCAATATTAACACTGTCAATGTTCTTATTGTAGTCGCTGGTTACGGTATATTTACATACCCTGTTCTTAGGCCTGGATAACAGATAAACATCGCGTATTATTCCTGTAAATCTCCACTTATCCTGACACTCCAGATAAGTTCCATCGCACCACTTAAGAACCATAACTGTAATACTGTTCTCACCATTGATTAGATATTCTGTGATATTGAATTCACTGGTCATATGTGTAACCTGACTGTAGCCAGCGAATTTTTTATTGATATATAGATAAAAGCAGCTGTCAACTCCTTCAAAATTCAAAAATCTTTCTAAACCATCGGATAAATCCACCTGGAACTCTCTTTGGTATAGCCCAACCGGGTTTTCATCCGGAACATAAGGTGGATTATATGGAATTGGATATCTTACATTCAAATACATTGGTTTGTCATAGCCATATAATTGCCAGTTTGCTGGAACCGGAATAGTTTCAGTAAATCCTTTATCCAAAAAATCCTCTTCCACATCCAGAAAACTATTATAATACCTAAAATTCCAGGTTCCATTTAAAAGGTGAAAATAATCTGAGCTCTCTCTCTCCTCAAATGGATTGGAAGCTTTCGGAAAGGGTATATAATAATTTCTGTTAGGTTCTGTGTTTATATGTAATTTGTCCGGTGCTTCATGATATATATTATTTTGCTTCATTTTGGTTCTCCTTTTAATACATCTCCCTCGATATATAACAATATTAATATTTACAATAATATTATATATTGCATATTGTAAGACCGTCAATAAAATGATATTATTCTATATAAGTATATGAAACAACAGGTGACCAAGATGAGCAAAATTATTTATCCCATCAATCCTCCTATCAGCCGCCTTCCAATTATAGTTATGGGCATAGGTTATGAGGATAATCAACCACACATGCAAAGAAAAGATGGATATCCCCTTCATCAGATTTTTATTTGTAAAAGCGGGGAAGGCACCTTAAGGGTCAATGATAAGACCTATATCATTAAAAAAGGGTCATTCTTTTATTTAATGGCGAATTCCCCTCATGAATATTATGGAAATTCAGATAAATGGGAGGTTAGATGGATTTCCTTTTCCGGAGATCAAATTGATGATATTTTAACTGAGCTTAAATTTGACAGTAACCAGGTTGGGGCACTTGGTAATATTAGTAATATTGATAAAATGGAAGCTTCCTTTAAAAAAATATATGTGTCCTTAAAATCAGATAATATTTCCGGAAAATTTATTGCTTCTAGCGTTTTATATGAGCTACTTGTAGATTTGTATACTATGATACATGCGAAACAGGAAGATGAATCCTCAGAAGGAAATCGTATCATTAATTTAATCAGGCTTTATATTGATGAACATTATAATCAGGATATGACCTTGGAGGAGCTTTCTGATCTTGCGAATATAACTCCTCAGTATTTATGTAAGTTATTCAAAAAACATCTGGGACTTAGACCCTTTCAATATATTACAATGAAAAGGATACAAAATGCCAAAAAAATGTTATCTGATTATACAATGTCGGTTAACGATATCGCACATAAGGTAGGATTTAGCGATTGTAGTTACTTTTGTGCTATCTTCAAAAAATATGAGATGGTTACTCCAACACAATTTAGAGGATTATAGCTAATCTCTATAATCTATCGAATCGCTTCTTGAAATATAAGAATTCTAGGAAGATATATTTAAATGCCAACGCCAAAAACGAGAAGCGAATAGCTTCGCTTCCCGTTCTGAACAGACTATTATAAAAAGTAATAACTAAGACTATATCTTACCAACCCTTCACTTTATTCGTATCCGTATGGTACTTCTTATTTTCAGCAGTTTCAGGCATAAGCCCTAGGGTTGTTGAAGCAGCCTTGAACAGACCTCATCGAAAGTACCCGTTTTAATACATATGAATAACAGCTCATATACCCAGATATTACATATAAACTAATGTTCTAGTATCATTATCTTATATGTATTAAATCTTCTTTACCGGTCTTAAAATTTGATATCCCAACCCTTCCGGATAATGGCGCTGATAATCTTGACATACCTCCTCATTCCATTCATAGCCTAAAACCTCTGGGTCAAAACTCCATGCAAGCTTCTCAACCCTTCTCATAACTTCTTCATTCGCAGATAAATAGTTAAATGGCGGATGACTGAATACAATATAATAACTTCCAGGAAATTCACCTCGTAACTCGAAACCTTCAGGTATATCTCCATTATAATCAACATTTACTCCAAGGCCATAAAAGTAATTTCTTTCACGATTGCTCCATATCCAACCTGCTGTATGTCCGGTTACTACTGGATGTGTATATGTATCACTAATACTCGATACAATTCCTGTTAATAGATCACAATCATGTCCTGGCCATATCGCACCATTTTTCGTAGTTGACCGCTTATACACTCCTAGATATTTATGAGCAGGAATATACTCAATTCGATAGGAAGGTAAAACCAAATTCTCCATTGTCAAATCTCCTTTTTCAATATAATAAGAAGGGGTAATCACGATTTTTTTCATAGATATCGGAATTGGAATAGGATTTTTTCGGTAGGCAGCCGGTGTACATCCGTATGCATCCTTAAACGCTCTCGTCAGAGCTGTTTGTGATGAGAATCCATAATCTAATGCAATATCAGTGATTCCATCACAAGAATCTCGTATAGCAAGTGTGGCTTTACATAAACGCCGTTTTGCCATATAACTTTTTAATGTCATTCCTGCAATCCGATGAAATTGTGTTGAACAATAGAAAGGTGAATATCCTATTTGCCTAGAAATCTCACTAAGTGAAGGATTATTTATCGCATTATCATCAATCCAATCAATCATTTTTTGAATTGCATATATCCATTCATACAAGTCGTATCGCCTCCTTTCATATTTAGTATACAAAAAGAAAGATTTTATATCTTCACATGACTTGCAAAAGTTATATTAGCTATTCGTTCCCTGCAAGAGAATATATCAGCCAGTAATTCCATTGATTACATGTGAGCCTTATGCGCTGTAATTATAGTATAACTATATGCATTTACCGTTATTTCACAATTATCAATATTTATATACCAGTTCTTTCGTTTTCTAATTATAGAAGCATCAACACTTTATATCTTCTCTCTGCACCAAGTTACTACATCCTCGACCTCTAAAGATAGATTTCTCGTAATTCTCATGACACCTAATTCAGTAGTATGTAACCTATCCAAGTTTAAAATAAGCTCGCTTTGACTTCTAAGTTCCATTTTCTTAACCTCTCTACATTCTGTTTGCCTTAAGCCAAACACACTCGTAATCACCAAAAGAGTAAACAAAATTATTGACCATGGCCATCATAAGCATGATTTTCTATATAGGCCATCATTTGATTTCTTGTCTTAAGGTAAACGACAAATGCAACAACAATAGATAATCCTGATAATATTGGTTTATTAATATATACTCCTAAACCCCATAAAGTCAGAAACATGAATGCAAATAGTATTATCAAGCTCTTGTGTTCCTTCATCCACTTCTTTTTCCAAAAATCACATCGTTCTTTCAAGGAAAATGTACTGCTTTTCAAAACATTAACAATAGTATCATCTGCTCTTTGGCGAAAACTGTTATCATTGAGTCTCTCTCCGCAAAGCAATTCATTAATACTAACTGAAAATTCATTACTTAAGAGTTGAAGCATTTCAACGCTAGGTAAATAATTCCCATTTTCCCAACGTGATATCGTTTTATTAGTCACACCAATTTTTTCTCCCAATTCCTCCTGTGTAATTTTATTCTCACGACGGAGTTCAGAAATAAATCTACCGATTTTTACTAAGTCCATTTCTATATTACCTCTCTTTTTCCTTTTCTACACAGAAAGTATAGGTAAAAATATCAAAAAAGTCTTTACCATAAATAGCGAACGGTATTAGACATATTATTAATGTTAATCCTTTCCATTAGTACTTTATCATATAATACCACAAGTATTAATAAAATCATATCGAATCAAAGACACTAGCAAAAAGCACCCTACCACTTTAACATGATAGGGTGCTCTATTAATCTTTACTCATTAAGTTCTGTCCGTCTTAAGCCAGACCGCTTAACATCAAAGATTTATTATTTTTTAGCGTTTAATACTGCCTGTGCTGCTGCAAGTCTTGCAATAGGCACACGGAAAGGTGAGCAGGATACATAGTTAAGTCCTACATTGTGGCAGAATTCAACTGTTGAAGGATCTCCACCGTGCTCTCCACAGATACCAAGCTTGATGTTAGGTCTTGTAGCACGACCTTTTTCGGATGCCATTTTAACTAACTGGCCAACACCTTCCTGATCAAGTCTTGCGAAAGGATCAGATTCGAAAATCTTGTTGGTGTAGTAAGAATCTAAGAACTTACCAGCATCATCACGAGAGAATCCGAAAGTCATCTGTGTTAAATCGTTCGTACCGAAGGAGAAGAACTCAGCTTCTTCAGCGATCTCGTTAGCAAGTAATGCTGCGCGAGGAATCTCGATCATTGTACCGATGTGGTATTCGATGTCAGAGCCTTTTTCAGCCTTAACAGCTTCAGCAGTCTCAACTACGATATCTTTAACGAATTTTAACTCTCTCTTCTCGCCTACTAAAGGAATCATGATTTCAGGAATGATATCAAATCCTTTTTCGTTCTTAACTTCGATAGCTGCTTCCATAACTGCTCTTGTCTGCATCTTAGCAATCTCAGGATATGTTACGGCAAGACGGCAACCTCTGTGTCCCATCATAGGGTTGAACTCGTGTAAGGAATCACAAGTAGCTTTAACTTCTTCAACAGAAAGTCCCATATCTTTTGCTAATGCAACGATATCATCTTCTTCTGTAGGTACGAACTCATGTAACGGAGGATCTAAGAAACGGATAGTAACAGGTCTTCCTTCCATAACTTCATATAAGCCCTTGAAATCACCTTTCTGGAAAGGTATTAACTGGTTAAGAGCTTCTTCTCTTGCTTCAACAGTCTTAGAAAGGATCATCTTTCTAATCTTGTGGATTCTTTCACCTTCAAAGAACATATGCTCTGTACGGCAAAGACCGATACCTTCAGCACCAAACTTAACAGCGTTAGCTGCATCAGCAGGTGTGTCTGCATTTGTTCTAACTTTTAATGTTCTGATTTCATCAGCCCATGTCATGATTCTGTCGAAGTTACCACTGATAGCAGCTTCTACTGTAGGGATATCTCCGATGTAGATATTACCGGTTGAACCGTCAAGTGAGATGTAATCTCCCTCTTTTACTGTCTGTCCAGCAATTGTAAAGTACTTAGCTTCTTCATCAATTACGATTTCACCACAACCAGAAACGCAAGCAGTTCCCATACCACGAGCAACTACGGCTGCGTGAGATGTCATACCACCACGTACAGTTAAGATACCTTCAGCTGCATGCATACCTTCGATATCTTCAGGTGATGTCTCAAGACGAACAAGGATAACTCTTTCACCTTTTTCATGGTTCTTCTTTGCATCATCAGCAGTAAAGTATACTTTACCAGCAGCAGCACCAGGAGAAGCAGGAAGAGCTTTTCCAACAGGTTTAGCTGCCTTTAATGCAGCAACATCAAATCCGGGATGTAATAACTGATCTAAGGATTTTGCTTCGATTCTTGCGATAGCCTGCTCCTTTGTGATCTTTCCTTCATCTACTAAATCGCAAGCGATCTGAAGAGCAGCAGGAGCTGTTCTCTTACCGTTACGTGTCTGTAAGAAGTATAATGTCTTATCTTCGATTGTGAACTCCATATCCTGCATATCTTTGTAGTGGTTCTCAAGCAGGTTAGCAATTCTCATGAACTCTGTAAATACTTCTGGCATATCCTCTTCCAGTCTTGTGATAGGCAGAGGAGTTCTGATACCAGCAACTACGTCTTCACCCTGAGCGTTGATTAAGTACTCACCGTAGATCTTAGCTTCACCAGTGGAAGGGTTACGTGTGAAAGCAACACCTGTACCGGATGTCTCGCCCATATTACCAAATACCATGGCCTGAACGTTAACGGCTGTACCCCAATCTCCAGGGATATCATTCATTCTTCTATAGTAGATAGCACGAGGGTTGTCCCATGAACGGAATACAGCTGTTACAGCTTCGATTAACTGATCAGCGGGATTCTGAGGGAAATCTGTACCTTTTTCTGCTTTATATAATGCTTTAAATGCAGTGATAACTTCTTTTAAATCTTCAGCAGTAAGATCAGTGTCATAATGAACACCTTTCTTCTCTTTGATTTCATCTAAAACTCTTTCGAATTTTGCTTTGCTGATTTCCATAACTACATCAGAGAACATCTGGATAAATCTTCTGTATGAGTCATAAGCAAATCTAGGGTTACCAGTTTTTGCTGCGAAACCTTCTACCGCTGCATCTGTTAAACCTAAGTTAAGGATTGTATCCATCATACCAGGCATGGAAGCTCTGGCACCGGAACGTACTGAAACTAATAAAGGATTCTCAGTATCTCCGAATTTCTTTCCCTGCTCTGCTTCTAAAATCTTAAGTGAATCAAAGATCTGTCCTTTGATTTCATCAGTTATTTTCTTACCGCTCTTATAATAGTCGGTACAAGCTTCTGTTGTTACAATAAAGCCCTGAGGGATGGGAAGACCTAAATTGGTCATTTCGGCTAAGTTAGCACCTTTACCACCAAGCAGATTCTTCATATCCGCTTTACCTTCTTTGAACAAATATACCCATTTTGCCATTTTGGTAATAACCTCCTAATTCAATTTCAATAATTTGACTTTCTAGTCACCGTTTAACATTATAACATAAGATTGCTAAATAAGGAAAGAGCTTTTTCCTTTAAAATATGATAAAAATTATATTTAACAATATAATCTTTATAAATATTGTTAAAAAAATATAAAAACCTAGGCTGCCATCAATATTAATAAATAGTTTTCCATTATATTCCGACAAACTACCAAAAATAACAAACACACAAATCACAGGCTACCTGTGATGCTTTCCATTGAAAAAGAGTAACGTCTTTCTTTACACTAATTTTTAGAATTCAAATTTCTTTTCAAAATATGCCTTTAAGTCTTCGATACGGATTCTTTCCTGTTCCATGGAATCTCTGTCACGAACAGTTACAGCTCCATCATTTTCTGACTCAAAGTCATACGTGATGCAGAAAGGTGTTCCAATCTCATCCTGTCTTCTGTATCTCTTACCGATATTTCCTCTGTCATCGAACTCACAGTTGTAAATCTTACTTAAATTTGTAAAGATCTTCTCAGCTCCTTCGGAAAGCTTCTTGGAAAGAGGTAATACACCAATCTTAACCGGTGCAAGTGCAGGATGGAAATGAAGCACGGTACGGATATCTCCGTCGCCTAAGTCTTCTTCATCGTAGGCACCGCAGAGGAAAGCAAGGGTTACTCTGTCTGCACCCAAGGAAGGTTCTATAACATAAGGGATGTATTTGATCTTTTTCTCATCATCAAAATATCCCATATCTTCTTTGGAAACATTCTGATGCTGGGTTAAGTCATAATCTGTTCTGTCTGCGATACCCCATAATTCTCCCCAGCCAAACGGGAAAAGGAATTCGATATCCGTAGTTGCCTTACTGTAGAAAGAAAGCTCTGCTGCTTCATGATCTCTTATACGCATTTCTTCCTTCTTCATACCAAGCGTCAGTAACCAGTCGATACAGAACTGTTTCCAGTAGGCAAACCATTCAAGGTCTGTATCCGGCTCACAGAAAAATTCCAGCTCCATCTGCTCAAATTCCCTGGTACGGAAAGTAAAGTTTCCGGGAGTAATCTCATTACGGAAGGATTTACCTACCTGGCCGATACCAAATGGAATCTTCTTTCTGGAGGTTCTCTGTACATTCTTAAAGTTTACGAAAATTCCCTGTGCTGTTTCAGGTCTTAAGTATACGACATTCTTAGCGTCCTCTGTTACTCCCTGGAAGGTCTTAAACATAAGGTTGAACTGGCGGATGTCAGTAAAGTTATGTTTGCCGCATGTAGGGCAATTTATACTATGTTCATCGATGTAGGATTTCATTTCTTCCTGTGACCAGGCATCTACAGCATTCTCAAAGGTAATCTCTTTCTCTGCCGCATAATCTTCTATGAGCTTATCTGCACGGAATCTTTCGTGGCATTCCTTACAGTCCATCAGGGGATCAGAGAAACCGCCCAAATGTCCGGAAGCCACCCAGGTCTGGGGATTCATCAGGATGGCGCAGTCAACACCTACATTATAAGGATTCTGCTGTATGAACTTTGACCACCAGGCTTTCTTGACATTATTCTTAAGCTCCACACCCAGGTTTCCGTAATCCCAAGTGTTCGCAAGACCTCCGTAAATCTCAGAACCGGGATATACAAATCCTCTTGCCTTTGCCAAGGCTACTATTTTCTCCATTGTCTTTTCCATCTTAAATCTCCCTCTGCCTTCTTGGGCTTAATATAACATTGTATAAACATAAACAGGACTGCTGTTTTATGGTTTGAATATGATGACAGTTGATTCCTCATCAGATGTCTGGATTTCATGCTTGTCCTTTAAGGTACCGCCAGTATAGTATTTTATAGTACCCTGCAGTAATACGTCAAGCTTCTCTTTTACGATCAGCACCTTATATTTGTTGTTTTCCAGTGCTGCTGCTGTCGCTGTGGTCTTCCCCTTTTTGACTGCTGTAAAGCTCTGAGGCAATTCGACACTTCCGCTCTTTGCCTGGGCTGCTGACAGCAATACGGTATCTTTTTTATGAAAACTGTTATAATCCTCTAAGCTTGCATAAGTTAGGATCAATAACGCTTTTCCCTCGTTTATTTCCAAGCTCTTTTTGGTGATAGCTTCGCTACCTTTATCTGTATTATACTTATTTATTTTTTCCGTTACATAGGCGTCAAGCTCGGCACTGTCATAATAAGTCTTGTCAAAGTCTTCTATGGTGGCTGCCTCAATACTTCCGTCTTCCTTTAACAAAAATGTATTATTACTTGTTTTCTTCGAATCGATTTCATCATTTTTGCTGCATCCTGCCAGCATAATGAGGCACAATACGAGGGTTACACTCAAAACCAATTTCTGCATAATCTTCCTCCGTATGGATTTTAATAAAGTCTTTTCCATTGTAACCTTAAAAACTTCTAATTTCAACTTAAAATTATCAGGACAGCATCATTTTCAGTATCTTGAGAGATTTCAATTCTCGGTCGATTTGTCCTTTGGCATGTATATCCACAAAAATTTCTATTTCTGAAAGTACTTCCTCTGATACCGTAAAAGTATAGAGCTTTGTTAACTGGGCACTAAGTATGTATTGCATGGTGTAAAGGGCAGTTTCTGAAATCCTTAGGGTACTACTTTCTCCGGAAGGGCAGCTGCCGCATAATACGCCTGAAAGGCTGCTGCTGTATCTGGTCAGATTTTCATTTCTTCCGCACTTTACACAGGCAAATACCTGCGGTGCCACTCCATTTATCTGAAACATCCGAAGCTCAAAAATTCTTCGGACCAGTAATTTTCCAATACCTGAAAGGCTCAATGCCTTTAATGACTGATATAAAAGCTTTAAGCTTTCTGTTCCGTCTTCGTATTCATGAACATAGTAATCTGACAGTTCACAAAAATACATGCCGTAACAGGCACCTTCTACATCCGGTCTTAATTCTTCAAAATAATTTGTTATATTAACAGACATAATTGTATAGGCACTTCTGCCTTCATAAAGCTCAAAAGTCCCAAAAGAAAAGGGATTGCTGCATGCCAAAAAGGCACTACCGGGTTTTCGAGCGCCTTTAGCAAATGCTGTAATTTTCCCTTTTTCCTTCGTAAGTATAACTAGTCTTTTGTCATACTCACCCACGGGCATGGCTGAAAGTACCATCCCTGTCACAGCCGTAGTTATCATCTGGGCTGCCACCCTCTTTCTTGTCACCGCTCATCTTGTCCATATCTCTTTCTACGGTACAAGCAATGTAACTCAAATAGTCATATATGTTACCGCTTCTTGCAAATTTGTCCCAGCAATCTTTGTTTCCCATCTTGTTTCCCCCTTCTAAAACAGGTTTTATGTTACATTAAAAGGATACCCTGAACTTACCTGTTTTAAACCGGGAATACTATCCAAATATTTATATCTGAATGTCTTTTTTGTCGTAGCCGTAATTCTTTATAAGAAAATCACTGTCTCGCCAGTCTTTTTTAACCTTGACCCATAATTTTAAGTTTACCTGCATATCCAGAAGATTTTCAATTTCTCTTCTTGCCTGGGTTCCGATTTGTTTTAATTTCTCACCCTTTTTGCCGATTATAATACCTTTATGACTGTCTCTTTCACAGACTATGGTGGCATCAATATCAATCATGCTGCCATCCTTACGCTCCTTCATGCTGTCTATTGCGACTGCAATTCCATGAGGAATCTCATCGCTTAAGAGTCTTAGTGCTTTTTCTCTGATAAGTTCAGCCGTAATCTGCTTCTCCGGCTGGTCGGTTATGGTATCTTCATCGTAATACATGGGGCCTTGGGGAAGGTAAGAGAAGATTGTCTTTAAGAGTTCTTTCGTATTTTCCCCTTTAAGAGCGGAAACCGGTACGATATCAGCAAAGGGATAGAGATCCTTATAGGTATCGATGAATTTTAAGATTTCTTCTTTTTTTACAGTATCAACTTTGTTTATGACAAGAATTACAGGGGTCTTTATTTTCGTAAGCTGCTCTGCGATGTGCCTTTCACCTGCACCGATAAAAGTTGAGGGTTCTACCAGCCAGAGTATCACATCCACTTCTTTCATGGTACGTTCAGCGATGGATACCATATATTCCCCCAGCTTGTTCTTGGCTTTATGAATACCTGGAGTATCCAGGAAAATGATCTGTCCGTCCTCCTGTGTGTATACTGTCTGTATACGGTTTCTGGTTGTCTGGGGTTTATCCGAGGTTATTGCTATCTTCTGCCCGATCAAATGGTTCATGAGAGTTGATTTCCCAACATTGGGCCGCCCGATAAGAGTAACAAACCCTGATTTGTATTCCTGCTTTTTCATTTATTCTTCTTCACTCTTTCTTTTATCCTTGTGATGTAAATGGATAGTTATTCTCATTTTATAACAGACAGGCATCCGGTTTCTGTCTGTACAAGCTGTAATTTGGGTTCCCATATCCAGGTATTCTTATCTTGAAGATATGGCTGCAAATACAACTTAAATATCAACCGAATGCTGTCTTTCATACATATTATTTCGATAGATTCTTTACTTCCAGGAACAAGTCTTTGTTCTGTTCGATCTTATTCTCACTGCCAATAACACAAAGATTGCCGCATTCCAGTATAGCCTGCACGATGTCTGATAATTTACGGATATCTTCTTTGGTCGCACCTAGAATCTGATCTCTCTGTTTTTGTACATCTGCTTCTGTTACTCCTGTCAAGAATGCTCCCATGGAAACATCACCCTTCATACGAGGGGTACGCGGCGTATCGATGTTACTGATAGTTCCGATGATATATTTCGTCATATCTCTGTCGTCAACCGTAAAGTTCTTAATATAGTCTACCGCTCTGTCGTATACTTCATTGGTTTCCTTTAAGTTAGGGTCTCTGTAGGATGTAAAATAACCGTTACCGCTGATACTGGAGAAGCCGCACATACAGCCGTAGGCTCCGCCTTTTACACGGATGTTGTTCCAGAGATACTCATAACTCATTATGACCTTTAAGACATCTAATGCACCGGTGTATTCATAACCGCTTTGAAAGAAATTTCCGGTACGGGCTACATACTGAACCTGGCCGGAGGTCTTAAAGCCTTCATTTGCTTTTCTCAGCTCAAAATGCTCTGCAAGCTTTTCAACCGGTTCCTCCTTCAGCTGCTCTACAAAAGGCAGAAGTTTACCTTTTAAGGTATCAAGGCCGTCTTCACCAGAGGTAAAGCTGATAATCAGATTTTCCTTGCGGAAGATATAGCACATTAAGAGCTTTAATTTACTGATTACCTCATCAGCCTTCTCTTTAAAGCCTGTATCCAGACCCTCAATAAATTTATAGAAGGAAATACCTTTTGTCTCTTCGCTGAATCTTGAGGATTCTGAGAAGTAGGACATAGCCCTGTCTACGGCCGCCGAATGTCCGGCTGAAGTTATATGCATAAGGAGTCTTGATTTTATCTCCGAAATAATCTCCTGAATCCGCTTCTTGTCATCGAATTTCGTAAAGCTTATGATTTCCTTTAATAAATCGAAGGCATCATCCATTTCTTCATACAGCGCCTTAACATCCAGTATCAGCGCCGGCAGATACTCACTTGTGCTTCCCTTTCGTCCATAACAGCTCAAATCACAGCTGATACCGCCGGTATGAATATTGATTTCATTGGACAATTCCAGGTAACTGTAATGCTCTGTATCTACAAGACCTAATACGGAGGAAAGAAGTCCGATATAAGGTGTCAGCTCTTTCGGAATCTCTTCCAGATCGAAGATAAGCCTCATATAAGCAATACCATTTGTAAAGACATCATGATGTACGATGGTAATTCCATCCACATCCTTCTCCTCGTTATAGAAAGGCTGTGCTTTCTTATCAATGTCCTCTACGCTTAACAGCGGAATACTTTCAAGCTCTTCTTTGGTGGAAGGGGTATCCTGATATTTCTTCAGGTTTATGGTATCTTCAATGAGTCTGGTGATTTCTTCTTTTGTCAGACTCTCTTTATAGGCCTGTAATTTTTCTTTTAACTGTACTTCCTTTTTAGAAGTAAGTCCCTGTTTGGGAAGTAAAGTTACAAGAGTCACATGAGGATTACCTAACAGATAGTTCTCAATGAGCCTTACATAGTAATCTGTATTGATTTTGCTCTTCAGGTTTTCAAATATGACATTGGAGTTCAGTTTAAGGAAAGGCTTGCCATCGTCGTAGAGCCAGCTGCTCAACATCTGGATGCCATACATTAATCCCTTCGGGAACTGTCCGAAATCGGCTTCTCTGTATTTGAATTCATAATAATTAATGGCTGCTTTCAGTGATTTTTCATCCAGCCCTTTCTTTACAAGGCTTTCTAAGGTAGTCTTTATGACCTTTAAGAATTCCTCTCGCTGATCCATTTCCGCATTTTTGGAAACCACAGAGAAGATGGGCTGATACGTATCACTGTCAAAACTGCTGATAATATCTTTACCGATACCGGCATCTAAGAGCGCTTGCTTTAAGGGAGCGCCGGGTGCTGATAATAAGACATATTCCAACACCTGGAAAGCCATACACAATTCTCTGTCCAGGTTGGTGCCGATGGATAAATTATAGCTGAAATAGGTATTTGCTGCTGCATCTTCCTGCTCACTTAAAGGATAATAGCTGATTAACTCTCTTCTTTCTGCAAATGGTTCCTGGAATCTAATCTCAGAATCTACAAAGAGGTAATCAAAATCCTTTAAATATTTCTCATGAAGCCAGGTCAGCTTCTCATTTATATCCATATCTCCATACAGATAAATATAGCTGTTGGAGGGATGGTAGTATTTTTTATGAAAATCTAAAAAATTTTCATAGGTCAAGTCCGGGATATATTCAGGATCACCGCCAGACTCCACACCATAAGCAGTATCCGGGAATAAGGAGTTCTGAATGGTACGGAATAAGAGCTGTTCAGGAGAAGAGAATGCACCTTTCATCTCGTTGTAAACAACACCGTTATATATTAATTCACCATCTTCCTTCTCCAGCTCATAATGCCAGCCTTCCTGTCGGAAGATTTCCTGTTTCTTGTATATATTAGGATAAAAAACCGCATCCATATAAACGTGCATGAGATTCTGAAAATCCTGCTCATTACAACTGGCTACAGGATATATGGTCTTATCCGGATAAGTCATTGCATTTAAAAAGGTATTTAAGGACCCCTTTGCCAGTTCGATAAAAGGATCTTTCGCCGGGAAATCCCTGGAGCCGCATAATACAGAATGTTCGATGATATGTGCTACCCCCGTACTGTCAACGGGCGGTGTACGAAATCCTACTGAAAATACTTTATTGTTATCATCATTGGAGACAACTGCTACTCTTGCTCCTGTCTTCTTATGTTTCAGAAGCACGCCAAAGCTGTTTATATCCTTAAGCTCTTCTTCTGAAAGGAGCTCGTATTCGTTAAGGTTGCCTAACTCTTTGCTGCTTTTTATGTTTCTTGCCATAATGTACCTCCTTTTCTTACCATTATTCATGACTGCAACTATTGGATAGTATACCATATTTTCTCAATGTTGTCATGTATAACAGATTATTGTTATATTTATTGCCATAATTACCTTTCTGTATTCTTTTCTCAGTGTTCCTTTCTGCTTAAATTATTTGGTTTCTCTTTTTTTCCCTGGTACAATCTGATTATTAATGATTTATTTTATATTCTTTTCCTAACGAAAAGATGCATACCAACCTTTCCTTCAGCTGGTATGCATCTTCTTATTTTTTATATCCTTTGATTCTTAGCTTATTTTTTGAAATCTATCTTGATATTGCCTACACCGCCGTCAATATCCAGGGAATTGTCTGCTGTTGCATTGTTCCAAGACAACTCACCATATTTGTTTCCGTCGATATAAATACTACCAATACCAGGGTTTACCTTTATATTGTAATCATCGGTAGAACCGGTCAGACTAAGATCGATCTCTCCAACCCCTGCATTGACAATGTTTTTACCGGATAAGGTTCCTTCAATATCAATATTTCCGACTCCGGCATCTATGTCTGTACCCTCTGCCGTTACATCCGTTAAATTAATCTCACCAACACCACCATTTACCTGCAAATCCTTGGCGTATATGTTATAGCCTCTTATATTTCCCACTCCGGCATCTATATCAAGTTCTTCACAGTTTAATTCTTCAATCTTGATATTTCCGGCACCGGCATCGATTTTAACATTTCTGCCTTCATAGCCTTCCGGAAGATACACTGTGATTCGGGTCTTTTTATGGGATTTAACACCCCAGTTAAAAATGTTCCAGAAATCTGATTTTGTACTGATTTTCAGTTCGTTACCGGATACGATCTTTGCTTCAAAATCACTGGCAACGTCTACGGCAGTCACACGGATATTACTATCAGTACCTTTTACGATGGAGAGTTCTCCTACTCCATTTTCAATGTAAAGGTTTTTGACACTTTCAAATTCTTTATCAAAGTCAGCAGTTTCTCCATTGGACATTTCAACTTTACTGTTCCTGTCTGTGACTGCACCAATCACGCCGGTCAGAGCCAGTAAGCCGCTTACTATACCGGTTATGATCATGACCGCCAGGAATATGGCAAATGCCATTGCAGCATATTTAATTATTTTTTGTAATTCACTCATTTAATGTCAATCCCTCCAAACATACAGGTAGAGTTAATATAGATCGTCGGCTGTGACTCATTAAAGGTTTTACTCGCTTTGTTGCTCACTCCTCCAAAGATCGGAACGTTAGATACCTTAACATTTACATTGGAAGGTACTGTTATATCAATTCCACCAAAAGCAGTTGTTGCGTTTATTACGATATCCTCTTCAATGATAGCATCTCTTAAGTCCAGCTCTACTCCGCCAAATATGGCATTGATACTGGTTCCCATAAATTTCTCACCACGCACGTGATACTCATTTCCAGCAAATATGGCAGAATGCTGATTAGAGCCTCCCTGAAACTTTACATTTCGGAATTCATCTCTTTTACCGCGTAATGTATTCTTAAAAATAATACTAAGTCCGATTAATACAAAAACAATAGGTACGATTAGTTTTCCAACTACATCAAAATCCAGGATATCCTGCTGTCCCAGTAAGAGCAGCAAACCGATTATAAGCCCTACTGCATTTCCGGTTCCGATACCGTTCTGAAAGATACTTACGGCACAAGGGATAATAATAAACAATGTCCACCAGCCTGAAAAGAACAGGTTAAAATCCCATAATCCCATTGCATCTCCACCAAAACCAACTCCAAGTATAATAAAAATAAGCCCCCATATAAAATTCGATGGTGTTATCTTCATAATCAAATCCTCCTTCATTCATTCTGCAGCTTTTGCTGCATCGTGCAACTTTTCTGTGCAACATCTATGGTATTATCATACTGAAAAACCCAGGAACACTCAAGTTACATTTGTCATATGTTTTGAGTGGCATCTGTAATAATCTTTTTTTAGCATTTTACGGGATTATAACAATAACAGGAATCTCTGTATAAGTTCTGTTAATCTAGTTGACTTTGCAATTAATCTTAGTTAGAATTTACATAGATTTAAAGGTAATATAAGTTGACTTATTTTCTTTGCAAACTATAATATAAGCTTCAATGTGGTCTGCTTTTTTTATACGTTGAAGAAAATACGAATTATCAGCTTATAAAATAGAAAGAGGACGCCATGTATCATATCATTATCAATCCAAGCTCATGTACCGGTAAAGGGATACATACCTGGCATCGGATAAAAGGAGAGCTGGACAGACAATCCGTTCCTTATAAAAGTTATTTAACAACACATTTCGGCCATGGCCGCCAATTGGCCGAACAAATATGTCAAGCCAGCACAGAACCTGTCAAACTTATAATCGTCGGAGGCGACGGTACTATAAATGAAGTAATTAACGGCATACCTGACTTGGATAAAGTGAATATAGGCTATATCCCAGCCGGTTCCAGCAATGACCTGGGCAGAAGTTTAGGCTTATCAAAGGATCCGCTCCTCAATCTTAATAACATCCTTCAGTGCAGACAGGTACGTCTTATGGATGTCGGAGTCATAACAGGTTCGGATAAGAAAGAGACCAGATTTTTGATAAGTTCAGGTGCCGGTTATGATGCATCCGTGTGCCAGGAAGCCTTAAAAAGTTCCTTAAAAACTTTTCTGAATCATTTAAAACTTGGGAAGTTAACATACATACTGTTAGCAATAAAACAGATATTTGCAAAACCTTTTATGAACGGAGAGGTCTCTGCCGATGGAGGAGCTTTTACCGAATATCACCGGATACTGCTGATTACCACTATGATTCAAAAATATGAGGGCGGAGGTATGAAAATGGCCCCGGACGCAGACCCTAATGACGGACTACTCTCTATTTGCATGGTCCACGGCCTCTCAAAGCTGCTAATATTCTTCCTGCTGCCCACCCTGTTATTTGGTAAACATACCCGCTTTAAAGGTGTTGAAACCTTTCATTGCCGGGAGTTAGCAGTCAGGCTGTCACGCCCAGAGGTAATTCATGTAGACGGGGAATGCCCCGGCGATATGAAGGAATATAAAATAATATGTCAACATAATGAATTGCAACTTTTACAGTAATATATCAATTGAACTTAATAAGCCCCTGAAAGATTTCAAATTATCAAGGTTATCTTAATGTAAGGGCTATTAAGATCAACTTATATAACAATAGGTTCTTATAAACATACGAAAGCAGAAAGAAGGTGCCTGATATGCCTAAAAGTACATCACATACCACTACCGCCGTTATTCTATTCAGTATACTTACCATTGTTCTTGAATTTGCAGCTTATTACTTTTTCAAACACTCACCTGCTACCTTTATTATTACCGGTTTGATGGCTCTAATCATCACCCATGTGGTTTTATCACTTAGCTATCAATTTGAGGCGTGTTTTAGCTATCAGCTCCTCCATGTATTGATTTGGGGAATTGTTTTATTTCTTCTTCATACAGGTAATGGTTCCGACTTTATTACCTTTTCCCCCCTGCTGTTCCTCTTTCCTGCCATTCATTGGGGAATATGCGTCCTTTATTGTATCTTTCGAAATTTAATGGATGAAAGTACCCGCTTTACCAACTTTAGAGGCTACTTTATTGGAAGCAGTATTGTATTCCTTCTTTTATATTCCGTTTTTCTTTGCTTCTGGCTTTTCCTTAACAATACTGACAGCAGTTACCAGTCTGACTTAAAAGCCGTAAATTTTGTGCCCTTCCTCACTCTTGCGGGGTTTATTACTGATTTTTTGGACAAGGAACTTACCCTTTCCCAGATTTTCTCCTTCCTGGCAGACAAAATCCTGGTATATCTTCCTTATGGGTTTTTTATTGTTCTGACAGCAAGACGAAACACCAGGCTTGTCCGTTTTGCCTTACTGTTATTATTTCCTGTAGCGGCAGAAATTCTTCAGCGTGTACTGCTGCTTGGAAAAGGGGATCTTGAGGATGTATTGTATGGACTGCTGGGAGGTTTAGCAGGAGGGCTTTGCTATCATCTGCTTAACAGAATCTATGACGATCATAAAGGGGAAATTTTTCTGGAGAACCACCGCCGACGTTCCTATAGCAGCTCTCTGCGTTTCTGATCATTCAATTTTATAATCCATGGCTTTGCCAGAATTTCAACATAACCTCTTTGATTTCATCTTTTTTAACCACCTGATAAGGGAACCATTCTCTTGGAAACAATTCCTGATAACGGTTGTCCAGAAAACGTTCCTCCAATAACAGGATTGCTCCCTTATCCTCCGTGGTTCTGATGACCCTGCCTGCAGACTGAAGCACTTTATTCATTCCCTGATACAGATATGCATATTCAAATCCGCTGTTTTTCGTCTCCTGGTAATATTTTCGGAACAGCTCCTTCTCACCGCTTACCATGGGAAGTCCCGCGCCTACAATCACCGCACCGATTAAACGGTCATGCTTCAGATCGATCCCTTCACTGAATACACCTCCCATAACACAAAAGGCGATTCTGGAAATGTCCGGATTCAGACTAAAATCATTTAAGAAGGTTTCCTTTTCTTCTTCTGTCATAGAGGTTCCTTGTACTATTACATTATCAAGAATACCTTTGGAAAGCTCCTCCACCTGAAACAGCATCTGATAAGACGGGAAAAAGACCATATAATTCCCCTGCCTGCTATCCGTAAAGTCTTTGATATATTGAATTATCTTAAGATATTCCTTTTCATTTCGTCTTGTATATTTTGTACTGACATCCATTCCCACAGCAACCAGCCGGTTCTCCATCTGAAAAGGTGACGGCGCGTATACGGCATAATCCTCTTCCCTTCCGCCCAGCTGTTCTTTATAATACCTGATAGGAAGAAAAGTAGCAGAAAAAAACACTGCACTTCTTACTTTGTCAAGCCTTACACTTAGATTGTCGGAAGGATCCAGACATAACAGCTTTATGCGAAAGTCCCCCTGCTCATTATAATCGGTATAAGTAATATACTTTTCATTATAGACATCATATATATTTATGAAATGACGGATGTTCATATAAGTCAGGAGCACTTCCTCCTTTCCGTCAAATTCTTTATGTTCTGCAAGAAAGTCCTCATATTTGCTCATAAGATGCATCAGATGTATTACAAAATCAGATATGTTTTCCCATTCTTTCAAATCATCGCATTCCCGCTTAAGCTTCAATAAATCACTGTTGCAGGTATCAAGTGCCTTTTCCAGTGCCTTATCTTTTCCTTTTATAAGTCTTTTAACCTGAAGAAATTCTTCTTTGTAAAGCTGGGCGCTATACATTTCTCTGGCTCTGTCCACCAGGTTATGGGCTTCATCTATGAGAATGATATAATCATTCTTTTTATCGTTCTGAAAAAAGCGTTTCAGATATACATTGGGATCAAATACATAATTATAATCACAGATAATCATATCTGACCAGGTGGTTGTATCTAAACTCATTTCAAAAGGGCATACCTGATGCTTTTCGGCATAATGAAGCAGCTTTTCCCTTGATATATCATCCTCAGAGACCAGCATATCATAAACTGCGTCATTTACTCTGTCGAAATGTCCTTTGGCTCTGGGACAACTAACCGGATTACAGTCTGCTTTATCAAATATACAGATCTTATCCTTGGCAGTTATGGTGACAGCCTTTAATAAGAGCCCCTTCTCTGTCAACAGCTGTTTCGTCTCTTCTGCAACGGTTCTGGTTATGGTCTTCGCCGTCAGATAAAACAGCTTCTGCCCCAACCCCTCTCCCATTGCTTTTATGGCAGGAAATACAGTAGATATGGTCTTACCCACACCGGTAGGTGCTTCTATAAAGAGTCTCTTACTTCGAAGGAGGGTCACATATACGTCTGATACCAACTTCTTTTGTCCATCTCTATAAGTAAATGGAAACTCCAATTCCTTGATGCTGTCATTTCTTTTATGATTCCACTTAATCTGCCAATAAGCCCATTTAATGTATTCACCTGTGAGTTTCTCGAACCAGGCACTTAATTCTGTAAAAACAATGGTCTCTTTAAAGTATTTCTTCTCCTCGGTATCCAGATTACAGTAAGTCATGCATATGCCGATGCTCTCCAAACTGTTCTGCTGAGCATAGATATAGGCATAACACATAGCCTGTGCCCGATGAACGGATATCGGCTCTTCCAGATAGCTTAAGTCTATATACATCCCTTTTATCTCATCTATTACGATTTCAGACTCTTCTTTTAGAATACCGTCTGCCCGCCCTTCGACAACAAGCTGGAAAGAGATTTCTTCCAGGCTTATATCAAGAGTTATACTAAGGGGTACTTCTGCAGTATAGTTGCTTCCCATCTGTTTTTGTATTTTCCGGTGAATCCTGCTTCCCTCCTGCATGGCTTCTGCTTCTTTTCTTCCGCCGGTCCGGTTATCCAGATCCCCTGAACGCATAATAAATTCCACAAGGTTTCTGACTGATATTTTAATGGTTTCTACCGTATTACTCATTTATACCTCTCAATCCACACCTGACAGTTAAAGTTTAAACTATAAAATACGAAAAGCATCTTCTTAAATAAATCTGCAAAGATGCTTTTTAAGGTAGGTTTATTCATTTGGGCTATCAGTTGACAGAGATATTGTATCTCTGGCGGCCTCGCGAATTAGAAGTATTCTGTATAGTCCTCTTCATCATCATCTCCGTAAAGACCTGTTGTATAGCCTTTTGTCCAATTTATATTACCGGTTCTTCTTTTTTTCATGGAGGGTTTATTCTGTTTTTCATTCTCCATTTCCTGATTCTTTCTCTCCAGGACCTTTTTTTCCTTTTCAAGGCGTTTGGAAGTCTCTAGCTTATCCGGCTGAGGTTCTTTCTCTTTGTTTTGAGAATCCCTTCCTTTTACATCTCCGCGTTGGTGTTTAGTCTTCCCAAACCTTTTCTCATTTTCTTCCTCCTCGTCCTTGTTAAAACCGTACCCAGGACGAGAATTTTCTCTGCTGTAGGGTCTGTAAGTTCTTTTGGCATTATTGAATTTTCCGTCATCTTTTCCTCTAAAGGAATTATCGGAACTTCTGGACTGGTTCGTATTCCTGGGCGCATCTGAGGTTCTGCCTGTCGTATTCTCACGATTTGAATTCCCGAAAGATTTTGTGGTATTATTATTCCGGTTTCCCTGATATCCTGTACCCGGAGCTCTCTGTTCCTTTGCCCCATTGCTGTTCCAGTTTGAATTCATAGGTCTGCGCTCACTGGTGCCGTTTCCTGAAAAACTTCGTTGATTTCTTTTGTCGGCACCTCTATTAGTACTTGTATCCCTGCCTGTGATCTTCTGATCGTACCTGTTATTATTTTGATTATCTGACGGTCTGCTGCTGCCCTTAGCATTGGTCACTTTAGAACTCTCTCCTCTCCCTCACCCAAAAACCGCAAACGCCCTTATTGCAAGCCTGTTTGCGGGTAGTTTACTCCAGCCAAATCTATTGTCTATTTTATTCTATTTTAATATATTGTCAATATCTTTTAAGAAAAATATATCTATATTTTTACTGAACTTTACCTTGCAATTTAACAGGTTATCTGTTAAAGTCAAAGTGTAATGCAAAGGAGCCAGATGTGAATAAACGCGGAGCATTTTCCACACCCTGAATTAAGGCTAAGATCTTGTATTAATATTTTATGCCATAATAGAACTGGCATATCGAAAGAGAGGTATTTTAAATGAGCGAACACGTACACGGCCATGATTGCGGCTGCGGACATGATCATGACCATGAGCATGAGCATATGAATGTAACTTTAACACTTGATGACGGCAGTGAATTAGAATGTGAAGTTCTTTGTATATTCCCTGTTGGAGAAAAGGATTATATCGCACTTGTACCTGCTGACAATGATGATGAAGAAGAAGGCGAGATCTTCCTGTATCAGTTCATTGAGCATGATAACGATGAGATAGAACTTATCAACATTGAAAATGATGAAGAGTTCGAAGCTGTTTCAGAAGCCTTTGATGAGTTAATGGACAGCGAAGAATTCGACGAAATGTTCGATGATGAAGAGGACGAAGAAGAGTAAATTACAGCCGCTACAGGAATAAGCAATCCTGCAGCGGCTTTTTTAGTTCTGATACTACTTGAGCAAATACAATTAATACCAATACCTGCAATTTACATTGATGTAAGACAGCGTGAGAAAGAGCTGCTTCAGCAGCAAATATGCTTTAGTTACCTGAACACTACCGCATTAACCCAAATTGAGGTTTCCCCTTAACCAGAGACAGTAAGGCATTCTTTATAAAGCTGCATTTCATATTTCTTACTTAAGCTTTCTCCAAATCTGAACGTATGGATAATAATCTGTTTTGTATACAGTAATCCAAATTCATGGTTTTGGTAACCGCTTTTTCTTCAAAGTGTATGCTGATCTTTCCGGCATCTCTGGCTGTAATCTGACCTTTACCATAGGTTTTATGCTCAACGAGGGTTCCTGGCGTAAGCGTATCACGGTCAAGGAGCATTTCACCTACAAATCTGGATATCGTGAGTTCCTTGTTATATCTTTCTTTAGAGGAATATATATGAAGATAATCCATTGCTCTGGTAGCCGCCACATAAAAAAGTCTTCTCTCCTCTTCCATGTCTGCTTCTAATACTGCTTTACGGTAGGGTGTAATGCTTTCATTGGCATCTATGATAAATACTACTTTATATTCAAGCCCCTTGGAACTATGCATGGTTGCAAGTGTTACCATATCGGTATTATTTTCTCTGGCTTCCCTGGCTTTTACCTTAAGTTCTTCTTTATACTCTTCCATATGATGAAACCAGCTGTCAAAGGTATCATAATTCTTTGCACTCTCTGCCAATTCATCTAATATTTCAATTAATTCTTCGGACTTAAGATTTCTTAGCCTGGCATAATCAGCAGTGAATTCCTCATACCCCACACCCCGTCTGATATAAGTAACTGCTCCATAAGGATTCATATTCCGGATCAGATTCAAATCATACTCAAGCTTATCGATACGGTCTAACATCCAGTCTTTATCCCCGTAGAACTTACGAAGCATCAGGAAATCTATCTGCTGCTCCTTCATACATTCTCTGCTTATATAACGGTTCGGCCTGTTTGCAATCTGCAAAAAATGCCTTCGCTCCAGTTCTCCTGCTGCCAACTTGATATAAGCGATAATATCCTGAGCTATCCAGTGTTCATAAAGATTTGGTATTCTGTCCCTCATGTGAAAAGGGATATTGTATTCCATCATTTTCTCAACCAGGGCCCTTGGTTGAATATTCGTTCGGAACAATACGGCAATCTGAGAATAGGGAATACCCTCTTGATTGTATTTCAAGATTTCCCCTACCACTGAAAGATTCTGCGTTTTTAAGTTCTCAAAGGAGCGGATAGCCACCTCTCCGCCTTTTCCCGTAGCGGATTTGATTTCCTTCTCATACCTTTTGTTATTATTCTTTATCAGTGCCGAGGCACATTGAACAATCTTACTGCCGCAGCGGTAATTATATCTTAACTCTATTCTCCGGCAAGCAGGGTAATCTTTTTCAAAGTTAAGCATTATCTCGGGTTTTGCACCACGGAAACGATAGATAGCCTGGTCATCATCCCCAACGATAAATAAATTGCTTAATTGCCCCGCCAGAAGTCTGATTACATCGTATTGAACTTTATTAATGTCCTGGAATTCATCAATTAAGATATATTGGTATTTATTCTGCCACAATGTTAGAATGTCCGGTCTCTGCGTTAATAGCTCTAAACATAACACCAGCATATCATCGAAATCTATGAGATTGGAAGCTGCCAGTTTACTCTCATATGCCTGGTAGATCTTCTTAAAATTATCTTCAGAACAGTTTACAGAATAATAATGTTCCAGATTCAGCCTCTCACCTTTCACCAGGCTGATTTCTGAGAGGATCTCTTCTGAGAATTCCTT
The DNA here is from genome assembly GCF_033100115.1 of Anaerocolumna sp. AGMB13020. Classification (NCBI taxonomy): domain Bacteria; kingdom Bacillati; phylum Bacillota; class Clostridia; order Lachnospirales; family Lachnospiraceae; genus Anaerocolumna; species Anaerocolumna sp. AGMB13020. Next base: position 3,796,209 of record NZ_CP136910.1, on the reverse strand, counting down.
CTCATCCGGTGCCTCAAGAGACATGTTATGTATGATTTCCTTTATAAAGCCATAGCGCTGTTCCTCTCTGATAATATTAGAGGCATTATAGCCGTAGGCATACTTAAGTATGGTAAAGAATACAGAGTGGAAGGTTCCAAAAGATATACCCGGCGTCTTATGCCCGGTGAGTTTAAAGAACCTTTCCTTCATTTCCTCTGCTGCTGCTTTTGTAAAGGTAATAACCAGAATATTGGCCGGATTCACTCCATAATGCTCAATTAGCTCCTGTACCCTTCTGGTTATTACCAGTGTTTTACCGGAACCGGGCCCTGCAAGTACCATCATGGGCCCGGTATAGTGTCTGATTGCCGCAAGCTGCGACTGATTTATTTCCATAGGCTTAACCCTGTCTTAATTTCTCAATACCGATACGGATTCTTCTTAAGCTCTCCTCTTTACCAAGGATTTCAGCAATCTCGTAGGCACCTCCCGGCGTAGACTGCTTGCCGGATACTGCAGTACGAAGAGGCCATAGACCCGTTCCGTTCTTAATGCCTTTTTCTGCAATATAAGCCATAATCGTCTTCTCAATGGTTTCGATCTTGAACTCCTCCAGCGCCTCTAAAAGCGGCAGCTGCTCTGTTAAAACATTCAGCGCGATTTCTGTATCCGTCTTCATCTTCTTATGGGTATACATAGCTACGTCATAATCCGGAAGCTCATCAAAGAAATCAATCATATCCTTTGCATCCAGAAGTGTCTCGATACGTGTCTTAACCAATTCGGCAATCTTCTTCAGGTCATAATCCTTTTTCACGACTTCCCTGATATGCGGAAGAATAAGCTCGTAATATTTCTCAATCTCCATCTTTTTAATATACTCACCATTCATCCATCTTAATTTGCCCATGTCAAATACAGCGGGTGACTTGTTGATATGCGTATAATCAAATTCCTTGATCAGTTCATCTAAAGTAAATAGCTCCTCATTGGTACCAGAGCTCCATCCAAGAAGTGCTATAAAGTTAACAATTGCTTCCGTTACAAAACCCTGCTCTAATAAATCTTCAAATGAAGAATGTCCGCTTCTCTTGGAGAGCTTTTTATGCTCCTCATTTGTAATCAGAGGGCAATGAACATATACCGGCTCTTCCCAGCCAAATGCATTGTAGAGTCTTGTGTATTTCGGTGTTGAAGACAGATATTCATTTCCTCTTACTACATGTGTAATGTTCATCAGGTGATCATCGATTACATTAGCAAAGTTATAAGTAGGGTAACCATCTGATTTCATAAGGATCATATCATCCAGCTCTGCATTCTCAACAGTAATCTCACCGTAAATTGCATCAGTAAATGAAGTTGTTCCCTCCACAGGCGTGTTCTGACGAATAACATAAGGTATACCTGCTGACAGGTTGGCTTCTATCTCTTCTTTGCTTAGGTGTAAGCAATGTTTGTCATATTTGATGATTTCTTTATCCTCTGTCTCGGAAACCACACTTTTCAAGGTACTTAAGCGCTCTTTGGTACAAAAGCAGTAATAAGCCTCCCCTTTATCAATTAACTCTTTTGCATATTTTAAATAGATTCCGCTGGCTTGTCTCTCACTCTGTACATAAGGACCGCAGCCGCCATCCTTATCCGGTCCTTCATCATGTATGAGGCCTGTTTTATTTAAAGTATTATATATAATCTCCGTTGCACCTTCTACAAAACGCTCCTGATCTGTATCTTCAATACGAAGAAGAAAATCGCCTCCTTCATGTTTGGCAATAAGATACTCGTAAAGGGCCGTTCTTAAATTTCCCACGTGCATTCTTCCGGTGGGGCTGGGTGCAAATCTGGTTCTTACTTTATTCATATAGTTTCCTTCCTTTTCCTTACCTTTTAAACGGTTGTCCGTTTATACGTATTTTGACTTATTCTTCGTCTGATAATCGATACCTGACAATATCCGCCCATAAAAGGCACATTGTAATGTTAAATATAAAACATGATTCTGCCCCTGTCAATACGATTCCTGGCTTTTTCGTACTGTTTATTACAATTCTTCCATGTCTTTCTAAGAATAGGTTCTTATCCGAGAGGCTTATAACGCTAGTGTTTTCATCTGCCTGTTACTCAATCCTGTAACGCTGCTTCACATATGCCAGGAGTTCCAAGCCATAAACAATGTAAAATATCATACTACTGATAAATTAAGTATAATATAATACCTTGAAATACATAAGCTTCCGTTATATGATTCTATAAAAGAGAGTGTCCTTTTATTTAGATTAAACTCCTTTAAACTTAAGAATCGAGGTGTATAGAATATGTATCAAGCAAATGAAAAACGTTATGAGACCATGGTATACAATCGCTGCGGTAACAGCGGTCTTAAACTTCCTGCCTTTTCCCTTGGATTATGGCATAATTTTGGTTCCGTTAACGTATACGATAATATGGTCAGCCTGGTAACAACTGCTTTTGATAATGGTATTACTCATTTTGACCTTGCAAATAATTATGGTCCGGTTCCAGGTTCTGCGGAAGAAAACTTCGGAAAGATTCTAAAAAATGAATTAAAGCCTTATCGTGATGAAATCTTAATCTCCTCCAAAGCCGGTTATTATATGTGGCCGGGTCCTTATGGTGACTGGGGCAGCAGAAAATATCTCATCTCCAGCCTTGACCAGAGCCTTAAAAGACTGGGAGTGGACTATGTAGATATATTCTACCACCATAGACCGGATCCCAACACTCCACTTGAGGAGACAATGATGGCACTTGACCATATTGTACGTTCCGGCAAAGCCCTCTATGTGGGTGTATCCAATTATAATGGTGAGCAGACAGACAAAGCTGTCAGGATCTTAAAAGAGCTTGGAACCCCTCTTCTGATTCATCAGCCCAATTACAGTATGTTCAATCGCTGGGTTGAAGAGGATTTATCACCGGTACTTGATGAGCACGGTGTAGGAAGCATTGCTTTCTGTCCCTTAGCACAAGGTCTTCTTACCAACAAATATCTTGGCAGTATCCCAAAGGATTCCAGAGCAGCTGACCCCAATAGTCCTTTCCTAAAGGAAGATTCTGTGACAGAAGATAAGATTAATAAGGTAAGGCAACTGGATCTTATAGCAAAAGAGCGCGGACAGAGTATGGCCCAGATGGCTCTTGCCTGGGTACTCAGAAGAGGTAAGATTACTACTGCTTTAATCGGAGCCAGCAAAGCATCTCAGATTGTAGAAAATGTAGGTACATTAAAGAATCTTTCTTTTACAGATGAAGAATTGAAGAAGATTGATGATATCTTAGGAAATTAATACAAGAACACAGAACTATAACTCCAAGAACCGCTCAATGGACTTCTGTAAAATATCCTGAAATACCTGGGGTATCAGTCAGTGAAGAGATAGCCGTTGAGCGGTTTTATTATTACCAGATTTACAAACAGAAACAGGGGATATAAATTATTTAAAATACTTTACAATGGAGCTTCCCAAAAGAATTTATTATTTAAAACCCTTCGATATCCCACTAGAACTATACCTTTAAATTTAACCTCTAATATTCCTTTATCTTTTATTACCTAGGCAAAAAAACAAGGCAGACAGAGCCATACTTAGGGATTTACTAAAAACTGCTGCATATAGCTGTTGACATCAAATCCTGATGCCTCTAACTGCTGCAGCCCTGCGCTAAAATAAAATACTAACAATATAAGAGAAACAGCAAATACAATTAAACTCGCCCGTGCCCAGTTCTTTTTACTTTCAGGAGCTTTACCGCCAAACCCCCAATATACCAGCATAATTATGTATGCTACTATTCCGATAATCGGAATAAATGGAAGCAACATTGATCCAAGCCAATTGGGCATAGACAAAGGCTTCTCTCCATCTTTTGCTTCCGCTTTAGCTGTGCTGTTCATTATGCTCTTATCATATTCCTGGCTCCCTGTTACAGGACCTGATACAAAATCATCTGCTCTCCCTTCTTTTAGAGAAGTTCCGCAGTAAAAGCAAAAATTTGAATTCTCATTATCTATCGTTCTGCCACAGGATTTACATATCATAATATCACCCTTTCTCTCACCAGTTATAAAAATTCCTCGATTTTTATATATGTGAGCTTGACTGCAATTATATCATAGGAAGATCGAAAACAAAAGCTCATTATTAGGATTGGAATTTTATTTCCATTATGTTACTATTAAATAAATCGTCTTTCGTTGTTTACATATATAAAGCTTTCTATATCCATTTTTCTGTATTGGCTTTTTTATATCTGAACTCAATAAAACGAACGTAATATATAAATTAAATCTAACCAGACCAATGATTATTTTATGTAAAAGGGGTTATAAAATGTCAGAATTACAACAGAAAGTTAATTCTATAAAAGTAAATATTGAGAAAGTGATTGTCGGTAAAAGTAATGTTATTGATCTGATTCTAACGGCTCTCCTGGCCAACGGACATGTATTGCTGGAGGACGTTCCCGGTACAGGTAAGACAGTATTAGCCAAATCTCTGGCAAAATCTCTTAAAGCAGATTTCAAAAGAATTCAGTTTACACCGGATCTTCTTCCATCAGACATTACAGGTATCAACTATTACAATCAAAAGCAAGGTGATTTTGTGTTCAGAGAAGGACCAGTATTAACGAATATCCTGCTGGCAGATGAAATCAACAGAGCCACCCCCAGAACACAGTCCAGCTTATTAGAGTGTATGGAGGAAAGGCAGATTACCCTTGATGGTGTTACCCATCTCTTGCAGAAACCCTTCCTGGTAATTGCCACTCAGAATCCAGTTGAAACTGCAGGTACCTTTCCGTTACCGGAAGCTCAGTTAGATCGTTTTCTTATGCAACTTTCCATGGGTTTTCCAACCCTGACCGAGGAAATAGCATTACTGAACCGCTTTATGAATGCTTCTCCTCTCGAGAATCTCTTACCCGTATGTACAAAAGAAGAACTGCTTTCCTTACAGGAAGAAATCAAAAAGGTTTACGTTCACCCGTCTTTAATGGAATATATAATTGACCTGGTTCAACGAACCAGAAATCATAAAGACATTGCACTAGGGGTAAGCCCCAGAGGCAGTCTTTCCTTCTTAAGAGCCATACAGGCTTATAGTGCTCTAAAGGGATTCGATTATGCCATTCCTGAATATATACAGTATCTTGCTCCTTTTGTCCTCTCACATCGTCTGGTATTAAAGACTTCCTTCCAAAGAATTGAGGCCGCCAGAGAACTGCTGACAGGTATTATAGATACTGTTCCTGTTCCTACGGAAGATTTTAAAGGGAGGTAATGTTATGGAGCTGGTTGCCGCCGCTATAGCTGCTTATCTCATCTATATACTCCAGAAATACCTTTACCGTAAATTCTGGGATAAAAATCTTTCTGTAGAGCTTCACTTATCAAAGGACACGGTTGTAGTCGGCGAAGAGCTTACACTGGTAGAAACTATAACGAATCGCAAGCTTTTGCCTCTTCCTTTGCTAAAGGTCAAATTTAGGACCTCCAGGTACTTTGCCTTTCCAGATTTGGAAAATGCTAATATTACTGATAACTATTACCGAAGTGATATCCTCTCCCTTATGATGTATCAAAGACTGACCAGGCAGCTACCCTTTCAGGTTAAGCACCGCGGTTACTTCATTGTTGATCGCGCGGATGTTATTTGCTCTAATTTATTCATATCCACTGAAATGGTAAAGAACTGGTCCCAGAATATCTCCCTGTATGTATATCCAAAACTTCTTGATGTACCAGACCTGGATGCTTTGTTTAAGAATCTGCTTGGAATGGTATTAACAAAACGTTTTACCAATGAGGACCCTTTTGAATTCAGAGGTATCCGAGAATATCAGCCTTATGATGCACTAAAATCCATCAACTGGAAGGCTTCCTCAAAGACTGGTGATTTACAGGTAAATGCATATAACTACACCTCTTCCTTTCAGGTAAAGATATTGTTGAATCTGGAACAGGGAACCACCTTAAGACAAGAAGGCCTGGAAGAAGAAAGCATCTCTCTGGCCGCGAGTCTTTCCATGAGATTTCTGGCTCAGGGTATCCCTGTTTCCTTTCATACCAATTGTCTTACTATAAGAGGTGAAGCTTGTGAAATCATAAAACCGGGCTCAGGAATACATCACATGGATGCGATTAATAAGGTGCTGAGCCTGCTGGATACAAATAAAAAATCCTTTCCTTTTGTAGATTATATGGAAAACGAATGTCTTACCGGAACAAATGATTACGCTATCTTTATTTCAACATATCAGAAAGAAGATTACCAATCCTTATTATGTAGAATGGCCGCCGCAAAAATTGATTTTCATTGGATTTTTCCTAAAAATAATGATATTACTGCTATAATCTTTGATGAACTAAAAGCCAATACCATCATCTGGTCCCAAATTTAAACTGTGTAGATTGTAATTACCTTTAAAACTATGTTAATTTTTATTTTAATTTTGCTCATAAGCTACTCATACTTTTAAACTATACACGCTACTGCAATACTTTTATTTCTTTACCGTCTATTAATTTACATAGCTATTGTTTTGTATACTATATTTATAGAACCATAGACATACTGTAGAATGGAGCAGCAGATGAATAATCGAATATATCACGTTGTAATTGACATTTTTAACCATATGATGTCTTTTATGGCTGTTTATGCCATTATGGGTACGATATTACTTTTTTTCCAAATGTCAAACCTTTGGATATTAGCCTTAATCCCATTTACCGGGCTATTATTGTCCTATATCATAAGAAATAGACTAAAGCATATTTGGTCCTTCCTCCTTATACATCTTACTCTTATAGCGACAGTGTTTTGGGTTAGCCCATCACTGCTTACCAAAATATTATTTTCAGTTTATATACTATTTGTAACTATATTTGGATTGGTTCAAAGATTAAAAGAAGAAAATTTGCGCAGAAAAAATAGTAGTCCCTCACTACTACTTGTATTTCTTTCATTAATCATCATAAACACACAGTTAGAGCTTATCTATTTAAATACTTTTTTATTTCAAATGACATTGTTCTTTATTGTTCTTTATTTTATAAACAGTTATCTGATTAATTTTGAGCAATACTTCAACCTGCAGCAGGAAACAAGTAATGTACCTTTTCGCCAGATTAAAGCAGCCAATCATACCTTTATCCTATTCTTTCTAGGTGTTGTGATAATCTCTATGATAAGCTTTACCAGCCTGCCTCTGGGAAATGTCATTTCTCTTCTTAAAAATGGGGTTCTCTCCTTCCTTCGATGGATATTTTCCTTTATTGGCAATTCTGATAATAATATGTTACCACAAAATGAGGAGAAACCAGACTTTGCGTTAGAGAATTACGAGTTTAAGGAACCTCCTGCAGCGGTGTCACCACTGATGGAATATATACAAAAAATACTCACAGTACTTCTCGCTTTCGTAACCATAGCCGCTTTACTAGCGCTTCTGTCTTATGCTGTATACAGGCTATATCAGGCTTTCTATCGGGGTAAAAGGGATCTCTTACGGGATAATACGGAATTCATATCCCCTTTTGATAAAAAAGAAAAGCTTAAAGGAAATGGTTTTCATGCCCGTAAAAAGAGTTTTTTCCTTCTTGGGAATCAGACTTATAGTGATAAAATAAGAAAAGCTTTTTGCAGAGCTGTTGTATCAAATAATAAAGAATCCTCTATGCCTGTTGTTTCAGCAACTCCTTTGGAATTAGCAGAATATATTCTTAAACAAAAGAATTTAGAGGAGGATAGCAAAAAAAGTAATGCTGAAACCATCGCTTACTATTATGAGAAAGCAAGGTATGCTAAAGCTGAATGCGATAAAGAGGATCTTATTCATATTAAAAAGCTTATTCATAAGAGCAGATGAAACGTCACATACTTTGTAATTTTAAATCTGGCTTGGATTATTATCACTAATTTTCATATATTCAACTGATACTATATTGCTTCATAAATTTATTATAATGAATTCACTTTCATGTGTTCACTTTAATAAATTTACTTTCATGACTTCACGTTAATGAATTTACTTTATTGAATTTACTTTATTGAATTTACTTTATTGAATTCACTTTATTGAGTTCAAGTTAATGAAATCAATTTAATGAATTTTACGAATAAATCTACCTCAATGAATTACTATGAATAAATTTTTAAGAGTCATCGATATTCTTGTTAAATGTACGTACTTATTATTTATTTTTACAGTCCTGCCGATTATACTTGTTTATATAACATCTCAGATTGTGGATCAATGTATTTTATTTCAATATTTTTGTGGATAAATAAATAAAAATCCTCAACTTTTTATTACATAAGTGGCTAACTCAATTCTTATCTTTACTTTATTTATAAGAACGTTAATCAACTGTTTTTTCCATACATTTTATATATCTTATATTTAAACTAATCATTTTTTAATTTTTACTTTAAGAAATATTTATAACAGAAACATAATCCTGAGCAAATAAAAACGACTTGTGTGTTTATAAAACATTAAACCACAAGTCGTTCTTCTATTTATAAGGCCTTCACAGTCTTTCATTCGATTTGTATCTTCAAAACTACACACTTTTTTGATTTCATCTAATCTTTAGGTCAAGCCCTCGACCTATTAGTATTAGTCAGCTGCATGCATTACTGCACTTCCACCTCTAACCTATCCACCTGATCGTCTTTCAGGGGTCTTACTGCATTCGCATGGGATATCTTATCTTAAGGGGGGCTTCACGCTTAGATGCCTTCAGCGTTTATCCCGTCCCGACTTGGCTACTCGGCCATGCACTTGGCAGTGCAACCGATACACCAGAGGTCAGTCCAACCCGGTCCTCTCGTACTAAGGTCAGCTCCTCTCAAATATCCTACGCCCGCGCCGGATAGGGACCGAACTGTCTCACGACGTTCTGAACCCAGCTCGCGTACCGCTTTAATGGGCGAACAGCCCAACCCTTGGGACCTAATACAGCCCCAGGATGCGATGAGCCGACATCGAGGTGCCAAACCACTCCGTCGATGTGAACTCTTGGGAGTGATAAGCCTGTTATCCCCAGGGTAGCTTTTATCCGTTGAGCGATGGCAATCCCACTTTATACCACCGGATCACTAAGTCCTACTTTCGTACCTGCTCCACCCGTCGGTGTCGCAGTCAAGCCCTCTTATGCCTTTGCACTCTGCGGATGGTTTCCGTCCATCCTGAGAGGACCTTTGAGCGCCTCCGATACCCTTTCGGAGGCGACCGCCCCAGTCAAACTCCCCACCTGACATTGTCCACTGCCCGGATCACGGGCACATGTTAGAAACCCAGTACTGCAAGGGTGGTATCCCAACAACGGCTCTGCGGCAACCGGAGTCACCGCTTCATAGCCTCCCACCTATCCTGTGCATGCAATACCGAATCCCAGTATCAAGCTAGAGTAAAGCTCCATGGGGTCTTTCCGTCCTGGCGCAGGTAACCAGCATCTTCACTGGTATTTCAATTTCACCGGGTGCATTGTCGAGACAGTGCCCAAATCATTACGCCTTTCGTGCGGGTCGGAACTTACCCGACAAGGAATTTCGCTACCTTAGGACCGTTATAGTTACGGCCGCCGTTTACTGGGGCTTAAGTTCAACGCTTCGGATTGCTCCTAACATCTCCCCTTAACCTTCCAGCACCGGGCAGGCGTCAGCCCATATACTTCACCTTACGGTTTTGCATAGACCTGTGTTTTTGCTAAACAGTTGCTTGGGCCAATTCTCTGCGGCCTGTATTTCTACAGGCACCCCTTCTCCCGAAGTTACGGGGTCATTTTGCCGAGTTCCTTAACAATGCTTCTCCCGTCGGCCTTAGGATTCTCTCCTCATCCACCTGTGTCGGTTTACGGTACGGGCTTATAAAAAACAATAGCGGCTTTTCTTGGCAGTGCCTCCATCAGCTTCCCTACTTATATTTCGGTCCACATCACGTCTTCCCATTGTGAAACGGATTTTCCTGCTCCACTGGTACCTCGCTTGTACCGGGTATTCCTCACCCGGCTCTGACTTTGTCTCTGCGTCCCCACAGTTCTGTTTTTATAAGGTACAGGAATTTCAACCTGTTGTCCATCGACTACGTCTTTCGACCTCGCCTTAGGTCCCGACTTACCCAGAGCAGATCAGCTTTACTCTGGAAACCTTAGATATTCGGCCTGAAAGATTCTCACTTTCATCTCGCTACTCATTCCGGCATTCTCTCTTCTTATCCCTCCACGACTCCTTACGGTATCGCTTCGTCGGTATTAAGAATGCTCCTCTACCACAGTAGTATTCACTACTATCCACAGCTTCGGTGTCGTGTTTTAGCCCCGGACATTTTCGGCGCAGGACCTCTCGACTAGTGAGCTATTACGCACTCTTTTAATGTGTGGCTGCTTCTAAGCCAACATCCTAGTTGTTTTCGAAATCCCACATCCTTTTCCACTTAACACGCACTTTGGGACCTTAGCTGGTGGTCTGGGCTTTTTCCCTTTTGACTACCCAACTTATCTCGTGTAGTCTGACTCCTGGTCATCATCTATATGGCATTCGGAGTTTGATAATCTTCGGTAAGCTTTGACGCCCCCTAGGATATTCAGTGCTCTACCTCCATTAGACTAAACCAAGGCTAGCCCTAAAGCTATTTCGAGGAGAACCAGCTATCTCCGGGTTCGATTGGAATTTCTCCCCTACCCACACCTCATCACCACCCTTTTCAACGGATGTGTGTTCGGTCCTCCACCGCCTTTTACGGCAGCTTCAACCTGGACATGGGTAGATCACCCGGTTTCGGGTCTACTCCGATTGACTATATTCGCCCTATTCAGACTTGGTTTCCCTTCGGCTCCGAACCTTTAGTTCTTAACCTTGCCAATCGACGTAACTCGCCGGACCGTTCTACAAAAAGTACGCGGTTCACCTGTAAATAGGTGTTCCACAGCTTGTAAACACAGGGTTTCAGGTTCTCTTTCACTCCCCTCCCGGGGTTCTTTTCACCTTTCCTTCACAGTACTATGCACTATCGGTCACTAAGTAGTATTTAGCCTTGGGGGGTGGTCCCCCCTAATTCCCACAAGGTTTCTCGTGTCTCGTGGTACTTCGGATCCCGCTCGCTGACTTCCGGTTTCGCATACGAGGCTTTCACTCTCTTTGGCTGGCTTTCCCAAAACCATTCTGCTACCTTTCATCTCACTTGTTGCGGTCCA